>CACOWO010000031.1 GCA_902630925.1 uncultured Pelagibacteraceae bacterium | reverse complement strand
TGCGAAGTTAAACTAACTACATAAGCTCCTTTTTCACATTTGTTTTCTTTTGAGTTTTTTGGGTTTATGTAACGAACTTTTTGTCTAGATAATGCAATCGCACTTGGCGTGTTTTCACTTTTTAAAGCAATTTCCCAACATTCGAAAGTTTCATTTATATCTGCAGGTCTAAATACATTTAAGTTTGGTATAGCTCTTAATCCAGCTAGTTGTTCTATTGGTTGGTGAGTAGGACCGTCTTCACCAAGACCAATCGAGTCATGAGAAAAAACATAAACGACTTTTAGACCTATTAAAGCAGAGAGTCTTATAGAAGGTTTACAATAATCAGAAAAAATTAAAAAAGTTCCTCCGTATGGAATTATTCCTCCATAAAGGGCTAAGCCGTTCATAACTGCCGCCATACCGTGCTCTCTAACTCCATAATGAATGTAATTTCCATTAAAATTTTTAGAATTAATAATTTTAGAATTGTTTGTTTTTGTATTATTTGAACCACTTAAATCTGCTGATCCACCTATCAATTGCGGAAGAAAAGCAGAAATTTTTTCAATCGCAGCCATTGAACATTGTCTTGTTGCTAAACTTGGCTTAGATTCAAAATATTTTTCTTTCTCTTTTTGGACTAAACTCTCTAAACCTGAAATATCTAATTTTTCTTTATATTTATTAAGTTCATTTTTAATTTTTGGATTTTTTTTATTAATTATTTGTAACCAGTTATTCTCTAATTGCTCCCCTTTACTTCCTATTTCTCTCCATTCATCTAAAATTTCTTTAGGTATTTCAAATGGCGCGCTGTTCCACTTTAATTTTTTTCGTACTAATGATATTTCCTCATCTCCTAAAGGGGAGCCATGAGAGGAAGCCTTACCAGATTTATTAGGCGATCCAAATCCTATGACAGTTTTACAAGAGATGATAGTTGGTTTTTTTGATTTTGATGCTTTAATAATTGCTTTAGATATTTGCTTTTCATTATGACCATTAACTTCTATAAAGCTCCAACCGTAGGACTCAAACCTTTTTTTGTAATTATCCGAAACACTTAATGACGTTGAACCGTCAATTGAAATTTTATTATTATCAAAAAAAACTATTAAGTTTTTTAATTTAAGATGCCCGGCTAAACTCATTGCCTCATGACTTATACCCTCCATCAAGTCACCATCACTGGCGATTACATATGTTTTGTTGCTAATAACTTCAGAGCCAAATTTTTTTCTGAATATTTCTTCAGCTATTGCCATTCCAACTGCATTAGCCAAACCTTGTCCTAATGGTCCTGTGGTGGTTTCAATTCCAGTGCTTTTTTTATATTCAGGATGTCCCGCACAAATAGAATTTAATTGTCTGAAATTTTTTATATCTTCAATAGAAATACTTTTGTAGCCGTTTAAATAAAGCAAAGAATAAAGCAACATGGATCCGTGACCTGCAGATAAAATAAATCTATCTCTGTTAATCCAATCTGGATTTTTAGGATTAAACCTCAGGTGGTATTTAAATAAAACTGTTGCAACATCCGCCATGCCCATAGGCATACCGGGGTGACCAGAGTTTGCTTTTTGAACAGCATCAATTGATAAAAATCTTATAGCGTTGGATAATTGATTAAATTTTACAGTCACTTTTAATTACCTATATAGACTTAAACTAACTATATCAATATTATGGTATAAATCTTTATGAGCAGTTTTGAAAAAAAAGAACAAAATTTAAACCAACTTATTGATAAATTAAATTCACTATCTTTAAGTTATTCACAGCCAAGCTTTGAGTTGGAAAAAATTAGAAGCGAAAAAAATGAAATAGCCAATCAAAAAAAAGAAGTTGAAAAAAAAAATGGTGAATTAATGAGAGAGCACAAATATTTAAGAGAAAAAATTAAAAAACTTCAATCAGAGTTAGGTAAAAAATCTGAGCTAGAAGATAGGTTTAATCAAGATATCGAGGAATTAAGTCAGGAAACTGAAAATTTAGTAAACGAGATAGATAAATGGCAAATGTAAATATTAAATTTAATAATAAAGATTATTTACTCTCATGTGACGATGGGCAAGAAGAGTCGCTAAAAAAATTGACAAAGTTTTTAGATAAAAAGTACACAGAATTAAAAGATAAGCTAGGAAATATTGGTGAAAACAAGCTTTTACTAATCACTACAATACAATTAATAGATGAGTACTTTGATTTAAAACAAAAAGTAACAAATCAGAAAAAAAAACTAGATGAGATTTCAAATAAATTTAAAGAGATAAGATCTTTAGC
>CACOWO010000030.1 GCA_902630925.1 uncultured Pelagibacteraceae bacterium | reverse complement strand
AAGTTTTCTTGCTGCTGGAGAAATTATCTTTTCTACACTTTGTTTAACAGGATCTTCATGAGCATTATCTAAAATTAGAGGTTCCTCTTCCTCAAGTTTTAAGATTGGCTCTTGTATTTTTTTTTGTATTGTTTTTTGTGTTCTTACAATCTCTTCTTCTTCAAATATTTTTGGTTGGTTATTTTTTTTCTTTTTAGGAGGGCTATAGTTGCTGTCTTCGTTATTTTCTTTTTCTCCACTTTTTGAAGTATTATCAACTGTACCAAGTAAAGAACCAACATTTACAGTCTCACCCTCTTTCACGGCTATACTTCCTAACACTCCATTCGTAGGAGAAGGAACTTCAACATTAACTTTATCTGTTTCTAGCTCTACAAGTGGTTCATCAGCTGAAACTTTTTCTCCTTGAGATTTTAGCCACTTTGAAACTGTTGCTTCTGTTACTGACTCACCTAAAGTTGGTACTGTAATTTTTTCTGCCATTTAATCTTTAAGTATCTTTTCTAATATTTCTTTTTGTTGTGCAAGATGTTTGTTTAAATTTCCAGTAGCAGTAGAGGAAGCTGCCTTTCTACCAACATATTTAACAGATTTATCACCAAAATTTATCATTTCCAAAGTTCTATCAATGTAATTTCTTACTGTATTCCAAGCTCCCATATTCATTGGTTCTTCTTGACACCATATAAAACTAGCTTTTGAGTATCTTTTTAAAATGTTTGCCAATGTTTTAGCTGGAAAAGGATAAAGTTGCTCAATTCTAACAAAGGTTACTTTATTGTTTTTATATTTTTCTCTTGCTTCAATTAAATCATAATAAATTTTTCCAGAACACATCACTACCTTTCTTATTTGATCATCTCTCTTTTTAAGAGATAATAAATTACTTACATTTGTGTAGGCGTCGTCTTCTAAAATTCTATGAAAGGTGCTTTTTTTTGAAAATTCTTTAATATCTGAAACACATTTTTTATGTCTCAAAAGAGACTTTGGTGTCATAATTACTAATGGTTTTCTAAATTCTCTATGCATTTGACGTCTTAAAACATGAAAATAATTTGACGGTGTTGTGCAATTAACTACTTGTAGATTTTCACCGGCACATAACTGTAAAAATCTTTCTAATCTTGCTGAAGAGTGTTCTGGGCCCTGACCCTCGTAACCATGAGGTAATAACATTACTAAACCACTGGCTCTGCCCCATTTTGACTCTCCTGATGAAATGAATTGATCAATAATAATTTGAGCGCCATTAGCAAAATCCCCGAATTGAGCTTCCCATAAAACTAATGTCTCTGGTTCTGAGAGAGAATATCCAAATTCAAATCCAAGAACTGCTAATTCGGATAGTAAGCTATCAATAATTTCAAAATTTTTTTGGTCCTGTGAAATATTATTTAGGGGTATATACCTTTCATGATTATCTTGGTTTCTTAAAACAGCATGTCTTTGACTAAAAGTTCCTCTGCCAGAGTCTTGACCAGATAATCTCACGGAAAAACCTTCAGTAAGCAATGATCCAAAAGCTAAACTTTCAGCAGTGGACCAATCAATCGCTTTACCTTCTTTAATAGTACTCATTCTAAGATCAAATATCTTTTTTAAGGTTTTATGAACTTTAAAATTTAAAGGTATCTCAGAAATTTTTTTACCTATTGTGACTAATTTAGTTTTATCTACACCACTAAGGCCTCTTTTATCTTTTCCCAAACCGGGCTTGAATCTAGACCAAGCACCATCAAACCACTTCAATTCTGACTTATAACTTTTTGAAGCTAAAAATTCTTTTTCTAAATAGTTTTTAAAATTAATTCTCTCTTTTTGTAAATCACTCTCAGTCGTCAAACCCTCTTTGCTTAATTTTTTTCCGTAAATCGAAAGAGTTGTCGGATGAGATCTTATTTTTTTATACATAATTGGCTGTGTGAATGAAGGTTCATCTCCTTCATTATGACCGAACCTTCTATAACAGACTATATCTATAACCACGTCTCTATTAAATTTTTGTCTGTACTCAGTAGCAATCTTCGCACAGTGAACAACCGCCTCTGGGTCGTCACCATTAACATGGAAAATAGGAGCTTGAGCTGTTTTAGCTACGTCTGAGGGATATGGTGATGATCTAGCAAATCTTGGTGCTGTCGTGAAGCCAATTTGATTATTTACAATTATATGTATAGTGCCACCAATATTATGTCCTGGTAAACCAGACATTGCAAAACATTCAGCTACTATTCCTTGACCAGCAAATGCAGCATCACCATGCATTAAAACTGGGATAACTTTTTTTCTATATTTATCCTTATGAAAAAATTGTTTAGCTCGAACTTGTCCTAAGACAACTGGATTAACCGCTTCTAAGTGGGATGGATTATCTGTAAGACTTATGTGAACAGAGT
>CACOWO010000029.1 GCA_902630925.1 uncultured Pelagibacteraceae bacterium | reverse complement strand
AACCTTGATTGAAGGGTTGACAGTAATCTAATTTATCTAATTGTTTTGAAACTGCTTCGGTAATTTCTTTTCTTCCATGACCAAGCGGATTGCAAAATAATCCGGAACTTGCATCTATCATTTTTTTACCTTGGTGATTAGTTAGGTAAACTCCTTTAGCATCTGTAATTAATCTTGGATTTTTTTTGAAAGTTTTATTGTCTGTAAATGGCATCCAGTGCTCATTTAAAGAATTAGGTATATTAGTTCTGTTCGAAGTGCTCATAGTTCAACTTGTAGACTATTGTTATAGTTTGACAAGAAATATAACATACAATCTTTAGTTGTAAAATCAATATGATCAAACATAAACATTCTCTTGTTTACTTCTTATTAAATTTAATTTTTAATCTCAATTATTAAACAAACCATATGGGAGAACTATGAAAAAAATAATAAGCACAGTTCTTGGGATTTTATTTGCGTTTACTCTAACTGCTACAGTAGCTAACTCAGCTGCAAAAGAAGTAAGAGTTGCGTACTTTTTGGAATGGCCATCTCCAAATCTTGAGGACATGAACAAAAAAGCATATGCAAAAGCTCTTGGTGTACCAGTTAAGTGGACTAACTTCACTAACGGTGTAGCAATGACTGATGCTATGTTAGCAGGAGATATCGATATCTCTTACTCACAAGGTTTAATGCCTTACATTAATGCTGTTAAGGCAAAAGCACCTATCAGTTTAGTAGACGTTGCAATGGAATACGGAATGGGAGGAACTACATGTGTTACTTCTAAAAAGTCTGGTATTACAAAAGCAAATGCTTCTGAACTTGAGGGTAAAAAAGTTGCAGTTCCTCTAGGAACTATGGCTGAGTACGTTTTCACTGAAAGTATGAAAATAGTTGGTGCTGATAGAAAAAAAATGGAAATCATTGCAATGGATCCAGAAGAAGGTGCAGCTGCTTTAGTTAGTGGCGATGTTGTAATGGCATGTTTATTTGGAGGTAACTCTATTAAATCTGCTACATCTGTTGGAACAAGACTTCTTACAGTTGATGAAGCTCGTGCTGGAGGTATCATGGGAATAGATATCGTTTCTGTAACAAATAAATTTATGAAAGAAAATCCTGGTATGTTGAAATCTTTTGTAGAATTAACTCATGAGGCTAATGAGAGATACAGAAAAGGTGGAAGTGATATGAAAGCTATGTCTAAAGAGTCAGAAATGAAAATTGCTGACATGAAAGACACTTTAAGTGGCTTCAAATTCTTAACGCCAAAAGAAACTAAAAAATCTATGAAGAGTGGAAACCTTGCTAAATTTTTAAAAGGTTTTGACACTCCAAGAGGTACAGTAACTACTAAGTTTTTACCGTAGTTCTTGAAAGTAAAATTATAGGCACCAATGAACATTATTGGTGCCTATTTTTTTATCAAAATATCTAATATAGTTCTTTTATGAGCAATCTGATTTCTCAAAATTTAAATATGATATTTAAAACTCCTAAGGGAGAGACCGTTCATGCTCTAAAAGATTTAAATTTCACAATTAAAAAAGGAGAGTTGCTTACTGTGCTTGGGCCTTCGGGTTGCGGAAAAACAACTTTATTAAATATTGCAGCAGGGTTTATCAGACCAACTTCAGGAAAAATTACTCTTAATAATAAAGAAATTAATGGTCCAGGTGTTGATAGAGGAATGGTTTTTCAGCAAGGTGCTTTGTTCGAATGGTTGACTGTTGCTGAAAATGTAAATTTTGGTTTGAGAATGAAAGAGGAAGATGCGGCTCAAACTCAAAAAAAAGTTGATGAATGGTTAGATATAGTTGGATTAAAGGGTTTTGGTAATACTCCTACTTATCAATTGTCAGGGGGAATGCAGCAAAGAGTAGCTTTAGCAAGATGTTTAATTAATGATCCAGAGTTAATTTTAATGGATGAGCCTTTAGGAGCCTTAGATGCTTTAACGAGAGAAAAAATGCAGTCTTTAGTTCTCAAAATTTGGAAAGAAACTGGCAAGACAATTATTCTTATTACACACTCTGTAGAGGAGGCGTTGTTACTTGGAGAAAAAGTTTATGTTATGGCACCAAGACCAGGAAGAATACACAAAGAATACAAGTTACCTTTCGCATCAATGGGTCTTAAAGAAGACTTGAGGGATATTAAAAACAATAAAGAGTTCGTTTCTAAAAGAGAAGAAATTCTCTCAATGATATGGGACATGGAAGAAGAAATTATGGGAAAAGAAGTCTAAATGATTACAGGTTTTTTAACATTTTTATTTTTTTTCGCCATTGTAGGGTGTGTTTTATATGGCAGAAAATTAATTAGAACTGAAAAAGTCGATGCTGTTTTTGGAAATCCTGAAAGAGCGCAAGGAGGTATTCATTGGGTAATTGTTGGAAGTAGTTTTCTTTTATTAGTTTGGCTTTATTATTCGTGGGACATAGCTAAGTCTTTTTTTCCGAAGTCAGCA
>CACOWO010000028.1 GCA_902630925.1 uncultured Pelagibacteraceae bacterium | reverse complement strand
ACTCCTGACCTAGATTTTTGGCCCTTATGGCCTCGTGATGAGGTTTTTCCTCTGCCTGAACCAATCCCTCTTCCAACTCTAATTTTTTTTTTATTGTTTCTTATTAAATTATTTAATTCCATTATTTAGCCTCTCTTTTTAAAACAATATCTGAAATTTTTTTTCCTCGAATAGCTGATAAAATTTTTGGAGAGTTTTGTGACTTAAGACCATTTACACATGCTTTTAAAACGTTGTGTGGATTTGCAGAACCAAGAGATTTTGCAACTACGTCTTGAATGCCCAACACCTCACACACGGAACGTATTGCACCACCAGCAATAATGCCTGTTCCTGCAGGTGCAGCTCTTAAAAAAACTTTTCCTGAACCGTTTTTACCTTTTACATCATGATGAAGAGTTCTACCTTCTTTCAATGGTATTTTAATTAAGTTTCTTTTTGCAACTTCTGTTGCTTTCTTTATCGCATCAGGTACCTGTTTGGATTTACCCTGACCTATTCCAACTGAGCCTTTTTGATTCCCTACTACTACTAAAGCGGCAAATCCAAATCTTCTACCACCTTTAACGACTTTAGTTATTCTATTTATAGCAACTAATTTTTCTTTTATATCACTTTCAATTTTTTTATTTTCAGTCATTTTAAAATTTTAATCCATTTTTTCTTAAAGTTTCTGCAAAGGTTTTTACTCTTCCATGGTATCTGTATTCACCTCTGTCAAAATAAACATCAACAATATTTTTTTCCTTGGCTCTTTTAGCTAGTACTTCACCAATTAGATTAGATTTTTCCATTTTTTTAACTTTTTTTGCTTTTATTTCTTTTTCAATTGATGAAGCAGAAACTAAAGTTTTTCTTTGTTTATCATCAATAATTTGGGCATGTAAATTATTTAGTGATTTAGTAACGGAAATTCTGTACCTGTTATTATTAACTTTTTTTAATTTCTTCCTATTTCTCAGTTTTCTTTTTATTTTGCTGTTAATTTTCTTCATTATTTCTTTTTTCCCTCTTTTCTTAAAACAAATTGTCCTCTCTCTTTTATTCCCTTTGCTTTATAAGGCTCAACTGGTTTCAAATTCTTAATGTCAGCAGAAACTTTTGAAACTAATTCTTTATCTACGCCATTAATTTTTATTATAGTTTGTTTTTCCACAGAAATTTTAATTTCCTTAGGAATTTTAAAATTTACATCATGACTGAACCCAATTTGTAAATTTAAAAATTCTCCTTTTAAATTTGCCCTAAAACCTACACCGTTAAGTTCAAGAATCTTTTCATGACCTTTGGTTACTCCTGTTACTGCATTGTTAATCAAGCTTCTATAAGTGCCCCACATTATAGATATTTTTTTATCTACTTTTTTCTCTAATGGCTTTAGTTGGAATTCATTTTCGTTTAATTTTGAAGAAAAAATTTTATCATCAATTGAAAGTTTTTTTGTACCTTTAGGTCCTGTAATAGTTAAATTACCACCTTCTATTTTTAATGAAGATTCCTTTGGAATTAAAATATTTTTTTTACCAATTTTAGACATATTAAAATACCCTACAAATTATTTCTCCACCAACATTATTCTTTCTTGCTTCTGAGTCACTCATCACACCTTTGGGGGTAGATAAAATTGCTAGTCCTAACCCATTCATTACTTTAGGAATGCTAGTTGCCCTAGAATAAACTCTTCTGCCTGGTTTTGAGATTCTTTTTATTTCTTTAATAACTGGATCCCCTTCATAATATTTTAATGAAATTTTTAAACTTGTCTTATTATTTTCAGTTTTTTCAATAAAGTAATCCTTGATATATCCCTCGTTTTTAAGAATTTCCAATATATTTTTCCTGAAATTTGACGATGGTATTTCCACAGAATTTAGCGAGCGCATTTGCCCGTTTCTAATTCTTGAAAACATATCTCCGATCGGATCAGTAAATGTCATATTCCTCCTACCAACTTGATTTAGTTATTCCTGGAATTTTACCTGATGACGCCATGTCTCTCAGTGCAATTCTAGATATCTTTAATTTTCTATAAACTCCATGGGGTCTGCCTGAAACCTCACATCTATTTCTTATTCTTATTTTAGCTGAATTTTTTGGTAATTTGTTTAATTTCAATTGAGCCTCAAATCTTTCTGATAATTCCAATTTTCTATTATTTATTATCTTTTTTAAAGCAGCTCTTTTTTTTTCATACTTTTTAACTAGCTTAATTCTTTTTAAATTTTTTTGTACTGCACTTGTTTTAGCCATTTCTATCCTTAGTTTTTTGTTTCATTTATTGGGAAATTAAATTCTTTTAAAAGTTCCAATGTCCCTTCTCTAGTCTTGCTTGATGTTACTAATGTCACATCCATTCCTCTTATTTTATCTACTTTATCAAAATTAACCTCTGGGAATACAATATGTTCTTTTATCCCAAATGAATAATTATAAGAACTATCGATTCCTTTTGATGATAAGCCTCTAAAATCTTTTATCCTTGGTAAAGCAATATTAACTAATCTATCGATAAATTCGTACATTTTATTAGATCTTAGTGTGACTTTTATTCCTGCGTTTGAACCTTTTCTTGTTTTAAAATTAGAGATTGATTT
>CACOWO010000027.1 GCA_902630925.1 uncultured Pelagibacteraceae bacterium | reverse complement strand
GCAATAATTTACACTTCTTTAGTTGCTTTAATGCAAGATGATATGAAAAAATTAATTGCATATTCCTCAGTTGCTCATATGGGATATGTAACTCTTGGAATATTTACATTTACCAAACAAGGAATTGAAGGGAGCGTTTTTCAGATGATCAGTCATGGATTGATTTCAGCAGCTTTATTCCTCAGCGTAGGCGTTGTTTATGATAGATTACATTCCAGAATGATAAGTACTTACGGCGGATTAGTAAATTATTTACCAAAATATTCTTTTTTATTTATAGTTTTTGCTTTAGCTGGTTTGGGTCTTCCAGGAACGTCTGGATTTTTAGGTGAGTTTTTAGTTTTAACGGGAACATTTCAGAAGAATTATTTGATTGCAATGTTAGCTACATTTGGAGTTGTCTTAGGAGCTGCATATATGCTTTGGCTCACAAAGAGAGTTATTTTTGGTGTAACTAAAAACGATCAAATTAAAAATTTAAAAGATGTAAATAAATCAGAGATGACTATGTTAGGTATATTAGCTTTGCTAGTTATTATTTTTGGTTTTTATCCGTTACCATTAATGGAAACTTTAAATGTTTCAGTAGATAATTTAATAAATCAGTATGAAATCGCTGTTCAAACAGAGGGTTTAAATTAATATGATAAATAATTTACATATATTACTTCCAGAAATTTTTTTAACATTATCAATATTTTCTATCTTGATGATTGGAGTATTCATAAAAAATAGTTTTAATTTAATTTTTAACCTAAGTTCATTAATAATTTTATTGACAGTTGCAATAATTTTAAACAGCTCAAATAACATAGAAAAAATATTTTTAGAAAGTTTCACACGAGATGCTTTTTCAAATTTTTTTAAAATATTGATACTTATCTCAAGTTTATTTGTGCTCAATTCATCAAAAAATTTTATCCTAGATAATAGATTGGCAAAATTTGAGTATCCAATAATAATATTACTATCAATTTTAGGAATGTTCTTCATGGTTAGTTCTAATGATATAATTTTATTTTATTTAGGCTTAGAGCTACAATCATTATCATTATATATTTTAGCTTCTATTGATAGAGATAATTTAAGATCATCTGAGTCAGGAATAAAATATTTTGTTCTAAGTGCTTTATCGTCAGGTTTATTACTTTACGGTTGTTCTTTACTATACGGATTTACTGGATCAACTAATTTTGATTTAATTGCAAACGAATTAGGGTCGGAAAATACTGGTGCAGTGTTTGCAATGGTTTTTATTTTAGTTGGACTTGCATTTAAAGTTTCGGCAGTCCCATTTCATATGTGGACACCTGACGTGTATGAAGGAGCGCCAACATCAATAACAAGTTATTTTGCGGTAGTTCCAAAAGTTGCTGGACTAGCTGTTTTAATAAAGTTTATGTTTATTCCTTTTTCAAATATATTAATAGAGTGGCAGACTATAATTATTTTTATATCTATAGCTTCAATGATTTTAGGTGCAGTAGCTGCAATTGGCCAAAAAAATATAAAGAGATTACTAGCTTATAGCTCAATAGGTCACATAGGTTATGCTTTAGCTGGTGTAGCAACGGGTGTGATCTCAGGTTATGAAAGTGCAATAGTTTATATTTCTATTTATGTTGTAATGAATCTTGGTGCTTTTTCATGTTTGTATCTTTTAAAAAAAGATGGTGAGTATAAAGAAAATATTTCTGACTTATCAGGCATTTCTAAAAAGCACCCAATATTAGCTATTTCATTTTTGGTAATTCTATTTTCATTAGCGGGCATACCACCGCTTGGAGGATTTTTTGCTAAATTTTATGTTTTTACTTCAGTAGTTGAACAAAAGATGTATGCTTTAGCAATAATAGGATTATTAACTACAGTAATATCAGCTTTTTATTATCTTAAAATAATAAAGACTATTTATTTTGACGACAGTGTCATTAGTTTTGATAAAACAAAAAATAAATTCGCTCAATTATCAATTTTTATAAGCTGTAGTATTTTGCTAACTTTTTTCTTGTATCCTTCAGTTTTGAGCAATGTAGTGGATACACTATTTTTAAATTAATGAAATTGAGATCATTTAAATTTAAAAGTGTTAAAAGCACAAATGACATAGCTTTAATGCTCATAAATAAAGATAATATCAAACCTTCAATTATATTATCTGAGCGTCAGACAAAGGGTAGAGGCACTATGGGGAAAAAATGGATTTCAAAAAAAGGAAATTTATTTTTGAGTATTTTTTTTGATATGAGTAAAATGAAACTAGATTTTAAGAAATTTGCAATTATAAATGCATATTTACTAAAAAGTATTCTTGCTAAAAAATTTACAAATAAAATAAAAATCAAATGGCCTAACGACATTTTATTCCAAAAAAAAAAAATTTGTGGAATTTTACAAGAGACCGTTATTAATGCAGGAAAAAAATTTTTAATAGTTGGAATAGGAATTAATACTAATTTAAATCCAAAAAACACTAGTTTTCGCTCTACCTCATTGAAACATATTACAAATAAAAATATAGATAATAAAAAACTATTTATTATGATTAAAAAAAATTATGAAAAACTTTTATTTAAAGCTAATAAAAAATCATTTTCAGAATTAAAAAAATTTACACAGA
>CACOWO010000026.1 GCA_902630925.1 uncultured Pelagibacteraceae bacterium | reverse complement strand
TCAACCTTTTAGGTGAAAGAGAAAAAAACCAATATGGAAATTTTTCCTTAAAGGATATTGAAAAAATTTGTACTGATTATGCAAATAAAAATGATATTGATTTGAGTATGTACCAATCAAATATTGAAGGAGAATTAGTCAACCAAATTCAAATTTCAAGAAAAAATCAAGATGGACTAATTATTAATGCCGGAGGATATACTCATACCTCAGTTGCAATCCTTGATGCTTTAAAAATATTAAAAATTCCAATAATTGAATTGCATATTAGCAACATATATAATAGAGAAGATTTCAGACATAAGTCTTTAATAAGTAGAATTGCTAAAGGAGTAATTTGCGGGTTTGGAGCTGAAGGATATTTAATGTCCTTGAATGCAATGAAAAAATTTTTAGAACGATGAAAATTGATAAAAAATTAATAAAAGAGCTTGTAGAAAATTTAAAAGAATTCGATTTAACAGAATTAGAATACCAAGAAGGTCAAACAAAAATTAAAGTGTCAAGAGCTGCTAGGGGAATTGAAAAGATTAAAACTAGCACAGTAGCCCCTCAAAATAAAGCAGTGCTGAATTCTTCTGACGATAGTGAAGGAGTCAGAGTAAAATCTCCAATAATTGGAACCGCATACTTAGCTCCCGAACCAGGAGCTAAAAAATTTGTTGAAGTAGGTGATAAAATTAAAAAAGGTCAAACTGTAATGATTGTTGAAGCAATGAAAACTATGAACCACGTGCCTTCAACTGCAGACGGGGAAGTTAAAAAAATTTTAATTGAAGATGGCCAACCTGTTGAGTTCGGTCAAACTTTAATTCTTCTTAAATAATAAAAATGTTCAAAAAAGTTTTAATAGCTAACAGAGGTGAAATAGCTGTTAGAGTAATAAGAGCGTGTAAAGAGTGGGGGATCAAAACTGTAGCTGTTCACTCAAATGTTGATGCTGAAGCCATGCATGTTCGGCTAGCAGATGAAAGCGTATGTATAGGGTCACATCAACCACAAAATAGTTATTTAAATATTTCCTCTATAATGTCTGCAGTTGATTTGACTGGAGCAGAGGCAATTCACCCTGGATATGGTTTCTTATCAGAAAATGCAAAATTTTCAGAAATAGTTAATAAGCATGGAATTAAGTTTATAGGACCTAGTGCAGATATTATCTCAAAAATGGGAGATAAAATTGTTGCAAAACGAATAGCTAAAAAAAATGGTCTTCCTGTAATCGAAGGATCTGAGGGAGGGGTAAAATCATTCGCCGAAGCCAAATCAATATGTAAAGAAATAGGATACCCAGTATTAATAAAAGCTGCAGGTGGTGGAGGTGGTAAAGGAATGAAAATTGTTCAAGAAGAAAAAAATTTGGAAACCTTATTTCTAACCGCCAAATCAGAAGCGAAGAAATTTTTTAATAATGATGAGCTGTACATCGAAAAATATTTTAAAAATCCTCGACACATTGAGGTGCAAATCATGTCTGGTAAAAACAAAACAGTTCAACTTGGTGAAAGGGACTGCTCTGTTCAAAGACGGCATCAAAAATTAATTGAAGAAACTCCAAGTCCAGTATTAACAGAAGAACAAAGAAAAGATCTTCTTGAAAAAACTGTTAAAATGGTTGAACAAATAAATTATGAGGGTGCAGGAACAGTTGAGTTTATTTATGAAAATGGGAAATTTTATTTTTTAGAAATGAATACAAGAGTCCAAGTTGAGCATCCTGTTACCGAAGTTCAAACCGGGATTGATATAGTCAAGGAACAACTTTGGATAGCTTTTACTGGTGATACTGCTTTAAAACAAAGTGATATTAATCCTAGAGGGCATACTATCGAGTGTAGAATTAATGCAGAGAATCCTGCCTTAGATTTTCAGCCAAGCCCTGGAACAATAAGTGTTTGTCATCAACCCTCTGGTTTTAGAACTAGAGTTGATGGTTCTATTTTTCAAGGATGTAAAATTACACCTTATTACGATAGTTTAATTGCTAAAGTTATTTGTAAAGGAAGAAATAGAACTGAAGCTATTCAAAGAACGTTAAGATCTTTAGATGAATTTGTACTGGAAGGAATTACTACCACTATCGATTTACATAAAAAAATTCTAAATCATAAAAAATTTGTATCATCTGATTTTGATACAAATTGGCTTAGTAAAGAAAAGTTTTATTAAACTTTGCTGCAATTTAATAATTGTAAATCATAAATTGCATGATCAAAAGGTGTTAAATTGGGGTCTGAGGCAAACGTCCAGCCATTAAATATAAATACTTTTTCATTATCATTTTTTGTTAAATCTTTTACTTGCATATATGCGACGCTATCTAATTTATTATTAACTTTTACCTTACCGCATTTTAAAATTTTAATCTCTAGTGGACCAAATAATTTGCTCTCATTTAAATTCACAATAAATTCAGATGATTTTGCAGTTATTTTATCAAGACCAATCATTACAGCTTGAGATGACTTTAAACTTTTTTCACCTTTTTTTTCTTTAAATTTTTCATTTTGAGTAATATTCTCTGGTTCCTCTTCCAGTTCTTCAAAACTTGGTTTAATCTCGTCAATATTAAGTAAGGGAGTAGATATTATTTTTTCTTCTGAAAAAGTATGTTTATTTGTAATAAATAATATTGATAAAATTAGAAGTACTTTATTTCCAAGTTTCATATTTTTTCTTAATTTCATTTTTTCTAATTTTAACAGGCTTGAAACTATTATTAGTACCAGTCTGATTTTCTAAATGTTTTTTCTGCCAAGAGTGTTTTAAGTCTTTGCCGTCTGGTATTTTATCAATCGTATGATGTATCCATAAATACCAATCAGATGTA
>CACOWO010000025.1 GCA_902630925.1 uncultured Pelagibacteraceae bacterium | reverse complement strand
ATTAATTGATTTAATTTTCACTTTGTCAAATTTCCTATTAATTTCTAAAATTTCACCGGTTTTTCCTTTATCTTTCCCTGTGATTATTTTTACCTGATTTCCTTTTTTCAAAATCATTTTAAAGTACCTCCGGTGCTAGCGAAATAATTTTAGTATGACCCCTAGTACGTAATTCCCTTGTCACTGGTCCAAAAATTCGTGTTCCAATTGGTTCACCTTTATCATCAGTTAAAACGACTGCGTTTTTATCAAATTGAACTTTAGAACCATCTTCTCTATAAATTTCTTTTCTGGTTCGAACTACAACGGCCTTATGTACTGCGCCTTTCTTAACTTTGCCTTTAGGTATCGCGTCTTTAACACTTATCACAATTATATCTCCAACAGATGCGTATCTTCTTTTTGAACCACCTAAAACTTTAATGCATTCAACTCTCTTAGCACCTGTATTATCTGCAACCGTTAATTCTGTTTGTATTTGTATCATTATTCAATTACCTGCCAAGTTTTCTTTTTAGAATAAGGTTTGCATTCGATTATAGAAACCTTTTCACCCTCTTTAAATTTATTTTTTTCATCATGAGCATGATATTTTTTTGATCTTTTAATTACTTTTTCATAAAAAGGGTGCTTAAATTTTCTAGTTACTTCAACAACAACTGTTTTGTTGTTTTTTGCACTAGTAATAATTCCTTTTAATACTTTTTTTGTCATTTTGAATTCTTTATTGTTGTATATAATCTAGCTATACTTTTTTTGATTTCACTATATTGTGCTGGATTATTCACTTGATTATTTACTTTTTTAAATCTTATATTAAAAAGATCTTTTTTAAGAGACATGATTTTTTTCTCTGCTTGGTCTTTTGTTAGTTTTTTATCTTCTTTTTTTTTAGCCATTATCTTTTTATAAATTTAGTTTTAATAGGTAGCTTAGCAGATGCTTTGTAAAGTGCTTCTCTGGCAATTTCTTCACTTACGCCATCTATTTCAAAAATGATCCTTCCCGGTTTAACTCTGCATGCATAATACTCGGGTGAACCTTTACCTTTACCCATTCTTACCTCAGTAGGTTTTTTCGAAACAGGAATATTGGGAAAGATTCTTGTCCAAACTTTACCTGTTCTTTTCATATATCTTGTTAAGGCAACTCTTGCTGCTTCAATTTGTTTACCTATAATTCTGTCTGGCTGAATGGCCTTTAATCCAAATTGACCATAGTTCAGTTTTACAGCTCTAGCAGCATTTCCATGAATTCTTCCTTTAAATGCCTTTCGGTATTTAGTCCTGACTGGCTGTAGCATTTTTTACCCTTTCTTTTTTTTCTCTTTCAACATCTTTCGCCATTAATTCACCTTTATATATCCATACTTTGACGCCAATTATTCCATATGTAGTTAGCGCTTCCGCAAAACCATAATCTATATCTGCTCTTAAAGTGTGTGAAGGTATACTTCCTTCTCTTAACCATTCGGTTCTTGCTATTTCATTACCTGCTAGTCTACCACTTAACATTACCTTTATGCCTTTTGCATTTAGCCTCATTGCAGATTGCATAGCTCTTTTCATAGCTCTTCTATATGCAACTCTTTTCACTAATTGTTGGGCTATATTCTCTGCTACTAAATTTGAATTTAATTCAGGTTTTTTAATTTCCTTAATATTAACATTAACTTCATTGTCTGTGATCTTCATAATATTTTTCTTAATTTTTTCTATATCTGCACCCTTTTTTCCAATTACAAATCCAGGTCTTGAAGTATGAATAGAAACAGTACATTTTTTAGAAGATCGCTCAATAATAATTTCTGAAACTCCTGAATTAGTAATATTTTTTTTAATATAATTTCTTATCTTAAAATCCTCAATTAAGTATCTTCCAAAATCTTTCTTCTTGGCAAACCAGGTTGAGTCCCAGCCTCTATTGATTCCTAGTCTTAATCCTATAGGATTTATCTTTTGTCCCATTATTTTCTAACCTTCTTATCTTTTTTTTCCTCTAATATAATTGTAATTCGGCTAAATGGCTTTTTAATTGGACTGGCTCTACCTTTAGCTCTAGGTCTAAATCTTTTCATAACTAGTGATTTTCCAACATATGCCTCTTTTACAAAAAGATTGTCTATATCAAATTGATAATTATTTTCAGCATTAGATATTGCTGATTTCACAGTTTTGCTCACATCTTTAGAAATTCTCTTTCTTGAAAACTCCAAATCTCTCAAAGCAATATCTGCTTTTTTTCCTTTAATAAAATTACACACTAAAGCAAGTTTCCTAGGACTTGTCCTGACATTCTTGTTAACAGCTTTTACTAAAGAAGTATTTTTTTCCATTATTTTTTATCTCCTTCAGGTTTTGCTGCGGGAGCTGCTGCGGCTTTTTTATCCGCAGGTGTATGACCTTTAAAAGTTCTGGTTGGAGCAAACTCTCCAAGTTTGTGTCCTACCATTTCTTCTGAAATGGTAATTGGTATGAAAGATTTTCCATTATGGATCATAAAGCTGTGCCCAACGAAATCAGGTATAATTGTCGAATTTCTTGACCATGTTTTTATGGGTTTTTTATTTGTAGTATCTTTTAATTTATCAATTTTTTTTAACAAACTTGGATGAACAAATGGGCCTTTCCAAACTGATCTAGTCATTATTTTTTCCTTTTCTTTCTTCTGGTAATAATTAATTTGTCACTTCTTTTTGGTCTTCTAGTTTTTAATCCTTTAGCCGATTGCCCCCAAGGTGACACTGGACTTCTACCGCCAGACGTTTTACCTTCACCCCCTCCATGTGGATGATCTACTGGATTCATAGCAACACCTCTTGTTTGTGGTCTTTTTCCTCTCCATCTATTTCTACCAGCTTTTCCTATTTTGATATTTTTTTGATCAGGGTTAGATACAGTTCCAATCGTTGCTGTGCACGAACTACTTACTTTTCTTGTCTCACCCGAAGAAAGTTTTAATATTGCGTAATCACCATCGTAACCTGATAAAGTTACAGATGAACCAGCAGATCTTGCTAATTTAGCACCGTTACCTGGAATTAATTCTACGTTATGTATTGAAGTTCCTGGTGGAATATCTTTTAATTCTAAAGAATTTCCTATTTTAATATCAACATTTTTACCAGATTCTATAATATCACCTGTTTTTAAACCTTGAGGGCTTATGATGTAAGCTTTTTCATTATCCTTATATGAAATCAATGCTATGTGAGCTGTCCTATTTGGATCATATTCTATTCTTTCAACGGTAGCTGGGATATTTTTTTTCTTTCTATAAAAATCAATGACTCTGTATTTGTGTTTTGAACCACCTCCAATATGTCTTGAAGTAATACGTCCGTTGTTATTTCTACCGCCTGTAAAGTTCTGTCCTTTTGTTAAAGGTTTATAAGGAGCACCTTTCCAAAGGCTACTTTTATCTAAAACAACTGTGCCTCTGTTA
>CACOWO010000024.1 GCA_902630925.1 uncultured Pelagibacteraceae bacterium | reverse complement strand
ATATCTGCTCATTTTCTTCTTTCACTAAAGCTAGACCTTCTGAAGCTGTTCTGCTCATTTTTTTTGAAGCTTTAGCAATACCTTTTTTCCTTAAAAACTCAATTGACTTTTCAATATCACCTTGAGTTTCATCAAGTGCATTTTTACAATCTTTGAAACCTACACCAGTCATTTCCCTTAATTTTTTTATATTGTCTAGTAATTCTTTGTTTGACATCAAATGATTAATAAAAATTATTTTTCTTTAGCTTTTAATTTGGGGCTTTTTTCTTCAGATCCTTTTATAAATTTTTCTGCATCTTTAATTGTATTTTTTAAAAGTTCACAATATAAATTTATAGATCGTCTTGCATCATCATTACCAGGTATAGGAAAATCAATTCCTGTTGGATCTGAATTTGTATCTAGTACAGCTACAATAGGTATCCTTAATTTTTTAGCCTCTGCAACGGCTAGTGATTCTATATTGGTATCAATTATAAATATTAAATCTGGTGTTTTTTTCATTTCTGAAATTCCACCAAGAGATCTCTCTAGTTTATCTTTTTCCTTGCCAAATTTTAAAATTTCTTTTTTTGTAAAACCTAAATTTTCTTTAGATAGCTGATCGTTTAATTTTTTCAGCCTCTTGATAGAGTTTTGTATAGTATTCCAATTAGTCAGCATTCCACCCAGCCATCTATAATTTACATAAAATTGTCCAGTTTCTTTTGCTAAATCACTTACCTGTTCTGATGCCTGTTTTTTTGTAGAGACAACTAATAGTTTACCGCCACTCGATATAACTTTGTGAACTTGGACTAATGCATTTTTGATAAATTCAACTGTTTGGGTTAAGTCAATTATATGAATAGAATTTTTTTCTCCAAAAATGTATTTCTTCATCTTTGGGTTCCACCTCAAAGTTTTGTGACCAAGGTGTACACCTGCTTCTAATAATTGTTTTATATCTACTTTTGGTACGTTCATATTTTTTTCCGGTTAATCCACCACAGTAATTCCAAATTAATGGACCGGTAGGGCATTGCCCTTGAAACTGTGTGCGAAATTAAAGACAGATATATACAATCAGCCTAAAAAATCAACTATCTAAACTATTATTTTATCAACGTATTTCTTGGCTTTTAAAGCTTTTAACTGATTAAAGTCAAATTTTCTATTTTCTTGAAGTAAATAGTGGGCTTGTTTATTTTTGTTTTTAACAATTAAATTAATTTTTGTTTCACCTTTAGTAGATAACAAATTTTTTATTTCATCTAGATTGTAATCATTTTTTAACTTTATAGTTACTTTAGTATAAGGTCTATTAATTACTTCATCTAAGCTTAATATTTTTTTTATATTTATTCTTTTTTTTGTTCCCTCTCCGTTAACCCTATCTTTTTGAAGTGTTAAGACAAAGGACTCTGTCTCTCTAAGTTTTTCTCTATTTGCCACTAATGTTTCTGCGAATAAAAATAATTCAAATTCTGCTTTTTTATCACTAAATTTTATAATTGCATATGGAGTACCCTTTGCACTTTTTTTTTCTTGAATAGACATGATTGTTCCTGCTACTAAACCATCAGCTGAGTTACTTTCGTAAAATTGATCATAAGACTCTATATTTAATTCATTGAATATTTCCTCAAATTCATTAAGTGGGTGATTAGTTAAATAAAAGCCAATAGCTTTAAATTCTTCAGATAAAAGTTCTTTCGAAGACCAAGAACTTGAGCTTTCAAAGTCAAACTCTACTTTATTATTTTCATCTTCACTAAAAAGATTTGATTGATGACTTTGTTTATCGTCATTAATATTTTTTATTTTTTGAATAATTTTTGGTATTGAATTAAAGATTTTACCTCTATCTTTATCAAATTCATCAAAAACTCCCGACTTAACTAATCCCTCAAGCTGAAGCTTATTAACATCTTTCGCACTCACCCGATTTATAAAGTCAACAAAAGATTTGAACTTTCCATTATTTTCTCTCTCTTTAACAATATTAGAAACTGATTCAAGACCAACATTTTTTATTGCTCCAAGTCCATAATAAAGTTTACCTTCAATAGCTCTAAAGTCTGAAAAGCATTTATTAATAGAAGGTTTAATAATTTGAATTTTTAATTTTTTAAGTTCCTCTACAAATTCCCTAAGTTTAGAGGTATTAGTCAACTCCGTTGACATAGTTGCAGCTATAAAATCCTCTTTGTAGAAAGTTTTTAAATAAGCAGTTTGATAAGCAATTAATGCATATGCTGCTGCATGACTTTTGTTAAAACCATACTGTGCAAAAGGCTCTATTTTTGTAAAAACAAAATTCGCTACATCTTTTGCAATGCCATTTTTTATAGCTCCATTAATGAATCTCTCTTTTTGTTTATCTAATTCTGATTTCTTCTTTTTACCCATCGCTCTTCTTAAGATATCTGCTTCACCAGCAGTAAATCCAGCAAGCGTTTGAGCAATTTGCATTACTTGCTCTTGATAAATTATAATTCCGTAAGTTGGTCTCAGTATTTCTTTTAAAGAAGGATGAATATAATCAGGTTCTTTAATTCCATTTTTACAATCATTGTAAATAGGAATATTGCTCATAGGCCCTGGTCTATATAAAGCAACTAGCGCTATAATATCATCAAATTTATTTGGTTTCATTTGCTTTATCGCTTCTCTCATCCCAGCGCTTTCAAGTTGAAATAATCCTGTAGTTTCTCCTGTGGAAAGCATCGAAAAAACTTCTTTGTCGTTATAATCGATTTTACTTAAGTTTAAATCTATACTTTTTTTTTTTAATCTTTTTATTGTATTGTCAATTACAGTAAGCGTCTTAAGGCCAAGCAAATCAAATTTTACAAGTCCTGCGTTTTCTGAAGAATACATATCATACTGAGTTGAAGGTAAGGTTAAATTTGAACTATAATCGATATATAGCGGAAATTGCTCGGCCAGTTTATCTCCTGCTATTACAACTCCTGCTGCATGTGTTGCCATATTACGATTGAGTCCTTCTAATTTTAATGAGAGTTCTAAAAGTTTTTTTACTTTAGTATTTTTTTTTATTTCCTCTTTAAATCTTGGTTCTCGGTCAATAGACTCTTGCAATGTCAATGGTCTTGATGGATCAAATGGCACCATTTTACATATTCTATCCACATGACCGTACGAAAGTCCTAAAACCCGACCTACATCTCTTAAAACCATTCTTGCTTTTAATTTACCGAATGTAATGATATGAGCAACACCGTTTTTATATTTTTTTTTTAAATACTCGAATACTTGATCTCTTTTGTCTTCACAAAAATCTATATCGAAGTCAGGCATGGAAATTCTATCGGGATTTAAAAATCTTTCAAAAATTAAATCAAATTCAATGGGATCTAAATCTGTGATATCTAAACAATAAGCTACTAAAGATCCAGCTCCTGAACCTCGTCCTGGACCTACAGGTATAGAGTTTTTTTTTGCCCATTTTATATAGTCAGAAACTATTAAAAAATAGCTAGCATAATCCATGGAATTAATAATATTTATTTCATGTTTTAACCTATCATCGTAAATTTTTTTAATTTGCTCTTTAGTTTTACTTCCATTTTTTTTTGATA
>CACOWO010000023.1 GCA_902630925.1 uncultured Pelagibacteraceae bacterium | reverse complement strand
GTATTATTAAAAAATAATATTTATGTCGAGCGAAACAATAAATACAGCCGGTGCGTTTAGTCAAGCAAAAGATCTTAAAAATAGAATTTTTTTCACAATATTAATTTTAATAATTTATAGATTAGGAACATATGTACCTTTAGCAGGTATCGACCCTTTGGCTTTAAAAGATATTATGTCTTCAAGTCAAAAAGGCTTACTTGGAATGTTTAATATGTTTTCTGGAGGAGCTGTTACTAGAATGGCGATATTTGCTCTGGGTATAATGCCGTATATTTCTTCTTCAATTATAGTCCAGCTACTCACAGGTGTTTCAGACTATTTTAAAAATTTAAAAGAACAAGGTGAGATTGGTAGAAAAAAAATAACACAAATTACAAGATACGGCACAGTTTTGATTGCATGTTTACAAGGTTACGGTGTGTCTGTGGGATTGGAAAATGCTGGAAATTTAGTTACTGAACCAGGAATGTCTTTTAGAATTATTACTACAATCTCTCTTGTTGCAGGTACAACTTTTTTAATGTGGTTAGGTGAGCAAATAACATTAAGAGGAGTTGGAAATGGTATTTCATTAATAATTTTTTCAGGGATTGTAGCCGAGATACCCAGGGCTTTAGCATCAACATTTGAACTCGGAAGAACTGGGGCGTTATCTGCTCTAATGATTGTTGGAATATTTATTTTAGTTATTTTGACTGTTCTTTTTATAGTTTTCTTTGAGAGAGCAATGAGAAAAATTTTAATCAATTATCCCAAAAGGCAAGTTGGAAATAAAATGTATGGAGGCGAGTCTTCTCACCTTCCTTTAAAGATTAATACAGCCGGAGTTATTCCAGCTATATTTGCATCAGCGTTATTATTACTACCGATTACAATTTCTAATTTTGGATTTGCAGAGTCAGATACATTTTTAAAAATTTCTTCAATGTTTACACAAGGGCAACCGCTTTACATGTTACTATATGCATCTGGAATAATATTTTTTTCTTTTTTTTATACTTCTATTGTGTTTAACCCAAAAGAAACCGCCGAGAATTTAAGAAAGTATGGTGGATATATACCAGGAATAAGACCTGGGGAAAGAACCGCTGAATATATTGATACAATTTTAACGAGACTAACAACTGTTGGAGCTATGTATTTAACTTTTGTATGTTTGATGCCGGAATTTTTAATTGCCAAATATCCGATACCTTTTTATTTAGGAGGAACTTCAATACTTATTGTTGTAGTTGTTGCAATGGACACAGTAACTCAAGTTCAAACGAGATTAATGAGCTCTCAATATGAGTCATTAATAAAAAAAACAAAATTTGGTAAATAATTAAAGATGAATATAGTTATCTTTGGACCACCTGGTGCTGGTAAAGGGACTCAATCAAATTTAATTGTAAAAAAATTTAAATTATATCAATTGTCCACGGGAGAATTGTTGAGACAAGAAATTAAAGATAAAACAAATTTAGGAGATCAAATTTCTTCAACAATGAGTACCGGAAATTTGGTTTCAGATCAGATAGTTGGTGATCTTATCGAAAAATATATCTCGAATAAAATATATAAAAACAGATTAATCTTTGACGGGTATCCGAGAAATTTAGCTCAAGCTAAAAATTTAGAGAACTTATTAGAAAAATATGATCAAAAAATAGATATAGTTTCGGTCAATTTAGAGACAATAAAAAAAAGAATATTAGAAAGAAAAATTTTAGAAAAGAGATCAGATGATAATGAAGAAATTGCTATAAAAAGATTTGAAACTTATGAAAATAATATTAAGCCAGTAATTGATTTTTATAAACAATCTAAATTACTGAAGGTGGTTAATGGTGAGGCAACTATATCTGAAATAAGCGATGAAATTAGCGGGTTAATTGAGAGTATCAAGGGTTGACTTTGAGTGATTAGACAATATAAATACGCAGGAAATAAAAACTCATAAATTTATGGCTCGTATTGCAGGGATAAACATTCCACAAAATAAGGTTGTTAGTATTGCGTTAACCTATATTCATGGAATAGGACTACATTCGTCAAAAAAAATATGTAAAAAATTAGATATACCGTCATCAAAACGAGTTAACGAGTTATCAGAAGAGCAGGTTTTAAAAATAAGAGAATTTATCGACGCTAACCATAAAGTTGAAGGAGACTTAAGAAGAGAAGTTTCTGTAAATATAAAACGATTAGTTGATCTAGCCTGTTATAGAGGCACAAGACATAAAAAAAAACTACCGGTAAGAGGTCAAAGAACACAATGTAATGCCAGAACTAGAAAAGGAAAGGCAATTGCAATTGCAGGAAAAAAATTAACACCTCTTAAAAAATAATTACAAATGAATAAAAAAAGTGAAAAAAAAGAAAAAAACATTGAAAGCAAAGAAGTAAAAAATACAGAAATTAAAAAAACTAGTACTTTTAAAAAAAAGAAAAAAATCAAAAAGAATATTACTTCTGGTATAGCTTATGTATATTCAACATTTAATAACACAATTATTTCAATAGCTGACGAAAGTGGTAATGTGGTATCTTGGTCATCTGCTGGCGCAAAAGGCTTTAAAGGATCAAGAAAATCAACTCCATATGCAGCTCAAGTTGCGGCTGATGATGCTGGTGCAAAAGCTTTTGAGCAAGGTTTAAGAACTTTAACTGTTCAAGTTAAAGGACCTGGTTCAGGAAGAGAAACTGCTTTACGATCTTTGCAATCAAGAGGTTTTAAAATTTTATCAATTAAGGATACCACTCCAATGCCGCATAATGGAGCAAGGCCACCTAAAAGAAGGAGAGTATAATGCAGACTACATCTAACATAATAGATAAAAACTGGAAAGCGCTTATCAAACCAAGTAAATTAGATATTTCAAGTAACGAGGATAAAACAATCGCTAAAGTAATTGCTGAACCATTAGAAAAAGGTTTTGGTCAAACTATTGGTAATTCTTTAAGAAGAATATTGCTTTCATCTATTCAAGGAGCAGCAGTCACAGCAATCCAAATAGATGGAGTCTTACATGAATTTTCATCAATTAAAGGTGTAAGAGAAGATGTTACTGATATAGTTTTGAATGTTAAAAATCTTGCAATAAAATCTTCATCTTCTAGCTCCAAAAAAATAATTCTCGATATTAAAGGTCCTAAAGAAGTTAAAGCAAAAGATATTACACTTGTTCCTGAAATTGAAATATTAAATCCTGAACAAACAATTTGTAATTTAGATGAAAAAACTAATTTTCATATGGAATTGATGGTGAGTACAGGCAAGGGATATGTTCAAGCTCCAAAAAACAAAACAGAAGATAGTCCCCTTGGATTAATTTCAATTGACTCATTATTTAGTCCAGTTAAAAAGGTTTCATTCTCAGTTGAAAATACAAGAGCAGGAAGTGCTTTAGATTACGATAAATTAATTATGACCGTTGAAACAAACGGGACTGTAGATGCGGAAGATGCAATAGCTTACTCAGCAAGAATTTTTCAAGATCAATTGTCAATGTTTGTGAACTTTGAAGATCCACAAGAAATTGTTAAAGAAGTCAAATCTACAGAACCAGAATTTAATAGAAATTTACTTAAGAGAGTAGAAGAATTAGAATTGTCTGTAAGATCCATGAATTGTCTTAAAAATGATAATATAATTTATATAGGCGATTTAGTTCAAAAAACTGAGCCGGAAATGCTTAGAACTCCAAATTTTGGAAGAAAGTCATTAAATGAGATAAAAGAAGTACTAAATACAATGTCTTTATATCTTGGAATGGAGATCCCTAATTGGCCTCCTGATAATATTGCTGAACTTTCAAAGAAATTAGAGGAAAATAGTTACTAATGAGACATGGATTAGGTTACAGAAAACTAAATAAAACAAGCGAACATCGAAAAGCATTATTTAAAAATATGCTTAATTCATTAATTAAGTATGAACAAATAATTACTACATTACCTAAAGCAAAAGAATTAAAACCTCAAATAGACAAAGTAATAACAATTGGCAAAAAAAATATCCTAAGCAATAAAAAAAGATTATTTTCTAAACTCCAGGATAAAAAATCAGTAACGAAGGTGTTTGATGAATTGTCTAAAAGATACATTTCGAGAAAAGGTGGGTACTCAAGAGTTTTGAGAGCTGGATTTAGAACAGGTGATGATGCTCCAATGGCTGTAATTGAATTAGTA
>CACOWO010000022.1 GCA_902630925.1 uncultured Pelagibacteraceae bacterium | reverse complement strand
ATTTAATATGCTTTTAAAATTTGATGGTTTGATGATAATAGACAAGTCTTTTAGTTGATTAATATCTAATTCTTCTAAAGTAATATTTGTTTTATTAATTTTTGGTGAAGATTGAAATAATGATAAAAAGTCTAAATAAATTTTAATATTTTTAACTGGAATATTTATACTTTTAAAAGTTATCTTAGGGCTTTTTGTTTCTAAAAATAAACTTAATTCTTGTGGATCAAGTTTAAACTTAATTGTTTCCAATTCTAAAATTATGTTTTTTGACTCATAAACTTTATCAGAAATTAATTTATTAAACTTATTTGTTTCAAACCCTATTGATGACAAAATAATGAGAAAAAAAACAAATATAAAAATTAATATTAAGATTGAATATAATAAAAATCTTTTCATTATTTATTTTTAATTCCTTCCTCTATAAACAAATCAATATTTCCGTCTAAAATACTTGAAGGGTTTGTGCTTTCTGTTTTATTTCGTAAATCTTTAACAAGTTGATATGGTTGCAATACATATGACCTAATTTGGTGTCCCCACCCTATATCTGTTTTAGTATTCAGCTCTTTTTGATTTTCCTCCTCTTTTTTTTGCATCTCATGCTCATACAATCTGGCTTTTAACATTTTGTAACATGTCTCTTTATTTTTATGTTGAGATCTTTCATTTTGACATTGAACAACAATTTTTGTTGGAATGTGCGTAATTCTGACTGCACTATCAGTTGTATTTACATGCTGTCCACCTGCACCGCTCGACCTATAAGTATCAATTCTCAGGTCTTTTTCATCAATTTTGATATTGATATCATCCTCTACTACTGGATAAACCCATACACTCGCAAAACTAGTATGTCTTCTTGCTCCACTATCGAAGGGTGAAATGCGCACTAATCTATGAACACCTGATTCTGATCTCATTAATCCATATAGATAAGCGCCTGATACTTTTACAATTGAGGACTTTATCCCAGCCTCTTCACCTTTGTGTTCGCTAATAATTTCATATCTAAATTTTTTTTTATCAAACCATTTCATATACATTCTACGAAGCATATCGGCCCAATCCTGACTTTCTGTTCCACCAGCGCCAGCATGGATTTCTAGATAAATATCATAATCATCATTTTCACCGGATAAAAAACAATTAATCTCGTTTCTTTTTATTTCTTTTAAGATTTGTTCCGCTTTTTTGATGCAATCTTGTATAGTATCTTCATCTTTTTCTTGAGATGCTAAAACGTATAAATCTTTTAGATTGTTTATATCCTTGACTGATTTATTATAGGAGTCGAAAATGTCTTCAAAAATTTTTTTTTGTTTAACAGTTTTTTTTACTAATGATTTATCTTTCCAAAAATCTTTTTTTAAAGATATTTTTTCTAACTCTTTAAGTTTTGTTTCAATATCTTCTTTATCAAAGATACCCCCTAATATTACTTAAAGATTTTTCTGTAATAATTAATATATTTTCAAAATTTTCCATTAGTAAAACTGCCTAAATTTAACTATTTTATCACGGCCATTTGTAAGTATTAAATTATTATTATTTATATTGTTAATATCTTCAAGTTTTAAAGCTTCGATAATTGAATTTTTTTCCCCAGGAGCTGATTTATTACCTGTGTCATAATTCAAAGAAGTAAGATAAATATTTTCTGGTATTTGAAATTCATCGAAGTCTTCTTTGTAAAGAGCTTTTTCAACAAAATCTTTAAAGATAGGAAGAGCGGCCTTAGAACCAGTTTCAAATTTTCCTAATGTTCGTGGATTATCATATCCAATATAAACACCAATTACTAAATTAGAGGAAAAGCCTATAAACCATGCATCATAGTTGTCGTTAGTAGTTCCGGTTTTTCCTGCTAATGGAACTTTAAGTGACCTCAATTTTTTTGCAGTCCCCCTTTTTACAGCTCCTTGTAAAATTGAATTCATTTGATAAGCGGTCTCTTCGCTCATAACTTTTTCGTTTTGATTTTCAATTCTTGGTAATTCGATTTTTTCTCCTATAAACTTGTCACAACCAATGCACTTTCTTTTTTTTTCATAGAAAATTGTTTTTCCTCTTCTGTCTTGAATTCTAGAAATTAATTTTGGTTCAATTTTTTTCCCTCCGTTTACAAACGGAGCATATGCTGATGTCAAATTAATTAATGTAGTCTCTGCAGCGCCTAAGGAAACAGACAAAAGTTCTGGAATTTCACTGTAAATATTAAGTTTTTTTGATAAGTCCAAAATTTCCTCTAATCCTAAGATTTTGGCTATTCTTACAGTCATCAAATTTCTCGAATATTCTATTCCTTTTCTTAACGTCGAAGGTCCATAAAATTTTTTACCATAATTCTCTGGTTTCCAATTTTTTAAACCTACTCCTTGACTTTCTACAAAGGGGGCATCAAGTATTATGGTATTTGGTGCAAAACCTTTTTCAAGTGCTGCAGCATATACAATTGGCTTAAATGCAGATCCTGGTTGTCTCTTCGCTTGCGTAACTCTGTTGAATTCACTGGTTCTAAAATTAAATCCACCAACCAAAGCCAATACTTCTCCTGAATAGGGGTCTAAAATAACAATTCCACCATTAACTTTTGGATATTGTTTCAACAACCAATAATTTTTTTCTTTTTTAACAAATATAATATCCCCCTTTTTATGAACTTCCTGAACAGATTTTTTTCTTGGAACTGACCATTTTATGTTCTTTAAAAACAAATCACCTTCTATTTTTTTTTCATTTTTTTTCATTATAATTTTTTTAAATCTTATCTCAGAATTATTAAGAGAAACAATTTCTGCAAAATGCCAGTCCAGCGTAGGATCAAGTTTGTATCTTTCTATTTTTTTTTTCCAGTTTTTGTCTTTTATTTTATTTGCGATTGGTCCTCTCCAACCTCTTCTTCGATCGTAATCTTCTATACCTTTTCTTAAAGATTTTAGAGCTTGAATTTGATAATCTATTTTAAGTGGAGTGCTTATACTTAAACCTTGGGAATAAAGTTTTTCAAATCCATAAATATTTTTGACAGTTCGCCTTACTTCTTCCGTATAAGAATTAGCTTCATTTACAATTTCAATTTTTCTTTTTTTAAGTTTAAGTTTAGAGTCTTTAAATTGAATGAATTGTGATTTCGAAATAAAATTATTTTCTCTTAAATTTTCAAGAACTAAATTTCTTCTAAATTTTGCAACTTCAGGATATTTGTATGGATTGTATTTGCTTGGGGCTTTAGGAAGTGCTGCCAATAATGCTGCGTCAGAGTAATTCAGCTCTTTAATAGATTTATCAAAATATTCTAAACTGGCAGCAGCTATTCCATAAGTGCCTTGTCCTAAATATATTTGGTTCAGATAAAGCTCAAGTATTCTTTCTTTTGAGTAAGCTCTTTCAATTCTAAAAGCTAAAATTGCTTCTTTGACTTTTCTTTTAATCGAAACTTCATTAGTAAGTAAAAAATTTTTTGCAACTTGTTGAGTAATAGTCGATGCGCCCTCTAATCTTTTATTTTGTGAAATATTGCTTATATTTTTTATCAACGCTCTTAAGATTCCTTTTGCATCTATTCCCGGATGATTAAAAAAATTTTTATCTTCCGCAGATAAGAAAGAATTCACAACTTTTTCAGGGATAGACTCGTAAGGAATAAACAATCTTTTTTCAATTGCATACTCTGCTATCAATTTATTATCCTCAGAATATACCCGGCTTGAAATTGGCGGCTGATAGTTTGATAATTTTTTATAGTCAGGCAAACCCACAGAAAAATACCATAAAGTTGAAAAGGAAAATAATAGTAAGGTTGCAAAAAATATGATTATGAATTTAATAGAAAAATTGAGAAATTTAAGCATTAGTTTAATTTATAATAACAATTCTGACTATCTTTAGGCATGAATCCATTTAAATCGTTTATTTATATGTAAAATTGTATAAAATGACATTAATGAAAAATTCAAAAATATCAATTTATAAAAATTTTAAAGGAATTCTTAAAAAATGGAAAAAAACTTATATATCGATGCTTCGCATCCAAATGAAACACGTATTGTTCTTAAATCTAATAATGCAATTGAAGAGTACGAATTTGAAGATAAAAACAACTTAAATTTTAAAAACAATATTTATCTAGCTACAATAAGTAGAGTTGAACCTTCTCTACAGGCGGCTTTCGTGAATTTTGGTAGAGAACGACATGGGTTTCTGGCTTTTAACGATATACAGTCGGACTATTATCAAGTCCCATCAGAGGACAAAGAAAAAATTAGAATTGCTGAAGAAAAAATAAGAGAAGAATTAAAAGTTAAAACTATTGAGACAAATCAAGATACTTCACAAAATGAAAATAAGGATGATAAAATTGAAATTAATGAACCCCAAAATGACAAAGAAAATACAAAACAAGAGTATCGTGAAAAAATAAAATCTTCCTATGGTATTAAAAGATATAAAATACAAGAAGTAATTAAACCGGGTCAAGTAGTATTAATTCAAGTTATTAAAGAAGAAAGAGGACAAAAAGGTGCCGCTTTAACAACATTTATCTCTTTAGCGGGAAAATATATGGTTCTAATGCCAAACACACCAAAAGGGGGTGGTATTTCAAGAAAAATTTTCAATTCATCTGACCGTCAAAAAATAAGAAAAATTTTAAACGAAATTGATATTCCAAAAAGTATGGGAGTAATTGTGCGGACAGCTGGAGCAAATAAAACTAAAAATGAAATTGAGAAAGATTTTCAAAATACTTTAAAGACTTGGGAAGAGATTAAAGAGAAAGCTCTTAACTCTAACGCCCCATCTTTAGTTTATGAAGAGGGTGATATTATAAAAAGAACTCTTAGAGATACCTACGATAACGATACAAAAAACGTTTACGTTGAAGGCAACGAAGCATATCAAAAAGCTAAAAAATTTATGAAAGAATTAATGCCTAAAAATGCAAAAAATATTAAAAAATATAGAGGAAAAATACCTCTATTTCATGATGCTAAGATTGAAAAAGATTTAACAAATATTTATGAACCAACTGTAAAACTAAAATCAGGTGGATATCTTGTAATAAATCCAACAGAGGCTTTGGTCGCGATTGATATAAATTCTGGGCAATCTACTAAACAAATTAATATTGAAAAAACAGCTTTGAATACAAATTTAGAGGCTGCGGAAGAAATTGCTCACCAAATTAAATTGAGAGACCTGTCTGGTTTAATTGTGATTGATTTTATTGATATGTTGAATTTTTATAATAGAAGAATAGTTGAAAAAAAAATGAGAGAAAGTATCAGGAAAGACAGAGCTAGGATTCAAATAGGTAGAATAAGTAATTTTGGACTTCTTGAAATGACTAGACAAAGATTACGCGAAGGTTCAATTAGATGGGAAACACAATTGTCCCTTTCCTCTTTTTCTCAAAAAATTTTGAAAAAAATTCAATATTTAGCTTTTACCGAAAAAGTAAAGATTGTAAATACATATGTCCCTGAAAAGGTAAAAACATATATAGAAAATAATTTACTGGATGAACTGAAATATTTTCAAAAGAAATATTTATTTGATATTAAAATATTATCAGACAACAAATTTATTTTACCTGAATATAAAATTGATTTACTAAATAAGTCAAAAAAACTAATTAATTCTATTGAAAATATAAACACAATTACTAAAACAAATAAAATTAAAAGTAATATTAAAGATAAAAATAAACATGCAACAAAATCAAAAGAAAAAACTAAAAAAACTAAATCAAGAAAAAAAATTAAAACTCTCTGGATTAGAAGAAAAAAAAAAAACTAAATTAATCCTTTTGTCGGAGAACTTGCTGTTGCAAAATAATTCTTACTCATTCTACCTGCCAAATATGAATTCCTGCCTGATATAACGGCATCTTTAAAAGCCTTAGCCATTAAAATTGGTTTTTTTGCATTTGCAATTGCACTATTAATTAAAACACCATCACACCCTAACTCCATAGCAATCGTAGCATCCGATGCGGTGCCTATTCCAGCATCAACTATAACTGGAACCTTAGACTGTTTAATAATCAAAGATATATTTACTTTATTTTGCAATCCTAACCCTGAGCCAATTGGAGATGCTAAAGGCATGATCGCCGAGGCTCCGCTGTCTTCTAATTTCTTTGCTAGCAGTGGGTCGTCTGTGCAATAAACCATAACTTTAAAACCCTCTTTAACAAGTGTCTTCGTTGACTTTAATGTTTCAATCATATTTGGATAGAGGGTTTTTTTATCTCCTAAAACTTCAAGCTTTACTAATTTCCAGCCTCCCATCTCTCTAGCTAATCTTAAAGTTCTTAAAGCTTCATCTGAATTAAAACATCCTGCGGTGTTAGGTAAAAAGATTATTTTTTTTGGATTTACATAGTCGGTTAACATAGGTTTTTTTTTATCTAGAATATTTACTCTTCTAACAGCCACAGTTACCATATCTGCTCCCGATGCATTTATAGCTTTTGCAGTCTCTGAAAAGTTTTTATATTTTCCAGTTCCAACTATTAATCTTGATCTAAGAGATTTTCCTGCAACTTTTAAAATGTCTTTTTTCAATTTATCCACCACCTATAAAATGTACAATTTCTACTTTGTCGTTGTTTTTTAAATATTTTTTCTTAAAATTAGCTTTCGAAATT
>CACOWO010000021.1 GCA_902630925.1 uncultured Pelagibacteraceae bacterium | reverse complement strand
ATTTTTGATTTATAATATTTACCTTAATAACATTTACTTTAAATAATTTTTCAATGTTTTTTTTAATAGTTTTTTTATTTGCTTTTTCATGTACTTTAAAAACAGTTTTGTTTTGCTCAGATAAGATAGTTGCTTTCTCGGTAATTATAGGATTTCTAATTGAGTCAATAAAATTAATTTTTTTCATTTAGAACCCTCTCTTCTATTCTTTTTACACTGGTTGATGTCATTATTACATTTTTGTACTTAAATAAATCATAAATATTAGTTCCTTCTTCTTTAATAAGTTTAACGTTTTTAATATTACGAGCAGACTTATTTATATTCTTCATAGAATCTGAGTCAGAAATGATTAAAACGTTAGCTAGTTTATTTTTCATTAAAAATTTATTAAATTCCTTTGTCTTTTTAATTTCTTTTTTTACATCCGCTATAATATGTAAATTTTTGTCAGAGTTTTTCTTTGATATGGTCTGAGCTAAGGCAAGTTTTCTAACTTTTTTATTTATTTTTTTAATTTTATATACTGCACCTTTGGGACCATGCGCAACACCACCACCTACAAATAAAGGAGCTTTTTTACTTGCATGTCTTGCTCCACCGCCACCTTTTTGTGGTACGATTTTTTTAGTAGAACCTTTAATTGCGTTTCTTTGTTTTGTTTTTGCAATTCTTGGTTTTGCATGATTCAATTGCCAGTCTATAACAAACTTTATTAATTTGTGATTTACTTTTAATTTTACTAATTTGTCTGAGATCTCAATCGAGTCTGTTTTAGCACCATCAATACTTAGAATTGGAAATTTCATTTACTTTTTTCCTTTCTTAGCTGCTGCCGCTTTTAATTTAGCTTCATGTTTTTCTTTAATGGTTTTTCTTGTAACGTTTTTTACAGACTCTCTTAGGTACACCGTTGAGTTTTTGGAACCGGGTATTGAACCTTTTAAATATAATAAATTATTTTCTAAATCAGATTTAACTACTTCTAAATTTAGCATAGTTCGTAATTTATCTCCCATATGACCAGCCATTTTTTTTCCTTTAAATACTTTTCCAGGATCTTGTCTCTGTCCTGTTGAACCGTGAGATCTATGAGATACAGAAACACCATGTGAAGCTCTTAGACCGCCAAAATTCCATCTTTTCATCACTCCTGCAAAGCCTTTACCTATTGTTTTTGACCTTACATCTAAAAACTTTTTATCTTTAAATATTTCTAAACCAAGCTCATTTCCCTCTTTATACTGATCGTTACTCTCTACTCTATATTCTTTTAGTATCTTTTTAGGTTCGGTATTTTTTTTTGCAAAATAGCCCTTCATTTGTTTAGTTAATTTTGAGTTTTTAAGCTTAAAAAAACCAACCTTTATCGCAGAATATCCTCTTTTTTCCTTAGTTATAACATCTAACACTCTACCTTTTTCAACTTTAATAACTGTAACAGGCACAGACTGGCCGCTTTCCATAAACTCTCTAGTCATTCCTATTTTTGTTCCTATTAATCCAATGCTCATAATTTAAATTTTTATTTCTATGTCTACACCTGAAGCCAAATCTAATTTCATTAAAGCCTCTACTGTTTGAGGTGTTGGTTCAATTATATCGATTAATCTTTTATGAGTTCTAGACTCAAATTGTTCTCTACTTTTTTTATCAATGTGTGGAGATCTCAAAACTGTATATCTCTCAATTCTTGTAGGAAGAGGTATCGGCCCTTTAACTTGTGCACCTGTTCTTTTAGCGGTATTAACAATCTCCTCTGTAGATAAATCGAGAATTTTATTGTCGTAGGCTTTTAAATGTATTCTAATATTTTGATTTTCCATAAATTAAGCTAATTTTTTTGTTACTTCGTCCTGTACATTTTGAGGAACTTTATCATAGTGACTGAATTGCATAGTATATTGGGCTCTTCCCTGGGTTGAAGATCGAAGATTGTTTATGTAACCAAACATGTTTGCTAATGGGACAGTAGCGTTGATTGCTGTAGCATTTCCTCGAGCCTCAGTAGACGCAACTTGTCCTCTTCTACTATTTAAGTCTCCAATGACATCCCCCATAAATTCCTCTGGTGTGACCACTTCTACTTTCATCATTGGCTCCAATAATTTTAAAGTTGCTTTAGTGCAAGCTTCTCTAAAACACATTCTTGATGCTATTTCAAAAGCTAGAACGCTAGAGTCAACGTCATGATGTAAGCCATCTAAAATAGTTACTTTATAATCGATAACGGGAAAACCAGCTAAAATACCACTCTCTGCCACACTTAAAACTCCTTTTTCTACACCAGGTATAAATTCTTTTGGTATCGCTCCACCTTTGATCTTGTTGTCAACTTCTCTGCCTTTACCTGGTTCTAATGGTTCAACACTTAGTGTTACTTTTGCAAATTGTCCTGAACCACCACTTTGTTTTTTATGAATATATGTAACTTCTGATGAACCCAATATTGTTTCTCTATAAGCTACTTGTGGAGCGCCTACGTTTGCTTCGACTTTAAATTCTCTTTTCATTCTATCTACAATAATATCTAAATGAAGTTCTCCCATCCCTTTAATGATTGTTTGACCCGACTCCTCATCTGAACTAACTCTAAATGAAGGATCTTCTTTAGCTAATCTATTTAACGCTTCTCCCATTTTTTCTTGGTCACCCTTTGTTTTAGGTTCAACTGCAATTTCAATTACTGGATCTGGGAACTCCATTGGTTCTAATAAAACCGGCTTATTTTGATCACATAATGTATGACCTGTAATTGTATTTTTTAGTCCTGCAAGAGCAACAATATCACCTGTTGTAGCTTCTTTTATATCTTCTCTGGAGTTGGCATGCATTAACAACATTCTACCTACTCTTTCTGATTTTTCTGTTGAAGAGTTGTAAACTGCAGTACCAGCTTGTAATTTTCCAGAGTAAATTCTTATAAAAGTTAAAGAACCAACAAACGGGTCGTTTGCCACTTTAAAGGCTAGTGCAGAAAAAGGTTCACTTTCTTCAAATTTCATTTGAAGCTTATCCTCAGAACCTAATTTTGTGGCTTCAATAGACCCAATATCTTTTGGACTTGGTAAATAATCTATCACAGCATCTAATAAAGGTTGGACGCCTTTATTTTTGAATGCTGAACCTGTTAAGATTGGTACAAAATTGAAATTCAAAGTTCCTTTTCTTACACATTTAATTAAGTCTTCTTCGGAAGGTTCTTTGCCCTCAAGATAAGACTCCATTAATTTTTCATCTTCTTCAACTGCTGTTTCAACTAAATTCTGTCTATATTCTTTTGCTTTATCTTTAAGATCTTCAGGAATATCAATGTACTCAAACTTGGCTCCAAGATCTTCATTCTGCCAAACAACACCTTTCATTTTTACTAAGTCAACTACACCTTTAAGGTCTGCCTCTGCTCCAATAGGCAATTGAAGTGGTAATGGTTTACAACCTAAACGCTCTTTGATCATATCTACACATCGATAAAAATCTGCACCAGTCCTATCTAACTTATTTACAAAACATATTCGTGGAACTTTGTATTTATCAGCTTGTCTCCAAACAGTTTCGGATTGAGGCTCTACACCTGCTACTCCATCAAAAACAGCTACAGCACCATCTAAAACTTTTAAAGATCTTTCAACTTCAATTGTAAAATCAACGTGCCCAGGTGTGTCAATAATATTTATTCTGTGATCTCTCCAAAAACAAGTTGTTGCCGCAGAAGTAATAGTTATACCTCTCTCTTGTTCTTGTTCCATCCAATCCATCGTTGCAGCACCATCGTGCACTTCACCAATTTTATGGCTCTTACCTGTATAGTATAAAACTCTTTCTGTTGTAGTTGTTTTACCGGCATCTATGTGGGCCATGATTCCAATATTTCTGTATTTATCTAAAGTATATTTAGCCATAATTCTCTACCACCTGAAATGAGCAAAAGCTTTATTTGATTCTGCCATTTTATGTGTATCTTCCCTTTTTTTTATTGCTGACCCTTTATTTTGTGATGCATCTAAAATTTCAGCATATAATTTTTCTGCCATAGTTTTATTTTTTCTTTTTCTAGTCGCATCCATTATCCATCTTAATGCTAGAGCCTGAGCTCTTTTTGCCTTAACTTCCACTGGAACTTGATAAGTAGCACCACCAACTCTTCTTGACCTACATTCAAGATTTGGTTTAACATTACTTATTGCTGTATTGAAAATTTTTAATGGATCCTCATTATTCTTTATTTTTATTTTTTCTAAAGCATCATATAAAATTTTTTCAGCGGTAGATCTTTTTCCATCATACATTATAGAGTTTATAAACTTTGAAACTACTTCTGAATGAAATTTAGGATCAGGATAAACTTTTCTAACAGGAGCTTTTCGTTTTCTAGACATAAATTATTTTGGTTTTTTAGCTCCGTAAAGGGATCTTCTTTGTTTTCTATTGGCTACTCCCTGTGTGTCTAGATTACCTCTTAAGATATGATAACGGACTCCCGGTAAATCCTTAACTCGTCCTCCTCGTAATAATACGACAGAGTGTTCTTGTAGATTATGGCCTTCACCTGGAATATATGCAGTTACTTCGAATCCATTTGATAGTCTTACCCTTGCAACTTTTCTTAAAGCCGAGTTAGGTTTTTTAGGAGTTGTTGTGTAAACTTTTACACACACACCTCTTTTAAGAGGTTGTCTTTCAAGTGCTGGAACCTTATTCCTGGCAACAGGTTTTACTCTACTTTTTTTAATCAACTGATTAATTGTTGGCATAAATGTATTTTGAAGTCGAAATAAGGAAAACCCCTGAGAATTTTGTTAGTGTTTAAGGTTTTAATCACCTTACTTCTAACATTCAAAATGTGCCGTAAACTAGCATTGAATTGATAAAAGTCAATGTTTTAAAGGATTATAATTTAATTTAAGCTGTTTGTTCCGGCGCTTCTGGAGCCGATTCTAGCTCTTGTTTTTTAAGTTCTTCTAATCTCGCCTTATCTTGTTCTCTAGCCTGCTTGTCCCAATCAATTTTTGTAAGTCCTGTACCTGCAGGTACTAGCCTTCCAACAATAACATTTTCTTTAAGTCCCTCAAGTGAATCGGTTTTACCTTTAATTGATGCATCTGTTAAAACTCTAGTTGTTTCTTGGAATGATGCTGCAGATATAAAAGAATTAGTTTGAAGTGACGCTTTAGTAATTCCTAGCAAAACCCTTTCGAAAGAAGCAGGTTTCTTTTTATCACCTCTTAATTTATCATTTATAACATTTATATCTAGTAAATCGATTACTTCACCAGCTAATAGTTCGGAGTCGCCTGGATCTTTTACTTCTACTCTCTTCAACATTTGTCTAACAATTGTTTCAATATGTTTGTCATTTATTACAACTCCTTGTAATCTGTACACTTCTTGTACCTCAGATACAAAATATTCAGTAAGTTTTTCTACACCTAAAATTCTTAGTATGTCGTGTGGAGCAGGACTTCCATCTAGAAGATATTCTCCTTTTTTAATTTTCTCACCTTGATTGAAGTTAACATGCTTGCCTTTTGGAATTAAATAATTTGAAGTCTCTCCATTAGAAGAAACAATAGAAATTTTTTGTTTACCTCTAACCTCTTTTCCAAACTCAATTACACCATCGTTCTCAGCAATTATAGCGCTATCTTTTGGTCTTCTAGCTTCAAATAGTTCTGCTACTCTTGGCAATCCTCCGGTAATATCTTTTGTTTTAGAAGTCTCTTTTGGTAACCTAGCCAAAACATCACCAGCTGAAATTTTTTGTCCGTCTTTAACAGATAAAATTGTGTCAGGAACTAAATAGTATCTTGCCTCGTTACCATCTGCTTTTTTTATAATCTCACCTTTTTCATCTCTTAAAGTTATTCTAGGTTTTAATTCAGAATTCTTAGATGAAGATTTCCAATCGGTTACTGATTTTGAGGATAAACCAGTAGCATCATCCAAAGTTTCAGTTAACGAACTACCCTCCATTAAATCCATATAATTAGCTATACCACTTGTTTCAGCTATCACTGGTAAAGTGTAAGGATCCCATTCTGCTATTTTTTTACCTTTTTCTATAAGATCTCCGTCTTTGAAAAATAATTTTGATCCGTAGTTTACTTTATATATAGCAAGCTGCCTTCCGTTTTCATCCTCTATACTTAATTGAGTATTTCTTCCCATAACGATTATATTCTTTTTAGAGTCTTCAATTAAATTTTTATTTATTATATTTAATTTTCCTTTTGTCTGAGAAATAATTTGAGATTCTTCTTTAATTTGAGCTGTACCACCGACGTGAAATGTTCTCATTGTTAGTTGTGTTCCAGGTTCACCAATAGACTGCGCCGCTATCATTCCAACAGCCTCGCCTACACTGACTAATTTACCTCTAGCTAAATCTCTACCATAGCATACTTGGCAGACACCTTTAACTGATGCGCAAGTAATAACTGAATAGACGTTCACTGATTTTACACCAGCAGCATCTATCTTTTCACAATCAAATTCGTCAATTAATTTATCTTTTTTGATAATCACTTCACCAGTTACAGGATTTTTTATATGTTCAGCAATAACTCTACCTAAAACTCTCTCTGAAAGACTAACTAATATATTTCCACCTTCTATAATTTCAGAAATAGTTACAGATGACCTTTTTTTTGGATCGCATTCTGCCTTAGTTATCTGAACATCTTGCGCAACGTCACATAACCTTCTTGTTAAATAACCAGAGTTTGCGGTCTTTAAGGCAGTGTCTGCCAAACCTTTTCTAGCTCCGTGGGTTGAGTTAAAATATTCCAAAACTGATAAACCTTCTTTAAAATTTGCTATAATAGGTGTTTCAATGATTTCTCCCGAAGGTTTTGCAATTAAACCTCTCATACCAGCCAACTGTTTCATCTG
>CACOWO010000020.1 GCA_902630925.1 uncultured Pelagibacteraceae bacterium | reverse complement strand
AATTAGTTCTTTTTGTCTTATTTACAACTCAATAAATATTACAATATACTTGTACAATAAGAATAAATAACTATTTAATAAGTAATGAATGCTAAAAACTTAATAATGTGGGTTATAATAGTCTTACTTTCAGTAGGTCTATTTAATATGTTTCAGGACCCTAATAAGATAAACTCTGAGAGAAATATTTTACCCTTTTCAAATTTTTTAAATGAAGTAGAAGCTGGAAGGGTTGTAGAAGTCCAAATACAAGGGAGCAACATCTCAGGAGTCTTAGCTGATGGAAAAACATTTAAAACGTACTCACCAAACTACCCGGAACTTGTAGACAAACTTTCTACAAAAGGCGTTAGCATAGTTGCAACACCACAAGAAGACAAGATGCCATCACTATTGGGAATTTTATTATCTTGGTTCCCTATGCTATTACTTATAGGTGTTTGGATATTTTTCATGAGACAGATGCAAGGAGGAAAAGGCGGTGCCATGGGTTTTGGGCGATCAAAAGCAAAACTATTAAACGAAGCCCAAGGAAAAGTAACTTTTAATGACGTTGCAGGTGTTGAAGAAGCAAAAGAAGAAGTTGAAGAGATTGTTGAATTTTTAAAAGATCCGAAAAAATTTAGTCGTTTAGGTGGAAAAATTCCTAAGGGCGCTCTTTTAATTGGACCTCCAGGTACTGGTAAAACTTTATTAGCTAAAGCTATAGCAGGAGAAGCTAATGTGCCGTTCTTCTCAATATCAGGATCAGATTTTGTAGAGATGTTTGTAGGAGTTGGAGCATCTAGAGTAAGAGATATGTTTGAACAAGGTAAAAAACATTCTCCTTGTATCATTTTTATTGATGAGATCGATGCAGTTGGAAGAAGCAGAGGAGCTGGCTTAGGAGGTGGAAACGATGAGAGAGAACAAACTCTAAATCAATTGCTTGTTGAAATGGATGGCTTTGATACTAATGAGGGAATTATTTTAATCGCGGCGACTAACAGACCTGATGTGTTAGATCCGGCTTTATTGAGACCTGGTAGATTTGATAGACAGGTTGTTGTTGGTAATCCAGATATAATCGGAAGAGAAGCGATTTTGAAAGTTCATGTAAAAAAAATTAACACTGGACCGGACGTAAAACTCAGGACAATTGCTAGAGGTACACCAGGATTTTCAGGTGCAGATTTAGCCAATTTAATTAATGAGTCTGCATTATTAGCTGCCAGAAAAAATAAGAGGGTTGTAACAATGTCTGATATAGAGGAGGCTAAAGACAAAGTTATGATGGGAGCTGAAAGAAGATCAATGGTTATGTCTGAAGATGAAAAAAAACTCACAGCATATCACGAAGGCGGTCACGCAATAGTTGCTTTAAATGAAAAAGCTTCAGACCCAATTCACAAAGCTACAATTATACCAAGAGGAAGAGCTCTTGGAATGGTGATGAGATTACCTGAGAGAGATCAACTTTCTGTCACAAGAGAAAAAATGCATTCAGATATAGCTGTTGCAATGGGAGGAAGGATAGCCGAGGAAATTATTTTTGGTCACGATAAAGTAACTTCAGGAGCCTCATCCGACATAGATATGGTAACTAAAATGGCAAAAAATATGGTTACAAAATATGGAATGAGCAAAGAGTTAGGAACTATTGCTTACGGTGAAAATGAGGAAGAGGTATTTTTGGGAAGATCTGTTACAAAACAACAAAATATGTCAGAAGAAACTGCAAAAAAGGTCGATGCAGAGGTTAAAAAAATTGTAGATAAAGGCTATGAAAGAGCAAGAAAAGTATTAACAGAAAAAATTGATGATCTTCATAAAATAGCAAAAGCACTTTTAATTTATGAAACTTTATCAGGTGATGAAATAAGGGATCTAATTTTGAAAAATATTAAGCCAACTAGATCTTTTAAAGAAGAAGATGAGAATGACGGAAAATCATCATCTGCTCTTGGATCTTTAGGATTAAAACCAAAACCAGCAATTTAAATAATATGAAAAAATATTACACTCGGGCGTGTAATTTTTTTTATGGCTCCAATTCAAGAAATCTCGTAAAAAAGAAACTAACCCTTCCTCTATGTGGAGATAATTCGATTTCTTTCAATCAAGTAGAAATTTTTATTAGAAATAAAAAAAAAGTTGATTCAAAAATTATAAGCATTAAAAAGTTAAAAAAACTTCCACTAATCGTCAGAAAAAAAATATCTAAAGATATAAAAAAAATCACAGCAAAAAGAGAATTTCTTAGTAAAAAAAAACATATTCTCATGGGTGTCTTAAACATGACTCCAGACAGTTTTTCTGATGGAGGTAGATTTAATTCTTTTCACAAGGCTACTCAAAGGATTAATGAAATGTGCAGGTCAGGTGCAGATATTATTGATATTGGAGGTGAGTCAACTAGGCCAGGATCTAGTATAATTTCTCAGACAAAAGAGCTTCAACGAGTCAAGCAAATATTAAAAAGATTTAAAAAAAAATTTCCAAAATCTCTATTGTCAATTGATACAAGAAAATCATTAGTCATGAATTTTTCAATTCAACATAATGTAGATATTATTAATGATATTTCTTGTTTTAAATTTGACCCTAAGTCTTTGGAGACTGTTAAAAATAAAAACTTATGGAAAATAATACATCATATGCAAGGAACACCTCAAACTATGCAAATTAATCCTACATATAACCACGTTTTGCTAGATATCTATGATTACTTTGAGGATGAAATTAAAAGATTTAAAAAATTTAAGTATAATAAAAAAATTATACTAGATCCTGGAATTGGTTTTGGAAAAAACTTGAAACATAATTTGATGATTTTAAATAAGATTTCCTTATTTCATTCGCTAGGTTTTCCTATATTAATTGGTACTTCTAGAAAAAGATTTATTAATCAAATCTCTGGAAAATATGATACGAAAGAAAGAATTGGAGGAACATTATCATCAATAACTTTTTCATTTTCACAGGGTATTAAAATTTTTAGAATACACAATGTCGAAGAAGTTAAACAGGGTCTTTTAGTTTTTGAAACTTTATTAAATAGATGAAAAAAAAATATTTTGGCACTGACGGCATAAGGGGCACGGTTAATATTGGAAACATTAATGGTGAAAAATTTTTTAAGTTTGGGTTGGCAGCGGGTACATATTTTAAAAATCAAAAAAAAAGAAAACAATTAGCAATTATTGCAAAAGACACTCGATTGTCTGGATATACCCTTGAGCCAGCTTTAGTATCAGGATTAGCTTCTGCTGGAATGAATATTTTTACACTAGGCCCATTGCCAACAAATGGATTAGCAATGCTTACAAAAAAAATGAAAGCAAATCTAGGTATAATGATTACAGCATCTCATAACCCTTTTCATGATAACGGTCTAAAATTATTTGGTCCTGATGGAATGAAACTATCTGATCAAATCGAAAAAAAAATTGAGAGTTTAATAGACACCAAAACTATTAATCATTTATCTAAACCAAAATTACTGGGAAGAGTTAAAAGACTGGAAGATGGAAATGACAAATATATTAATATATTAAAAAATAATTTCCCAAATAATTTTAACCTTAAAGGCATGCGTATAGTTTTAGATTGTGCCAACGGAGCAGGATATAAATCTGCCCCAAAAATACTATCTGATTTAGGTGCAAAAGTTTTTTCAATTGGCGTTAAGCCAAACGGTTTAAATATAAATTTAAACTGTGGCTCAACATATCCAGAAATTTTAAGAAAATATGTAAAAAAATTTAGAGCAGATATTGGCATTGCTCTAGATGGTGATGCGGATAGAGTAATTATGTGTGATGAAAAAGCTCAAATAATCGACGGCGATCAAATTATTGCAATGATTGCTAAACGATGGAAAAGAAAAAAAATTTTAAAAGGTGGAGTGATTGGAACTCTTATGTCTAATTATGGTTTGGAAAAATTTTTTTTGTACGAAAAAATTAATTTTAAAAGATCAAATGTAGGCGATAGATATGTAAAAGAAATGATGAAAAAACATAATTACAATTTAGGTGGAGAACAATCAGGTCATATAATATTAGGAAAATTTGCTACTACGGGTGATGGTTTATTGGTTGCTCTTGAAACACTATTTGCTCTTAGAAAAGGTAAGTTAGCTAGCGAAATATTTAAGGTTTATAAACCTGTTCCTCAAAAACTTTTAAACATTAAAGTAAAAGATAAAAAAATCATTAATTCTAATAAATGTAAAAAAGCTATTAAAACAGCTAATAAACTTATAAAAAATAAAGGGAGACTGTTGGTAAGGCCTTCAGGAACAGAACCGAAAGTGCGAATAATGTGTGAGTCTTTTAACATTTCTTTAATGAATAAGTGTCTAGGTATGGTCAAAAAACAATTTATTAAAACATGAAACCAAAATCAAAAGTTTTAATTATTGCTGGATCAGACTCTTCAGGTGGCGCCGGTATTCAAGCAGATATTAAAACTGTTACATCGTTAGGAAGCTACGCGATGACTGCTATCACAGCTGTTACAACTCAAAATACAACAGGAGTAAAATCAATAGTGCCTATAAAACCCAAAGAAATTTCTAATCAGATAGACTTTTCAGCTAAAGACATAAGACCGAATGCTATAAAAATAGGAATGCTTCACTCAAAGCAAGTAATTCATGCTGTAATAAAATCATTGAACAAAATAAGAGTAAAAAAAGTAATTCTAGATCCAGTGATGGTTGCAAAAGGCGGTGCAAAACTTATCAATAATACTGCAATCGTTAATATTAAGTCTAAACTAGTGAAAAAAATTTTTTTGATAACCCCAAATATTCCAGAAGCTGAAATTTTAACTAAAACAAAAATAAATTCAATCAAGGATATGATTAAAGCTGGAAAAATACTTTTAAGATTAGGGGCTAAAAATGTTTTAATTAAAGGAGGCCATTTAAAATCTAAACAAATGAATGATATCTTACTAAATAAAAAAATTATTAAGATATTTATAAATAAAAAGTATAACTCAAAAAATACCCACGGAACCGGTTGTACGTTATCTTCTGCAATAGCAACGTATCTATCATGTGGAAAAGATCTGATTAAATCTTGTGAGCTTGGAATTAAATATGTTAATGAATCAATTAAATCAAATATAAATTTAGGAAAAGGGAACGGCCCAATTAATCATTTGAGTTCTTTCACAATAGATAAAAAATTTAAATAATGAAAAATGTAGTTGTAGTTGGTTCACAGTGGGGAGATGAAGGTAAAGGAAAAATAGTAGATTGGCTTTCCAGCGAGGCTGATGTTGTTGTTCGTTTTCAAGGAGGACACAATGCTGGGCACACTTTAGTTATTGATAAAAAAGTATTCAAATTAAGACTTTTACCTTCAGGTATAGTCAGGAAAGGAAAAATCTCAATACTGGGAAATGGGGTTGTAATTGATCCATGGGCTCTTTTAAAAGAAATAGAAGAGATAAAAAAACAAGGTGTGGAAGTTACTCCAGAGAATTTTATGATTTCTGAGTCCGCATCACTTATTCTTCCTTTTCATCAAGAGATGGACGAGATAAGAGAGGATGCATCGGGTAAAGGTAAGATTGGAACTACTAGAAGAGGTATTGGCCCATGCTATGAGGATAAAGTTGGTAGAAGATCAATAAGAGTAATGGATTTACGATCAGAGAGCAATTTAGATAGTAGATTAGAAAATGTTTTATTACATCATAACGCAATAAGAAAAGGTTTAAATAAAAAGATATATGAAAAAGATAAACTAAAAAAAGAGTTATTAAAAATATCAACTGAAATTTTAAAATTTGCACAACCTGTTTGGCTTAAACTCGATCAATTTAATAATGATAGAAAAAAAATATTATTTGAGGGGGCACAAGGAATACTTTTAGATGTAGACCACGGGACATATCCATATGTAACGTCATCTAACACTGTGCCTGCCACAGCTGCTACCGGATCAGGCTCAGGCCCAAATAAAATTAATTACATTTTAGGTATAACTAAAGCCTACACTACAAGAGTGGGTAGCGGACCTTTCCCAACAGAATTAAGCGATGAAATTGGTGAGAGTTTAGGTAGAAGAGGTAAAGAATTTGGCACCGTAACTGCTAGAAAAAGAAGATGCGGTTGGTTTGATGGAATTTTAGTAAAACAGACTATTAAAATTTCAGGAATAAATGGGATAGCCTTAACTAAATTAGATGTATTAGATGAATTAGAGGAAATTAAAATGTGTATTGGATATGAATTAAATGGAAAAAAAATTGATTATCTACCAGCGGCTTCTGAAGATCAATTTAATATAAAACCAGTCTACAAAATATTTCCTGGATGGAAATCTAAAACCCAAGGAATAAGAAATTTAAAGGATCTACCAGATAAAGCAAAAAGATATATCCATGCATTAGAGGACTTTATTGGAGCGAGAATATCAAGTATTTCTACTAGTCCGCAAAGAGATGATACAATTTTAGTTGAAGATCCTTTTAATAACTAATTAGCAGGTAATAAATTTTTAGACTTACTTGCATTGATCATAGATTTTTGTAATTTTTCGAATGCTTTAGTTTCTACTTGCCTAATTCTTTCCCGACTAATTTTATATTTTTTACTTAGTTCTTCTAAAGTTTTAGGCTCTTCAGATAATCTTCTGGCAACAATAATTTCTTTTTCCCTTTCACTTAAAATTTTCATTGCATCATTAAGTAATTCTTTTTTGTCGTTATATTCTTGTTTTTGAGAAATGATTAATTCTTGATCCAAGCTGTCATCTACCAACCAATCCTGCCATTCATCGGTCTCTCCTTTTTTGATTGGGTCATTTAATGATTTTTCCTGACCCATCATTCTTCTATTCATATTTATAACTTCATGAGACTCTACATCTAATCTTTTTGAGATTTCATTAACTTGTTCATCTTTAAGATCTCCTTCTTGACCTGGAGCAATCTGATTTTTAATTTTCTTAAGATTAAAAAAAAGTTTCTTTTGTGCTGATGTTGTTCCCATCTTAACCAGACTCCAAGATCTTAAAACATATTCCTGAATAGCTGCTTTGATCCACCACATTGCATAAGTCGCTAGTCTAAAACCTTTATCTGGATTAAATTTTTTAACAGCCTGCATTAAACCTAAATTACCCTCAGAAATTAACTCATTTACAGGTAAACCATAACCTCGATAACCCATTGCGATCTTAGCAACTAGTCTTAAATGACTTGTAACCAATTTATGCGCAGCCTTTAAATTACCATTTTCCCTCCAGTTCTTGGCTA
>CACOWO010000019.1 GCA_902630925.1 uncultured Pelagibacteraceae bacterium | reverse complement strand
TTGCTTAATGATAAATTTTGTATTGATCTAAAAATCTGATCATATTTTATACCGCTGCTTTCTAAAGGTTTTTTTAAATTCCTAATTTTGGTTCTAAGAAATTTTGTGTTTTTATTTGAGGGATCTTTTATAAATTTTCCAAAAATTTTTTTTGAAATCTTGGTTAAAGAATTTTTTTTTACCTCTAATAAAGGTCTATATAAGCTAACTTTATTGTCAATTTTAGTAAGTGGTCTCATTGAAGATAGGCCTTTTAATCCGCTGCCTCTAGAAAGTCTTATTAAAAAAGTTTCTACCTGGTCTTCTAAATTGTGGCCAGTTAAAAGAATTTTAATACTATTTTTTCTACAATAATTAATGAGAATCTTATATCTAGCATTTCTTGCTTCTGCTTGTATATTTTTGAGTATTTTTTTTTTATTTTTTAAAATTTTTAAATTAATTTTCCTTTTTTTTAATAAACTTTTTACTTTACTGGCCTCTTTAGAAGAATTTTTTCTTAAATTGTGATCCACTAAAATATAGTGAAATTTAGTTTTGCTTTGATGAACGTAAGCTTTTGTTAAGGCTGTTAATGCAAGACTGTCTGGCCCTCCTGAAACTGCAACTGCATAAATTTTCTTATTTAAACTATCGAGCTTGATTTTAAACTTTTGAAAAATAATCGATAAATCTTTAAAATTCTCAAAAAAATTATTAAGATTTACACTTGAATTTTTTTTGCTCATACTGAGCTTTTTGTAACACAGACTTGCTGGCTTTTGGGTATTCTTTTTTCAATCCGGATATCATTTTACAACCTTGATCTTTTTCACCGAGTTGTACCATTGTAATTCCAAGTTTTAAAAGATTATCGGGAGCTTTTTTACTTTTTGGATAATTTTGATAGCCATCTAAATAGGCAGTAGCTGCATCTGAATAAAGCTGTCTAATTCTAAAAGTTTCTCCATACCAATACTGCGCGCTTCCAGCCAAATCATGATCTTTGTTTTTATCTATAAATTCTTTTAATGCAAATTCTGCAGTCTCATAATCTCCTATCTTCATAAAACTTACAGCAAACTCATATTGTTCTTCTGCAGGTTTATTTGGAAGTAGTGTTTCTCTTTTTTCTGGTTCTTCAGTAATAACAGTTTTTGCACTTTCAATTGAATTGATAGATTGTTCTTTTGGCAAGTTTGATGTTTGATAACCTGGAGAAGCTCCAAAGTCTTGGGGCTTACTTGTGCCAGGCAGAGATGTTTGTTTCCTCTTTTTCTTTGGTGAAGTATTGTCGTCAACTTCATTTTCTAAATCTGAAAACCTTAATTGATTGTCTGATTGAATTTTTGTTACGCGTGATGATAATTTATCTAATTTAAAATTCACTTCTTCAAACTTATTAGTCAGTTCTCTAAATTGATCCTCAATTTCGTTTAGTTTTAAGAGATGTTTAGTCATTATGTCCTCGTTTAAACTATTTGAGTTAATTTTATTTGAGGCTTTTACAGAAATAATATCAGATTTTTGATAGACAGCTTTTTCTAAAGTTTTAAGATCTTTAGTAATTACTTGAATCTGATCAGAGATGGCCTCTAAGTAAATTTCCTCATTTTCTGCAAAAAGGAAATTTGATGTAAAGATAAAAATAATACTGAAAAAAATTATATTTAATTTTTTATTATTGTTCATTGACAAATTTTATTTAGATAAAATGGCAAAAAAAAGACCTCTTAGTTTTCATTACTAAGAGGTCTTTTAAATTGATTAGAATAATCTAGTTAACTTTAACTGTTACAGAACGTCTGTTTTGAGACCAAGCTAAAGGTGTTGAAGCTGGGTTTACAGGTTTTTCTTTACCGTAGCTTATCACTGATAGTCTTTTGCCTGAAATTCCGTAAGTCATTAAATAATCCTTAGCTGCGTTGGCTCTTCTTTCTCCAAGCGCTAAGTTATATTCTCTAGTTCCTCTTTCGTCAGCATGACCTTCAATTGTTACATTAAGATTTTTATTTTTTCTTAAGTATGTAGCTTGTTTTCTTAAGGTAGCTCTAGCTGCTGTTGTTAAAGAAGATTTGTTCGTTGCAAAAAATACTCTGTCTGGGACACCAGAAGCTAAGTATTCAACTGTTTCTTTCCCAGTGTATACGTCGCCATCGATATTTCCCGATTTTTTTGCAGTAGAACATGCACTTAATATTAAAGTTGCAAATATTACTAGTAAAACGTTTTTTAAATTCTTATTAAACATCATTTTTTCCCCTGGGTTTGTTAAAGTGACTTATTTCAAATTATTTAATATTATTCAAGTGTATTTTACATTAAATACAACCTTATTTAGATAAAAGAGAGGACCAAGATGGGTCTGAGGCATCTGTCTCTGTTTTTAGCCTTCTTTCATTATATCCTGTTATATCAATTGACCATAATTTGGCTGAAAAACCCTCCCCTTTAGTTCCTGCTTTAGTTTCCCTATAAAAAACTAAAACTCTTCCATTGGGAGACCATGATGGTGCCTCTTGATAATAATTTTCGGTAAGCAACCTCTCTCCTGATCCATCAACTCTCATAACGCCAATATAAAATCTTCCTTTACGCATTTTTGTAAATGCAATCAAATCACCTCTGGGTGACCATACTGGTGTTCCATAAATACCTTTTCCAAATGTAATTCTTTTGACTCCACTTCCATCACTACGCATAACATAAATTTGTTGTAAGCCACTTCTGTCTGAATTAAATGCTATAAATTTTCCATCAGGAGAAAATGAAGGAGAGGTATCAATTGACGAGTGATCTGTGATTCTCTCAACAACCCTTGTATCCAAATCCATTGTATAAATATCTGAATTACCATCTTTAGCAAAACTCATAACAATTTTTTTTCCATCTGGTGAAAACCTTGGAGCAAAAGTCATCCCTGGGAAATTGCCAACCACATCTTGAGTGCCAGTTTCAATATCAAGCAAGTAGACTCTTGGCATATTTCTAAAATATGACATGTAAGTTACCATTTGATTTGTTGGATTGAATCTTGGCGTCAAAACCAGTTCATTACCTAAAGTTAAATACTTTGTGTTTTCTCCATCTTGATCCATTATAGCTAATTTTTTGACTCTTTGGTTTTTAGGACCACTTTCGGCTACATAAATAATCCTCGTATCAAAATAGCCCTCTTCTCCAGTTAATCTCTCATAAATTTTATCTGAAATGATATGAGCCACTCTCCTCCAATTTGATGGTGTAGTCGTGAAAGCCACAGCATCCATCTCTTTTGCTGCAGCTAAATCCCAAAGTCTGAATTCGACTTTCAATTTTTGATCTTTCACTAAGAGCTTTCCGGTTACTAAAGCTTGTGCTTTTATAAGTCTCCAGTCTTCAAATCGTGGTTTTAGATGAGCAATGTCAGGTTTTTGAACAAAGGCATCTTTTTTTAAAGGATTAAATAGTCCTGTTGCTCTAAAATTATCCTCAATTATTTTTGAAATGTTTTCACCTAATTCTTTTATTTTTATACCCTCATACTCATTTGATTTAATATCTACATGGAGGGGTGAAATTGCAATTGGTAAGGGATCAAGATTTCCTCTTGTTATATCAACTTCAATTAATGCAAAAGATTTGTTAATTAAGAAAATATTAAGTAGTAAAATTAAGAGTATTTTTTTCATTTTATCCTTGTAACATTTCTGTTGGATTGAAATTAAGTTGTAGATCTTTCCATTTATCGTAACCCGTCGGGGGAACTTTTAGTGGCTGACATAATCTTACTGCTCTTAATGCACTCTCAGCTAATACTTTATAAAATTTTTGTCCCGGTTTATTCATTCTTTGATGATCTAATATTTCGGATTTAATAATTGTTCCATCTTTTTTTAATTTTAATTTAATTCTTACAAGTAAATTTTCGTCATAAGGTAATCCTAAAGGGACACTCCAGCAACCAAATATTTGAGCTCTTAAAGCATCTTCTTGTGAAAGAGTTAATCCAGATGCAAAAGAATTTTTTTGACTACTTTGAGTTATTTTTTTAGTTTTTTTCTGCTCTACAGCTTCCTCTTCTTTAGCTTTATCTATAAGTGCAGCAATTTGATTTGTGTCTATTATCTCTTTTTTTTCAAATTCTGAAGCTTGCCTTATTTCAGGTTTTACCTCTTCAGGATTTTGTTTTTTCTTAATAATTTGTTTTTCCTCTTTTTTTTCATTCGGAAGGGGGATTCTATCCGGTTTTTCTTTTGCTTTTGCAGCTGGGGGAGCTTGCTCTGAAACTAATCTTTCTTCCTCTTTTTTTTTTGTTTCCTCAATAATTTTTCTGGCTTTTGGTGCATACGGAATGCTAGTTTTATCAGTAATTTGAATAAGTTCGACTGAAACTATTGGTGGTAAATCAATTGGATCTCTAAGCATAAACGGTAAACTTAAAATAGTTAATAGTGCTATAACGGAATGAAAAGATATTGAATAAATTAGACTTCTTATCATAGCACATCCTAATTTTTATAAGGCTCAGAAATTAAAGCTACTTTAGAGAACCCGGCACCAGATAATGTTCCCATTACCTCTAATACTCTTCCATAGTTTATATTTTTGTCACCTCTGACATAAATTCTTGTATCAGTTCTATTTTTTGCTATTGCTAATAGTTTTGGTATCATTTTCTGGTAAGTGACTTGATGTTCTTGAATATAAATTTCACCTTTAGAATTTATACTTAAAGTTAAAGGCTCTTGATCGTCAGGTAAAGAGTCAGCGGCGGACTCTGGTAAGTCAACCTGCACACCCACTGTTAATAGGGGTGCTGTTACCATAAAAATAATCAATAGAACTAACATAACATCCACAAATGGCGTAACATTTATTTCACTCATAGGTTCTTTTCTTGAGCGATTAAATTTAAATGCCATTTTTAAATAATTGATAAAAATCTTTTAGAAAAATTTTCTATTCTCGAAAAATATTTTTGAGAGTCACTGTTGAATTTATTATAAGCCACAACAGCCGGTATTGCTGCTAACAACCCTAAAGCAGTTGCAAACAAAGCTTCGGCTATACCTGGAGCTACAATGGCCAAACTCGTATTACGTGATATTGCAATAGATTGAAATGAATTCATAATACCCCAAACCGTTCCAAATAAACCTATGAAAGGTGCTGTAGAGCCAACTGTGGCGAGAAATGTAAAATTTTTTTCTACTTTTTTAATCTCGTTATCTGTAGCTATTTCTAAAATCCTACCAACTCTTGCAGCTTGTATTGCGGATGATTGTCTTTTAGTTTTGATTAATTCTGCCATTGCTGTTTTAAATATCAGCACTGCCGGGTCTTTAGAGTTTGCAGGTAAACTGTTGTTAAAACTTTCTGCAGATTTGGCTTTCCAAAATTTTTTTTCGAAATCCTCAATTGATTTATTGATTGCTTTAAATAATTTAAATTTATCGAATATAAGTGCCCATGAAAATATAGAACAAACGATCAGCAAAATTATTACAAATTTCACTACAAAGTCAGCGCGTAGAAATAATTTCCAAAGTGAGAAGTCGGTGGCGCCACCTAGACCCACGACTTGAGCTGCAATATCTTGTTCCATTAAGTTTGATTACTTTCAGATTGTGTCATGAATTTGGCGTTATTAATTAATTTGGGTTTAATTTTACTCAGTTAATCTTGTTTCACTATAGTATCTTGCAATCAAAATAGCATCAGATTTGTTAACATCTTTTTTTTTTGAGAGTTGATTGGACAATTTTGGATACATTTCAATAGCTTTTGTTCTACTCGAGTCTTTTGATGAATTGATTAGTTCAAAATGCTTTTTCCATTTTGAAGGCCTGACAAAGAAAATTGGCAAGTCTAAAGCAGCACAAACTCCTTTAATTGCCCCAAAAGTTTGCCCAAAGTTAAACATACTTGTTACACCTTGACCAGGCATTGCATTTACCTGCTCTACGACTACTGCGACTTCCTCGTGGTTAACTATGTTCTCTTTAAGTAAACTTACTAGAAGAGCACTATTTAATTGTCTCTTATTTTTTTTTCCTTCGGACATTACAGGTATATCAAATAAGTTTAAGACCTTATTATCCTCCATTACTGCAATTGCTCCACTTAAACCGGGATCTATTCCTATAATTTTCATTATTGTATGTTTTTTAGGTTTGCGTTCGTAAAAATATTTTGAACATCATCTAATTCTTCTAAAGCGGTTAAAGTTTCTATAATTTGTTTGCCCTTATCTTTAGTTATATTTACATAATTGATTGGTCTCCATTCTATAGAGGAGTAATTAAGTGTTTCAACTTTTTTTTCAAGTTCAGTTTTAATCTTATAAAAATCTTCTTTTTCAGTAATTATTTCAAAAACATTGTTTAAATTTATGCAGTCTTTTGCACCAACATTTATTGCGCTTTCAAAAATCTCTTCCTCATTAATTTTATCTTTTTCGACGTGAATTACTCCACAATTAGAAAACATGTGTGTAGTTGAACCTGTCTCCCCTAATCTTCCACCATTTTTTTGTAATACCGTTCTAATACTTGATGCTGACCTATTTTTATTATCAGTAAGAGTTTCTATTATTAAAGCAATATTTGCTGGTCCAAATCCTTCGTATCTTAGACTCTCATAATTTTTATCATCACTCACCTCTGATTTACTAACTGCTCTTGAAATATTATCTTTTGGCATATTAGCCTGTTTTGCAGCTTGAATTGCTGTTCGCAATCTTGGATTCATATCAGGATCTTTATCTCCTAATTTTGCAGCAACTGTTATCTCTCTTGATAATTTAGAAAAAATTTTAGATCTCTCTTTATCAGCTCTACCTTTTTTATGTTTAATGCCTGCCCAATGCGAATGTCCTGCCATAACTAATTTGTTAAAACACCTCCATGTAATACTCTTTTAATTTTTTTTGCTAAACCGGTTTCAAAATCAGTTTCAACAATCACTCCAGATAAAGTTCCATTGCCTTCAGCAGGAAAATGACTCACAGCATCTTTTTCTTTTAAAAACCTTTTAATTGAATTTTCTTTATTCATGCCAATAACAGAATTATAGTCTCCACACATACCAATATCTGTTTGATAAGCTGTTCCTCCATCTAAAATACGGGTGTCTGCTGTAGGAACATGTGTATGTGTTCCAACTACGCAAGTAGCATTACCATCAAAAAAATGTCCAGCAGCCATTTTTTCGCTTGTGATCTCACCATGAAAATCTACAACTAAAAAATCTACATCTTTTTTTAATTTCATTTTACTACAAATTTCTTTAGCTGTTTTAAAAACATCATCTGTTTTTCTCATGAAAACATTTCCCATAAGATTTATTACTCCAACTTTGAATTTTCTATTTTTTGAAAGATATATTTTATATCCACGCCCGGGTGAACCGTTTGCAAGATTTGCGGGCCTTAAAAGTCTATTTTCTTTTTCTATAAAATCTGTTGTTTCTTTCTTATCCCAAATATGATTTCCAGATGTAATTACATCAACACCAACTTTAAAAAACTCTTCCGAAATCTCTTTAGTAATTCCCTTGCCATCATCTGAAGCATTTTCGCCATTAACAATTACAAAATCAAT
>CACOWO010000018.1 GCA_902630925.1 uncultured Pelagibacteraceae bacterium | reverse complement strand
TATCTAGATAATCTGGATCATTTTTATTTATCAATGAAATTTTTTGATCTAGATCTTTTAATTTTACTGATAAAACTTTTTCTTCCTCAATCAATTTTTCATAAGTGCTTTTTTTATCAAAATAAGATATCAATCCTCTTTCGCCTCCAATTAGATTTATTCCGATATAAAGAGTAAAGAAAATATTAAACAAAAGAAATTTCTTTTTTTTTAGACTTTCAATTAACTTCATTTGTTAGATTTTAGCCATTTTGGCTTGATTGCCAAGTTCTTCTTCGACGCGTAATAATCTGTTGTATTTAGCTACTCTTTCAGATCTTGCTAGTGAACCTGTTTTAATTTGTGAGGACATAGTAGCCACAGCCAAATCAGCTATAAACGTGTCTTCTGTGTCCCCAGATCGGTGCGAAATGATAGTGTTGAAATTTGCTTTTTTTGCTATTGAAACAACTTCTAGTGTTTCAGTCAAAGTACCAATTTGATTAGGTTTCACTAAAATACAATTAGCGGATTTTTCTTTTACACCTTTTTCTAGTCTTTTAGAGTTCGTTACAAATAAATCATCTCCAACAATTTGAACATTTTTTCCTATTGCAGTAGTAATTTTTTTCCATGATTGCCAATCTTCCTCTGCAAATGGATCTTCAATAGATTTAATCGGGAAATTAGATATTAATTTTTTGTAGTAGTTTATAACATCATCTGCTGGCAGAAAGTTAGAAGATTGAACTGAATATTCTCCTTTTTCATTCTTTAGCTCATTTGCAGCTACATCCAAGCAAATTACAACGTCGTTGCCTGGTTTTAATTTAGATTTTTCAATAGCTTGCACTATTAAGTCTAAGGCTTCTTCATTTGAATTTATTGATGGAGCGAATCCACCTTCATCTCCAACATTGGTAAGCATTTTTTTAGATTGTAATATTTTTTTTAAGTTTTGTATTACTAGAAAACATTTTTCAACAGCATCTGTAAAATTTTTAGCAGAGTCAGGCCTGATCATAAATTCTTGAATATTTAAGTCATTATCTGCATGTACACCTCCATTAATTATATTCATCAGTGGTATAGGCAGAGAATAAGATTTACCTAGACTTTTATAAAGTGATTGATTTTTTGCGATCGCCGTACACTTTGCGTAAGCTAATGAAACTGCTAAAGTTGCGTTTGCACCTAGGTTAGTTTTATTTTCACTTCCATCTAGCTCCAATAAAATTTTATCTACATTTTCTTGTTGGTTTAAGTCTAAATTTTTCAGTTTATTTGAAATTTTAATGTTTATATTTTGAACTGCGGTATTTACACTTTTGCCCAAAAATTTATTTTTATCTTCATCTCGTAATTCATGAGCTTCAAATGCCCCTGTGGATGCGCCAGAGGGTGATATTGCCGTAGCTGACGAACCATCATTTAAAAAAATTTCAGCTTCAACAGTAGGATTTCCTCTACTATCAAAAACTTGTCGCCCTTTAACACTTTTGATTTTTGCCATTCTTTTATTTAATTAACTTATCTATTTCAGTTAATTTTTTTAATAATGTTTTTACTTCATTTAATGGCACCATATTTGGACCATCTGATGGCGCGTTGTCGGGATCCTCGTGTGTTTCCATAAAAATTGCTCCAACGCCAACAGCTATTGCTGCACGAGCCAAATAAGGAACAAATTCTCTTTGCCCGCCGCTTTTTTCCCCCATGCCTCCTGGTTGTTGTACTGAGTGTGTTGCGTCAAAAACAATAGGGAATCCAAATCTTGACATTATAGGCAATGCTCTCATATCGGATACAAGTGTGTTATAGCCAAAACTTGCTCCTCGCTCTGTAATTAAAATATTTTTATTTCCAGAGTCTTCAATTTTTTTTATTACGTTAGCCATATCCCATGGAGCTAGAAATTGACCTTTTTTTACATTAATTATTTTTCCAGTTTTTGCTGCTGCTATTAATAAATCTGTTTGACGGCAAAGAAATGCGGGAATTTGTAAAACATCTACATGATCACCCACTATTGAACATTGCTCAGCTGTATGAACATCAGTTAAAACAGGTAAACCAACTTCTTTTCTTATTTTATCAAAAATCGGTAATGATTTTTCGAGTCCCATGCCTCTTTTACCTTTAAGGCTTGTCCTGTTGGCTTTATCAAACGAAGTTTTATAAATTAAATTAATCCCAAGATCGCTAGTAATTTTTTTTAGCTCTGAAGAAATCTTTAAAGCATGCGCTTCATTTTCTAACTGACAAGGTCCTGCTATCAATGTGAACGGCTTATCATTTGCTATTTCAAAATTAGAACATTTTACTTTATGATTTATCATTATTTATTCGATTTGATTTTTGCGGCTTTTATAAATGAGGAGAATAAAGGATGTGGAACTAAAGGTCTAGATTTAAATTCTGGATGAAACTGAACTCCGACAAACCAAGGATGATTATTAAGTTCTATGATTTCAGGTAATTTAGAATCTGGAGATAAGCCCGAAAATATCATGCCTTTTTTTTCAAATTCATCTTTGTAATTAATATTTACCTCGTATCTATGTCGATGTCTTTCATTAATTTTAGCACATTTATAAATGTTGCTGATTAATGATCCTTTTTTAAGTTTTGCCTCATAACTTCCTAGCCTCATCGTACCACCTAGGTCTTTGTCCGTCCCTTTAATTTTTTTTCCATCTTTCACCCACTCACTCATAAGGCCAACTACAGATGCTTTTGAGGAGCCAAATTCACTAGATGTTGCTTTTTTTATATCTAATTTATTTCTTGCAAATTCTATTACTGCCATTTGCATTCCAAAACATATACCTAAAAATGGTATATTATTTTTTCTGGCAAATGATATAGCTGCAATTTTTCCCTCGGTTCCCCTTTTTCCGAAGCCTCCTGGAATTAAGACACCAGAAACCTTTTTTAATTTATTTTTAATATCTTTTGGTTTTAAATAATCAGACTCAATCCTTACTAAATTGACTTTTAAATTGTTAGCTAAACCTCCGTGGGTTAAAGCTTCATCTAGAGATTTATATGCATCTTTCAACTCTACGTACTTTCCAATTATTGCAATATTGACTTTCTTTTTATTGTTCAATATTAAATGAGTAATTTTTTTCCAAGGGCTTAGGTTTACTTTCTTTCTAGATTTAATCTTGAAAAATTTTAAAACTCTTTCATCTAACTTCTCTTTGTTAAAGCTGATTGGTGCCTCATAAATTGTTTTTACATCAACTGTTTCGATGACATCTTTAATTGACACATTGCAAAATAACGAGATCTTCTTTCTTTGACTTAAAGGAATAGATCTCTCTGACCTGCAGATAATTATGTCAGGTTGAATACCGATACTTCTGAGCTCTTTAACCGAATGCTGTGTAGGTTTTGTTTTAATTTCGTCTGATGCCTTCATATAAGGAACCAAAGTTAAATGAATAAATAATGTTTTTTTTCTACCAAATTCATTAGAGAATTGCCGGATTGCTTCTAAGAAAGGAAGACTTTCAATATCTCCAACTGTGCCTCCTATTTCACAAATTACGAAGTCTTCTTTTGCAACATCATGTTTAATAAATTCTTTTATTCTATTTGTTATGTGAGGAATAACCTGGACTGTTTTTCCTAAGTACTTTCCTTGCCGCTCTTTTTTTAAAACGTCGCTATAAATTTTTCCGGTTGTTATATTATCTGATTTTTTTGCGGAAATACCTGAAAATCTTTCATAATGACCTAAATCTAAATCTGTTTCTGCTCCGTCGTCAGTAACGAAAACCTCACCATGTTGAAATGGACTCATGGTTCCTGGATCAACGTTTAAATATGGATCAAGTTTTCTTATTCTAACTTTATATCCTCTAGATTGAAGCAGGTATGCAAGAGAAGCTGAAGATAATCCTTTGCCTAAAGATGAAACCACGCCGCCAGTTACGAATATATATCGCGCCATGGAAGTATGTTATACTTTATATTTTATTAAACACAAAGACTTAATTACTTAGATTGGGGAATTTGTGGGAGGTTTGAATTTTCTTCTTCTTGCTTTTCTAAAACTGATTGTGTTTCACGAAGCTCATCTCTTGAAATAGCTACAATTGCTATACTGCAAATTATGAATAAAGCAGCTACGATCGAAGTAAATTTTGTTAAAAATGTGCCCACAGATCTTGCTGACGTGAAATTATCTTGTGAAACACCTAGACCTAAAGCTCCTCCTTCTGATCTTTGTAATAAAATTATGAATACTAAGATAATTGCTAAAGCAATATTGACAAATATAAGTAAACTTTCCATCCTGTTTATCTATAGTAATTTCTTATTATATCAATAAATTTTTTAGAAGTTTTCGAGGCTCCGCCTATTAAAAAACCGTCAATTTCTCTTATTTCTTTAAACATCTCAACATTGCTTCCATCTACAGAACCACCGTACAGAACTCCTGGGCTATTTTTTTTATATATTTGTTTTAAAATCTTTTTTATATAAATTGTGGTTTTTTTTAATTCGTTTACAGTTGGAATTTTCCCAGTTCCAATTGACCAAATAGGCTCGTAAGCGACAATAATATTGTTTTTATTAAATTTTTTTTCAAGGACTTTAGTTAATTGCCTTTTTAAAACACTAAGTGTTTTTTTATTATTTTTTTCTGTTTTGTTTTCACCTATACAAAAAACTACTTTTAAATTATTATTTAGAGCATACTTCACTTTATCCTTAAGCATTAAGTCGGTATCACCCTCAAATCTATTGTCTGAATGTCCTATTAACGTATATTTAGCTCCCACGCTCCTGAGCATGAAGGGACTTATAGCAGCAGTATTGGAAGAGAATTGCTCTTTTTGGTAACAATTTTGAGCACCTATCGAAATCTTCTTATTTTTGAAATATTTAGAATAACTTTCAATTAAAGTATACGGAGGGGTTATAATTACTCTATATTTGTTTCTATTTTTGTCCTTAGAATAGTAAGAGTTTATTTTATTAAGAATACTAACGGATTTTGGCACTCCAAACATTTTCCAATTACCAATAAAATATTTCATAATTTGCCTTAATTAAAATTTTAATTTATAGGTGTATAATTTTGAACTTAATAAATTAATATAATGGCAACATCAATAGGTAAATTATCAAAATCTTTTTTTCTGAAGCTGCTAGTAGGAATAATTATCCTTCCTTTTGTCTTTTGGGGAATGGGTGACGTTTTTAGAGGAGGAAATCAAAACGTAATTGCAACAGTGGACTCGAATAAAATAAGTACACAAGAATTTGTAAATTATATTAATCGACTAAATTTAAATGAAGAACAAATAAAAAATTTGTCGAAAACAGATCTTATTGAACAGATTTTATCTGACTACATAGGTAAAAAAGTTATGGAATTAGAAATAGAGGAACTTGGTGTTGTTATTAGCGATAATGCTCTAAGAGATATAATCAAAAATGACAAAAAATTTTTTAAAGACAAAAAGTTTTCAAGAACTGAGTACGAAAAATTTTTAATTAAAAGTGGAATAACTGCGCCTCAATTTGAAGCTAATATAGTTAATCAAGAAAAAAGAAGGCAGTTTTTAAGCTCTTTGGCTGGCGGAATAGTTATCCCTGAAATATTAGCTAAAAAAGAGTTTAGAAAAGAAAATCAAATAAAAACAATCAAATATATTGATTTAGATAAATATCACTCAAAAAATAAGCCCTCTCAAGAAAGTATTAAAGAGCTTTATGAGAGAAATAAAAAAGTATTTATTGCAGAATTTAAATCAATAAGATTCGCAGAAATTAAGCCTGAATTAATTAGCGGAAGCGAAAATTATAATGAAAATTTTTTTAAGCAATTAGATGTTATTGAAAATAATGTTTTAGATGGACAATCTTTTGAAGAAACAGCAAAAGCAAATAATTTAAAGATCGTAGAATTTAATAAAGTTAATGCAAAAAAGGAAAGCGAAGCCAAAAAAAAAATAGAAAACTTATCAGATAATCTCTTTAAAAAAATATATAGTATAAAGATACCTCAATCTCCTGAAATAATTAATATAGATAGTAAATATTATTTAGCTGAGATTAAAGAGGAAATAAAAAAAAATAAACCGATGAACGATCCTGAAGTTCTAGAAGCACTTAATGCTCAAGCAAGTTTTAAAAAAAAAATTGAAAACAATACATCGCTAGCTAAAGATATAAGTTTAGGAGCTTTTGATGGAGATAATTATAAAAAATTTGCTGACGATAATGGCTTGATTGTTAAAGAGTATAAAATCTCTAGTTTAAAACAAAACGAAATATTTAGTAAAGGTTTGGTTAAGCAAATTTTCTTAACTGAAGATGGTGATATCAATCTTTTAACTAACAACACACTTACAAAAAGTTTTTTAATATCAACGACAAAAACTGAATATAAAGAACTTCAAAAAAATAGTAATGAATTTGAGCAATACGAAGCAAAGGCACGCTTAAATTTGATTAACAAAATATATCAATCTTATGACGAAAATGCTAATCAGAAGTATAAAGTTGATGTTAATCAGAGAACTATAGAACGTGTCAAAAATTCATTTCAATGAGGATAAACTTAAGTTTTAAAGAATTCAAAAACAATCATTCTAAAAAAAAACATCAAATTTTATTTAGAACGAGGTCTTGTAATCAATATCAAAAGATTGAAAACTTATTTAGATTTCTTCTAGCTGAAAAAAATAGCTTTATTTTTGAGTCAGTTGAAAAAGGAACAATTAAAGGTCGTTATACAATAATTGGTCTTAATCCTGATAAAATGTGGGATATTAATAAGGACATTATTACAATTAGTAGCTCAGATAAAAAATCTAAAATTAAATCTGATCCATTAAAATATATAAATAAACTAATTAAAGAGTTTAAGATTAAAGTTCCAAATCAATTACCTTCAATGTCTTCGATGCTTGTAGGTTATTTTTCTTATGATGTTATTCGTTATATAGAAAAAATTCCTAATAATTGTAAAGATGATCTTAAGATACCCGATGTTAGGCTATCTAGACCTAAAAATTTAGTTATTTATGACAATATTAAAAGAAAAATTTTTTATGTGGAGAATGTTTATTCGGATACAAAAATTAAAAATTATGAACAAGAATATCATGCAATAAACAAAAGATTTGATTTGTATGAGGATTTTGAGAAAATAAAACTTCCAGAGCAATTTAATTTTAAACCTAACAAGAATTCAATAAAATCAAATGTTTCAAAAGAAAAATTTAAAACACTTGTTAAAAAAGCAAAAACGTACATAGAAAAAGGAGATATTTTTCAAGTTGTATTAAGTCAGAGGTTTGAGAGAAAAATAAATAAAACACCTATAGAAATTTACAACTATTTAAGAAAATCTAATCCCTCACCTTTTATGTTTTATTTTAATTATAAAGATTTTAACATTTTAGGTAGCAGTCCAGAAATATTAGTAAGACTTAGAGGTGGAGAAGTAACAATTAGACCAATCGCTGGCACTAGACCTAGAGGAAAAAACAGCAAAGAAGATAAAAAACATGAATTAGATCTTTTAAAAGATAAAAAAGAATTAGCAGAGCATTTAATGTTATTAGATCTTGGAAGAAATGATGTTGGAAAAGTATCTAAAGTAAATACAGTTAAAGTTACTGAAAAGTTTAAAGTTGAAAGATATTCTCATGTAATGCACATAGTTTCAAATGTAATAGGAAAATTTAATAATAAATTTTCATTATTTGAAACATTATTATCAGGCTTTCCAGCAGGCACGGTAAGTGGTGCTCCCAAAATTAGAGCTATGGAAATCATTGATGAATTAGAGAAAAATAAAAGAAAATTATACGCAGGTGGTATTGGTTATTTCACTCCTAATGGTGAATTTGATACATGCATAGCTTTAAGAACAGCTCTAATAAAAAATAAGAAATTTTATGTTCAGGCTGGTGCTGGTGTTGTTGCGGATAGTAAACCTGAAAAAGAATATGCTGAAACAGTAAATAAAGCTAAAGCTTTAATGCGAGCGGTAGATTAAATGAAAATTTTATTAATAGATAACTATGATAGTTTTACTTATAACTTATTTCACTACATCTCTAATTTTAAAAAGAATGTTGAGGTAGTTAGAAATGATAAAATTGATGGTAAAACAATTTTAAGAAAAAAATATAATAAAATTGTTATCTCACCTGGGCCAGGTAATCCAAATCAAGCTGGTAACTGTTTAAAAATAGTCAAAGACGTTCATAAAAAAATACCAATCCTTGGGGTATGTCTAGGTCATCAAATCATTGGACAGGTTTTTGGTGGAAAAATAATTAGAGCTAAAAATTTAATGCATGGGAAAACTAGTAAAATTAAGCATCAAAGAATAGGTCTATTTAAGAATATCAAAAATAATTTTGAAGCCACGAGATATCACAGCCTTGTAGTCGATCATAAAAAGTTCCCAAAAGACTTAATAATTACTGCAGAAACTAAAAATAAGACAATTATGGGATTGATGCATAAAAATTATAATATTCACGGGTTTCAGTTTCATCCTGAGAGTATAAGTACTAAAATGGGAATGAAATTAATTAAAAATTTTATCACTAATTAATATGTCTGATATAGCAACTAAATTAAAGCAAGGTCAAAACCTTTCATTTAACGAAAGCAAATCTCTATTTTCAGATTTAATGGAGGGTAAACACGCAGAGGATAAAATTATTGAAATTCTAGAGGCATTAATAAAAAAAGGTGAAACAAAAAATGAATTAGCCGGTGGTATCTATATTTTAAGAGACAAAGCAACAAAAGTTTCTTGTGACCCAGGCACTATTGATACTTGTGGAACTGGTGGAGACGGTCAAAATTCTTTAAACATTTCAACAGCCGCTGCGATTGTCTTAGCTAGTATGGGAGTAAAAGTAGCAAAACATGGCAATAAAGCTGTTTCGTCTAATTGTGGTTCAGCTGATGTATTGGAAGCATTAAAAATTAATATTAATCTTAAGCCAAATGAAGCAGAAGAAAGTATTAAAAATTTAAATTTTGCTTTTATGTTTGCTCCTAATTACCATTCAGCTATGAAACACGTTGGGCCTGCTAGAAAAAGGATGGGTAAGAAAACTATTTTTAATTTAATTGGTCCTTTAAGTAGTCCAGCCCAAGTTAAGAGACAAGTGATAGGTGTTTTTGATAAAAAATGGATGAAACCTTTCGCCGAGGCTTTAAAAGAAAATAATGTTGTGCATGCTTATATTGTTCATAGCGATGATGGAATGGATGAAATTTCACCTTTTACAAAAACAAATATTGTGGAATTAAAAGATGGTAAAATAAATGAATTTATAATTAATCCAAAAGATCTTGGTATAAACGGAGGAAACAAAGAAAATTTAAAAGGTAAAAATGCAGAATACAATGCAGAAAAGATTATAGATATCTATAAAGGAACTTCTAATGAATTTTCACAATCTGTTTCTTTAAATGCTGCAGCAGGATTAATTGTTTCAGGAAAAGAAAATGATTTTAAAGATGCTTTTAACAAAGCAACTAAACATCTAAGTTCTGGTGAAGTTTTTAATCATTTTACAAAATTACAATCAAAATAATGGCTAATGTTTTAGATAAAATTATCGAAGATAAAAAAGAGTCTTTAAAACTAATTAAAAAGACAAATTCTTTAGATTCTATTGAAAATACAATCAAATCTTTAAATAACTTCTTAAATTTTAAAGAAGTTATAGCCAGTAATAATAGAGCATCGCTAATAACAGAGATAAAAAAAGCAAGTCCCTCTGCTGGAGAATTAGTGAAAGATTTCAATCATTTAAATATTGCAAAAATGTACGTAGAAAACGGTGCTACCTGCCTTTCAGTTTTAACTGAAGAAAAACACTTTCTTGGTAAACTCGATTATATAAGAGATATTAAAAATAAGTTTAAAATTCCTGTTTTAGCAAAAGATTTTTTTATTGATCCTTATCAAATCGCTTTATCTAAAAGTTATGGTAGTGATTGTATTTTGATCATAGTTGCTGCTTTAGACGCTAAATTAGCAGATGAAATTTATGCTGAAGCAATAAGACATAAACTTTCAATAAT
>CACOWO010000017.1 GCA_902630925.1 uncultured Pelagibacteraceae bacterium | reverse complement strand
ATCATTAAGAATAGTTTTTATATTGTTTAATAAAGCAGCTTTTGTGAGTTTAATATTTAAAAAACCAGGTCCAGCAATGTCAATTTCTGAAAAATTTTTTATTTTAGCTAAAAAAATATCTTTTAATTTTAAAGCCAAATTTTTTGGATTTATCTTATTTTTTTTTCCAAGGACCATTGCAATATTACATGATAAGTCAAAGTTAAATTGTTCAGGGGGTATTTCTAAATTAATACCGTTTAAATTTTTAATATCTTTCAATTTTAGAGATTCTTTTTCAGAAAGAACTATTTTTTTTATTTCAGATAAATGATGTTCAAAAATATTCATTTAATTTTATTATATAGATTTATTGCATATCTATCAGTCATACCAGCAATATAATCACATATAATTCGCTCTATGTTTGAATTGTTGTATTTTTTAATATTTATATATTTTTTTGGATTTTTTTTAATTTTCAAAAACAATCTTGTAATTACTTTTCTTCCATAGTTAGTCTTGGAATTTACATTCTTATGAAAATACATTTTATGTTTTAAAAAACTTTTTATTTTTTTATCAAATTTTTGCATATTTCCAGAGAATGTTACTAATTGATTTTTTGCACGATAAATGTCATTTAAATTTTTTATTTTATAAAGTCTAATATTTTTTTTTGTAGTTCTAATAACATCACTTACCATTTCATTAATTGTTTCTCTTATAATTTGCCTTATGATTAAATCAATGGAATATTTTTTTAATTTTTTTTTATGTTTCAATATAATTTTATCAAGAACGGGTATATTTGATAATTGGTTTAAATTAAATAAATTAGATTTTAATCCATCCTCAAGATCATGACTATTATACGCTATGTCATCTGATATAGAGGCAATTTGAGACTCAAGAGATGAATTTAAAGTAAAATTAATTTTTTTTTTGAAAAAATTATTTCCCAAAATTCTATTTATTTTGGTCAAATCTTTAATCGGACCATTGTGTTTGATTAGACCATCCAATGTTTCAATTGAAAGATTGAGGCCTTTAAAATCATAATATCTATTTTCTAAAATTGTAATAATTCTCAAAGTTTGTATATTGTGGTCAAACCCACCATGATCTCTCATGCAATCATTAAGAGCTTCCTCTCCTGCATGACCAAATGGAGTATGGCCTAGATCATGTGCCAAACTTAAAGTTTCAGACAAATCTTCATTTAAATTAAAATATTTAGAAAGCGTTCTAGCTATTTGAGATACTTCAAGGGAGTGCGTAATTCTTGTTCGGAAATGGTCTCCAGAAGTGTTTACAAAAACTTGGGTTTTATGCTTTAACCTTCTAAATGCAGTAGAATGTATAATTCGATCCCTATCACGCTGAAAATCATTTCTTAAACCGGTTTTTTTTTCTTTAAAAAATCTTCCTTTAGATAATAAAGGAACTGCAAATTTAGATAGTTTTCCGATTGATTTTTTTTGCATGCTTACTACATAGATTATATACTAAATATACTTCGTTTATGGAAAAGAAAATAAATTTTACAGATAAAGCCTTAAATCAAATAAATTTGATAACAAAAGGCGATGATAAAAAATATTTTAGAATCACTGTTCAAGGTGGAGGATGCTCTGGCTTCAAATATAATTTTAGTTTTGACACAAAATTGAATAAAGATGACATTATATTCGGAAAGACAATTATTGATGAATCCTCGCTAGATATTATTTCTGGATCTGTTGTTGATTTTAAAAGAGAGATGATTGGAGAGTCATTTGTAATTGATAATCCCAAAGCTACTGCTTCATGCGGTTGCGGTCTTTCTTTCTCTGTTTAATGAAAATTATTTCTTGGAACGTCAACTCCGTTAGGGCAAGAATAGAAAACATCAAAAATTATATTAAAGACTCCTCTCCCGATGTTCTCTTATTACAAGAAATTAAAACACCAAATGAAAATTTTCCAAATGATGAGTTTAAAAATTTAGGTTACATATCATATGTATTTGGTCAAAAAAGTTATAATGGGGTTGCAATTATTTCTAAATATGAATTAGATAATGTTAATAAAAGTCTTATTAAAGATAATTTAAATCAATCACGAATAATCTCTGCTGAGTTAAAATTTAAAAAAAAAAAGATAGAGCTTATTAATATTTATGTTCCAAATGGAAACCCTGTAGATACAGAAAAATATGAATACAAAAAAGAATGGTTAAAAAAATTTATCTCAAATATTAAAAAAAAAATTCAGAAAAACTCAAATATTCTTATCGCCGGGGACTTTAATATTATCCCAGAGGAAATTGATGTTCATGATTTTAAAAGATATGAGAACGATGCTTTAGGTAGACTAGAAATTAGGAAAAAATTTAGAGAGCTTATTAATTTGGGCTTTAGAGATGTCTACCGATTTAAAAACAAAAAAAAACAAGAGTATACTTTTTGGGACTATTTTGCAGGATCATGGCAGAAAAACTATGGGATGAGAATAGACCATTTTTTACTTTCAAATAGTTTAATTGAAAATATAGAATCAATTAAAATAAATAAAATACCAAGATCTAAAGAAAAACCATCTGATCACACACCAATAGAACTAAAAATTATTTAATTCTACCGTATATATCTTGATATCTGACAATATCTGTTTCTTTTAAAATTGAACCTAATTGTGCTTCAATAATCTTGACTGGTTTTTTATAAGGATTTTCAATTCTGTGTTTAGATTTTACAGGAATAAAAATAGTTTCATTAGGTTTCAAAATAAATTTTTTTTTATTTAAAGTAATCTTTGGTGTACCTTGAGTTACAACCCAATGTTCAGAACGGTGAAAATGCTTTTGAAGACTTAAAACTCCTTTGGGCTTTACATAAAGTTCCTTAATTAAAAAATTTTTACCCTTGTACAAGTTTGTATACCTGCCCCAAGGTCTGTAAAAAATATTTTTCTTTTTTTTGTATTTAGCCTTTAATTTATCATAAACTTTACAAATTTCTTTCCAGCTACCTAGATCAGACCAAGGTATATTTAAGTTTATAGTATTTATATCTTTTGATTTTTCCAAAATTGCGTAATCAAAAGAAATTGACTTACTTTTTAAAAAGTCATTTTTATTAAGATAATAAATATTATTTTTAAATTTTGATTTATCTACAGATTTTAAACAATGATTAAAGATGCTGTTTTGGTACTTCTTGAAGTTATTAATTATTGATTTTTTTGTAAGAAAAAACATTCCTGAATTCCAGTATGCTTTTTTTTTAATTATTTTTTTTGCTTTTTTTAAATTAGGTTTTTCAATAAATTTTGTAACTTTGTATTTATTGTTCACTCTTTTTGATAGGAGGTAACCAAAGTCAGTTGAAGGGTTGGAGGGTTTAATGCCAAATATAAAGATATTTTTATCAGTCAAGTATTTTTGATGTTGTTTAATAAATTTATTAAACTGGTTGGTTTTTTCAATTAAATGATCTGACGTTAAAAAAATTAAGGGTTGGTTCTCTGGTATTTCCTCTATTAGTGCCGAACTAAGTATAGCAGGAGCAGTATTTCTTTTTGCTGGCTCAAGAATAATTTTATATTTCTTAAAATCTTTTAATTTTAAATGTTTCTTAATCTCACTTATATATTTCTTATTAGTGCTTATTATTGGATAATCAAATATCGAATTTTTTATCCTCTCTAAAGTTTTTCCGAATAGCGTCCAATTCCCAAAATCAATAAACTGCTTCGGTTGATGGTGTTTCTGATCAGACCAAAGTCTTGTTCCAGAGCCGCCACATAAAATTACTGGACGTATTTTCATTAAATTTTTGAATATTCTTTAACTTCTTTTTTCTTACCAGGATGTGTTGGGGCGCCTAGATAAGCAGGTCCTACTGTTTGAGCATATTTCCAAATAGTTCCGGATCCAAAACTTGATTTTTTTTCTTTCCACTTTTTTCTTCTAGCTTTTAATTGTGCGCTAGTAAGCCTAACATTAATTGAGCCTTTTTTTGCGTCTATATCTATTATATCTCCATTTTTAAGGAGTGCAATTGGACCGCCCATTGCAGCCTCTGGACCAACGTGTCCGACACAGAAACCTCTAGTAGCTCCTGAAAACCTTCCATCAGTTATAAGTGCAACTTTTTCACCCTTACCTTGACCGTAAATAGCTCCAGTTGTTGAGAGCATTTCTCTCATTCCTGGTCCACCTTTTGGACCTTCGTATCTAATTATTATTACATCGCCGTCTTTATATTTTTTGGTTTGCACTGCTTTCATTGCGTCTTCTTCATTATCAAAACATCTAGCTTTTCCTGTAAATTGTAATTTTTTTAATCCTGCAATTTTTACGATTGCTCCCTCTGGAGCTAAATTACCTTTTAGTCCAACAACTCCACCATCTGGAGAAAGAGGGTTATTATATTCTCTTAAAACTTTTTGATTTGTATTAAACTTTATATTAGCCAAATTTTCTTTCATTGTTTTGCCTGTAACTGTCATACACTCACTATGAATATATCCTCCATCATGCAAAGTTTTTAATAACATCGGAACACCACCAGCTTCCCACATATCTTTAGCTACGTATTTTCCCCCAGGTTTTAAATCTGCGAGATAAGGTGTTCTTTTAAATATTTTTGCAACATCCATAAGATCAAATTTTATTCCTACCTCATTTGCTAAAGCTGGAAGGTGTAAAGCTGCATTTGTTGATCCCCCTGTAGCTGCAACAATTGTAGCAGCGTTTTCTAAAGCTTTTTTTGTTACAATATCTCTAGGTTTAATATTTTTTTCTAGTAAATTCATTACCGTTTGTCCGCTATCAAAAGCATACTTATCTCTTTCTTCATAAGGTGCCGGTGTTCCTGCTGAATATGGTAAAGCAAGACCAATGGCCTCTGAAACACAGGCCATTGTATTAGCGGTGAATTGTCCACCACAGGCTCCTGCACTTGGACAAGCAACTAATTCTAACTCTTTTAGCTCGTCTGAGGACATTGCACCTGATGAATGTTTGCCAACTGCTTCAAACACATCAACAACTGTAACATCTTTTCCTCTAAATTTTCCTGGTAAGATGGAACCACCATAAATAAAAACACTTGGAACATTTAGCCTTAGCATAGACATCATCAAACCTGGTAAAGATTTATCGCAGCCTGCAATTCCAACTAAAGCATCATAACAATGTCCTCGCACGGTTAGTTCAGCAGAGTCAGCAATTATCTCTCGTGATATTAAAGATGATTTCATTCCCTCATGCCCCATTGCTATACCGTCAGTAACAGTAATTGTACAAAATTCTCTCGGTGTTCCCCCGCTTTCTTTCACTCCTTTTTTAACTGACTGAGCTTGCCTCATCAAAGCTGTGTTGCAAGGTGCGGCCTCATTCCAAGTTGAAACAACTCCAACAAATGGTTTCGCTACATCTTGCTCTGTTTCTCCCATTGCATAATAAAATGATCTGTGAGGTGCTCTATCTGGACCTAAAGAAGTGTGACGACTTGGTAATTTTTTTTTATTAAATTTTGACATTTTTAATTAATACTTGTTACAATACTTCTTAATTTACTATCTTCAATAGTTAATTCCTTAAGCAATTTTTTATCATTTTGGACTATTTCTTTTGGAGCATTTTTAACATAAGCTTTGTTTTTAAGTTTATTATTTAAAGCTTTTATTTGATTGTTTAAATTCTCAATTTTTTGAGAAATTCTTATTTTTTGGGATGCCAAATCAATATTTTCTTTAAAATTTAAAGAAATTTTTTCATTTTGGGATAAAATTTCAATTGTATTATTATCAAATTTTTTTGATTTTAAAACATTCCCTATTCTACCAACTTGTTTAGCTAAAATTAAGTTATTTTGAATAATCCTTTTTAATTTAGATGATTTTTCTAAAAAGTAAATATCGCAATATAATTTAGGAGTAATTTTTAATTCTGATTTTGATGATCTTATACTTGATATAAATCCGATTAAATTATTAATATCATTGCAATTTTTTTTAAATTTACTTATCGTTTCATATTCAGGCCACTTTGATAATACCACATTTGTTTTAGTTAATTTTTTGTAATTATTTTTGCTCCATACTGTTTCAGTAAAAAAAGGAATAAATGGATGCAACAACTTAAGAATATTTGACATCATAAAAGAGGAAAATAATCTAGCTTCGTTTAATTCTGCTTTATTTTTAGAGTTGAAAATCGGTTTTAAAAATTCTAAATACCAATCACAGTAATAGTGCCAGACAAATTGATAAATATGTTTTGCTGCTTCATCAAACCTGAAAATTTCTAAACTTTTAGACACTAAGTTTTGAGTTAATACAAATTCGTTATAAATCCAGTGATTAATTGATAATTTAATAGAATTTATATTTATTTTTTTATCATATTTACATTTATTTAATTGTAAAAAATTGTTTGCGCTCCAGATTTTTGTAATAAAGTTTCTATTACCTACTACTCTATTTTCTGATAACTTTACATCCCTGCCAGGAGATGCCATAGAGATTAAAGTGAACCTTAAACTGTCTGCGCCATACTCTTTTATTAATTCTAATGGATCAATTACATTACCTTTAGATTTTGACATTTTTTGTCCTTTTTCGTCTCTTACAAGGGCGTGTACATAAACTTTATTGAATGGAGTTTTATTCTTAAAATAATTCCCCATCATTAGCATTCTGGCTACCCAGAAAAAAATTATATCAAAACCTGTTACTAATACAGAAGTAGGATAAAATTTTGAAAGCTCCTTAGTTTTATTCGGCCAACCTAATGTTGCAAATGGCCACAAAGCTGATGAAAACCAAGTATCAAGAACATCGGTTTCTTGTTTTAGTTTAGTGGTTTTTATGTTTTTCTTCTTAGCTAATTTAAGTGCTTCTTTTTCATTTTCAGCTACAAAAATATTATTGTGTTGATCATACCAAGCTGGAATTCTGTGTCCCCACCAAATTTGACGTGAAACGCACCATGGCTCAATATTTATCATCCATTGAAAAAAAGTTTTTGTCCAAGTTTCAGGGTAAAAAGATGTTTTGCCTTCTTTAACTACTTGAATTGGTTTTTTTGCTAATTTCTTTGCATTAACAAACCACTGTTCTGTTAATAGAGGTTCAATAATCGAATTAGACCTATCGCCATAAGGAACTTTGTTTTTAATATTTTCTATCTTTACTAAATAACCTTCTTCCTTAAGTTTTTTTACTAATAATTTTCTAGCTTCAAATCGGTCTAATCCAATAAATTCCTTTATTCCATTTTTGTTTATTGAACCATTTTTTTCTAGAACATTTATTATTTTAAGACCATTTCTTTTTCCCACTTCATAATCATTAAAATCATGGGCTGGAGTAATTTTAACTGCTCCAGAACCTTGTTTGGGATCAGCGTAATAGTCGGCAATTATCTTAATAGTTCTATTTACTAATGGTATTAAAACATTCTTCCCAATTAAAGACTTATATCTTTCGTCTTTTGGATTAACCGCAATAGCTGTGTCACCCATCATTGTTTCAGGCCTTGTTGTTGCAATTGTAATTTTATCTGTGTTCCCTTCTATAACATAATCTATATAATATAACTGAGACTGAACATCCTTCTGAATTACCTCTAAATCAGAGATAGCAGTTTGTAGTTTTGTATCCCAATTTACTAATTTTTTATCTTTATAAACCAATTTGTTATTGTAAAGATCAACAAAGACTTTGATTACCGCTTTCGACAAGTCTTTATCCATTGTGAATCTGGTTCTAGACCAATCACAAGAGCATCCTAATTTTTTTAATTGATCTAATATTATTCCCCCAGACTCCTCTTTCCACTCCCAAACTCTTTTTATAAAACCATCTCGCCCTAATTGGTTTTTACTAATGTTTTCTTTTTCAAGGTTTTTTTCTACAACAGCTTGTGTAGCTATACCAGCATGATCTGTTCCCGGTTGCCACAAAGTCTCAAAGCCTTTCATTCTTTTAAACCTCACAAGAACATCTTGAAGACTATTATTTAAAGCATGTCCCATATGAAGTCTGCCAGTTACATTAGGAGGTGGAATTACAACGGAAAATTTTTTATTTAATTTAGTCTTTTTAGGTTTAAAGCAATTATGCTTTATCCAATAATCAGAGATTATTTTTTCCTCTTTTAAATGATTGTATTTTTTAAACTCCATATTTTTGAATATTATCTAATTTACTTCATATCAATAAGCCTACAAGCCTAAATAATTAGATTTTTCTTTATTAAGATTAATAAATGCTTTAATAGATAAACTGTAAAGATTGGCCACGTGGCGGAATGGTTACGCAGAGGATTGCAAATCCTTTTATCCCAGTTCGATTCTGGGCGTGGCCTCCAGTAAAACCGATCATTTTGTATACAAATAGCTAATTTATCCCCTGCAGGGACTGGTTAAGGACTGGTAATCCTATAAATTCCTACAATAAAATTTTTAATTTAGATATCTACAATAATTTTGTTTTAAATCTACAAATTGTTGTTTGGTAAATCCACTATCTGTATATTTTTTTGAGACCTTAAAATCAGATTCAATTGTACCCAGATTTAAGTCCACTAGATCTAAATTAGCTCGTTTAACAAAATCAACATAACAATCAACAAACATTGGTTTTGACGCATTTAAATCTTTAAATTGATATCTGGTCATTATTCTTAGGTTCTTATTGCTCACTTTAACAATTTCATCATTAAATACATAATAAGTTTGATCTGCATTTTTATTTTTTTCTTTAATTTCCTCTAATTTTTTAATTGTTTCTGCTCTTTCTTGCCCTTCTTCTTTAAGTTTAGCAACTTGATTTTCAAGTTCTTGTTGTTTTTTAAGCAATGCTAACTTCTCTGACTCGAAAGAATCTACTTTTCCAACTGATTTTTCTAACTCTTCAACAGCTTTACTAATCTGTTCTGAGGTATTATCAATTTCTTGAGAAAGTGCTTTATTTTTGTTTTGTTCATTCTCTAAAGTTTTTTTTGTTTTTCTTAACTCCTCTATTGCTAATTGGTTATCTCCAAGCATTCTAATTTCGGAAACAGATTTAGACATTCCTCCACTAGAAATTGCTTCATTTATTCTTTCTTCTATTACCCTTTCTTGAACTGCACCTACTCTTTTTAAAATGTAGTGTTTGTGAAGTAGAGAATAGGCCCAAGCTAATAAAACAAATAGAAATCCAATTGCAATTATTAATAATGCCCACGATTTAGCTCTAATCCAAAAACTTCTAGCCCTTCTAAGTCTACTTTGTTCGTCTATGTATTGATTTACTGGATGGTAATCGTTTTCTTCACCTTTTGTTAATCTTTCAGTGATTTCTGACATTATTTTTTCTTATCCTTATCATTATAAATCATAGGACCCTTTTTAATTACTTCTGGATCATCAGTGGGAAATGGAACATGGACAAATACTTTCTTTTCAATTTGTTTTGGAACTTCAATTTCTTTTTCAATTATCTTTTCTTGTATCACTGGTTTTTCTACAATTTTTTCTACAATTTTTTCGACTTCAACTTCAACTTTCTTTTCTATGATATTAGGTCTAAATAATTGTCTAGTTTTTACTCTTAAATTTTTAGTCCATGCAGATAAAAGTCGAGTAAACCACCAAAATAAGCCAATTCTTTTTAATTGATTTGTATTTCTATCAGCATGCATTCTTGGGTCTCTTAAATTAAGACTTGCGAATGCAAGCATAGTTCCAGTTATTGAAACTATAAAACTTAAAACCCCAAACCAGATCCAAAAGGCAAAAGTTAAAGAAGATTGAGGAATATCTGAATAAACTGATTTTGTTGATCCTTTGGCTTTAGATAGTTCTAATTTTTGCTCATTTAAAATTACCTGGTCACTCAACATTGAAATTTGATTGTTAATTATTTCAATTTCTTTATCAGTTCTTTCTGTTTTGTATTTAAAGAATAAAATAGTATTAAAAACTTTAGAAGATTCTAAATCATTAATTTGTTTAGCAATTTTATTGTTTTCATTTTCATAATTTATAACAAAAAAATCTTTAAACCAGGAAGCAACCCTGATCACTTGATTTTTTGGCCCTTCTTCATCAATCGTTTTTACTAAATTATCTATTTCTTTCTGAATAGACTCAATTTCAACTAAATTTTCTCGATTCCTGTCTGCTATATTATTTAAATCATCATTATATTTATCTATCAGAGCTTGATTTTTTCTTAAATTATCTTGTAGAGGTTTAATCGACCTATTAGATTGTCTATCTATCAACTCTAATTGAGTTTTATTATCTCTTTGAAGTGAGTTTTTAGTCCGAGCTAACTTATCTTCATTATCTCTGATTTGAATTGAGAGTTTCTGTATTCTTTCTTTATTAAATTTTATTGCCTCATCGATTGCACCTTTTTTAAAAAAGCCTGTTTCTTGAAGTAATTTTTGAGACTCTAAATTATCTTGTTGTAATTTTCTTATTTCTTCCTCGTCTCTTCTT
>CACOWO010000016.1 GCA_902630925.1 uncultured Pelagibacteraceae bacterium | reverse complement strand
TTACTCTCCTTGATAGATCACCGTATAACGAATAATTAGAAGAAAATATTTGAACATTATTTTTTTTAACTAATTCTTTAACTTTAAAATATGGTTCTCCCATCTTAATTCCTAATGCTTTAGCTTCTGTTGATCTTGATATTACACAGCCATCATTATTTGACAGTACTACAACGGGTACGTTTCTTATTTTCGGATTAAATAATCTTTCGCATGAAACGTAGAAAGAATTGCAATCAACAAGAGCAATTTTTTTTTTACTATTGTTTATGAATGACATACGTCACTACTCCCCAAATTATTATTTCTGGATTATCTGTTAAATTAATTTTATCTGATTTATTTTTAGATCCTGATGTCAAATAGTTAGTTTCCTTGCTCTTAATTAAAGTTTTTACTACAAGTTCTTCATTAACATTTGCTATTACCGTGGAAAAATTTTTTGGATTTAGGCTTTTATCTACTATTAATAAATCTCCATCGTATATACCGACGTTAGTCATAGACTTTCCTTGAACTCTTATAATAAAAGTAGCTGGTGCATTTGTTATTAGGTGTGAATTTAAATCTATATCATCTTCAATATAATCAGTAGCGGGTGATGGAAAACCCGCCCCTACTTTATGCAAATAAAATGGTATTGTAAGCTTCATAAATGTTCTTGTTTTGTTCTTTATAGCTGATAAACTGCTCTTCAGTCAACCCCTTTCATTTAAATTGATAAAGTGGGTCAAATTGCAAATCGAAAAAACAGAGAGGATTAGCTAATAACATTAAATGTTTAAAAAAATATTTACAGTGTTAGCTTTACTATTCCTAGCTACAAGTGCTCAGGCGCAATCTAAATTAGATACAATCAAAAAAAATGGTGAATTAAGAGTGGGAACTACGGGTGATTGGGATCCAATGTCAATGAAAGACCCTGCTACAAACAAGTATAAAGGTTTTGATATAGACGTAATGAGAGAGTTAGCTAAAGATTTAGGCGTGAAAGTAAAATTTGTTCCTGCTGAATGGAAGACTATTGTTGCTGGAATAACTGCAGATAGATACGATATTTCTACAAGCGTAACAAAAACACCTAAAAGAGCAGAAGTAGCGGGTTTTACAGCTACATATTATAAATACGGTACTGTTCCTTTAGTACTAAAAAAGAATTTAAAAAAGTTTCCAACCTGGGACTCTTTAAATAATAAAAATGTTAAAATAGCTACTACGTTAGGTACGTCTCAAGAAGAAAAGGCAAAAGAATTTTTTCCACAATCAAAATTACAATCAGTAGAAGCACCTGCTAGAGACTTTCAAGAAGTACTTGCTGGCAGAGCTGACGGAAATATTACAAGTTCAACTGAAGCTAACAAATTAGTAATCAAATACCCTCAGTTAGCCATTGTACCAGATGGTGAAAAAAATCCAGCATTCTTAGCTATGATGGTTCCAAAAGATGATAAAGTTTGGAATGATTATGTAAGTAATTGGATTAAGAAAAAACAATCATCAGGATTTTTCAAAAGATTACTCGCTAAGTATAACTTAAAGAGCTTATAATTTAAGTTTCCATACCTTCAATTAACAAATATAGTCAATTAGTGAAATTTTTAAAAATAATTACTGTATTATTTTTACTACAAGGGTGTAGCTCAAATTACGAGTGGGGCTGGTATATTTTAAGCCCTGAAAATATAGATGGGTTAACCAACCTAAAATTTTTAATAAGTGGTATTACTACGACTATTTATATTTCTATTGTTTCAATTATTCTGGCAATGATTATAGGTTTGGTTGTGGCCCTTCCTTCTATTTCAAATAATAAATTTTTAAGTTATTTTAATATTGCATATGTAGAAATTATTAGGGCTATTCCATTACTAGTTTTAATTCTTTGGATTTATTATGGTTTACCAATTATGATGGGTATTAGTTTTTCTCCATTTGTTTCAGGTATAATCGCTTTAACTATTAGTGAAAGTGCCTTTCAAGCAGAAATTTTTAGAGCTGGTATAAATTCAATATCTAAAGGTCAACATGAGGTATCTGAGTCTTTGGGAATGGATTTTTGGAGAAAGATGCGATTAGTAATTTTACCTCAAGCAATAAAAGTTGTTTTGCCTGCCATGGGAAATCAATTTGTCTACGTTTTAAAAATGTCTTCTCTGGTATCAATTATAGGAATTGGAGATTTAACAAGGAAAGCAAATGAGCTCGTAACAACAACTTATCGACCTTTAGAAATTTATACATTTTTAATATTAGAATACTTAGTGCTTATTCTAGTTGTCTCTTATTTTGTGAGAAAATTAGAAAATAGACTTCAGTATAAATGATTTAAATTTTAACTGTCTTGCTAAACAGTCTTTTCATATAATACTTTGAAAATAAGAACACTAAAATTCCAAAAGTCCAATTAATAAAAAATAAACCTAAAAATAAATCTTTGAAACTTCCATTTAAAACAAATACCACAACTGACATTGTGAAAAATGGTAGCAAAACTAATCTTGAAAAAGTTATAACTACTGTATAAATCGGTTTTTTAATTGCTTGAAACAAAGCATTAGTAATAAAAAAAACAGGATACACAGGGCCAATAAATGCAGCTACTTTTAAATAATCTGCTCCAAAATCTATCACTTCCTGATTATCAGTAAAGATTGAAACAATGTTATCAGCTAATAAAAAAATAACAATTCCCGCTAAAATCATAAATGATGAACCGACCGTAATTGCTTTAGTATATGACTCATCTACTCTATCAAAAAGTTTAGCCCCAAAATTTTGACCTGCAATAGTTAGGACAGCCGTGTTAAGGCCAATTACTGGTAATAAAAGGATTTGTTCAATTCTAAGCGCAGACCCGTAACCTGCTGCAGCGAGGTATCCGAACTTGCTAACAAAAAATAAAATATTAAAAATTCCTAAACCAATCATAAACATATTCATCATCATCGGCACAGATTGGTATGTAAGATTTTTAATCAAATCATATTTTGGAAGAAAACATTGAGGGCTTAAAAATTGTTTCAGTTCACAACAGTAAACCTTATAAGCTAAATAAATTAATCCTAAAAACTGTGCAATTACTGTTGCAATCGCTAGACCAGCAATCCCTAAAGCAGGAATTGGTCCTAAACCAAATATAAATAAAGGGTTAAGTCCAATATTTAAAAAGAAACTAATAATTAAAACATTTCTATAACTTTTTGTATCACCTTGAGCGTTTAATGCTCCATTTAAAGAAATCTGAATTAAAAAGATAAAAGTAGCAAAAAAAATAATGTCTAAATAGTCTGTAGCCAATCTTATAGTTTCTGGATCAGAACCCATAAATCTTAAAAGATCATCTGAAAATGATAAACCAATAAAAGTTACTAAAATTGAAACAAAAATAGAATAAAGAAGTGATTGAGCCACATATAGAGAGGCTGTACGGTCTTCTTTTGCACCGAGTGAATTACTAATTAAAGCATTTGATGCTGAAACAATACCTACTCCTGTCGCTATAATAATAAAATATAAAGGGAAAGATTTTGCTATAGCTGCTAATGCATTTGCAGATATCTTTCCTGCAAAAAATGTATCTACAATATTATAAAGAGTTTGAAAAAGGGTTCCTGTACTTGCAGGTATCGCAATTTTTTTAAGCAAATCGATTATTGGTTCACCCACTAAATTTATTGATTTCATAAGGTATACTCTCTCTGGAACATATGCTTGATACCTTTGCTTTTAGCAACATTAATTTGTTTCTGTCTCATTCTAAATCTAGTCTTTTGACTTTCTGTGAGATTTTTATAACAATTATGACAAGAAACACCTCTTTCATACATCTTTGATCTCTTGTCCAAAGGTGAAATAGGTGTTCTACAACCTCCACAAACCGAGAAAGAACCTTGCTTTAATCCATGTTTAACTGATACTCTATTATCGAATACGAAGCACTCTCCTTTCCACAAACTATTTTTCTTCTCAACTTTATCTAGATAATTAAGGATACCGCCTTTTAATTGAAAAACGTTTTTGAAACCTTTTTGTTTTAAATAAACAGATGCTTTTTCACATCTAATGCCACCTGTGCAAAACATGGCAACTGGTTTTTTTTTATTTATCTTTTGTAAATATTTTGGAAAATCCCTAAAGTTAGTGATATTAGGATTAATAGCCTTTTTAAAAGTACCCACTTTAAATTCAAATGACTTTCTTGCATCAACAACTAAAGTTTCTTTTTTAGATATCAATCTATTCCAAGAATTACCTGAGAGATATTTATTTTGTTTTTTGTTTTTTTTATCAATCTTTAAACCGATAGGCACAACTTCTTTCTTTATCTTAACTTTTCCTTGATGAAATGGTTGAAACCTACTTGTAGAATGATTACTACTATCAAACTTAATAAACTTTAATCTTTTTTTTAATAAGTTTTTTATTTTCAAAATCGATTTTTTTTGTCCTGCAATTGTTCCATTAATACCTTCTGCAGAAAGTATTAAGGTCCCTCTGACTTTATTATTAAGGAATTCCGATTGGAATAAAGATCTAAATTTCTTTAAAGATTTAATCTTTTTAAACTTATAAAATCCAAAAACAGTAAACATTATTTTTTAATACAAATTGTTAATCCATCGCCTATAGGAAGAATATTTTTTGTCACTCTATTATCATCTTTAATATGTTTATTAAAATCTTTGATAATTTTTGTAAATTTATCATTATTTGATTTATCAGTCACCTCACCATGCCACAAAACATTATCAATTATAATAAGTCCATTTTTATCAATCAATTTAATGCTTTTTTCATAATAATTTACATAATTTTCTTTATCTGCATCAATAAAAACTAGATCAAATTTTCGTTTAGAACTTTCTAAATCTTTTAAACTCTCAATTGCTGGCTTTATAATTTGTGTAATTTTTTTTGCATTAGCCTTATCGTAAAAGGTTTTTGCTTTTTTGCTAAATTCAGTATTTTTATCTAAGCTAATTAAAAATCCATCTTCAGGTAATGATAATGCCATTGATAAAGCACTAAAACCCGTAAAACTTCCAATTTCTAAAACTTTTTTGATATCAGATATCTTAATTAATGTTTGAAGGAATTGTGCTTGTGAAATAGATATTTGTAATTTCTTTTGGTCACCAAGACTTAAATTGTAATCTAAGATTTCTTTTTGGATGTCCGATAAATCTTCAGAGTGATCAACGATATATTTTTCAAGACTATCTGTTAAATCTAATGATTTAGGCATAATTAGCCTTTTAAAAGTTTTTTTAGAATTTCATTTGTTAATTGAGGGTTTGCTTTTCCACCAGATAATTTCATAACCTGCCCAACAAAAAAACCAAATAATTTTTCTTTTCCGGCTTTGTATTGATCAACTTTATCATTATTTTTTGATAGTATCTCATTAATCATTTTTTCTAATTCTTTGGGATCGCTTTGTTGCTTCATCCCTTTTGACTCTATAATTTTTTTTGGATTTTCTCCGCTTTCAACCATAATTTCGAAAACTTCTTTTGCTATTCTTCCTGAAATTTCTCCAGATTTAATTGATTGGATTAGCTCTGCGAAATGTTTTGCTGATATAGGAGATTTTGATATATCAAGTCCCTTGTCATTTAACATTGCAAATAAATCACCCATCATCCAAGTAGCTGCAAGCTTTTTATCAGAAAATTTTGCAACTTCTTCGTAATAATCGGATATTTCTTTTTCTGAAACTAAAACATTAGCTTCATATGCATTTAACTCATACTCTTTTATAAATCTTTCCTTTTTTTTATCAGGAAGCTCCGGAAGAGATTTTTTTAAGTCATCAATTAATTTTTGTTCTAACTTTAAAGGCAGAAGGTCTGGGTCGGGAAAATATCTATAATCGTGTGCATCTTCTTTTGATCTCATCGATCTTGTCTCATTTTTTTTTGTGTCAAAAAGCCTTGTTTCTTGATCTATTTCTTTGCCATTTTCAATTAGTTCTACTTGTCTTGCTGCTTCATATTCTATTGCCATCTGCATAAATTTTATAGAATTTACATTTTTTATTTCACAACGTGTTCCAAAGTTTTTGTCACCTTCTTTTCTTACAGACACATTAACATCAGCTCTAAGTGATCCCTCTTGCATATTTCCATCACAAGTTCCTAAATATCTCATGATTGATCTTAATTTTTTAATGTAAGCGTTAACCTCATCTGGTGATCTTAGATCAGGTTTGCTTACAATTTCCATTAAAGCTATTCCTGAACGATTTAAATCAACATAAGTATTTGATGGATCCATATCATGAATACTTTTACCCGCATCTTGTTCGAGATGAAGTCTCTCTATACCAATTTCTTTTGATCCATAAGGCATATCTAGTAAAACTTTACCTTCTCCTACGATGGGGTTCTTATATTGAGATATTTGATAACCTTGAGGTAAATCTGCATAGAAATAATTTTTTCTATCAAAAACCGAGTAATTATTTATTTTAGCATTTAAACCAAGGCCAGTTCTTACTGCTTGCTTAACACATTCTTCATTAATGACCGGTAACATTCCAGGAAAAGCAGAGTCAATCAAACTTACCTGGTTATTAGGATCAGCGCCAAATTTAGTTGATGAACCAGAAAAAAGTTTAGATTTAGATAAAACTTGAGCATGAACCTCAAGACCTATCACAACTTCATATTTCCCTTTTTCTCCCTTAATAAAATAATCAAATTTTTCTTTACTCATGACCACCACTTTTTAATTTCATTTTTAAAACCACAATTTTTTTCAAATGCGTAACCAATATTTAAAATTTTTTGCTCGTCTAATGCTTTACCAATAAGTTGCAAACCTAAAGGATAACCTTGCTTATCAACACCTGCAGGCATTGATAAAGCTGGTAGACCAGCTAAATTCACAGGTACAGTAAAAATATCATTTAAATACATAGAAACTGGATCATTTGTTTTTTCTCCTATTTTAAATGCAGAACTTGGAGTTGATGGTGTTAGAATTGCATCTATTTTTGTAAAACTATCATCAAAATCTTTTTTTATAAGTTGTCTCACTTTTTGTGCTTTAAGATAATAAGCATCATAATAACCTGATGAGAGAACATAAGTACCAATTAGTATTCTACGTTTTACTTCATCTCCAAAACCTTCGGAACGTGTTTTTTCATACATTTCAATTAAATCTTTTCCTTGCTTTGATCTATAACCGTATCTTACTCCATCATATCTTGCTAAATTAGATGAAGCTTCAGCCGGAGCAACTATATAATAAGTTGGTAAAGCATATTTTGTATGAGGCAATGAAATATCAATTAATTGTGCACCAAGATCTTTTAATATCTTTTTTCCTTTTTCCCAAAGTTCATCAACCTCCTTTGGCATATTATCAACACGATATTCTTTTGGAATTCCAATTTTTAAACCTTTAATATTATCTTTTAAATTTTTTGAATATTGTTCTTTCTTTTTATTTATTGAGGTAGAGTCTTTTTCATCAAAGCCAGACATTGACTCCAGCATGATTGCACAATCTTTTATTGTTTTTGTCATTGGGCCAGCTTGATCTAAAGAAGATGCAAAAGCTACGATACCCCATCTAGAACATAAACCATAAGTTGGTTTTAAACCTACGGTACCTGTGAATGAAGCTGGTTGCCTAATTGATCCACCTGTATCTGTTCCAATTGTAGCTGGAGTTAAGTCTGCGGCTAAAGCAGATGAGGATCCTCCAGAAGAGCCTCCGGGCACCAATTGATCTCCAACAGGATTAATTACATTTCCATAATGGCTTGTCTCGTTAGAAGAGCCCATCGCAAATTCATCACAATTTAATTTTCCTAAAAGAAAAGATCCATTGTTCCATAAATTTTTTGTGACAGTTGACTCATAAGATGGAATAAAATTATTTAAAATGTTGCTTCCAGCAGTTGTTTTTGTATTTTCTGTACAAAATAAATCTTTTACAGCTAAAGGTATTCCTGGCAGCAATTGATCAAAATTTGGTTTATTGTCGAATTGTTTAGCTTTATCCAAAGCTTGATCAAATGTTGTAGTAACAAATGTATTTAACTTTTTTGCGCTTTCAATGTTTTTTATATATGCTTTGGTTAAATCTGTAGAGGAGACTTTTTTCGTTTTTACGTTTTCTATAATTTCATTAAGACTTTGATTTGTAATATCAGCCATTACTCCACCACCTTAGGAACTACAAAAAATTCTTCATTTTCTTTAGGTGAATTTTTCAGAACTTTTTCTCTTATCTTGCCATCACTAATTTCATCTTTTCTCGATCTTAATGACTGATTAAGTATAGAAGTTAATGGTTCAACTTTATCTGTATTTAGTTCATTTAATTGCTCTATAAACTTAAAAATAGAGTTTAGATCTTTTGTTAGGCTCTCCACTTTAGCGTCATCAACTGAAATTCGAGCTAATTTTGCAACATGTTTAATTTTTTCTTTATCTAGGGACATTTGTGAAATAAGTTAATTTAAATGTGTTTTATCACAAATTAGGTAAATTTCATGCTTGATATTGAAGAATTTAAGAAAAAACTCGATAAAAAGTCTAGGTTAATGGGAATTGACCCGGGTAGAAAACGTGTTGGTATAGCCATTTCTGATGAAAATAAAATTATTGCCACTCCATACACAACTTTAATTAAAAATAAATACTCTGAGTTTCTCAAAGAAATAATAAAGATTTTTAATGAAAATCAAATTAAAGGTATAGTGGTTGGAAATCCAATCAATATGGATGGATCTTCCAGTCAATCATCACAATCAGCTAAAGATTTAGCTATTAATCTATCAAAAGATGTTACTAAAAATGTCACTTTATGGGATGAGAGATTATCAAGTCAGGGAGCGTTTAATTTATCCAATGATTTAGCTCCAAACACTTCAAAAAAGATAAGCAAATTAGATGAGAATTCTGCACAATTTATACTTCAAGGGGCCCTAGACTATTTAACTAAAGAAAATACTTGATCTGATACTATAAAACGCCTATAGAGTTGATTTTAATGGCAGTTGAGAAAAATAATACAGCTATTAAAAACTCTCCCAGACATCTTCTTGGTATTCAAAACCTTTCAGTATTAGAAGCCAAATCAATATTAAATGAAGCAAAAAAATTTATTGAATTAAACAGAAGTAACTCAAAAAAATTAGATGTTCTAAGAGGAAAAACTCAAATTAATTTATTTTTTGAACCATCAACAAGAACTCAAAGTTCGTTTGATCTGGCAGGTAAAAGATTGGGCGCAGATGTAATGTCTATGAACATGGACAACTCTGCACTTAAAAAGGGTGAAACATTAATCGATACTGCAATGACTTTAAACGCAATGCACCCGGACTTAATTGTAATCAGACATCAAGACTCTGGTGCACCAAATTTATTATCTCAAAAAGTTAATTGTGCAGTTATTAATGCTGGGGATGGAAGAAGAGAACATCCTACTCAAGCTTTACTGGATGCATTAACAATAATTAATAGAAAAGGTAAAATTGAAGGACTTAAGATAGCAATTTGTGGTGACATACTTCACTCAAGAGTAGCTAGATCAAATATTTATTTAATGAACATGCTAGGCGCTGAAGTAAATGTAATTGCTCCTAAAACATTAATGCCAAAATCAATTGATCGAATGGGAGTAAAGTCTTTTACAGATATGAAGAAAGGTCTTGATGGTTGTGACATTGTAATGATGTTGAGACTACAAAATGAAAGAATGCAAGGTTCGTTCTTACCTTCAAAAAGAGAATATTATGAATTTTATGGTTTAACTCCAGAGAAATTAAAATTTGCAAAAAAAGATGCACTGATTATGCATCCTGGTCCAATGAATAGAGGGGTAGAAATAGATACAAAACTTGCAGATGATATAAACGTAAGTTTAGTTAAAGAACAAGTTGAATTAGGTGTAGCAGTAAGAATGGCTTGTTTAAAAAAATATTGTAATTAAATGAAAGAAAAAATTTTTATTAATGCAAGAATTATAGATCCATCACAAAATATGGATGAGAAAGGCTTTTTAATATTAAACGATAAGGGAAAAGTAAAAGCTATTGGAAAAAATGTAAAAAAAACTGACGCTGACAAAGATGCTGAAATAATCGATTTAAAAGGTAATATTTTAATTCCAGGGTTAGTAGATATGAAGGCTTTTGTAGGTGAGCCGGGATATGAATATAAGGAAAACTTTAGAACTCTTAGCCAAGCTGCTTTAGCTGGAGGGGTTACATCTATAGTAACCATGCCTAACACAAAACCCATTATCGATAACGTTTCAATGGTTGATTTTATTATTAGAAGAGGAAGAGATAAAGCCAATGTAAACCTTTTTCCTTGTGCTTCAATAACGAAACAATGCGAAGGTAAGTTGATGACTGAGTTTGGTTTGCTTTCTGGGAGAGGAATAATTGGCTTTAGCGATGTAAATAAAACAATTCAAAATACAGAACTGATGTCTAGGATAATGGATTATGCTTCTGATATTGGGGTTTTGATAATGCAACATGCAGAAGACTATGAGTTGTCAAAAAATGCTTGTATCAACGATGGAGAAATAGCTACAAGACTGGGACTACAAGGTGTGTCATCACTAGCTGAAAAAATAATAATTGAAAGAGACTTAAGTTTACTTAGTGAATACCCTTGCAGATATCACATAAATCAGATTTCATCTAAACAATCTTTAGATGTTATTAGAAAAAATAAAAATAATGGTAAAAAATTTAGCGTGGGTGTTTCAATAAATAATTTATCATTAAATGAAAATGATATCGGCGAATTTAAGACTTTCTTAAAACTATCTCCACCTCTAAGACTTGAAGAAGATAGATTAGCACTTGTTCAGGGTATAAAGGATGGATTAATAGACGTGATAGTTTCTGACCATTTACCTGAAGATGAAGAAAGTAAAAGATTGCCCTTTGCACAGGCAGCTACCGGCGCTATTGGCGTGGAGACCCTTCTGCCTCTTTCATTAGAAATGTATCACAATGAATCACTTCCTCTGAATAAAATAGTAGAAACCTTAACCATTAACCCTGCTAAAATATTAAACATAAAAAAAGGAACTTTGGCGAAAGGGTCAGATGGTGATATTTGTATATTTGATTTAGAAGCTCCATGGAAAGTAGATGCTGACAAACTAAAATCTAAATCAAAAAATACAGCTATAGAAAATAGAAATCTCCAAGGAAAGATTTTAATGACTTATCTTAACGGTGAACTAGTTTACTCAAAATAATGGATATAAATTCAATAATAGTTGCAGTGTATTCTTATTTATTAG
>CACOWO010000015.1 GCA_902630925.1 uncultured Pelagibacteraceae bacterium | reverse complement strand
TAAATCAGAAGAGACTCTTAAGAGTTTTTATGGACAACCTGATAAAGTTGAATTTTTAAAAACTGGAAATAGGAATTATGTTTATTTTACTGAAAAATATAAGATTAAGTGTGAACGAAAATTTGAAGTAAATCGTAAAAATTTTGTGGTTGGTTTTAGCAGTAAAAACTGTTTTTAAATTACCTGCGGAGTATAAAACCCCGCAAGTAAGGCAAGCTTATTTTATTTCAATAAGTCTTTTTTTCTTTATTTCGGGAATGATTTTTTCACAAGAAATAGTCAGCAAACCATCTTTTAGCTCTGCACCATTTACTTTTACATCGTCTGCAATTGTAAATGACCTGGCAAAAGATCTTTGGGAGATTCCTCGATGAATAACTTCATCACCATTTTTTTCAACTGATCTTTTAATTTCTTTTGTTTTTACTGTTAAAAGATTATCTTCATATTCAACTTCAACATCGTCTTTATTAAAGCCAGCAACAGCTACTTCAATAGCATACTTATCTTTGCCTGCTTTACGGATGTTGTATGGCGGATAATTGCTTTGTACAGCAAGACTGCCATTACCTAACATTGATTCAAACTGATCAAACATATCATCGAAACCAATGCTAAAAGGTCTAAGTGAATTAAAGATCGATAGATCCTTACTTGTCATATATCCTCCTTTGTTAGCAAGGTTAATTATTGGTCCCAGTTGGCAACCAATGATTTAGATATGGTAATTGATTTTAAATTTTCAAGGTCCTTAGTTTAAAATTTTCGCAGACTTCAAAATAAAAGAATACTCCTCAGCTAATTCTGTAATTGCATTATCTCTTCCACTCATACCACCATGACCAGCAGCTTCCATTTTGCACTTTAGTAATTGAGTATTATTATCAGTTTTTACATCTCTAAGTTTTGCAATATATTTTACAGGCTCAGAATAAAGTACACGGTTATCAAATAAAGATGTTGTAATTAACATTGAAGGGTAATCTTTTTTTTCAAGATTATTATAAGGCGCATAAGAAAGAATATATTCAAAATACTCTTTGCTCTTAATGGGATTTCCCCACAGTTCCCATTCGGCTGGTGTTAAAGGCAGCTTATCATTCAACATTGTTGTCATCGTATCAACGAAAGGCACAAGTAGAAGCATTGAAAAAAATAAATCAGGCGCCATGTTGGCTACCGCACCACCTGTAAGTCCCCCGGCACTACCACCATAAAAACAAAGTCCACCTTTATATGTATAACGTTGTTCTATTAAATGATTTGCACAAGCGATGTAGTCTAAAAAAGTATTTTTTTTTAATTTCTTTTTTCCTTCTTCATGCCAAACATCACCAAGATCTCCACCACCTCTTATATGTGCAATAGCAAAAGTAATTCCTCTATCAACAAGACAAAATCTTGAGGCACTAAAAGATGGAGAGATGCTATGTTTGTAGGCACCATATGCGTAAAGCAGCACCTTCGACTTTCCGTCCTGCTTTGCATTTTTTAATCTTACCAAACTGATAGGGATCATTCGTCCGTCATGAGACTTAGCTTTAATTCTCTCTACGACATATTTTTTGGGATCATGTCCTGAGGGAATTTCAGTTTCTTTTACTAATTTTTTTTCTTTTGAAACAATATCATATTCATAAATCTTACCCGGTGTAGCCATACTTTCCCAACCAACTCTAATTTTTGTAGTGTTGGTATCTTTTTGCATCAGAGAAGCACTGGGAACACCAATCGCTTCGTTTGAGATTTTTATTTCTTCTTCTTTATTAGTTTTTATGTTTCTTACATATAATTTAGAGATAGCTTCAGATTTCTCGGCTCGTAAAATGTAATCATCTAGAAAGTCTAAGCCTCCAATCACCGTTTCTTTTTTGGCAGGTATAAAAGTCTCAAGTTTATCAATTTGTTCAGTTTTACATCTCAGTATTTTATAATCTCTAGCATCTTCATTTGTATGTATATAAAAATAACCTTTCCAAGAGTCGAGTGAATATCTTACGTCTTTTTTTCTTTTTTTAAATAAGGCTGGTTTTATAGTAGTAGTATTAGACGAAAAGTAATATTCTTCAGTTGTAATATGATCGGAAGTTGAAATTATAAAAAACTTTTCATCTGATGAAAGGCTTATCCCACAAGTAAATGTTTCATCTTTTTCTTCAAATATGAGTTTGTCTTCTTTAATTTGAGTACCAAGAACATGTTTAAAAATTTGTCTTGGTCTATGGAATTTATCCAATTTTGAATAAAAAAAACTTTTGCTATCCAAAGACCATGTTATTCCTCCGCTGGTATTTTCAATAATATCATTCTCATTTTTTCCAGTTCTTAAATCTCGCAAATAAATCGTATAGTATTCAGAACCTTTTAAGTCTAAAGAATAGGCCATGTAATTATCACAATGTGAAGTACTTACTGAACCAACACCAAAATATTCAGATCCATAATTTTTCTTTTCAAGATCACCATCAAAATAAATTTCTTCTGGCTTTGAAGCATCAATCAATTGTCTAATTCTCTTACCGTAATTTCCCTTGGCTTCAGTCTTTGCCCAGTAATAATATTTTTTATCTTTAAACTTAAGAGAGGTATCGTTTAGTTTAATTTTTGACTTTATCTCTCGGAATAGGTTTTTTTGCAAATCCTTAGTATCTTGAAAGTAATCTTCTGTAATCTTATTATTCGCGCTGATGTAGTTTTTCACTTCCGGATCAAGCTTATTCGCATCTTTCAACACTTCAAGAATATCGGGTTGATCAACCCAAGCATATTCATCCGATAAGGTGAAGTCGTGATACTTTTTCTCACTCTTAATTTTTTTAAGTTTTGGTATACTCATATTTGAAAAATTATATGAATCTGTTTCTAATAGGAATTATCATCTTTGTCATTGTTTATTTATTTTTGAATTGGTTTGCTAGAACTAGTTCAAAAAAGATAGTTACTACAATTAAAAAAATTGCAGTTTATTTTTCATTAATCTTAGCTGTGCTTTTAACTATTGGTGGAAAATATATTTTCTCACTGCCCTTCCTATTTGTAATTTTGAGTGGTTTAAAAATAAAAGGTTTTACAGCCTTACAAATGTTTCAGCTATGGAGATTAATTCAATTTTTAAAAAATTCTGGTAAATTTTCGCAGGGACAGTTCGGTCAAACTCAAGGATCATCAAGCGTGACGAACGATGAAGCTTATAAGTTACTTGGTTTAAAAAGAGGTTGTACCAAAGAAGAAGTATTAAAAGCTGCGAACCAGCTACAAAAAAAAATTCATCCAGATATGAACAGAGACGTAAAAACTGAGAGGCTAAGTCAACTTGTAAATGAAGCGAAAGAGAAAATAATCAAAACTGATTTTAGTTAATTTAAAAGTTTAATCGAGTTATTAAAAACTTTTTCAAAAGAAATTTTATCTGCTCCTAAAGTATCATGAGTTGTGGTCTCTTCTGTTTCACCTTCGGGTACTATTACTTCAATATTTTTTGAGTATTTACCATAAGCTTGAACTGGGCTATCCATAAATAGAGCTAAACATTTTATACCTAAGGCTGAGGATATGTGTAGCCAACCAGTATCATTGCCAATATAAAGGTTACAATTTTTAATAATGGGCAATGTTTCACTTATTTTTAAGTCTTTAAATGAAACACAGTTATTTGACAGTTCTGAGTTAAGGAATTGATCAATTAAGTCTTTATCATTATTGCCTGCTGCTAAATAAAACTTAGAAGGTGTTCTTGCGTTAATATTAATACATAGCTTTATAAAGTTTTTGATATCCCATCTTTTAGTAGGGCCACTAGCAGACATGCCTAAGCAAATGTGTTTAAACTCTTTAGAAAATTTTAGTTTAGCTTCATTTACTTTATCATCACTAATTATAAGCTCTGGTTGTGTGGATACAATTTCTCCTAACTCATTTTCTGTAAAAATTTTAGCAGATGTTACAATATTATCTTTTTTTCTAAACAATGGATATTGAGAGATATTTTTTATTCCAGCCATTTTAGAAACTAATAAGTATCTCAAAGAGCTATTAAAAATAAAAACTTTATCAAATTTTTTAAATTTAAGATCTTTACTTAATTTAAAAAATCCTAAAATACCATCGTGCGTTCCTGTATTGTTTTTTGTTCGGTCCAATATTAAAATTTCATTAATATGTTTATCTTCAGTAAGAAGTTGTTTGGCTCGAGAATTTCCCTTCACTAAAATTGATACAGGTGCTTGATATTTTCTTGATATAGCATGAATATATGGCAAATAAATTACCATATCTCCCATACCAATTTTTGGTTGAATTACTAAAACTTTCATTTTTAAATTTAATAATATAACTTAGATAGAATAATTTGGGTAAGATTATGATTAAAAAAGGAGTTTACGCAGCTGGATTAAGTGTTCTTAATGCCGATAGAACTCTTAATATTGATGCAACGATTAATCATGCATGTGAAGCTATTCAAAGCGGCTTACATGGAGTTTTCTTTTTTGGTTCAACAGGTCAAAGCCAATTAATTTCAACAAATGAAAAGAAAGAGCTAATAGTTAAGATTGCGACTCACAAATTAAGAAAACAATTTTTTTTAGGAACTGGGAATAATTCTCTTCATGAAAATATTGACCTGATTAAGTATGCTATGGAATATAATTTTTCAGAATTCCTAGTTATGAGTCCAGCATATTATAAAGGAAATACGGATGAAGGAGTTTTTGAATTTTATAAGTGTCTAATAAATGCAAACCCGAAAGTAAAAATTATTCTTTATAATTTTGAAAAGTTGAGCGGCTACAAATTTTCAGCAGAGATGGTGATCAAACTTGTAAAAGCTTTTCCTGATAATATAATTGGATGTAAAGATTCAAGTTATAATTTATTTGAAAGTTTGAAGTTACCAAATTTTCTAATGTTTCCAGGTTCAGAGGCAAAACTTTTAAAAGGTTTAGAACTTGGCTGCTCAGGGTGTATATCTGCAGTAACTAATGTTACTCATTCTCTAGCTAGAAAAGTATTTGATGACTTTGAAAATAAAATTTCACAATCTAAAAATAAAAAATTGATTGATGTTAGAGAGACATTTGATCAATTTAATTTAATTTCTGCTCTTCATAGTTTTTTATCAATTAAAGATGAAAAATTTAAAAATATTTTGCCACCTCTGGTTTTATTGTCTGAGGAAAAACAAAAAGAACTAATAGATAAATTAAACAAGTTGGAATTTTTAAAAGAAAAAAATTTGGCAGCATAAGTTATGATTTTAGCTCGAGTATTTACAAAAATATTTAAAGAAGGTGGGTTAATTTTAGTTGATGCAAAAGGTCAAAAGTATATTTGTGGAAACCCTAAAACTGAAAAACCAATTACAGTAAAATTACTTAAAGATGACTTAAGTTGGAAATTACTGTTAGACCCAGAACTTGAATTCCCGGAAGCGTACATGCGAAATGAAATTGAAATAGAAAATGCATCAATGAAAGATTTTTTAATGGAACTTATCAAAAATTTAGGCCGAAATGAAATTTCAACAGCAAGTCTAATTACAAAAAAAATATATCAAGCATGGAGAACAATAACGAATTTTAATTTACCAGGCAAATCAAGAAAAAATGTTGAACATCATTATGATATTGGTGGAGCTAGAGGTGAAAAACTTTATGATATTTTTTTAGACAAAACTCATAGATTATATTCTTGCGCATATTGGAAAAATGACACTAAAACTTTAGAGGAAGCCCAACAAAATAAAATTGATCATATTGTAAAAAAATTAGACATAAAAGAAGGACAAAAAATTTTAGAAGTTGGCTGTGGTTGGGGTGGCATGGCTTTTGAAATAGCTAAACAAAAAGGATGTGAAGTAACTGGAATTTCTTTAAGTAAAAATCAAATAGAATATTGTAATCGGAGAGCAAAAGAACTGAATTTAGATAACCAAGTAAAATTTGAACTTATCGATTATAGAGAAGCAAAGGGGAAATATGATCGAATTTTTTCTGTAGGAATGTTCGAGCACGTTGGTAGAAAATTTTATAATACCTTTTTTAAATCAATGAACAAACTTTTGAAAGATGACGGGATATTTTTATTACACACTATAGGAGTGGTAGATAAACCTACAGCACCTAATAAATTTATTCAAAAGTATATATTTCCAGGGGGTATTTGCCCTTCTTTCAGCCAAATAATAAAACCGATTGAAAAAACTGGTTTAATTGTTGCAGACACTGAAACGCTAATTAGACATTATGATAAAACATTAGAAAGTTGGTTAGAGCGGTTTTTAGAAAAGAAAAAGGAAGTAAAAGATTTATTTGATGAAAAATTTGTAAAAATGTGGGAATTTTATATGGCTAGTTGTGCAGCAGCATTTAGATATAGAGATCTTGTTGTTTTTCAATTACAAATTGTCAAGAACTTTAAATCAGCCCACCCCACGCGAGACTATATTTATTCTTGAAAAGTGCTATTTAATTAATAGCCAGTATGAAAAAAAAGAAAAAAAAACCTAAAAAGGTTAAAAGAAAAAAGTCAAAAAAACCCTCAATTAGTAGAATTAAAAATAAAAGAAGAAAAATAAAAAATAAGAAAATTCTAAAAAGGAAAAAATCAAAAAGACCAGTAAAGAAAAAAGCAAGAGGGAAAATAAAAGTAAAATTAAAGAAAAATCTCAAATTAAAGAAAACAAAAAAAAATCTTCAAAAAACAAGAGCTATAGTTTCAGGCTTACTAAGACTGAATGATAAATTTAAATCTGTATTTAGATTTAATATAAATTTAGATCAAACTTTACATGCATTCTTCACAGGTATTTCCAATAAAGTTTCAGGAATTAAAAAAATAATTCTGGAGGAGAGAGAAAAACAAAAAAAATTAAAACTTAAGCTTATGGAGCAAGAAAAAAAAGATGCTCAAAAAAGATTATTAGAGCAAGAAAAATTAGCTTTAGAGGCAAAAAGAAATGAACTTAAAGATGAACAGAAGCTTGAAAAAGAAAGAAAACTGGATTTACAAAGATTTATAAAATTAGAACAGGCTGAACTTAGAAAAGAAAGAGCTGAGAAACAAAGGCAATTTTTAGAGCAAATCAAATTGGAGAAAAAAATTGATCTTTTTAGAAAAAGAGAGGAATTAGAAATCAAAAATCTTGAAAAATATGTTTTAAGTCATCAAAGAGAGTCTTACGAAGAAGTTCAACAACGTATTGATAAAATAAAAGAAAAATACAAGTTAATCAGAGAGCAAAAAATTAATGAAGCAATAAGAGAAAGAGTTGCAAGTTTAGGTATTAAAATAGAGGAAACTGATGATAAAGCAACGTTATTAGAAAAAGAGAGAATTTATAATGAAGAAAGAGAAAAGATCGAATACGCTCTTGAAAGTTTTTACCGGTCGGCTCACAGTTTATGTTTTCAATTAAATAAAAAGTATATTCCAAAATATTTAAGTATCATCAGATGTATTGATAAAAGATTTGAAACAGGAGAAATTTATATAAAATGGGATGATGCGATAGAAGCTGATTGGTTAATTTTAATTTATATAAAGAATAATTCACCAGATGAGGGAATAATAATTGAAGATAAAACTGATCCAGATAATCATACCACTCATGAATTTCAACCAAATGAAATATTTAAAGCTTCCGATATAATGGTTGATGCATTGACAAAATTATTAGATAGCGAGAGAAATAAAAGAAAAGTTAGTTAATAAGATCTTCTAATTTTTTAATCTCACCAATTTTGAATATAATTGCATCCTCTTTTTTGTAGCCAAAATTTTCAGCATTTTCTTTAAACCTTACAGGGGGCTCCCAAATAGGCTCCAAACTTAATATTGCTGTACCCCAATGCATCCCTATAACTTTTTTAACCTTTAAATCTCTCATTAAAGATAAAAGCTCTTCAGGGTTTGCGTGAGCTGTAGATTTATCCTTGACTGGAATAATTGGATAGAAATTATAGGCACCTAAATTTCCAAAACCCAAATCAATAGGACCAAATTTTTTTCCTAATTCTTTATAAAATGGTGCTGGACCAGTATCACAAGCAAAAAAGATTTTTTTATCTTTATATTCAATTAAAAAACTCCCCCAAAGTGATCTATTTGTATTTCCATCTCCCCAAATCCACCGCTTGGACCAGTGTTGGCTTGGGAGCATTGTTACTGTGATTTCATCATTAATTTTAATTTTATCAAACCAATCCATTTCTTTAACAGTATCTTTTTTATATCCATTCTTTGTAAAATATTTTCCAAGCTTAAGAGGCACAAGAACTCCAGCATTCTTATAAGGAAAGTTTTTTATTGTACGGATACTCATGTGATCATAATGATTGTGTGTCAGCAAAAATAAATCTATTTTAGGAAGTTCTTTAAGAGACAAAGGGGACTCTATGTATTTCTTGGGACCAAATATCATAGGTCCATAATTCTTTTCAAAAACTGGATCAGTTATAATTGTAGTGTCTCCAAGTTTAATTATAAAGCTCGCATGATCAAGCCACATCACAAAAGAATCGGATTTATATTTTTCAAGATTTTTTAAAACTATTTCCCTATCAATTACATGTTCGGGCGGATAATCAATCTTAAGTTTTTTCTTTTCTTCTCTAAAAACTTTCCAATTCCACTTAAAATTAGGATCCCTTTTAGGACCACCTTCAAGGTTTCTAAAAGCAAATAGCTTACCATCTTTATAAATATGGTGGTAAGGTTTTTGGTCCATTGCAACAAGTTCTATATTAAAAAAAAGAATAATCAGTAGAAACGATGATAATTTTTTCATTATTTCTATTAATATTTTTCTCTAGTTTTGTTATTAAGCTTATTCCCATATTCTTTTATTTTATCCCATTCATTTTTGCTATTTTTTTCTTTTTTTTCAGCTTTATAGGAGACGATTAAAGGAAATATAATTAGGGCTAAAACGATTACGATGCAAGAAATAATAAGGGGTAAATTCATACCCCTTATTATCATAAATTATATTAATTTAAATAACTATTTAGCTGTCTAAACAATTTGACTTATTAATTCTTTTGTCAAAATTTTTCTGAGCTTCTTTGCTTACCACCCAAACATAAGAGGACTCTTGTAACTGACTAGAATCAGCAACCGTACAACGTTTGCCAATTTTTACTTTAGCCATGTTTCCGCCAGCACAATTGGTCAACAAAAGTAATAACGATAAAATAGATAATGTTTTCATAATTACAGAAATAATTAAAAAATCTGGGTTTTGCTTGGCATAAATTAGTCAAAAAAAAGAAAAATTTATCTTTATTGAAATAAGACTCCTTAAAGATTAATGTTCATTATATGGCAGACCATATTTATAAAACAAAAGTTTATTATGAAGATACTGATGCCGGAGGTATAGTTTATTATGCTAGGTATTTGCATTTCATTGAACGAGCGCGAACAGAGATGATTTATGATCATTTAAAGCTTAATCATAAACAGCTGAGAGATCAATTTAATGCAATTTTCGTGGTTAGAGAATGTAATGTAAAGTACTTAAAATCTGCAAATTTTGAGGACAATATACAGGTTAAAACGAAGGTCATAAACAAATCAGCGGTAAGACTTAACTTATTACAGGAAGTTTCTAGAGATAATGAAAAATTAGTTACAGCACAGGTTGAATTAGCAGTTATAGACAGTAATGGGTCTGTCAGTAAACTTCCTAAAGACTTATTAAAAAAAATATAAATTTGACCAATAGCAGACAAATCTTTGCCTAAATCTGTAGATAAATTCAAATCAAGTTTGCAATTTTAGCATTACTTAAATCACTAAAAATAAACTACAAAGGAAACATGAAATTAAAAGCACTTAAAAAAAGTAAAAACAAATCAACCAATAGAAAATTTAGAAGAGTTTCTTTATTCGAGCTTCAAAACTCGCCAAAAGCTTTACTTTTTAGAGCAAGGGCTTAACATCTTTCCAACATAACTATTTTGTGGCCTGATGAACATTAGGCCATTGTTTTTAGGGCTATAATTGTTAAATTAATCTGTGAAAACTAAGAAACGAAATAATAAAGTAGCCATCATTATGGGTTCGCAAAGCGATTATTCCGTAATGAAAGATTGTGAAAAAATCCTCAGATTACTAAATGTAAAATACCAAACTTTAATTGTTAGTGCCCACCGAACTCCAAAGCGAATGTTTCAATTTGCAGAAACAGCAGAAAGAAAGGGTTTTGGTGTAATCGTAGCAGGAGCAGGGGGAGCTGCACATTTAGCAGGCATGGTTGCTTCTTTGACCACTTTACCTGTTCTTGGCGTGCCAATGGATACTAAAAAAATAAAAGGTCTTGATAGTTTGCTTTCCATGGCACAAATGCCAAAAGGTGTCCCAGTAGGATGCCTTGCAATTGATGGTGCATTTAATGCAGGTATTCTAGCCGCATCAATAATCGGTAACTTTGATACAAAAGTAAAAACAAATTTAGAAAGATGGAGAAGGCTCCAAACTCAATCTATCAAAAAAAAACCTAAATAAGAAATGTCTGACATCACTCTAGGGATTATAGGCTCAGGACAATTGGGTTCACTGCTTTGTCAGGCAGCTAAAAAGCTCAATATAAAAACAGTAGTCATATCTGATGATAAACAAGGCCCTGCACAAAATTATTCTAATGAATTTATTTTTTCAAAATATGACGATGAAAATAAAATTAAAGAATTTATTGATAAAGTTGATATCGTAACCTTCGAATTTGAAAATATTCCTGTAGATATTTTAAAAAAAATTGAACTTAAGAAAAAAGTTTTGCCTAAACCTGAGATAAATAAAATTATTCAAAATAGAAAGCTAGAAAAAACTTTTGTAAATGATTTAGGTATTAAAACTACGAATTGGGCCTTTATTAAACAAGCTGGAGACGTCGAAAAGAATAAAAACTTATTACCTGGAATTTTAAAGTCAAATACCCTTGGTTACGATGGTCATGGACAATTTGTTTTAAATTCCCTTAATGACGTAAAAAAAGATTGGTGCTTTACTGCCGATTATATTTTAGAGAAGAAGGTAAACTTAAAGAAAGAGATATCAGTTGTAATTACAAGATATTTAAATGGTGAGACTTATATTTATGAACCCATAGAAAATATTCATAAAGATCAAATCTTAAATCACTCAAAAATACCTGCAGATATAAATAAAGAAATTTTTGCTAAAGCACAGAGCAATGCAAAACTTATTTCAGAAAAATTAGATTATGTTGGCACGATGTGTGTTGAATATTTCATCGACCAAGACGATAATTTGTTAGTTAATGAAATTGCTCCCAGAGTTCATAATTCAGGACACTTAACAATTAATGCTTTTAATATAAGTCAATTTGAAAATCATGTAAGAGCAGTTTGTAATTTAGGTCTTGAAAAAGTAGAAAAAATTTCTAATGCTGAAATGTTTAACGTATTAGGAAAAGATATTAA
>CACOWO010000014.1 GCA_902630925.1 uncultured Pelagibacteraceae bacterium | reverse complement strand
ATGAAAAGACAGGAATTAAAAATTTTCTAATTGGTGAATCACTTTTAAAATCCGGCAATCCTGCAGAATTATTAAAAAAATTTACTCAAATAGTTCAATAAAATAAGGGCTTATTTCAAGTTGTAATTTAAATAGAACTTTTATAGAACATAGATGTACAAGGTTTGTTCTATGCTTACAAAAAAACAAAAAAACTTACTAATATTCATTAATAAGAAGATTAGATCTTCTGGGATTTCTCCATCATATGAAGAGATGAAAAATTCACTCAACCTAAAGTCGAAATCAGGAATTCATAGATTAATATCAGCTTTAGAAGAGCGTGGGTTTGTAAAAAGATTAGCCCATAAAGCTAGAGCTTTAGAAGTTGTTAAATTGCCAGAAAATGCAAGTGCTAATGATATTTTTAATACTTTTACACCAAGTGTTATTAAAGGTGGATTAGATAAAGAAAAAACGAAATCAACTGATGTATCTGTCTTAGGAAGTATTGCAGCTGGAACTCCAATTGAAGCAATTCAACAAGAAGTTGACCGAGTAGCTTTACCTGAAGATTTGCAGAATAATGGTGAGCATTATGGATTAAAAGTAAAAGGTGACTCAATGATTGAAGCTGGTATCAATGATGGTGATACAGTAATAGTTAAGAAAACTTCAAATGTAGATAGTGGTCAGATTGCAGTTGTTTTAATAGATGACCAAGAAGCAACTTTAAAAAGAGTTAGAAAAAAAGGAAACACTATTGCTCTAGAAGCTGCAAATAGAAACTACGGTACAAAAATCTACGCTGCGAATAGAATAAAAATTCAAGGTAAACTTGTTTCTTTATATAGAAACTTTCACTAAAATAGTCTAATTAATAGAAATGTCTTTTAATTGTAGGTTTGCGCCCTCTCCTACTGGGCCTCTTCATATTGGTGGTGTTAGAACGGCTTTATTTAATTGGCTGCTAGCTAAGAAAAATAAAGGTAAATATTTCTTAAGAATTGAAGATACAGATAAAGAAAGATCAAAAGACGAATTTAAAAAACAAATTATTACATCATTATCATGGCTGGGGATTGAACATGATGGTGAAGAATATATTCAATCTAAAAATATTAATAAACACGTTGCAGTTGCCGAAGAGCTTATTAAAAAAGGTTTTGCTTATGAATGTTATTGTTCAGAAAAAGAAATAAATGAACAAAAAGAGAAGTGTAAAAAACAAGGCATACCGTACGTTTATAATAGAAAGTGGAGAGATGCTAAAGACCTTAAAATTCCAGAGAACGTAAAACCGGTAATAAGATTTAAGAGTAAAATTTCAGGGAATACAATTATAAAAGATTTAGTTCAAGGTGAAAGAAATATATCTAATTCTACAATTGAAGATTTTGTAATATTAAGAAAAGATAAATCACCAACATATCAATTATCAGCAACAGTTGATGATCATGAGATGAAAATTACCCATGTAATTAGAGGTGACGATCATATGATTAATTCTTTTAAACAAAAACAAATCTATGATGCCATGGGTTGGGACGTTCCGAACTTTGCTCACATTCCATTAATACATAGTGAACAGGGAAAAAAATTATCTAAAAGAGATAATGCATCTACCCTTGAAGATTATGTTAAAATTGGAATTATTTCAGACGCATTAAGGAATTATTTATTAAGATTAGGATGGTCTTATAAAGATAAAGAAATTTTTACTAAGCAAGAAAGTATTGATTTATTTGATTTAAGTGGTGTCGGTAAATCACCTTCAAAACTTGATATGAATAGGATTTATTCAATAAATGAAACATACATAAAGACAATAGGTGAAAAAGATCTTTTTAATTTCTTCAAAGAATATGTTTCGAAATACAAAAAACCTATAGATCAAGCAAAAGAGAGTGTCCTATTAAAATCGATGGGTTTTTTAAAAAATAAAGCAAAAACTCTAGAGGATATTTGGAATAATGCTCAATATATTATTAATAATAAAATTGAGGTTGGCGCAGATGATAAAAAACTAATTGATGATTTATCCAAGAAAGTAATAAATGACTTTATCAATGAATTTGAAAAACTTTCCTCTCCATCTAGAGAAATTTTAGAGCCTGTAATTAAATCTCTAATAGATAAACATAAAACTAATTTTAAAGGTGTGGGACAGCCTTTGAGAATAGCTTTGGTGGGCTCAAGATTTGGACCAGGTCTATATGATGTAATATTATCCTTAGACAAGGCTGAAGTAATAAAAAGACTAAAATCAGTTTAAATGAAAGACGCCGCATCTTTCAGAACAAGAAAAACATCCATTTACGATAAAAAATCAAACACTCCTTTTAAAATAAGTAGGTCTAAATTTTTCAATTTTCTTAGTTGTAAACGATGCTTTTATCTAGATCGAGTTAAGGGCCTAAAAGAGCCTTCTATGCCTGGTTGGGCTTTAAACGTTGCAGTTGATGAGTTGTTAAAAAAGGAATTTGATATTTATAGAAAAGAACAAAAACCTCATCCTATTATGGTTAAACATAATTTAAACTTTGTACCTTATCAGCACAAAGACTTAGATACCTGGAGGAATTCTTTAAAAGGTGGAATTTCATATTTAGACGAAAAGACTAATCTTATTATTCATGGAGGTATTGACGATCTGTGGTTTGATTTAAATGAAAGAAAAATAGTTGTAGTCGATTATAAAGCTCAATCGTCAACTTATCCTGTAACAGTTTCATCTTATCTCGATGCTGAATGGCACCTTAGCTATAAATTACAAATGGATATTTATGTCCATATTTTAAGAAAAATGAATTTTGATGTCTCAGATCGAACATTTTTTTATGTTTGTAATGGAGAAAAAAAAAATGATAAATTTGATAACAAAATAGATTTTAAAACAACATTAATACCCTACCGTGTAGATACATCGTGGATAGAAGAAAAATTAATTGAAATGAAAAATGTTTTAAATCTTGATCAGCCGCCTGAAATTGAAAAAACTTGTGAGAAGTGTGCTTATTTAGAGGGTGGAAAAAAATTTTAATTAACTATTTATTATTATTTTCATCATCGTTATTTGATGATTGATCATTATTTTCTGATTGAGGTTCTTCCTCAGTAGTTTCTGTCAAGGTTTCCTCTTGAACTGGTTGCTCCGGTTCTGACTGAGGTTCTGGCTCTGAATACGTCTCCTCTTGAGCTGGTTCCTCTCGAGGCTCAGGAGAAGGCTCTTGCTGTGACTGCGCTCTAGCTATATCTGCTGCACTTTTTGTTGCTGGTTCTCTTCTCATAAAGAAGTATATTCCAGCTGCAATTACTGCAATTGCCCCTAAGATATAAAGAAGAATATTAACCATACTTAATCCTTTTTCCTCTGTAGCTTCAGTAGTTTCTTCTGTAACTGGTTGAACTTCTTCCTCTTCAGGTTTTGCATCTTGCTCCTGAGTTGGTTCAGCATTTACCTCTTCTTTTGGTTCTTCTTTTTGAGGTTCTGGTTCTGGCTCTGGTTCAGGTTCTGGTTCAGGTTCTTTAGCTGGCTCAGGCTCTGGTTCAGGTTCAGGTTCAGGTTCAGGTTCAGGTTCAGGTTCTGGTTCTGGTTCTGGCTCCTTAACTTCTGGAGTTGTTATCTGCGTTTCTGGGGCTTTAGCTACCTCTTCTGGATCTTTTGCTTTGGGATTCATCACACCCGTGGCTGCAACTATTACACCAATTATAATTACTGTAATTAGATCCATTATTAAGTTTTAAACCTAAATTTACAAAATTCACTTACAAACATGGACGAATTGGGTGCTGTCTGTGAACAAAAAAGCTTAAATTATAAGAGATTTTTATAGGATTTAGTTTCTTTTACTCTGGTTTAAAAATTAAACAAAGTCCATTATTACAAAATCTTTTACCCGATTCTTTTGGACCATCATTAAAAACATGTCCGTGATGAGCGCCACACTTTGCACAATGGTATTCTACTCTCTCCATGCCAAAACTTTTATCAATTTTTGTTTTAAAAGCCCCTGGTAAAGCTTCAGAAAAAGAAGGCCAGCCAGTACCACTGTCAAATTTTGTAGTTGATGCAAATAGTTTATTTCCACAATTTGCGCAATGATAAAAACCCTTTCTTTTTTCATTTAATAATTCGCTTGTAAACGGTCTTTCTGTCCCTTCATTAAACATAATATTTTTTTGCTCTTTTGACAGGTTTGGATTTATGATTTTTTTAGTAGCTGCTAAAAGAGTTTTTATTGGAAATAACAATACTAAAGCCGAAAAACTAAGGATTTTAATAAATTTTCTTTTACTGAATTTCATAAAATTAGTTTAATATATTGAAGAAATGAAGACAATTTTTTTATTTTTTTTAACAATATATATTGCTTACTATCTATTTAGACCGGTAACTGAAAAAGAAATAAAAAAATTTAACGACCCAGATAACTGGTCAAATATGGGGTTTTAAACCGTTTAAGTGTTCTATAATACTTTCAGACAAAGCTTGTAAATCATAACCACCCTCAAGAAAAGAAATAACTCTGCCTTTAGAATGTGTGTTAGCAATATCGACAATATTTTTTGTAATTTTAAAAAAATCATCTGACTCCAAATTAATATTAGCTAAAGGATCTCTTTTATGCGCGTCAAAACCTGCAGAGATTAAAATTACTTCTGGTTTAAATTTATCTACAGCTTTAAGAACTTTTTGATCAAATATTGCTATAAAATCTTTACTTTTAGTACCAGCTTTTAAAGTTGCATTGAAAATATTACCTACCCCAGTTTCATTTTCTGCTCCTGTTCCTGGAAATAAAGGAAATTCATGAGAAGACCCATATGCAACTGATTGATCTTTATAAAAAATTTCTTGAGTCCCATTTCCGTGATGTACATCAAAATCAATTATTGCAACTTTATTTATTTTGTATTGTTTTTGTAAATATCTTGCTGCTACTGCAACGTTATTGATAAAGCAAAAACCATTAGCTCTTACAGTTTCAGCATGATGTCCTGGTGGTCTTACAGCGCAAAACACTCTCTCATCTTTAATCATTAGATCATTAGCTGCGGCAATACCAGCTCCACAAGATCTTAGAATTGCATTTTTACTGTAAGGGCAAAGCATAGTATCGGCATAAGGCTCTTTCTCTACACCTATGATTCCTTGTTTAGGAATGTTAGAAAAAATTTTCTCTATATGATCTTTTGGATGAACTAATGAAACGCTTTCTAAATCAGCTAAAGGCGCTTCTTTAAATTCTACTTTTAAATTTGATGATTTTATTGAACTTAAAATACTATCCAATCTTTCTTTTCTTTCAGGGTGAGTATGACCATTAAATTTTTTTAAGCAATCATTATGAGTATAAATGATCATAAATACTTATTTAAAGCATTAGCAGCTAGAGTTGAAGATAAAGTATTAGTTTTAAAACTTTTTAAAATCGTTTGTGTTTTTGATATTTGTTCATCAATTTTATTTGGATTATCTAAATAATTAGAAACAACTTCAAATATTTTTTTTGGGTTGCAATTGGATTGAAGTAATTCTGGTATTATCTCTTTTTTAGCAGCTATATTAATAATATTTGCAAATTTAGTTTTTACTAATATCTTTATAATAAAAAAATTTATTAAACCCATCTTATATAATATTACCGAAGGTATTTTGGCATTACAAATTTCAAGAGATATTGTTCCTGATTTGGAAACAGCAAATACTGATTTTTTTAAAATATGATTTTTAATTTTACTATCATTTATAACTTCGCAATTATTTAGATTATTTTTTTTTATATGAAATAGAATTAAATCTGAATATTCTTTTGTAGCATGAAAAACGTAAGAAAAATCATTATACTTTTCATTCATAAGTTTAATAAAGTTTAAAAGTATCGGAGTTAAAACATCTATTTCAGACTTTCTACTACCTGCAAAAATAGAAATTAATGCTTTATTCTTTCCTAAAATTTGATTGATATCAATCGCACTTTCAGTCGTTTTATCAAGTAACGGATGGCCAACAAACTCGTGGCTCATATTCTCTTTTTCAAAATAACTTTTCTCAAAGTTGAATAACAAAAGAATATGGTCAATAAATTTTTTAATTTTTTTAACTCTACCTTCTCTCCAAACCCATACTTGGGGAGCTACATAGTGTATAGTTTTAATTTCAGGATTATTTATTTTAATTCTTTCAGCTACTCTTAAAGTAAAATCAGGGCTGTCAACAGTGAATAATATATCAGGTTTAAAATTTTCTATAGCCTTAACTGTTTCATTGATTTTTTTCTTAATCTTAAAAATATTTAATAAAACATTAGTGAATCCTAAGTATGTTATTTCTTCAAGGTTATAAATAGATCTTATGCCTAAATTTTTTAAATTTTCACCTCCAACTGATAGGTACTCTATATTTGAATTTAATTTATTTAATTCACTTATAACTTTTGATGCTAATTTGTCACCTGATGCTTCGCCTGTTAGAATAAATATTTTTTTCACTTTTGCAGTCTCCAAATAGAACCATCGTCAGTTATGAGTAAAATTTTTCCTGTGTTTCTCTGAATTTCAATATCTCTTATTCTTCCGATAGTTCCTTTAAATATAATTTTTTCATCAATAAATTCATTATCTTCAAATCTTATTTTTCTAAGTGATTGATCTTTAAGTGAAGTTATCAAAGCATCACCGTTCCATTCTCTAAATTCATCTCCTTTGTATATAATCATTGAACTTACCGCTATTGAAGGCACCCAATATTTGATAGCTTTTGTAAATCCTGGTTTCCATTTAGGACCAATTTTTGTCCCTGAATAATTTATTCCACCCCATCCTAAAATTTTCCAACCATAGTTTTCACCGTACTTAGCTTCTCCAAACCAATCGCCACCTCTAGCTCCATGATTTGTTAAATAAATTTTGTTATCATAAGGGGATACATCCATGCCTTGAGGGTTTCTTACACCTATTTGGTAAATCTCTGGTAGCCAATTGCTTTTACCATTAAATTTGGGATTATCTTTTGGAATTTTGCCGTCTAAATGTATCTTTATAATACTCCCAGGATGTTTTGTGGGATCTTGTGCAATCATTCCCTCGCCCCTCTCCCCTGCTGTAATAAATAGAAAATTATCTTTTATAATAAGCCTAGATCCGAAATGATAACCAGAGTTTATGGCCGGCTCAGCTCTAAAAATATTGTTGAATTTTAAATTATCATAATCGAAATTAGCAGAAGCCACTGAAGTGCTAGATTTGCCATTTCCTCTATTTTCTGAATAAGAAACAAAGAGCATCTTTTCGTGATAAAGAATTTCAAGTAGCCCGCCCTGCCCATCTTCTAATATCTTTAAATTATGATTTATTTTCTTTTTTTTATTATTTTTTAAATTAACTAATATAATTTGACCTGATTTTTCTGTTATCAAAATTTCATTTTTGTTTTTAAAAGTCAAACTCCAAGGTTTATCCAATCCAGAAATAATTTTATTTAATTTAAAGTCTTCGGCTTTAAGATTTATTGTTTGAATTAAAATAATAATTAAAAATGTAGTAATTTTTTTCATTTTACTAAAATAAACATCTTATTTTTGTTTGCATAATTGATCGCTTTAATCTTATCTAAAAAAATATTATTTTTATGTTTTAAGACTATTCCTTTTAAACCTGCAAATTTACATTGTTTTAAAGTATTTAAGCCAACTGTAGGAAGATCTAATCTCGTGTCTTGTTTTTTCTTTGGAAATTTAACTAAAACACCATTACTTTTGTTTTTGTTTTTTTTTATGTTTCTAAGCATATCTTGTGTACCTTTTCGTTTTTCTAAAATCACTGAATTATTCCTTCCAACAGCAGCTTGAATATAGCTATAAGGTTTTGATTTACTCAAAAACTTAATTGCATTTTTAATATTCCTTTTATCATCATTATCTGGTTTATATTTTGTATAATTCCCTCTCGAAAGATTAAGCTCGGGCGTAAAAAGGGTTGAACTTATAGTTTTTATACCTTCTCTTTTAAAAATGTTAATTATTTCTTTTAAAATTGCAGCATCACCGATTTTTGATTTTTTTATAATCTTAGATATGTAATAAACTCCTTTAAGGTCTAATTTAAGTTTTGAAAACTTGGGTTTGTTAACTTTTCCAGCAAACAATACTTTTTTACAATTTTTTCCTTTTAAAATAGATATTATCTTTCCAAATTGACCAATTGAGACTTTATGCGAGTTTTTATCTTTTTTAAAAGAATTTTTATTGGTTAAATCAATTATTATATATTTTTTTTTATTTTTTATTTTTCTGTATATATACTTTGGGAAATCAGTTTCTCCAAAAATTAGACCAATCATAATTTAATTCTGCGGTGAGCAAATAGGTCTTTTTTTATCTTTCTCGATAAATTTTATCACTTCTGAAACAAGTTCATTATTTTTATATTCACCATTAATTTTGCTTAAATTTTCATGTAGATTTTTTGAAGAGAAAATTTCTTTATAGGCCCTATCTAATTCCATGATTTTTTTATTATCATATTTTTTCCTGCGTAAACCAATAAGATTTAAACCTTGTAGATAGTTTCTGTTTCCAATTGATAAACCAAAAGGTGTTACGTCCTTAAGTACACCTGTCATTCCACCTACCATGGCCAGTCTTCCAATTCTCGTAAACTGTTGAACTGCAGAGTTTCCTCCTATAACTACGGAGTCTTCAATTGTAACGTGGCCTCCAAGAGGAACATTATTTGCAATTATAACATTGTTTCCAATTTTGCAATCATGAGCAATATGAGAAGAAATCATAAATAAACAACTATTGCCGATTTCTGTTTTAGAGCCCCCGCCCTCTGTTCCTGGATTGATAGTAACATACTCTCGAATAATATTTTGTTCTCCAATTATTAAACTATTTTTTTCATTTTTAAATTTAAGGTCTTGAGGTTGAGTGCCAATACTCGCAAATGGAAATATTTTTGTTCCTTCTCCTATTTTTGTATTACCTTCAACATGCACGTTGGAGACTAATTCAACATTATCAGATAGCTCTACGCCAGGACCTATATAGCAAAATGGGCCAATCTTTACTGATTTAGATATTTTAGCTTTTTTATCAATTACACTTGAATTATGTATCATTATTTTCTGTCAACAATTGTGGCTGACCATTCAGCGTCTGCCATTCTTTTTCCTTCAACTTTCGCTGTGCCTTTATATTTCCATACTCTTCCATGAGATCTAATTGCTTCAATTTCTAAGTGAAGCTCACAATCTGGAATTACTGGATTTCTAAATCTGGCTTTGTCGACTCCCATTAAATAAACTAGTTTGTTCGCATACTCTTTAGGATCTATTCCATGAGCGGTAAGTGCTGCAGCTGCTTGACCAAAAGCCTCAATTATCAAAACACCTGGCATTACTGGTTGACCTGGAAAATGACCTTGAACATAAAAGCCATTTTTTTTTACATACATAATTGCGGTCGCAGACTTCAAAGGGTTTATGTTAATCAATTTATCGATTAATAACATTGGTTCTCTGTGAGGCAGAAGGCCTTCAATTTTTTTTTTATCTAATTCAATTTTACTCATTACTTTTATTTTTTTTTAAAAAATATCTTAACTTCTCAGCTGGATAGCCCATTACAATTTCATTATCCTCTATATCTTTTACAACTCCACTACCACCACCGATTTTAATATTATTCCCAATATTTAAATGTCCAGAGATACCTGCTTGCCCGCCTATTGAAACATTATTACCTATTGTTGAACTTCCAGCAAAACCTACTTGCCCTGCAATCATGCAGTTATCCCCAATTTTCACGTTATGTGCTATATGTACTTGGTTATCCAAATAAGTATTTTTTCCAATAACTGTGTCATCAACAGAACCTCTATCTATGGTGCAACCTGACGCTATTTCAACATTATCATTGATTAAAACTCTTCCAATATGTGGAAATTTTAAATTTTTATCTTTTAATGGTATGAAACCAAATCCTTTTTGACCAATTTTTGTATTATCTTGTATCACAACATTATTTCCAATTAATGAATTTTTAATAATATTACCATGACCTATTACACAATTTTTACCAATTTCTACTTCATGCTCGATAATGGTATTCGAACCTATAATTGAATTACTACCAATTTTAACATTTTTTCCAACTAAAACATTGTTTCCAAATTTTACATTTTTAAATTTACTTTTTTTTGGTGTTTTTAAAGATTCATCAGGGTAATCAATATGGGCGTTGGGATAAACTTTGCTAATCGTTTTTGCTAACTCAAATAAAACATTTTTAACTATAACTTTGAATGTGTTTTTAGGTAGAAATTCTTGTAATTTACTTGTGGTAATACAAATTTCAGACTTGGTAGTACTTGCGTCTACTTTATATTTTACTGAGTCAAAAAAAGATAATTCGTTTTTTTTAGCTATATATAAAGGTTTTATATCTGTTACAAAAAAATCTTTTTTAATTTTAAGGTCAGGAAATAATTTACTAGCTTTTATTTTTTTTTTTTCAAAAAACATCTTTTATCATTAAGTTAGTTTAACTTAATTGATTTAAGTTTTTTATTAAGTAAGGACATTATATCGTTAGTTATATCTAAATTTTCATCAGCTAAGAGTAAACTTTTTTTATCTAATACTATTCTTATCTTCTTTTCTTGCATATATTCTTTTATAATTGGATTTAAATTTTTTAGAAGCTCATTTTTTGCTTTTGTTCTTTTTTTATCAAGATTTCGTAATACAGAACCTCTTTCTTTTTGAAGTGAAGAAACTTTAGATCTAAGTTTTTCTACTTTATTCTTATATTCATCTTGGGATAAAACTTTTTTTTGTTGAATTATTTTTTTTTCTTCCTCTTGAATTTTTTTTTCTTTTTGCATTAAAGCATTAATATTTTTTTCATAATTTTTTTTAAGTTCTGTTTGGGCTTTTTTTCCTGCCACACTATTATTCAAAATGAACTTGAAATCAATATAATGAGGTATGTCAGCGTATGAGTTATTTTGAAGTGATAATAAAAAAAAGATTAATAAAAACGTTTTGAAATATTTTTTCATTAAAAAGTTGTACCTAAGTTAAAGTTAAAGCTTTCTGTTTCATCGGTATCAGCTTTACTTAAGTCATTTGAAAAAACAAAAGACATTGGTCCAATTGGTGATAGCCAATTTACTGTAAGACCTGTTGACGATCTAACCTTGTTGCTTTCATTTATAGATTTGTCGTAATCTACTCCCCAAACATTTCCAAAATCTAAGAATGCACCTACATCCAAGTTAGTAGAGTCGGGAAAAAGCTTTGGTAGATTCATTTCAATATTATAAGCTGCTGCATAATTTCCACCTACGTGATCATCTCCATCTTTTGGTCCAACTTTCCCTTTTTTAAAACCTCTCAATCTTTTGGAACTTAAAAAGTTTCTCTTACTAATTCTTACATCTTCATCATTTAGCCCATCAATTGCACTTAAGAAAAGTTTATTTGCAACAACAACGTTTTCAGTGAAACTTTTGTAAGCACTAATTGAAAATTGGTTATAAATATATTCTTTGTCTGCAATTACTGGTAATGTTTGTCTAAATCCTATTATACTTCCGCTTGTTGGCATAAAAGATCTGTTTCGTTGATCATAGTCAAATCCATAATCAAATGTAAGTTCATTAAATTCACCACTTTGTTTTTTCAAGGCATCAGAGGCATTGCTTTGCGTTCTTAGATCATCATAACTGGCGTTTAAACCTAACCTAGTATAAATGTTTTTAAATTGTTCAAATCTTGTATTTATACCTGCTCCGATTAATGAGTTTTCATAACCCTGATTAGGTTTATCATTACTAGAACTATATAAAGAATATCCAATTGAATTTCCTAAAAAGTTATAATTCGGATCTAGGTAATCTAAATTTCCTATTAAGGTCTCCTCGTCAGTTTCTAAAGAAAAAGAAACTCTTTTTCCTTCTCCAAGCCAATTATTTTCAGAGACTTGAAAAGCAAATGTCCCCCCATTAGTTCCAACACCAGCACCAGCGCTTATTTCGCCAGTTGGTTGCTCTTCAACAGAAATGTCAATTACTTTCAAATTTGCCTCTGAACCATCAGAAACTTTAGCATCAACTTTTCTGAAAATATTTCTTGATCTAATGTTAGCTACAGATTTATCAAGCTCAATCTTTGTAAATGGATCTCCTTCATCTAAAATAATCTCACCTCTAATTACAGATTCATCGGTAATGTTATTTCCTGTAATATTTATTCTTTCTACAAGAACTTTTTCACCTTCAAAAATATTAAATTTTATCTCAATATTATCTCCTTGCAGAATTTCTTCTACATTATGTTCAATGAATTGAAGATTATTTTTTGATATAATTAGATCAATTTCATCAATTAGTTTTTTAACCGTAAATGGTGAATAATACTCACCAATATATTTCTGATATTTTGATTGTAAATCAAAAAATATTTTTTTATCAAAAGTTGGATCAACATTAGTAGAAATTTGATTAATTGTATATCTTGTACCAGCTTCGATTGAATAAACTAGATCAATGTTTCCAGTTTTATTTAGTTCGGCTAAATTAGACGAAATATTAACATCATAATATCCGATAGACTTATAGTAATTATTTAACAGCCTTAAATCTAAATTAATAAGACCCTGATTAAATTTTGTGTTCCTCGATAAAATTTTCCAAAATTTATCTTCCTCACTGGCGATAATGTCTTTTAATCTTTTATCTTTAATTTTTTTATTACCTGTGAAAGAAATAGATGAAATTTTTGTTTGCTCGCCTTTACTAATTTCAAAAATTAAATCATAATTGTTTGCATCTATTTCTTTAATTTTAACCTCTACTTTAGAAAAATTATAACCTAAAGAGGAATAAAGATTTTTAATTAAATCTAAATCTTTTGCAATTTTAGATCTATTAAGTGATTTTTTCTCTTTAAGAGAGACAACTTTTTTAAGTTCTTTTTTTATTTTATTATTTGTTTCACCAACAAATATTAGTTGATTAATCACTGGATATTCTTTCACAAAAATTTTTAATATTTTGCCATCAAGTTCAACTTTTACATCTTCAAAAAAATCAGTCTCATAAAGATTTTTTAAAATTTGATTAATGGTGCTTTCGTCTATTGGTTGTTTCAAATCAACACCACTATAAACTTTTATAGTTTCATTGCTTACTCTACTATTACCTTCAATAACAATATTGTTTAAATTATTATTTGCGTATAATGTAAAAAAGCAAAAAAAAGATATAAATAAGATTGATAAAAACCTAGACATATTTTTGAATTTTTTTAAGTGTTAATTTTCTTGCCCACAAGTCAGTTTTAATTATTTGATTTAAATTTGATGCTCTTTTTATAGCATTTTTTTTGTAATTTCTATCTCTTAAAATACTCATAATGACCTTTGATATAGCTAAATAAGGTATTTTTCCTTTGATAAATTGATCAACTAATATTTCATTAGTTGCATTAATTATAATTGATGTAGACGGATATAGATTTGCTTTGTGTTTAAGATTAATTATAGGAAATTTTTTTTTATCAACTTTTGAAAAATTAAGATTTGAATTAAAAGGTTCAACTTTTTTTTTATAAAAATCTTTTATATTAACTTTGTTATCAAAGATTGCATTGGCTAGAGGAATTACCATTGATGTTTCATGATAAATAAATTTTGATAAACCATTTTTAAGTGTAATGATTGCGTGCACTAAGGAATTTGGGTGAATAACAATATCCAATTTATTGCTTGGTATGTTGAATAATTTTTGAGCCTCTATAAGTTCCAAAATTTTATTCATTAGTGTTGAGGAGTCTACTGAAATTTTTTTTCCCATTTTCCATTTAGGGTGTTTTAAAGCGTGATAAGGTTTAATCTTTTTAAATTTGTTAAGTTTTAAATTTAAAAATGGACCACCTGAAGCAGTTAAATATACTTTTTCAACGTTATCTAATTTAACATTTTCAAGTAATTTAGAAATTGAAAAATGTTCTGAGTCTACAGGAACAATTTTAGTTTTATATTTTATTGAAAAATGTTTTATTAAACTCCAACCACAAATGATTGATT
>CACOWO010000013.1 GCA_902630925.1 uncultured Pelagibacteraceae bacterium | reverse complement strand
TAGATGGATAATTGATCCAATAGATGGAACCATGAATTTTTTAAATGGCATACCCCAGTTTGCAATTTCGATTGCTTATGAAGAAGACTCTGAAGTTAAATGTGGAGTGATATTTAATCCAATAATGAATGAAATGTTTTGTGCTGAGAAAGGAAATGGAGCTTATTTAAATAATTCAAGAATAAGAGTTTCTAATAAAAAAAGAATTAAAGATGCATTACTTGTAACAGGAGGTCCAAAAAGTGCGAGCAAAATAAAAGAAAAAATTTTTTCAGAATATATAAATATTTCAAATAACGTTTCAAATGTCAGAAAATTTGGAAGCGCAGCTTTAGACATGGCCTATGTAGCATGTGGTAGATTTGATGGTTATTGGCAAAGAGAATTAAATTATTGGGATATTGCTGCAGGATTAATTATTGTTAAAGAAGCTGGTGGCTTTATCGATTTTTTTGAAGAAGATGTAGGCTCACCTTTAAAAAAGAATATTTTAGCTAGTAATTCTAATATTCACGATGAAATAAGAGATTTAATTAGAAAAAAAGATATTGAGTAAGAACTATTATTAATATAAAACTCCGCTCATGAAAAAAGACATACATCCAAATTATCATAAAATAAAAGTTGTGATGACTGATGGCACAGAATTTGAAACAAGATCAACTTGGGGTAAAGAAAACGATGTCCTCAAATTGGATATTGATCCAAAATCACACTATGCTTGGACTGGGGGAACTCAAAAGATTCTTGATAAAGGTAGGGTAAGTAAATACAATAAAAAATTCAGTAACCTGAGATCAAAAAAATAATTTATGACAGATACTCCGTTCATGCCAAAAGCTACCGCTGTTTGGCTAGTTGAAAATACAACTTTAACTTTCAAACAGATCGCTGAGTTTTGCAATCTTCATGAATTAGAAATTAAAGGCATAGCTGACGGTGATGTTGCTAAAGGAATAAAGGCTTACAACCCGATTTTAGCAGGTCAATTATCCAGAGAGGAAATAGAAACTTGTTCTAAAAATCCTGAGAAAAAATTAGAGTTATTAAAAAAAATCGAAGAAGTTGAAATTAAAGAAAGAAAAAAACCAAAGTATACTCCGTTATCCAAAAGACAAGATAGGCCAGATGCAATCCTATGGTTATGTAAAAATGCATCAGAATTAACTGATGGACAAATCTCAAAACTTGTAGGAAGCACAAAAGGTACTGTATCTCTTATAAGAAAAAGAAGTTATTGGAATTTTTCTAATCTCAAGCCTAGAGATCCAGTTATATTGGCACTTTGTACTCAAGAAGCTTTTCAAAAAAGCTTGGAAAAAGCTAAAAGACGAGTTGAAAGAGAAAAAAAAGCTAAAATTAGAGAGGAAAAAAAAGCTCAAGCTGCTTCTCTCTAGACAAATAGATTATCAAATGATAACTACCAAGAAAATTAACCGGAGGTTTTTATTAAAATAGACGTTAAAGATAATAATGTAGAACAAGCTATACGAGTTCTTAAAAGAAAGCTTCAAAAAGAGGGTTTTTTCAAAGTAATGAAAATGAAAAGCACTTACGAGAAACCATCTGAAAAAAAGAAAAGAGTTCAAACAGAAAATCTTAAAAGAATAAAAAAACTCCAAAAATTAAAAAATAGGTACTAAATTTATTAAAATGAGAGGATTAAAAATGCCATCTGGTAAAGTAAAATGGTTTAATGCCAAAAAAGGATACGGTTTTATAACTGATGACGAAACTCAAAAAGATATTTTTCTTCATGTATCAGCATTAGAAAACTCTAAGTTAAGAGTTCTTAAAGAAGAACAATCAATAGTTTACGATATTAAAGAAGAAAAAGATAAACTTCAGGCTATTAACATTAAAAAAAAGTAAATTATCGCGGGGTGGAGCAGTCTGGTAGCTCGTCAGGCTCATAACCTGAAGGTCGTAGGTTCAAATCCTACCCCCGCAACCAAGATGACAAATTCAATTAGAAACATAACTATAATTGCTCACGTTGATCACGGAAAGACAACTTTAATTGATAATTTAATGAAACAAAGCGGAACTTTTAGAGCAAATGAAAATATTGAAGAACGTATTATGGACTCAGGAGAGTTAGAAAAAGAGAGAGGAATAACAATTCTTGCTAAACCTACATCTATAAATTGGAAAGATTCGAGAATTAATATTATTGATACTCCTGGACACAGAGATTTTGCGGCAGAAGTTGAAAGAGTATTACATATGGCAGATGGAGCTTTATTGCTAATTGACTCAGCCGAAGGAGTGATGCCGCAAACGAAATTTGTATTATCTAAAGCTTTGAAACAAGGTTTAAAACCAATTGTAGTAATTAATAAACTTGATAAACAGGATCAAAGAGCAAATGAAGTATTAGATGAAACTTTTGATTTATTTGTTAGTCTTGATGCAAATGAAGATCAATTAGACTTCCCGGTATTATATGCAAGCGGAAGATCTGGCTGGGCATCTAAAGAGATAGATGGTCCAAAAGAAAACTTGCAACCCTTATTAAATTTAATAATTGAACATGTTAAACCATCAACTTTTGATAAAACAAAACCATTCGCTATGCTTTCTACACTTCTTTATGCTGACAGTTTTTTAGGAAGAAGCCTAGTAGGAAGAATTGCTCAAGGAACTGCGAGAGCAAATCAGCAAATTAAAGCAATAGATCTCAGTGGAAATAAAGTAGATGAAGGAAGGCTAACAAAAATATTTAGATATGAAGGAACAAAAAAAGTTCCAATAGAGCAAGGTGAGGCTGGAGATATAGTAATAATTGCTGGGTTGGAAAAAGCTAACGTTGCCGATACAATTTGTGATTTAGAAATAAACGATCCAATTAATGCAACCCCTATTGACCCTCCTACCATGTCAATAACAATTACAGTAAATAGTTCTCCTTTAGCAGGGACGGAAGGAAAAAAATTAACAAGTACTCAAATAAGAAGTCGATTAATTTTGGAAGCTGAAAATAATGTTGGGATCAACTTTGAAGAAAATGAAAATAAAGATGCTTTCGTTATAAGTGGTAGAGGTGAGTTGATGTTAGAAATTCTTTTGACACAGATGCGAAGAGAAGGTTTCGAAATGACAGTGAGTCCACCAAAAGTTTTAATTAGAAAAGATGATCAAGGTAATAAAGTGGAGCCAATCGAGGAAATAACAATGGATTTAGATGAAGAGTTTTCTTCAAGAATTATAGACTCCATGAATAGAAGAAAAGGTAAATTAATTGATCTTAAGGATACTGGAAAAAATAAAAAAAGATTAATTTTTCATGCACCAACTAGAGGATTAATGGGTTACACAAGTAGATTTTTAACATTAACAAAAGGTACTGGTGTGATAAATAGAATTTTTCACTCTTATGGAGAATACACCGGAGATATGGAGGGAAGAAGAAACGGTGCTTTAATTTCCATGGAAAATGGTAAAGCAGTTGCCTTTGCTATTTTCAATTTACAAGCTCGAGGTGAAATGTTTGTGACACATAATGATCCAGTCTACGAGGGGATGATAGTAGGACTTTCTTCAAAAAGCGGTGACTTGGAAATTAATGTTTTAAAAGGGAAAAAACTTACAAATATGAGGACTCAAGGAACTGACGAAAATGTAGTTTTAACACCAGTAAGAAAAATGGCAATAGCCGAACAGCTAAGTATGCTTAATACAGATGAGGCATTAGAAATAACACCAAAATCTTGTAGACTTAGAAAGCTAATATTAGATCCTCATGAAAGAAAAAGGCAATCAAGAGCCAAGGCTTCTTAAAGACTAAATCTCGATTTTTTACTGTCAGTTAGAAAACCTCTGACAGTATCTAGCGTCATAGATTCGAAGCTCTTACCAAATCCTGTAATTTGATTTATTACTTTTGGCGGCATGGTAATTATATTACAATTTAATTGTTTTGCTTGAATAAAATTGTAAGCTTCTCTTGTACTAGCCCAAAGAATTTCAATATTTTTACTTCTCTTAGTCATAGAGATGCTTTTTTTAAATATTGGAAGAGGGTCTTTACCTTTATCAGCCATTCTACCTGCAAATATTGAAATTATTGATTTTGTTTTTTTATTTAATTTTTTAAAAATCTTCTTAGTTTGCTCAAATGTATATACTGCGGTTATGTTAAGTTTAATTCCTTTATCACTTAATTCTTTAATTACTGGTCCTGTAAATACTCCTTTAGAATTTACAACTGGAATTTTTACATAAACATTTTTACCCCAAGAATTAATTTCGTAAGCTTGTTTAAGCATGTCTTTAAAATTATCCGCAAATACTTCAAAAGAAATAGGCTTTTTTTTGCAAACCTTCAAAATTTTAAGAGAATACTGTTTATAATTTTTGGCTCCAGCTAATCGCATTAAACTAGGATTAGTTGTAAAGCCATCAATTAAAGATTGATTATTAAAAAATTTAATTGTCTTATAATCGGCAATGTCACAAAAAATTTTTGTTTTCATTAATCTAAATTTTTAACTATATCTTCTGTCATTTTTTTTGCATCTGCAAACAACATTAAAGTATTATCTTTATAAAAGAGCTCATTATCTATACCAGCGTACCCTGGTGATAAACTTCTTTTAACAAATAAAACAGATTTACATTTTTCAACATCAAGGACAGGCATTCCAAATATTGGACTTTTTGGATCTGTTTTTGCTACAGGATTTGTTACGTCGTTTGCTCCAATTACAAATGCAACATCAGAATTAGCAAAATCGTTATTTATATCTTCTAATTCAAAAACTTCATCATAAGGTACATTTGCTTCAGCTAATAAAACATTCATATGGCCAGGCATTCTTCCAGCTACAGGGTGTATAGCGTAAGTTACTTTAATGTCATTTTTTTTTAATTTATCTACCATCTCCCTAAGAGCATGTTGAGCTTGGGCTACGGCCATACCGTACCCTGGCACTATAATCACGGATGAGGCATTTTTCATTAAAAAAGCTGCATCCTCTGCGTTACCACTTTTTACTGGCTTTTGATCTTTCTTATCTTTTTTATCATCAGTAGAATTGTCTGCTCCAAAACCACCTAGAATTACACTCACAAAAGATCTGTTCATGGCTTTACACATTATATATGAAAGTATTGCTCCTGATGATCCGACAAGCGCACCTGTTATAATCAAAGCGGTATTTTCTAATGTAAAACCTATTCCGGCTGCAGCCCACCCAGAGTAAGAATTAAGCATAGAAATTACCACAGGCATATCTGCTCCTCCAATAGGAATGATTAATAAAACTCCAACAAGAAATGAGATTATAATTACAGTCCAAAAAATATTTGCAGACTGGGTTTTACATAGATAAAAAATTAAAACAAAAATACCTATTCCAAATATCAAATTTAAAATATGCTGGCCACTAAATGTAATAGGAGCACCGGACATTATTCCTCTTAACTTTAGAAAAGCTATTATAGAACCTGAAAAAGTTATCGCTCCTACTGCCGCTCCAATAGACATTTCAATAAGGCTAGCTAATTTTATATCACCAACATTTCCTAGATTAAAAGCTGCGGGATTTAAAAAAGCTGCAATTGCTACAAAAACTGCCGCTAAACCTACTAAACTGTGAAAACCAGCTACTAATTCTGGCATTGCAGTCATCGGAATTTTAAAAGCTATAAAAGCACCGATTGCACCACCGATGACTAAAAATATTATTACATAAACTAGGGATGTTGAAAAATTTCCAATTGATAGAAATGTCACTACGATTGCAATTATCATTCCAGCAATTCCGAAGTAGTTTCCTTGTCTAGATGTATCTGGTGATGATAATCCTCTAAGCGCAAGAATAAATAATATTCCAGAAACTAAATAAAAAATTGCTGCTAGATTAGCTGAAATCATTTCTTTTTATCCTTCTTTTTTTTATACATTTGAAGCATTCTTTGAGTAACCAAAAATCCTCCAAAAATATTAATTGCTGCTAAAATAATAGCTATAAATCCAAAAATACTTGACGTATTAAAGGTACTTTCAGAATTTCCTGCTAAAGCTGCAATAATGGCGCCTACAATAATAACTGATGAAATGGCATTAGTAACTGACATTAGCGGAGTATGGAGAGAAGGAGTAACGCTCCATACTACATAATAACCAATAAAAATTGATAAAATAAAAATACTTGATCTAAATATAAACGGATCTATTTCCATAATTAAACTTTTTTAATTAATGATTTTTCTATTATTTCGTCTTCTAAATTAATATTAAAATCTTTATTCTCTTTACTATACAAATTACGTATGAAACTAAATAAGTTTTTAGCATATAAGCTTGAGGCAGTGAGTGGTAAGCTATTCATTAAACTTTTAACTCCTATTATCTTTATTCCATTAACTAAACTAACCTTGCCTACTTCTGAAAATGCAGAATTTCCTCCTTGCTCTGCTGCTAAATCATAAACAATTGAACCAGGTTTCATTAGCTTAACCAAATCCTCTGTTAATATTCGTGGAGCAGGTTTTCCAGGAATTAATGCAGTACATATTACTATGTCATTTTTTTTTAATGCCTCTTTCATCATTTCACTTTGCTTATTTTTATATTCGTCTGATGCTTCTTTTGCATATCCGCCAGCAGTTTCCATATCTTCGTTTTGTTCAACTGTTAAAAATTTTCCACCTAAGCTTTCTACTTGCTCTTTTGATGCAGCTCTTACATCTGTTGCTGAAACAATTGCACCTAGCCTTTTAGCTGTTGCGATAGCTTGTAAACCAGCTACACCTGCTCCAATAACTAAAACTTTAGCTGCTGGCACCGTACCTGCGGCCGTCATCATCATAGGTACAGCTTTTTCAAATTCTGCAACACAATCAACCACTGCTCTATATCCAGCTAAATTCGATTGAGAGGATAAAACATCCATTGATTGTGCTCTAGTAATTCTTGGCAGTAATTCTAGTGAAAAAGATTTAATTTTTTTATCAATAATTTTATCAATTTGATTTTTATTTTTCGATGGGTTAAGCATCCCCACTAAAATAGAGTTTTCTTTTAAAATGCTAATCTCATCTTCAGAAGGGCAATTAACTTTTGTAATTAAGTTGCTAGAACTTAAGATTTCAGATGAATTTTTAATTTCGACCCCTACATTTTTGTATTCTTCGTCGTCAATACCTAGATGAAGAGCATAACCTTTTTCAATATAAACTTTTAAACCAAGTGCAATAATACTTTTAGCAGACTCAGGGGTCACAGAAACTCTTTTTTCTAATTCTATGTTTTCTTTAATTGAACCGACTATCATTTATTTATTTATAAGATTTTAAAGCAGTGTAATTGCTAAAATTACTAATACCGCAATAACTGCAATTGTTCCCCACAATACAAACTTTGTGAAACCATCATAAGTTTTTTTGAAATCATTTTCACTCATCATTAACCTTGACGAGCTTTAAATTTTGGATTTTTTTTATTTATTACGTAAAGCTTTCCTCTTCGTTTAACTAATTTTGAGTTAAGGTCTCTTTTTTTTAGTGATTTAAGTGAACTAGCTATTTTCATAATTTTTAAGCCTGGCAACGTCCTACTCTTCCATATCTTAAGACAAAGTACCATCGGCGCTGAAGGACTTAACTTCCGAGTTCGGGATGGGATCGGGTGTGGCCCCTTCGCAATAATTACCAGGCAACACCTTATAATATTTTTTTTTAATTATGTAAATAGGCTAAAGCACAACTGTTCAAAAAACTGATTATTTATTTAATTTGGATCATTTTTTAATTAAAAAAGACATACATGGTTGTCGATAATAACCAGTTATATCCGAGATATTTTGAGTTCTAACATAATGATATTTGTTAATTTTTTTTAAAAATTTTGCGAAATTAAATTTCATTTGTTTGCCCTTTGCGACTTTTCCAAGAGTTTTCCATTTAAAAATTCCAGAGTCTAATTTTTCTAGACACATTTTAATTGTTGGGTATGATGGCCAACCGTCGGAGTGAATTGATGAATGACTAATATCATCATCAAAAATTATATATTTTGCGTCAAGTTTATCTGCTAGTAAAAATCTATCATATTGACTTATATGATCGTCAAAAAAAAATAGCTTATTTTTACAGTTTAATTCTTTTTTGTTTAACTTAAAGAAACTTATATCTCTCTCGATATACTTTGCAGTTTTTGACTTATACATTAACTTTGAAAAATTTATATCAAATTTAATTTGAAAGTTTTTTCTAAAATTTTGATCTATGAGATAAGAAGTGTACCCTTTCCAAACACCTGACTCAATAATTAGATCTGGTTTAATCGAATTAAAAAAAGAATAAAGAAACAAACTGCCATTATATCCTATTCCTCCAGAATTATCTTTTACCGGACAATTGCCAAAAAAAATTTTATCATGCTGGGTTATTATTTTTTTTATATTAATATTAGGTTTAATATGGAGATCTTTTAAAAATTTTTTAAGGATAGTTTCTAATTGTATAATTTTAAGTTTATTTAAATTTTTTGATATTACAAGAGAATTTCTGTCATTTCCCTCTTCAAAATTTTTTTTAATTATAATCTTAATATTGAAAAAATTCTCTATACTATGTTTTATTTTTCTTAAAATATTAAAAATTAAATTTTTTCTTTCTATTGGTAAAACATAATTCCAATATTTGTTGAAAGTAACATGATCTTCTTTGCTAATTTTCATTTTTATTCCAAAAAGTTTTTTAATTTTAGGTTAGACTTTACAGTAGTTTTTTAAAATAATTCTACTACAGCCAAAATAAAGATCAATATAAAATATTGATCTAACCAGAGCAAAGAAATTTAGATCGAATTTATCTTAAAAGTTTTTAATGGTGGGCATGATAAGAATTGAACTTATGACCTCTTCGATGTCAACGAAGCGTTCTACCACTGAACTACACGCCCAAATGAAAAATTAAAAATCTATAAAATAATTTAATAAATCTTTTTTTAATTTTAAATATTAAAAGAAATTTATCATATATTTTCAAATTGAAATTTTTCAAGGCAAAATAATTGTTTTTTATCATTTCAAATTCTCTTATTCGATCGTATTTTTTTAAATTAGTCATATTATCCTTTGTAACCCGACATTTTGTTAAGTTTTCGGATAATATAGATATTTCAGTATGAAGAAGAAATTTTAACCACAAGGCATAATCCTGTGCATATTTAAATTCTTTTGGATAAAATAAACCAATTTTTTTGAAAAATTTTTTTCTTATCATTACTGAAGAGTGAGGTAAAAAATTATCAAATATCATTTTTTTGTTAAGATTTTTATTACCGTGTGGAGTATAAAAATCTCTTAATTTTTTCCCGCTGCTATTTATTAGGATTGTTTTAGTTCCAATAATATTATTATTAAGATTCTTGTCTAAATAATTGACTTGCTTAAATAATCTCCTTCGTGATGAAATATCATCTGAGTCTAATATTGCAATATATTCCCCTTTACATTTTTTTAAACCATAATTAAGAGCAGGAGTTCTTCCAATGTGCTTCTTAAGAAAAAATTTTTTAATTTTTTTATTTTTAAATTTTTTAATAATGTGTGTAGAATCATCAGTAGACTTATCATCTACTAATATAAATTCAAAATTTTTATAAGATTGTCTTAATATTGAATTAATTGCGTCCTCTAAATATCTTTCAGTATTAAATACTGTCATTAAAACTGAAACTTTTATCATTTATTTAAAAAAATTTTTTATTTGTCTCTTGGTTATAGTAGTCCCAAGATTTTTCTCTAAAAAATAATTGTACCACTCTACTGTGTATCTAATCATAGCTTCACGATTAATCAAATTTTTCCATTTTAATTTTTTTTCTGACTTATGACTGCTAAGCTTAAGAATTTCAGTTTCTTTATGATTTTTATTTTTAAGTATCTTTATTTTAAACTTTTTTTGAGAAATCTCTCTAAATTTTAAAACTAAATCTAAAACTCTTAAATCATTTTTTTTTGGTCCAAAATTCCATGGACCTGAAAACCTCCTAGGGCTTAAATAAAGTTTTTTTGAAAGTATAAGATACCCCCTGCATACATCCATCACATGTTGCCAAGGTCTTATAGCTTTAGGATTTCTTAATATAATTTGTTTTGAATTAATTGACTTAAAGCAGTCAGGTATAATCCTATTTTTTGAAAAATCACCTCCTCCGATTACATTGCCAGCTCTTACAGTCGCTAAACCTGTCTTATTTTGCTTACCAAAATTTAAGTAACTATTAAAAATGATTTCCGCCGCTGCTTTTGATGAACTGTACGGATCTAACCCTCCTAACTCATCGTTTTCTTTAAAAATTTTTTTTCCATTAATTTTATAACATTTGTCCGAGGTTGCAATTACTAAAGATTTTACAAAATTAACTTTCCTGGTTATCTCCAAAATGTTTAGGACACCATTACAGTTGTCTAAAAAAGTTTTATACGGGTTTTTATAACTCTCCAAAACTAAAGACTGAGCTGCTAAATGAAATATTATTTCTGGTTTTTGCTCATTTATTTTTTTTTGTAAAAGTTTGATGTCTAATATGTCTCCATAAATATTATTAACTTTTTTATAATCAACGAATTTCTCATAAAAATGTTTTTTTTTATCTATCATTGAAAACCCAGTAACTTTAGATCCAAAGTGTAAAAGTATACTGGTAAGCCAAGATCCTTTAAATCCAGTGTGTCCAGTAATAAAAATCCTCTTTTTAAGAAAAAACTTCCTTAAGTGATCCATGGAGCATTGCCTTGTTTTACTAATAGTTCTAAATATTCTTTTTCTTTTAAAGTATCCATGCACTGCCAGAATCCTTTATGTCTAAATCCAATTAAATTTCTTTTTTTTGAAAGTTTCTCCATGGGTCTAGCTTCTAACATTTCTTTTAAATTAGTGCTTAAATAATTAAAAATCTTTTGATTTAAGACCATAAACCCTCCATTTATCCAACCTAAGTCTGGTTTTCGTTTTTCTTTATAGCCCACGATAAAAGAATTTTTTAGCTTTACCTCACCAAATCGTGCTGGTGGTCTCACTGTAGTCATAGTGCATATTTTTTTCATTTTTATATGTAATTTAATTAGTTGATTTAAATTTTGATTGGTTAATCCATCACCGTAGGTAAGGTGAAAATCCTCATTCTTATTCACAAACCTTTTCATTTTGAACAATCTTCCAGCAGTGCCAGTTTTAATCCCTGTTTGTAAATAAGTAATCTTAAATTTTTTTTTTTTACTAAAATATTTTTTTATTTGATCGCCTTTATATCCTAACAATAGATAAAAATTATTGTATCCATGATGATGATAAATATTCATAATATGCTCTAGAATAGCAAGCCTTCCTATCTTTATTAGTGGTTTTGGTTTATTTTTTGTTTCACTAGATATTCTTTGACCTAAACCACCACATAAAATTACTACTTTTAAATTATTTTTTCTAAAATTTTTCATAATTCTCATCAAATTGAATTAATTTTTTCGAAATAAATTTTACTTTTTCTTTTTCTAAGTCAGGAAATAAAGGCAAGGTAATCAGTTGAAGCCAAATTTTTTCAGCATTTGGAATTTTGGAATTAAATTTTTTATAAACCTTTAACTTAGGCAACGGTTTAAGATGCACACTTGTAGAAATTTGATTGGATTTTAGAAAGTTAATTAATTTTTCTCTTTTTTTACATCTTATAGTCATCATCCAATATGAGGATCTTGCTAATCTATATTCGAATGATGTCTTTATGTGTTTAAGATTTTTTATATATTTTAAATAAACTTTTATTAATCTAATCCTAGAGTTGTTCAGCCATTTGATTTTCTTTAATTGTTCTCTTCCGATACAAGCTGTAAGATCATTCATGTTGTATTTATATCCTAGTGTCTCAACATCATAGTCCCAATGATTGCTCTTTTTTTCTATTTTCATACTTTTTTTATGTCTTAAATATGGATCTCTATTCCAACCATGAAATGAGAAAGATTTTATGAGTTTTAATTTTTTTGAGTTGTTTGTACAAATCATACCACCATCACCAGTAGTCATAATTTTTTTTTCTTCGAAACTAAAACAGCCGTAATCTCCCCATGTCCCTAATTTTTTATTTTTATAATATCCTCCACAAGTTTCAGCACAATCCTCTATAACGACAAGTTTCTTTTTTTTTGCCCAAGGCATAATTTTTTCCATTTCGCAGGGCTGACCTCCAAAATGTACTAGCATTAATGCTACACAATCTTTTGAATATTTATTTTTTAAATCCTCAAAGCTAATATTTAGATCATAGGGATTTATATCTACAAATACTGGCTTCAGCCCACAATATAGAACACTTGCTGCGGTAGCGCTAAATGTAATTGCTGGCACTAAAACTTTTTTATTTTTTTTAAAATTATTAACAGCTAAGGATGTATGTAAAGCAGCTGTGCACGAATTAACAGCTACTGCATGTTTCACCTTAAAATATTTTTTCCATTCATCCTCAAATTTCTTTACTTCAGTTCCGTATCCAATCCACGATCTCTTAAAAACTCTTTTAATGGAACTTAATTCTGATTTTCCAATTGTCGGTTTAAAAAGTCTTATATTTTTTTTTTTCATTATTAAGCTATTGTTTTCCTTAATCTTCTTAATATAAAATAAATTAAAGATAAATAAACATTCGGATAAAGAAGATTGTTAAAAATGTGTCTTTTAAAACTAACATATTGATACCTAGCTTTTTTTTTTAAAATAAAAATTTTAGTCATATAGTTGAAAAAGTTTCTCAATGCGTAATTTTTACAATAAATATAGCGGAAAAAATTTAATCCTTGAGTTCTATAATAATCTAAAATTTCTGGAATTCTTATAATCTCAACAAGATAGTAGACACTTGCCCATTCTCGAACTCCTTGTAAATTAACACTCAAAGGTTTGGCACAAAAGAAAGCTTTTGAGTTTTTAAAAGCTTTAGCACATGTTTTTAAATAAAAAAAAGTATTATCAGTGTTTGACATCCATTTTTTATCTTTTATTTTTTTATTATCAAATGCGTCCAAATTTTTACAAAATTTTTCTCTATTAAACATTAGGACAAACATTGCTAACATAAAATCCCAAGCAATTTTAGGATCAACTAGATCCCAAAAGTTACAATTTTTATTTTTTGTCAAGTTAGAAAATTTTGGTAACCCTCTTGGCAATTTTTTTGTATTAAACGGATGAGTGAATTTGTCTAAATTGTTTTTATGCAATGTGTAAGAATTTACAAAAATGAAATCAATGCTTCTATTGTTTCTATATATATAATCCAAATACTTAAATGCATCTGGTGTGAGCATATCATCACTGCCTATCATCCAAACAAACTCGCCTTTGGCCATTTTTATAACTTTCAAAAAATTTACTGATATTCCCATATTTCTATTGAATTTATGAAATTTAATATCTAGTTTTTTTTTAAATTTTTTAACAATTTTATGTATATTATGTTTTGAACCATTATCGGAAACACAAACTTCAAATTTAATTTTTTTTTCTTTTTTTGCTATTACAATCGAATTAAGACAGTTTTCAAGATAATAAGGACGATTGTAAGTAGGTATGCATATAGATAATTTCATTTTAAAAACTGTATGAAAACGATGAAAAATCTTTTTTTAGAAATTCCTTATAATTATTTTTATCAATAATATGAAGCATGGGTAAATGAAATATAAGCTTTCCACCATTTTTTAAAAAATTGATTTCTTGTTTAATCACTTCTGATCTGAAAGACCATATTAATACTAATAAATATTTTGGTTTTCTTTTTCTCATCTGTTGTTTCGAAATTATTTTAATATTAGATCCAGGGGTATATCTTCCAAACTTGTAGGGGTTCGCGTCACAAATATAACTTAAATTCTTTTCATCGAGACCGCAATGATTAAGAACAATATTCCCCTTTGTAGATGCTCCATATCCAATAATATCTTTTTTGTTTATTTCTTTTAATAAAATTTTTAATATTTTTTTTGTATTTTCAATTCTATATCCTAAATTTAAATAACTATTTTTATTAATTTTTTTCTCTTCATTTAAAATCTTGTTTATTTTTATCAATTTTGATTTATGAAAACTATTTTTTTTGGCGCAAACAACTTCGATACTACCTCCATTTATTTCATTAAAAGAAATATCTAAAATTTTAAACCCATTTTTTTTTGCAATTTTTTGAAATGTATTTAGAGTATAGTAAGTAACATGTTCATGACAGATTTGGTCGTAAGTAAGATTTTTCAAAAGAAGGGGAAAATACGAAAATTCAAGGACCCAGACTCCATTTTTTTTTAAACAATTAAATATATCTTTTGAAAAACTATTTGGGTCTTCTATATCGTAAAACATCGCGTAAGATGTTATCAAGTCAAATTTTTCATCCGATCCTAATTCTCTGCAATGTCTATCTAATTTTTTTTTTGAAAAATAATCTGAAATTAAATTAATTTTTTTATTATAATATTTTTTATATTTATATGAGGAAGGATCCATTCCAAAAAGCTTTAATTTTCTATTTTTATTATTAGCAAAAAAATTTAAAAATGTGCCGTCATTTGATCCGATATCTAGAATACTTGAATTGTTTTTTAAGAAACTCGCTTTATTCAATTTGAGATACTTTTCTTTCATATGGTTAATCATATATTTACTCAACGATGTTCTATATCCATAAGTACTCCCGTACATATCTTCTAATGGAGCTAATTTAGAAAATTGAATTAAATCACAAGACCTGCATTTAAATAAATCAAGGGGATATTTTTTTAAATTTTTTTTTTTCTTGTTATGAAATACGCTACTTATAGGCTGAGAACCCAAGTGTAATATTTTTTCTAATTTTTTACTTTTACAATTTTTACATTTCATTTTTTAATAAATACATACAATTTAATTTGAGAAAAATCTTCGCTTAAAATTTTATTATCAATTGAACTCGCAATAATATTGTGTGGATCTGTAAAGTTAACTTTAACGTTTTTTAATTTTGCATATGCAGCATAAATTATTCTAGTAATAAAATAAAAATTTGATGAAAAATTCTCGATTTTTTTAAGTTTAACATTTTTAAATCTATATTTTTTTAATATTTTATCGTCTAGAAAAAGATTATGCCATGGTGGCGTAATTTTATGTAAATTAAATATTTTTCGATATTTATTTATATTTTTTTGTGCATTAATAGATGACTCCATCAATAACATTTTTCCCCCTTTTTTAAGAAAAAATCCTAAATTATCAATTGATTTTAATTGAAGTTTTTTTGATAAAACATTCTGAATTGCTCGTTTAGATATTATATAGTCAAATTTC
>CACOWO010000012.1 GCA_902630925.1 uncultured Pelagibacteraceae bacterium | reverse complement strand
GTTTATCAACCAGGGAGAAAAGATGGCTAAAAGAAGAAAAAAAGCTAAGAAAAAGAAAAAAGCTAAAAAGAGAAGAAGAAAAAGAAGATAGTTTTCTCTTTTACTAAACGCCCTTTTTAACTATTTTAAAAAGGGCGTTTTTTTATTCTGTACTTTCAATAATATTTGTTCTTCCTAAGGCTTTGTCCATCTTTTTTTGAACGTCATTAGGACTTATTTTTAGAACTGCTTCAAATTCTGATTTTAACCTTTCATAAGCCTTTTCAAATAATTGACGTTCCGAATAAGACTGATCCGCAATTATATCGCTATTTTTATTTAGATCTTTTACTACCTCTGCTAATTCATAAATTTTTCCTGAATTAATTTTTTGATCATACTCTTGAGCTCTTCTACTCCACATAGTCCTTTTTATTTTAGGTTTTGTTTTTAAAATTGAGACACATTTATTTATTTGATTGATAGATGCTATTGGTCTTAGCTTAGATTGTTGATTGATAGGAACAGTTAAAGTTAATTTTTCTTTTTCTACTAAAATTTTATAAAACTGAATATCTATCTCTCCAATTTTAGCTTTTTCGATAGCGGTGATTTTTCCAACCCCGTGTTTTGGATAAACCACAAAATCTTTTAAATTGTATATTCTTTTTTCTGTAGGTTGTTTTTTTATTTTTTTAATCTCTGGTTTTTCGTCAGGTCCAGGTATCGAGCTTTTTTTAATCGCTGGTTTTAAAGTAGATTTAATTTTGTTAGGTATTTTATTTTTTTTAATTTTTTTTGATTTTTTTGTTTTTTTCTTTTTTGGCATAACTATTTATTTTCCAGGCTTTTCTGAAAAGTGTTTATCATATTTATTTTTAATTTCCCTAAATTTTTCATGTTCAGCCATCGGCTCTTTCTTTTTTGAGATATTAGGCCATATTGCAGAAAACTTTTTATTTAGCAACAACCATTTTTCTGTATTTTGTACACTCTCATCCGTATCTGCTTTTATAGCATCAATAGGACACTCGGGTTCACATACACCACAATCGATACATTCATCCGGATTTATAACTAACATATTCTCACCTTCATAAAAACAATCTACGGGGCAAACCTCTACACAATCAGTGAGTTTACATTTTATACATTCGTCTTTTACAATATAAGTCATTTTTTATTTAATAAACTCATTTTAATTTCAGCGCATTCTTTATCAGGGAAGTATATAAGACCACAAATTCTTCTCATGAGATTTGACTCATACTGATCTACAGTATTATCTGAAATAATTATTTTCCATAGATGCTCTATGATATCTTTTTTAACCTCTATCGAGTTTTCTTTAATAATATTTGTATAATTTAAAAGCTGATTTGAATTACTCTCAATTTTTTCTGCTTCAATTAGAATTTTATTTGTATCCCCATTTTCAAGGTATGATTTTATAAATTCTTTAATTAATTCTTTTTCATGATTAGAATAAATCTCATCAATATTAGCCGCGTGTACAAGTAATGCAGCCATTCCAGTCACACTTTCTTTATTTAATTTATTCATTTATTTAATATTCAAAGAGAGAAGCTTATTAAATGGATTTTCTTTTTTGTCAAATTGTAAAATTTTCTCTTTTTTCTTCTTTTCACCTTTAAAAACGTAGGTATCATCTGCTTTATCTTTTTTATAGTTCATATAAGTCATTAATTTGTAAAAATTTTCCTTTGAGCAACCTAAAAGATTCATCATATCTGAATTTACTTTAAATTTTTTTTCTATTGAATTTTCTATTATTTTTAAGAATAATTTTTCTAAAATATCAATTCTTATGTAAAATTCTCTAAATTTTTCAAATCCACATAATAAAAGAAATTTTTTATTAAAATTTTCCCCAATTAAAAAATTTAGGCCTGATTTAGGAATTTTATTATTCTCTGAAAGATTATTAAATATTTTCCATAAACTAATTCTAAATTCCACTGCCTTAGGTTTAAGCATTTTAGGTAAATAAATGTGATATCTACCTATTTTTATTCCCATGCCCCACAATTTTTTCCTTTCACCTGCTGGAATAGATTTAACAATTTTTTCAACGTCATTTCTTTTTACTACGCCGTTATTTTCATAAAGTTGGAATGCTAAGCCCCTTAAGTATTGATTACTTATCTGATGCTTAGTTAATTTAATAAGATCACCCAAAACCTCATTAATATAATTACCAAGCCAATTATTTAAAAATTGATTTAACTTCGATTTGGAAATTTCGTTTAAAGAGTCATCAGCAATAATTTCTATATCAGGATTAAGGTAATCATTACCTTTTTTTAAACGAGCGATTGGGTTATTTTTCCAAATTATTTTACCATCTTTATTTATCTCGATTTGAGCTTTATCAAGAATTTCCTCAACTCTTTTTACTAGTTCTTTTTCTACTCCCTTTCTAGCAGCTTTTTTAATTGATTTAATGTCAGTATCCAGAGTTTTCGGGGTAATTTCTATTAAAAATTTTAGTCCTTTTAATTCTCCTACTAATTGTCCATCTATGTGTATTTTATTTTCATTATTAATTTCTGTATTTAAAACCAAATCTTGTTTTAAACCTCTTGATAAAATACTTATTTTTTTATCAATAAAACTTTTAGTTAATTCATCATGCAACTTGTCTGATAATTTATCTTCTATGTTTTTAGTCAATTGAACCCAGTAATCAGAGTTCTCGACCCAATTTTTTTTATTTGCAACATATGACCAAGTTCTAACATTTGATAATCGATGAGATAATAAATCTACATTACCATGGTCTTTTTCTAAGCCTTTTAATTGCTCTTTCATAAACGTGCTTGGTATCTTATTCTTTCTAGTTGATAAAAATTGAAACACTTTATCGATAATATTAATATGTTGTCCGTAGGCCTTTTTTTCAAAGTCTGGTATTTGGCAACATTCCCATAAAAGTTCTAAATTTTTAAGATAAATAATGTTATTCGCGCCTTTTTTTAAAAAGAACCTCAAAACACTTTCATCGAGAGAGTCATTAGTTCTTAAAAGATTTTTTTTATAAGGTTTTAGTTCAAGAGAGGAAATAAGTGTTTCTGGATTTTTAAAATTCAATTGGGAATTTCTCCAATAAATTGTTTTTGTATCTGGTAATTGGTGGTTTTCGATTTTTTCAATTTCATCTGAATTAAGAGTTTCACAATCACCTGTTGTGCCAAATCCACCATCGTTTTTATATCTTCCTGCACGACCAGCTATTTGTGACATTTCAATTAAATTTAGCCTCCTTGTTTTTTTTCCGTCAAATTTTTTTAAGTTAGAAAAAAAAATCTCATTAATGTCCATATTTAAACCCATGCCAATTGCGTCTGTAGCTATTAGATAATCAACATCTCCGGACTGATATAATCCAACTTGAGAATTTCTAGTTTTAGGACTTAAAGAGCCCATTATAACTGCAGCACCACCTTTTTGCCGTCTGACAAGCTCTGCTATTGCATAAACTTCTTCGATAGAGAAAGCTATGATTGCAACCTTTCTATCAAGCCTAGATATTTTTTTAATTCCAGAATAACTTAATTTGGAGTATCTTTCCTTTTTTTCAAATTCTACATTTTCAACCAAATCATTAATGATATTAGCCATGACCTGAGATCCAAGAAACATAGTTAATTTTGAGCCACGTGACTCAAGCATTCTCTCAGTGAAAATATGCCCTCTTTCTCTATCCGCACACATTTGTATTTCGTCAATAGCAATAAAATCTACTTGTTTATTTTTTGGCATCGACTCAACGGTACAAATAAAATAACTTGCCCCGTTAGGTATTATTTTTTCTTCACCCGTAATTAAAGCAACTTTTTCAGAACCTACTTTACCTACGCATTTATCATAAACTTCACGAGCCAATAGCCTAAGTGGTAAACCAAAAATACCAGAGTCAAACTCAAGCATTTTTTCTATCGCTACATGAGTTTTTCCAGTGTTTGTAGGACCGAGAAGAGCAATTATTTTCTTAGAATTAGTATTCATAATTGTGTTAGATATTTTTTTTTATACTATATGTAGATCAAATTTGAGAACAAAGTGGGATTAAAACATGACCGAATCGTTTTGTCAAATGTTCTAATTTTTATAATTAATTTGACTTCTAATAGGCAGTCCCCGTATAGGTAATTTAAAGATAAAATGTCTTCTAAAGTTAAAAAGAAAATTCTTAAATTAAAAGAGTCTTCTACACTTGTAATAAACGAAAAGTCTAAAGAACTTATTTCTAAGGGAAAAAAAGTATATCAGTTTGGTTTTGGACAATCACCATTTCCGGTTCCAGAAAAAATTGTTGAAGCGCTAAAAAATAATGCTCATAGAAAAGAGTATTTACCAATCCAAGGATTACCTGAATTAAGAGATAATATTTCAAATTACTTATACAAAAGAACAGGAAATGATTATCCAAAGGAAAACATATTAATTACACCCGGTTCGAAAGAAGCAATGTTATTAATACACATTGCTTTTAATGGCGAAATAATTATTCCTGCACCTGGTTGGGTTTCCTATGAACCACAGGCAGAAATTGGTTCAAACAAAGTTCATTGGCTAGAAACCTCAAGAGAAAATAATTGGTTTCCAACTGGTAAAGAACTAGAAAAAAAAATTAAATTAGTAGGAAAAAATAAAAATTTGATTTTGATACTCAATTCTCCAAATAATCCATCTGGGGCTGTTTGTGAAAACTTAGAAGAGCTGGCTAGAGTAGCAAAAAAATACAAAATTATGGTAATGTCTGATGAAATTTATACTGACCTAACTTTTACAAATGAATACAACTCGATTTCAAAATTTTATCCTGAGTTAACTTTTATAACTGGAGGATTAAGTAAATGGTGTGGAGCTGGAGGTTGGAGACTAGGATTTTTAGCTGTCCCAAAAAAATTAACAGAATTTTTAAAAAGTTTAAAGTCTCTTGCAAGTGAATCTTATTCAACCGTTAATACACCTACACAATACGCAGCTGTACAGGCTTACGCCTATGAACAAGATAAGTACAAATTAAAAGTTAGAGCGATATTAAAAGCTGTTGGAAATTATGTTTATAACAATCTAAAATCAAATAAGATATTAATAGCACCACCACAAGGAGCTTTTTATTTAATGCCAGAATTTAAAAATAAAAAATACAAAACATCTTCAAAACTATGTGAAGCTATTTTAAAAGAAACAGGTGTAGCAATGCTACCAGGCTCAGACTTTGGTTTTAAACCAAAAAAAATGTTAACTAGGTTAAGCTATACCGATTTTGATGGAGTAGAGTTTTTTAAAAACGTATCTAATTGCAAGATGATAGATGATGAGATGATTAAAAAGTATGCCCCAAATGTAGTTGAAGGTATAAATAAATTATCAAATTGGGCCAAAAATTTATAAGATTCTCTTTGACCTCCATTCAATAACATAGTTAAATTAATTATTATAACAAGAGGAGTACACATGAAAAAAATGACGTCATTGATTTCAGCGGTACTAGTAATGTTAGCTTTTTCAAGCCCTATTACTTCGATCGCAAAATCAGCAGAGTTCTTTACAATAGGAACAGGTGGACCTACTGGAGTATATTTCCAAACAGGTAACGCTATCTGTAAAATGTTACACAAGTCAGCAATAAGTGCTGATCACGGTAGAAAAAAAGGTACAGCTAAGGCTTACAGATGTACTGCACCTTCAACAGGTGGTTCTAACTACAATATTGGACAAATCAAAGATGGTGAGTTTCAATTTGGTGTTGCTCAGTCAGACTGGCAGTATCATGCTTACAATGGTTCAAGCAAATGGGAAGGAAAACAGTTTAGCAATTTAAGAGCTGTATTTTCTGTTCACAATGAACCTTTCCAAATTTGGGCAAGTAAAAAATCTGGAATTAAAAATTTCAAAGGCCTAAAAGGAAAAACAGTAAACATTGGTAACCCTGGTTCTGGTCAAAGAGGAACTATGGAAGAACTAATGAAAGCTATGGGAGCAGATATGAGTATGTTCAAAGCAACAACTGAACTTACTTCTTCTGAACAAGTAAAAGCTCTTTGCGATGGTAAAATAGATGCATTCGGATATTCAGTAGGATTTCCTAATGGGGCTATGGAGCAAGCAGCTACTTGTAAAGCAAAAGCTAGCCCGATCAATTTAACTGGTGCGCCAGTTCAAGGCTTAATTGATGGAGCTGACTACTATGCAAAAGCTGTAATTCCAAAAGGAACTTATTCTAATCAGAAAAAAGACGCTACAACGTTTGGTGTAAAAGCTACAGTTGTTACAAGCGCAGATGTTTCTGAAGAACTTGTATACTTAGTAACAAAAGCGGTAATGGAAAACTTTGATGATTTCAGAGCTCAGCACCCAGCTTTTGGACCTCTGGAGAAGAAAAATATGATAGCTGATGGTTTATCGGCTCCATTACATCCAGGTGCAATTAAGTACTACAAAGAAGCTGGATTAATGTAATTCAACTTTTTAGTTTAATTAAAAAAGGCCCAATATTTCTTGGGCCTTTTTTTTTAGAATAATGTATCTTTAGTGAAATGAATCAAACTTTTCAAAGTAAAATAAAAGACAAAATTCAAGAAGATATTTCTCCCACTCGAAATTTATCGGGCATTCATTTAAAAATAGTTTTCGGCATAGCTATTCTCTGGACATTGTTTCAGCTTTGGTATGCTTCTCCTTTCCCTTTTTGGTTTAACTTTGGAATGTTTAAAGGATTACCTGCTCGAGCAATTCATCTAGGCTTCGCTTTAACACTAACATTTTTAATTTTTCCTATGGTAAGAGGAAAAAAAATATCAGCTTTTGATATTCTTATAAGTATAGTCGCTGCATTCTGCTGTCTTTACATTTACTTTTTTTATGATGATCTTGTTAATAGGGGAGGGATACTTTTAGTTAAAGATATATTCGGATTTAAAATTCCTGTGGAGCTTATTATTGGGGCAACAGGTATTTTAATACTTTTAGAGGCCACAAGAAGAGCCATCGGATTACCTTTAGTAATAATTGCTATCTGCTTTCTTTTATTTTCTTATTTTGGAAAATATGCGCCAGATATTATTTCTCATGGCGGCCTCTCTGTCAAAAGACTAGTTGGTTTCCAATGGTTTGATCAAGAAGCTATTTTTGGAATACCTATAGGTGTTTCTGTTGATTTTATATTTTTATTCGTTCTTTTTGGAGCTTTGTTAGAAACAGCTGGAGGAGGAAAATATTTCTTAGATTTAGCATTTGCCATGGTTGGCAAGATGCGGGGAGGACCTGCTAAAGCCGCAATTTTAGGTTCAGGAATGACAGGAATGATTTCAGGTTCTTCAATTGCCAATACTGTTACTACCGGAACTTTTACAATTCCGATTATGAAAAAAACTGGATTCTCTCAAGAGAAAGCAGGAGCTATTGAGGTTTCATCATCTGTTAATGGTCAAATTATGCCACCAGTTATGGGAGCTGCGGCTTTCGTTATGGCAAGTTTTATTGGTGTAACCTATTTTGAAGTTGTTAAACATGCTTTTTTACCAGCTATTATTTCCTATATCGCTCTATTTTATATATCACATTTAGAGGCTCTTAAACTCGGGCTTAAGGGAATGGATGATGCAGACGTCCCTCATCTTAAAAGAACCTTTTTATCTGGATTACATTTTCTAATACCAATTTTTGTTTTAATTTTTCTACTTGTTTACATGAGATATACAGCAGGTTTTTCAATTTTTTATGCAACGATTTCTTTAATCTTAGTGAATTTGATAAACCGTATTATTAAAAACTCAGATTATAAAATTGGCTTAATCGAGTGGTGGAACCAAACTATTGTTGGCCTTCAAAAAGGTGCGATTAATATGGTAGGAGTTGGAATTGCGATTGCCACTGCAGGAATAATAGTAGGAGCAGTTGGATCTACAGGATTAAGTACTAATTTAATTATAGTCATTGAGACAATAGCTAGAGATAACGTAATCATATTAATTTTATTAACTATTATTCTTTGTTTATTACTTGGAATGGGTCTTCCTACGACTGCAAACTATGTGGTAGTGGCTTCACTAATGGCTACCGTTTTAGTTGACGTTGGAAACGCTTCAGGTTTTATTTTTCCATTAATTGCTGTTCACTTATTCGTGTTTTATTTTGGATTAATGGCTGATGTTACACCTCCTGTTGGTTTGGCATCATATGCGGCAGCAGCGATTTCTGGTGGCGATCCTTTAAGAACGGGACTTCAAGCTATTTGGTATAGTTTAAGAACAGGAATTTTACCGATCGTCTTCTTATTTAACCATGAACTTTTATTAATAGGGGTAGACAGTATCTGGCAAGCTCTATTGGTAATAGTAACTTCATTAATAGGTATTTTAGTTTTTACTGCAGCTACACAGCAATGGTTCATAAATAAATTAAGGTGGTACGAAACTATAGCTTTCTTAATCATATCTTTATCTTTTTTAGCTCCTGACTATGTACTAGGTAAATTCTACCCAAAATTTAATGAACAAAAACTCTCAGCAGAAAGTATTCAAAATTTATCTTTTGATCCTTCAAAAGAAGTTCACATTAAGGTTACTCGAGTAACTGAATACGGAGAAAGATATAAATTATTCGTGATTAATAAAGGAAAATTTGAAAATAATTATAATTTAGAAGAATATGGAGTAACATTAGCAGATCAGAATGATCAACTCACTGTAGACAAATTAAATTGGAAAGGGGAGGCAAAAAAATCTGGTATTCAAATGGGTGACATCATAAGTAATTTTAAAATTGAAAATCCTGAAAGACCGAATAAAGCTATTGTTTACCCTTTTGCTTTAATTTTCCTCTTTATATTTGGTTTCATAAACTCTAGAAATAAATCCTTAAGAGCATCATAAAAGCGCAGTGCTTTTTTTTTAAAATTTAATTAAATAACTAAATGAAATTCATTTTAAAAATAACTTTAATATATTTTTTATTAATAACATTAAGTTTTTCTGAGACTAACTTTCAGCAAAAAAAATTTTACTATGAAAATCTTGTTAAAAACTGGACCAAAATCTTTCCAGACAGTAATAGAAATGCAGCTGGACCAAGATTTTTTAAATATTTAATTGACCAAGATTTAACATATGAAGAATTTATTGAGTATAATAAATTATATTGTCCCGTATCAGGTTCATTGATTAACCCGGGAGAAAAACCAGATTTTATTTTTGTGAAAGAATTAAGGACTCAAAAAAATATTTGTGGTGAACTTTATAGATGTTGTTGGCCATGTTCGTGTGACCTCATGAATTACACTAAGGTTAAAAAAATCAAACATAAATTTAAGGATGGCCCAAAAACAATTGATGTCCTCTTAATAGATAGTCCATGTACAAAAAAAGATTTTCCAAAGGAAGTAAACAGAAATTATTTCTGTAATGGTCAAAAGTTAAATAAAGAAGAAGTTTATGTGGTTGATAGTAAGTTAGTAATAGGAATTTTATACGAAGCAAGAAAATGTCAAAAAGCAGATATTAAAAAAATAGAGTCTAATGAAATCACCGGGAAATTTTGTGCTTTCAAAAATGATATTCCTTTAGAAGAAATGAATATTGGAATGGGCGATATATTTATTAAGATGGCGAGATAGTCATATTACTTTGTTTAAAAATATATGTTCTTCCAGTTTTTTTAATTTTGTAATTATTAGTCTTTCCGTTTGTCCACTTAATTGAAACTTTGAAATCTTTTTCACCTTCCCTAATTCCATAATGAGCAACAGGCTCCATTTGACATAAATATCCTGATCCTGCATCGATTGTTTTAGAGTGTTCTCTTAAATTTGAAGTAAGCGTTACCGTAGCGCCTCTTGCCGGTGCACCATTTTTATTTAATGGTTTTATTCTTAAAAAGTTATTACTTTTTTTTATATCAGCTTTATAAAGAGTAAGTATTTGGTTTCCAGTTTCTCCATGCGAGATTAATAATTCTAAAATACCATCTTTATCGATATCTGCTACAGCTGCACCAGTACCAAGTCCATTAGGTTCAGAATTTATTGCTAAATCAATTTCTTTTAGCTCCCCGTTTTCTTTAATTTTAAATAATTTATTTGGTTCTCCAATATTATTTAAAAATATTTCATCGTAACCGTCATTATCAAAATCTGCAGATATTACTGTTCTTATTTTGGACGGTATCTTAAATTGACCTTCAGCAATGTCTTTAAATGTATTTTCTTTTTTTACAAAAATTCGATGTTCTCCGTCCCAATTACCACTCACTATATCTAATTGTCCTCTGTACAATATATCACTTAAGGTTGTTCCTCTTCCATTTTCATAGGGGTCTAAAACTTCATAGCTTGAGGCAACATCATAGAAAGTACCATCAACATTTTTATACAAAAAATTAACACCTCTTTCGTTTGCAGCGAAAATATCAATATTGCCGGATAGAATGTGGCCCGCAACAACTGCTCGTCCTCCAGTTATTTTGTCCAAACCAAACTCTGTTGCTTTATCAGCAATTCTTCCTTTAAATTTTTCATAGAATCTTGTAGGGCCACCATAATTAGCAACATAAATCCCAAATTTTCCATTTCCCTTTCTATCTACACAGACTACCGAACGACCAGCTGTAAAGTTTAAATCTGATTGATTTTTCTTTTGTTCGAAAATATCAAAAAATTTTTTGTTTTTTAGATCTATTAGTCTATCAGAATATCTCTTTTCACCACTATATGTGTCTGTGTTAAGAAAATAAATTTCTTCATACCCATCAGAGTCAATATCGCACGCCGCAACTCCAATAGTAAAACTTTTTTTATCAGTAAATTTTTCATCATTTATAATATTTTTTAATTTATTATTTTTATACGAAAGAGCTAAATTTTCACTTCCAAAACCCGCAACTATAAATTCATACGTTCCATTGTTGTCTACATCAGCAACTGATATTCCGTACCTAAGGCTTTCGTAATTTCCCTCTATTAAGTTTGTTATGTTCTTAAAAAAATTTGCTGATGCGTTATTAAATATAAAAAGAGAGAGTAGAGCATAAACTAAAACAGATTTTGTATGCATTAATGACTATTTTAGTATTTTCCAAGTCCCACTTGCAGAGGTAACAATGTCGCTAGAATTTGAAATTTCACAAGAGATAAAGATAAGAGTGTTTGTTTTTTTTAATATCTTAACTTTTCCTTTCAATTTATCACCTAACAACCCTGCAGAAATAAATTTCATATCTAAATTTATTGTTACACATCTTTTATCTCCTGCTACTCTATGAGCAGCTGTACCCATTCCTGTGTCTGCGATGGAAGCAAGGAAACCACCATGAGCAATTTTTCCAGTGTTTAAGTGTATTTCTTTTACTTCAACAATAAATTCGTATTGTGTTTCGCTGATCTGTTTTAATTCCAGGCCACCTAAATGCTTCATATAACCTTTATTAGTTTCGTCCATAATTTTTCTTATCATATATTGGCATTAGTTGTGAGAAAATTACAGCAGCTAAAATTAAAAATATTCCTAAAACTTTAATTTCATTTAAGAATTGGTCTAGTATTAACCATGCCAAAATTGCTGCAAAAACACCTTCCAACGAAAAAACTATTGCAGCAGGAGCTGGAGATATATTTTGTAAACTGTATGTTTGTAATAAAAAAGCAAGGCCACTTGATAGAATTCCCACATATAAAACTTCATATGAGTCTTTTAAAAAATTGCTGAACGTTGGGTCTTCAAAGTAAAACATTGGACCAATCAAAACTAAGCATGCCACAAAACATTGAGACATTGCTATAGTTATAGGAAAGTTAAACATTTCAACCGTTTTCCTAATAAGCAAAATATGAACTCCCCAACAAAAGGCACTTAAGATACCTAAAGTATCACCTAATCTTACCGAATAATTATTAAGTTCGCTTAGAAGTAAGCCGCCAAGTATACAGATAAAAACCGATGGCCAAATAGACCAGTGCATTTTTTTTGAAAATATAAAGTAAGAAATTACAGGAACAACTAAAACATAGAAGACTGTAAAAACACCAGTGTTTGCCACATCGGTATATATTAAAGAAATTTGTTGTAGCTCTTGGCCTACGGCTAAAACAAATCCTAAGTAAAATAAAAAATAAGCTATTTTTCTTTTATCAAGTTGTTTGAAATTTATATTTTTAAATTCAAAAATGAGAAAGAAAGGAAGTAAAGTTAAAAATCCAATCAAAAATCTTCCTACATTAAAAGTATGTGGACCTATAAAATCCATGCCCATGTCTTGAGCAACAAAAGCTGAGCCCCATAGAACAGACGTAACTATAGCGCAAATTAGTGAAAACGATTTTTTATCCATCAGGGGTTAATAGTTTAAGAAGTTCTAAACAGCAAGCTTAAAGGCAAAATCTTTACCAAGACATTTTCCAAGATAGACACAAAATCTAGCTCCTTCTGCCCCATCTATTAATCTGTGATCATAAGAAAGTGATATTGGAAGTATTTTTTTTGAAACTATTTGATTTTTTTCTTTAACAAGTCGATCGAAAGTTCTTCCAACTCCTAAAATTGCTACCTCTGGCGGATTAATAATAGGTGTAAAATGTGTTCCACCAATCCCTCCTAAACTTGATATAGTCATCGATCCACCAAAAAATTCCTTTTTATCAATTTTAAGTTCTCTACAAAGTTGACTAGTATTTTTAAGTTCTTCACCAATTTTTTGAATACTCATTAGATCAACGTTTCTCAATTTAGGAACCATTAAACCATGTGGAGTGTCAACGGCAAAACCGATATGAAAATATTTTTTAAAAATAATTTTATTACTCTCAGGATTTAATGATGCGTTAAAATTTGGAAATTCTTTTAGGGCGCTTACTAAGGCTTTTGCAATAAAAGCAAGAGGAGTTACTTTTATTTTTTCACCAGTATAATAATCGTATAAAGAATTTCTAAACTGTTCCATGTCAGTAACATCTATCTCATCGTGTTGAGTGACGTGTGGAATTTCTGTCCACGATCTGACTAAATGTGGTCCCGAAAGTTTCTTAACGCGTGGCAGATCTTGTGTTGCTATTTCTCCAAATTCTTCATGAGAATACTCTTCCACATGTTTTGTCACTTCTTTTTTTTGCACTTCACCCTGAGAAACAGTAACTTGAGATCTTACAAAATTTTTAACATCTTCAGCTGACACTCTTCCAGCACGTTGAGTGCCAGAAATTTTAGAAATATCTGCTCCCAATTCTCTAGCAAACTTTCTAATTTTTGGACTTGCAGAACTTTTTCCTGATGCAGGAACACTAGGCGCAGTCTGTTGTTTTATCTGGACTACTTCCTTAGTTTGTTTTTTTTCTTTTACAGGTTCTTTTTTAGATTTTTCCTTTACAGGACTATTTGTTTCTTGTTTTGACTTCAAAGTAAGAATTAAATCCCCTTTATTGATTTTATCACCAACAGAAACATTTATTTTTTCTACCTTGCCCTCATGTGTTGATGGAACCTCAACACTTGATTTATCACTTTCTAAAGTTATTAAAGAGTCATTTTTTTTAATATCTTGACCTTTTTTAACAAGAACTTCGATAACCTCGACATCTTTAAAATCACCCATGTCTGGAACTAAAATTTTTTGAATTGTCATTTTATAAATTTGCTGGAAAATCTTTCTCTTTGTCTATCTTATATTTTTTAATCGCTTTTTCTGCTTCTTCAGAACCAACTAGCTGTTCCTTTACTAACGCACTAAGGGTGAAAGCTACTATATGTTCTTTATCTACTTCAAAGAATTTTCTAAGATTTTTTCTAGTATCACTTCTTCCGTACCCATCAGTCCCAAATGAATAAAACTTTTTGTCTGTGTAAGGTCTTATTTGATCTGTAAATGCTCTTATATAATCTGAAGCTGCTATAACAGGTCCATCCCTTTTTGATAAACATTCCTGAACATAAGATTTTTTTGGTCCTTTATTAGGGTTTAGTAGGTTTAATCTTTCAGTTTCCATCCCGTCTCTTCTTAACTCATTAAAACTTGTTACACTCCAAATGTCAGCGTCTATATTATATTCTTTTGATAGAATCTCAGAAGCAGCTATTATTTCTCTTAAAATCGTTCCTGAGCCTAATAATTGAACTTTAGTTTTACCTTTATTTTTTCCCTCTTTAAATAAATACATACCTTTAAGTATTCCATCATCGCAACCCTTAGGTTTTTCTGGATGAGAGTAGTTTTCATTCATCGCCGTGATGTAGTAGAAGACATTTTCTTTTTTTTCGTGCATTCTTTTCAAACCTTCTCTAAATATTGTTGCCATTTCATAGGCAAATGTTGGATCATAACTAATACAGTTAGGAATATTTGATGCCAACAAGTGGCTATGCCCGTCTTGGTGTTGTAATCCCTCTCCTGCTAATGTAGTTCTGCCAGCTGTTGCTCCAATTAAAAATCCTCTAGCTTGAGAGTCACCAGCCGCCCATGCTAAATCCCCGACTCTCTGAAATCCAAACATTGAGTAGAAAATATAAACAGGTATCATTTCAATATCGTGATTAGTGTAAGCGGTTCCTGCTGCAATCCATGATGACATCGCCCCAGACTCATTGATACCTTCCTCTAACACTTGACCACTTTTATCTTCTCGATAAGAACTTAATTGCTCAGAGTCTACTGGCTCATACTTCTGTCCTTCATGTGCATAAATACCAATTTTTTGAAAGAAACCCTCCATTCCAAAAGTTCTTGCTTCATCAGGAATGATTGGCACTAATCTTGGAGCAACGTTTTTATCTCTAAGCAGTGCAGTCATCATTCTTACCAAAGCCATTGTCGTAGACATTTCTTTTTTGCCAGTCGATTTCATAAAGGCATCAAAAATATCTTTTGGTGGAGCTTTAACTTGTTTAGCAAAAGACGATCGTTCGGGAATAAAACCTCCAAGTTTCGTTCTCTTATCTTTTAAATATTTTATTTCTTCGGAATTTTCACTCGGCTTGTAATACTCTATATTTTTTACCTGCTTATCTGTTAACGGAACATTAAATCTGTCTCTATAGTAAAGTAGATCTTCTTCATCTAATTTTTTTTGTTGATGGGTTGTGTTTACACTTTCACCTGTTTTACCCATTCCATATCCTTTGATAGTTTTTGCTAAAATAACAGTTGGTGATCCAGTATGTTGCATTGCTGCATTGTAAGCTGCATAAACTTTGTGAGGATCATGACCCCCTCTATTTAATCTCCAAATATCTTTATCTGTTAAAGAAGAAACAAGCTCAGTAAGCTCGGGATACTTTCCAAAAAATTTTTCTCTAACATAAGACCCACCTTTAGCTTTAAATGCTTGGTATTCTCCGTCAACACATTCATTCATCCTTTTTATAAGAAGACCTGTTTTATCTTTAGCTAATAATTGATCCCAATATGAACCCCAAATAACTTTTATTACATTCCAACCCGAACCTCTAAAGCTACCCTCCAGTTCCTGGATAATTTTACTATTACCTCGAACAGGACCATCTAGTCTCTGTAAATTACAATTTACTACAAAAATTAAATTATCTAATTTTTCACGAGCAGCTAACCCAATTGCACCAAGTGACTCAGGTTCATCCATTTCACCATCGCCAAGAAAAACCCAAATTTTTCTTCCTTCATCTTTTATTAATCCTCTATTAATTAAATATTTTAAAAATCTAGCTTGATAGATAGCCATGATAGGTCCAAGACCCATAGAGACTGTTGGAAACTGCCAGAACTTTGGCATCAACCAAGGATGTGGATACGAAGATAAACCTCCTTTACTTACTTCTTGTCTAAAACCATCTAGTTGTTTTGTAGTAAGTCTTCCTTCTAAGAAAGCTCTTGCATACATTCCTGGAGCTGAGTGCCCTTGAAAATAAATTAAGTCCCCTCCAAATTTATTATTCTTTGCTCTCCAAAAGTGATTCATCCCTACATCATAAAGAGTAGCTGCAGATGCAAAGGTACCGATATGACCACCTAGTTCAGGACTCTTTTTATTAGCTTTCACAACCATCGCTGCCGCGTTCCACCTCACATATGCCCTGATTTTTTTTTCAATATTTTGATCGCCAGGGGACTTTGCTTCAGCTTCTGGCGGAATAGTATTTATATAAGGAGTCGTTCTTGTATCTGGAAGAACTAAGCCAGATTTATATGCTTGATCAATAACTTTGTTTAACAAGTAACTTGCTCTTGAAGAACCATCATTTTCAATAACTGAATTTAGAGAGTCTATCCATTCATTTGTTTCAATAGGATCAATATCATCTTTTGAAGCTGGTTCAGCAAAGACTTTCTTAACTTGCCTTACCTGATTTACTTCACCATTAGTTTTTGGTTTTTCTTGAGTTTGATCTTCTTTAACTATTTTTTTTTCTTTTGGAGCCGAGGCCGCTTGACCATTTTCTATCGTTGCCAATATGCTTCCCTCAGAAACTTTATCACCAATTTTAACTTTTAAATCTTTAATTTCTCCAGCAGCAGGAGAAGGTATTTCCACGCTTGATTTATCACTTTCAATTGTAACGATGGGATCATTCTTGTTTATTTGGTCTCCAGGTTTGACCAAAACTTCTATGACCTCAACGTCTTTAAAATCACCTATATCTGGAACCGAAATATTCTGAGCCATAACTAGCTATTATAAACTGGGTGAAACATATTAAAAAATAAATAATTAATAAACATTAAAGAATAGGGCAAATAGTCGGATAAGATCAATTTTTGTCACATTTTCTGCTTTTTTTCGTCAATTAATTTTATTTTGATGTGACATGCGTTGGTTAATAAATCTTTTATTTAAAAAAAGAGAAATTAAAACAAATAGAGCAGTTTTAGTTCAGAAAATTATTCTAAAAAAATATCTATTAAGATAAAACAATAAAAGCTAAGCTAGCTTTTATGGAAAAATTTCTGTGGGAACCCTCTGATAAAAGAAAAGAAGAGTCTCTTCTTGAGGATTTCTCGAAATTTATTAATCAAAAATCTAATTACAATTTTAGAACTTTGTGGAAATGGTCAATAGATCATCCCGAAGAATTTTGGTCGAAGTTTTGGGACTATTCAAAAATTATTGGAGATAAAGGAAAAGAAATAATTAAACTAAATAAAATATTTAATAAGACTAAATTTTTTTCAGATTCAAAATTAAATTATACCGAAAATATTCTTAAAAAAAGATCATCAGATCCTGCAATCAGTTTTTTATCAGAGAAAGGGTTTGAAGAAGAGATTTCTTGGAAAGATCTTTACAGTAAAGTTTGTAAGTTCTCTAATTATTTAAAATCCTTAAGTTTAAAAAAAGGAGATCGTGTTGCAGCTTATGTTCCTAATAAAATTGAGTCTATTATAAGTTTTTTAGCTTGCGCAAAAAATGGAATTATTTGGTCATCATGTTCTCCAGACTTTGGAACGCAGGGAGTTGTAGATAGATTCAAACAAATTGAACCAAGTATATTGATTACTAGTGATTACTATTTTTATAATGGTAAGAAAATAAATATTCTTGAAAAAATTGAGGATATCTTAAAGGAAATTCCTTCAATAAAAAAAACTATAGTATTTGCATATAATAAAAAAGAAGAGATGAACATTCAAAATTATATAAACTTTGATGAAGTTTTAGATCAGGCAGAAGCAGATGAAAATTTTGAACGATTTGAATTTAATCATCCTATTTATATTCTCTTCTCAAGCGGCACAACTGGAAAACCTAAATGTATAACGCATGGAGCCGGAAACGTTTTAATTGAGCATAATAAAGAATTCATGCTTCATTGCGATATCAGAGATAATGAAAAGTTATTTTATTACACTACTACAGGCTGGATGATGTGGAATTGGTTAGTTGGGGGATTAGCAACAGGCTCATCTATATTTTTATTCGATGGGGCGCCAGTTTATCCAAAAATAGATGTTCTCTTAGAGTATTGTCAAAGCAAGAAAATTAATCTTTTTGGAGTAAGCGCTAAATACATCGATCATTTGAAGAATGAAAAATATAACAGTAAAAACTTAGATTTAAGTTCAATAAAAATAATAACATCAACAGGCTCTCCATTGGCTGAGGAAAGTTTTAAGTACGTATACGAAAATATAAAGAAAGATGTTCATCTCGCGTCTATTGCTGGAGGAACAGATTTAGTTGGTTGTTTGGTTTTAGGAAACCTTTATTCAAATGTATACATGGGAGAAATTCAAGGCCAAAGCCTAGGTATTGATGTGGATGTTTTTACCGATGAGGGAAAAAGTGTGAAAGATGGTGGGAAGGGGGAGTTAGTAGTTAAAAAGCCTTTTCCATCCATGCCCGTTAAGTTTTGGGGTGATATTGACGGACAAAAATATCACAAAGCTTATTTCAATAGATTTGAAAATATTTGGCATCATGGTGATTTTATTGAGCGAACTATCAATAACGGATTTATCATGCGCGGCAGGTCTGATGCCACTCTTAATCCTGGGGGTGTAAGAATAGGAACAGCAGAAATTTATCAGCAAGTTGAAGACATTGATTTTATCACAGAGGGCTTAGTTATCGGACAAGATTACAATGATGATGTAAGAGTAATTCTGTTTGTAACAACAAGAAACGATGAGGAATTAAACGATGAAAAAATCAAATTAATCAAATCTAAAATTAGGAAAAATTGTTCCCCTAAACATGTTCCTGCAATAATCATTAAAGTTCCAGAAATTCCAAGAACTAAAAGCGGAAAGATCGTGGAGTTAGCTGTAAGACAGATAGTTAATGGAGAAAAGATCAATAATAAAGAAGCAATTGCGAATCCTGAAGCTTTGAAGTTTTATGAAAATCTACCACAACTCAATTCTTAGCAAAATTTAAAAATGAAAAAACTGATTATATTTTATATCAATATAATTTTTTTTATGATGACCGATGTTGTGTTTGCCGATGTTGTATCTAAAAATCCAAACTATATAAAAAGGGGCAAGATTGATAAGGTTCATATAGCTAATTATTTAAAAAAAGAATTACGTAATCATAATTATACTATAATCAAAGATCCTACAGGCACGTCACCTTTTAAATTAATTGAAAATTTTAGCCCTAGAAAAGGTGATTGCGGAACAGCGGGTCATTTCTGGAGAGAAAATAAAGTTAAAATAGGAACTGGAACCACTGATTGCAATAGTAATAGATTAAGACTTGAAGTTGCTTCAAGTGGAGATATAAAAATAGGTAAGAAAGCAAAAGAAATATGGGTAGGTTACTATTTCTATGTACCAAACACACCTGATAATTTTAAAGACAAACTATTACAACCTTACATAACACAATTTTATAGTGTTAATCGCAAAGGTGGTCAAACTGTAGGCGGTTATGCGCCTCAATTTTCTGCTTCTATTTACAACGGAAAACTTTCTATTGAAGGCAATCATGTTATTGATGAAAAAAATCTCAAAGGTAAATGGCACAAAGTTGAGTTTAATATTAGATATTCAAAACAATATGATGGTTTTATTAAAGTTTATATTAATGATGAATTAAAAGTTAATAGATCAGGATTTAAAACAGCTTCCCACGATTATGTTGATATTAAATATGGCACATATTCACATCCTGAATATGGTGGTGCTTCTTATCCTGAAGGATATCAATTCCCTTCCCACACAATATACTTTGCTGGGTTTAGTATGAATAAAGATAGAAGTAAGTTAAAAGTAAGTAAAAAGTAACAGATATAGGGATGATTTACATAAGTTTTACTAAACTTTATCGCGTTAAGTGAATCTTAATAACAATGATAAAATTGTAGCGCGTCATTATCATTAATTTTTTTTAGAAGAAAAATTGAATATATTTATATTAAGCTTGGCCTCGACCCTGGAACTCCTATATTTAGGTATTCGGGGCTAAGTTTAAATAATTTTAGCACAATTTTTATGGAGCATAGAATGAAGCTCAATTAATTTCTCGAAACTTTTATTATAACCCCCGCCTAAAACTCCACATAATGGGATTTTTTTTGAAAAAAAATTTTCAATAACAATCCTGTCTCTTTTATTTATTCCATCATCAGAAATTTTGAGTTTTCCCAATCTATCTTCATGATGAATATCTACCCCGGCTACATAAAATATAAAGTCGTACGTATTTTTATTAAGTTCTTTTAAATTTTCATAAAGAATATTTAAATACTCTTTATCTTCCATGTGGTCTTTAAGTTCAATATCTATATCACTCTTCGATTTTTTCGCTGGGTAATTGGAGGCACAGTGCATACTGAAAGTCAGGGTATTTGGATCATTTTTAAATATTTCTGAATTTCCATTTCCTTGGTGAACATCTAAATCTAAAATTAAAATTTTTTTTGCGTATCCTTTAATTTTTAAATAGTTGGCCGCTACTGCTACATCATTAAAAACACAATAACCTGCTCCGCAGTCAAAAGTAGCGTGGTGGCTACCTCCAGCAGTGTTACATGCAAGTTTTGAGTCTAAGGCTAATTTACTTGCTAAAACTGTTCCTCCTGTTGCAACAAAAGATCTTTTTACTACGCTATCATTAATTGGAAATCCTATTTTCTTTTGAGCTTTTATGTCCAAAGTTTTATTCTTTATATGATTAATGTACTCTGTTGAATGAGATGTTTTTAAAGTTTCAAAAGAACATTCTTTTGGAATATGAAATTTTTTGACTACATTATTTTCTAATAGATGCTTGGCCAGTGCGCCGAATTTTCTAATAGGAAATTTGTTATCGTCATTTATTTTAGCAACATAATCTGGATGATTTATGACGGGTAATTCCATAATTTTAACCTATACTGTAATATTATCTTTTTTAAAGAGGTCAAATGATAAAAAAATATAGGTGGAAATGTAGAGTTTTATTAGTCAAAACTCCTGATTATAAAAACCAGAAGTACAAAAGAGCAAAAGTGCTGTATCAAAAGGATATTAAACATTTCCATAAAAGGATCATTAAATTAGTATCCAAGAAAACTGATAAAGATTTTTCAATTGAGCTATATGGTTTTGACGGCACGAAAAAACAAACATTTAAAAATTTTAATAGTAGGGATATTTTCAAGATAATTGATCGAATGCCAATGTCTCAAATTCTTAAAGATAAAAAGATTAAGCCATTAAATTTATCTTTATTTTCTGATTATAATCCTAAAACAACTACTTATGGTTTAGGGTTTAAGGATAAAGAAAAAGCCTTGTACACAGTTAAAGCCATAAAAAATAGAGATCTAAAATATCAAGTCAATGTAATAGCAACTATGTTAGGAAGAGCGAAAAAACACCCGTACAAAACTAAAAACATGAAAGACGCTATAAAAGTTTTTAGTTTATGGATGAAAAACTACAAAAAAAATAGGATAACTAAATTTTAAGCAGTTTGTTCAAGGCAAACATCTTTAATAATAGGAACAGTAGTGCAATCTAAGCACTTATTCTCTTTTACCAAACAACCTTCACCAACAATTTTAATATCAACAACCCTGTCACATTGAGAGCATGTAACCGGTATTGTTAAACCACATTTTTTACAACTATAAGTTTTCATACTTATAGCTTAAGTAAAATCCAATTTAGATCAACCAGTATGTTTAATATTGAAAATCATTATCAAAAAAAAACTAGGAAATTACTTTTAATGATAATCATTAGCAAAGATATTTTAATAATTAATAAAAATTATCTTTCTACGCACAAAGCAATACCCATGCCACCACCGATGCAAAGAGTTGCCAAACCTTTTTTTAAATCACGCTTAATCATTTCATGTATTAGTGTCACTAATATTCTTGTCCCGGAAGCACCAATAGGATGTCCTAAAGCAATAGCTCCACCATTAACATTTACCTTTTCTTCTGGAATTGAAAGAGTTTTTACCACAGCTATACTTTGTGCCGCAAAGGCTTCATTTATTTCAAATAAATCCACATCATTTATTTTCCACCCAGCTAAATCTAATGCTTTCTTTGCAGATGGAATCGGGCCGGTTCCCATTAAAGCAGGATCCACACCACAACTAGCCCAAGATTTAACAGTTACTAATTTTTCCAAGCCTCTTTGTTGAGCTTCCTGCATGCTCATTAAGGTAACCGCTGCAGCTCCATCGTTAATACCCGAAGCGTTTCCAGCAGTCACAGAACCATCTTTTTTAAATACAGGCTTTAACCTTGAAAGAGCATCCAAGTTTATTCCCTCTCTTGGATGTTCATCTTTGTTAAAATTAGTCTCTGCTTTTTTTGATTTAATTTTAAAATTGATAATTTCATCATTAAATTTATTGTCCTTCTGAGCCTTAAGAGCTTTTTCTTGCGATTTTAGAGAAAATTTATCTTGTTCCTCCCTCGTAACCTGAAATTTTTCAGCTACATTTTCAGCAGTTACACCCATATGATAACCATGAAATGCATCCCATAGCCCATCTTTAATCATAGTATCTATCAATTCAGCATCACCTAATTTTTTACCATCTCTTAAATGAATAGCATGAGGAGCTAGTGACATATTTTCTTGTCCACCAGCAATTAATATTTTTGAGTTCCCTGCTTTTATACTTTGATAACCTGAAGCTATAGACCTTATTCCAGAACCACACACTTGATTAACGATATATGCTGGAACTTCTTTTGGGACCCCTGCTTTCATAGCCGCCTGTCTAGCTGGATTTTGACCAGAGCCTCCAGTTAAAACCTGACCAAATATTATTTCGTCAAGATCAGACGGGTTTATGTTAGATTTTGTAATAGACTCTGATATTACCGCAGAGCCTAGATCCTCAGCTTTGACATTTTTTAAAGATTTTCCTAATGAACCAACAGCAGTTCTACAAGCAGAAGTTATTACAACACTATTTTTCGTCATTTTTTTTATTTTTTAGTTCAATTAAACCTACAGCAAATGAAAGAATAATAAATATAAAAGTAGAATTTGCAGTAGTGAAAAAGCTCCCAGTTGTTTTCAGAGGGAATATTTCTACTAAAAATATTACAAAAAAGGGCAAAAACAGTTTTTTTTCATAAGAATGCCTCTTCGAAAAAAGATATTTTAAACCGTTAAAAACAATTACTAAAAAAATTAAAATTATAATAAATAATCCAATAATCCCAAGTTCATTAGCTATGTGTAAATAGTAGTTATGTGGGTGGGTATTGCAGATTGATCCTTTATAATTCTTAAAAAAAGGTTTATCGGTTTGTGCGCAGCTCATATAAAATGATTTGATACCGGTTCCAACTATTTTGTTTTCACTCCAAGTTAAAATGCCAATTTCGAATTCTTTTGCGTAAGGATTTGGGATATCTTTGATACCTTTAATTTCATTTAAAAAAATTCTGCTATGTAAATAATTTACAATTTCATAGCTTCTAGTTTTAAATCCAGAGAAGTGATTTTTTAGATTCTCATTAATACTTATTAATCCAGCTGTGCTTAAAAAAAATATTGTAAAAATTAGCAATAAATTTTTTCTTAAAGACTT
>CACOWO010000011.1 GCA_902630925.1 uncultured Pelagibacteraceae bacterium | reverse complement strand
TATATATTTTAAAAAATATTTTATTGTTATTAACGAAAAGAAGAAAGAGATCAAAATAGATAATAAATTTAAATATGTAAAACTTAAATTTTCTGATAGTATTAAATTTTTCATCCCAAAAATTGAAACTGCTCCCAAAATCGGAATTGAAATTAAAAAAGAGATCTTTCCGGCATCAACTCTTTTAAAATTTAATAATCTAGCTGCGGTTATAGCTATTCCTGATCTACTTACACCAGGTATTAAAGACAAGATTTGAAAACATCCGATGAAAAGAGCAGATTTATAAGTAAAATCTTTATTGATATTTTTTTCTAATTTAAATTTGTCACTGATAAACAGTATAATTCCAAATATTATAGTAGTAAATGCTATGACTTTTATATTTCTAATTTTTTCAATTATGCCAGTTTCAACTAAAAAAACTCCTACTATCATTACTGGTAAAGAAGAAACTAAAATTTTTAAAAAAATAATCTTATTCTCGAAAAAACTGAGAATATCCTTGTGAAAAAAAAATAACACAGCAATAAACGAACCGATGTGTAAACTCACATCTAAAGATAGACTTTGATTGTCAAAGTTAAGATATTTTGAAACTAAAATTAGATGAGAAGAGGAACTTACAGGTAGAAATTCAGTAATTCCTTGGATTAAAGATAAAATAAAAATTTCAATCACGTTAAATAAGTAAAATTAAAGGTTGTTTATTTATTGGCAATTTTGAATGCATAACAGGTATGCAAAAAAAGACATCTTTTTTTTGGGGTTTTTGATATATAGGTAATTAGTATTGACCTTTAAAAGCTATCAATCTTAAACTACTTAACTTAATTAACACTTTAATGACTAAAAAAATGCTTCAGTTTGTAGATGTAAAACAGGAAACCCCTGAAAAAAGAAATACTGACAAGAGAAAAGGTGATTTTAATGAAATCTACAAAGAGTACATTACTAATAAAGCAACTGAGCAATCGAGCAGATGTTCACAATGCGGAGTACCTTTCTGTCAAATCCACTGTCCGCTTAGCAATAATATTCCAGACTGGTTAAAATTAACTGCTGAGGGTCGTTTGAAAGAGGCTTATGAAGTTTCACAAAGCACAAATAATATGCCAGAAGTTTGTGGAAGAATTTGTCCTCAAGATAGATTATGTGAAGGGAATTGTGTGATAGAGCAATCTGGTCACGGAACTGTAACAATAGGTTCTATAGAAAAATATATAACCGACACAGCTTGGGATAAAGGATGGGTAAAACCTTTTAAAGTTAAAAGAGAGTTAAAACAATCAGTTGGCATTATAGGTGCCGGTCCAGCAGGAATGGCTTGTGCTGAAGAACTTCGAAAATCAGGTTACCAGGTAACAATTTATGATAGATACGATAGGCCAGGTGGTCTTTTAATATATGGTATTCCAAATTTTAAATTAGAAAAATTTGTTGTTGAGAGAAGAACAAAGCTTCTTAAAGACTCTGGTATTAAATTTGTTCAAAACTTTGAGGTTGGAAAAGATAAAACATTATATGAACTTAAGGAAATACATGACGCAATACTTATTGCTACTGGAGTTTATAAAGCAAGAGAAATAGATATACCAGGTCACAACCTTCAAAATATTTTTCCTGCAATGGATTTTTTAACTGCATCTAACAAAAAAGGATTAGGCGATAAAGTAAAATTATTTGATGATGGCACTCTAAATGCTGAGGGAAAAAATATAGTTGTAATAGGTGGTGGAGATACCGCTATGGACTGCGTAAGAACTTCAGTAAGACAGAAAGCTAAGTCTGTAAAATGTCTTTACAGGCGTGATCGAGAAAATATGCCTGGATCAGCTAGAGAAGTAGGAAACGCAATTGAAGAAGGAGTAGAATTCGTTTGGCTAACAAGTCCAAAAAGATTCATTGGAATAAATAAAGTTGAAGCAGTAGAGGTAAATAAAATGAAATTGGGTTTACCAGACTCATCCGGTAGAAGAAGACCTGAAATTGAAAAGGGATCAGAATATAAGATCCCGGCAGATCTCGTAATTAAATCTTTGGGATTTGATCCAGAAAATTTACCCAAGTTGTTTAACGCAAAAGAATTAGTAGTTTCACAATGGGGAACTTTAAAAATTAATCTAAAATCGATGCAAACTAATTTGGATGGAATATTTGCAGCAGGAGATATTGTAAGAGGAGCTTCACTTGTGGTTTGGGCGATAAGAGATGGTAGAGATGCTGCTGTTCAAATTGAAAAATATTTACAATTAAAAGCGAATAAAAATAAATCTGTAGCTGCGGCGTAATTGAAATGAAAAATTACAAAAAAAATAAAGAAATTTTAGAAAAGAGTTTTAATTATTCTTCAGAGATGGAACATGATGCATGTGGTGTAGGGTTAATTGCATCTACAAATGGAAAAAAATCTAGAAAAATTGTTGAGTATGGTATTGAGGCGTTAAAAGCTATATGGCACAGAGGAGCAGTAGATGCAGATGGAAAATCTGGTGACGGTGCAGGAATTCAAATTGAGATAGCACCAGATTTCTTTAAAGAGAAAATTTCTACAACTGGACATACCCTTGACGAAAACAAAAGAATTTGTGTTGGAATGGTTTTTCTTCCAAGAACAGATTATTCAGAACAAGAAAAATGTAGAGAGATTATCGAGTCCGCACTATTAGCTGAAAATTATTACATATATGGTTGGAGACAAGTCCCAATTAATCCAAGTGTTTTAGGAAAAACGGCTGATCAAAACCGTCCAGAAATTGCTCAAGTTATGTTTAAAAAAAATGAGGTATTGCAAACCAATGATCTTGAAAGAGATTTGTTCGAAACAAGAAAGAAAATAGAAAAAATTGCAAGAGATATGCAAATTAAAGATTTTTATATCTGCTCTTTCAGTTCAAGATCCATTGTTTATAAAGGAATGTTTCTAGCTGAAATGTTATCTGAATTTTATCCAGATCTTCATGATGAAAAGTTAACTTCAAGATTTGCAATTTTTCATCAAAGATATTCAACTAACACCTTCCCAAGTTGGGATTTGGCCCAACCTTTTAGAACTTTAGCGCACAACGGAGAGATAAATACGGTTAAAGGAAATATAAACTGGATGAAAATTCATGAGCAAGACATGTCTAGTCAGCTTTTCAAAGATGTAAAAAATTTAAAGCCAGTAATAAGAAGCTCTTCGGATTCTGGTGCGCTTGATAATGTTTTTGAACTTTTAACGCATTCAGGAAAATTAGCGCCACTAATAAAATTAATGATGATTCCAGACTCATGGTCAAAGAGAAGCAAAACAGTTCCAAAAAACCATCAAGACTTATTTAATTTCCTCAACAGCACTATAGAGCCATGGGATGGTCCAGCAGCTATTTGTGCAACCGACGCGAAATGGGTTTTGGCTTCATCCGATAGAAACGGATTAAGGCCTTTAAGATATTCAATTACCTCTGATGATCTATTTTTTGCGGGTTCAGAAACTGGAATGATTAAAATTCCAGAGGAAAAGATCACTGAAAAAGGAAAACTTGGCCCAGGTCAAATTATTGCAATCGATCTAAAAAAAGGAAAACTATATAAAGATAAAGAAATTAAGGATCTTTTGGCTAAAGATTATAAAAAATATAATAAACAAATTATTGATTTAGAAAAAAAGATTTCATTTGGAGGAGAAAAGCCAAATTTCTTGGGTGAGGATTTAAGGAAAAGACAATTTTTATCTGGATTAAGTATAGAGGACTTAGAGTTAATTCTTCACCCAATGGCAGAGGAAGGAAAAGAAGCTTCAGGTTCGATGGGCGACGATACTCCAGTTGCTGTACTATCAAGTCATTTTAGACCTGTGTCACATTATTTTAGACAAAACTTTAGCCAAGTAACAAATCCACCAATAGACTCTTTAAGAGAAAATAAAGTAATGAGTTTAAAGACAAGATTTGGGAATTTAGGCAACATTTTAGATTTTGATAATCTTACTGAGGAAAATATTTATGTTTTAGATAGCCCCATACTAACTAACTCACAATTTAAAAAATTTAAAAAATTCTTTTCAAAAAAAGTTAAAGTAATTGACTGCACTTTTAATATTGAAGAATCTCTTAAGGAAAGAATTGAACTAATTAGAGAAGAGGCAGAAACAGCTGTTAGAGAAGGAAGCACTTGCTTAATATTATCAGATAAAAACATTACAAATCAAAAAGCAAGTATTCCAAGTATATTGACTGTAGGCGCGGTCCACTCTCACTTAGTAAAACACGGATTGAGAGGCTATTGTTCTCTAAATGTTGAGTGTTCTGATGCAATGGATACACATTCTTTTGCTATTTTAATTGGAGTCGGAGCCACTACAGTGAACCCATATCTTGCAATAGATAGTATTCATCAAAGATTTGAAAAAAAATTATTTGGTAAATCTGATTTTGAAACATGTGTAAATAAATTTAAAAAATCAATTGATGCTGGTCTTCTTAAAATTATGTCAAAGATGGGAATATCTGTAATAAGTTCTTATAGAGGTGGATGCAACTTTGAAGCGGTAGGTTTAAGTAGAGCTATTGTTTCAAATTATTTTCCAGGCATGTCTTCAAGAATTTCAGGAATAGGCATAATTGGAATTGAGAAAAAGATCAAGGAACTTCATGAAAAATTTAATTCAAAAAATGTATTCACTTTACCTATCGGAGGATTATACAGATATAGAAAAAGCGGAGAAGATCACCAATATCAAGGAAGATTAATTCATTTATTGCAAAGCGCAGTAGGTAGCGGTTCATACGAACTATATAAAAAGTATTCAGCTGGAATTCATAATTTACCTCCAATTAATATAAGAGACTTATTAGAATTTAAAAAACTAAGAAAACCTATTGATATTAAAGAAGTAGAGCCAATTGAAGAAATTTTAAAAAGATTTGGAAGTGGAAGCATGTCTCATGGAGCACTATCAGCTGAAGCTCACGAAACTTTAGCAATGGGAATGAATAGAATTAAAGGCGCCTCTTGTAGTGGAGAAGGGGGTGAGGATGCAAAAAGATTTAAAATATTACCTAACGGAGATAGCGCAAACTCAAGAGTGAAACAAATTGCATCTGCTAGATTTGGAGTAACTGTTGATTATTTAAATAACGCTAACGAAATAGAAATTAAAATTGCTCAAGGAGCTAAACCCGGAGAGGGAGGACAGCTTCCTGGTTTTAAAGTGACTGAGGAAATAGCTCGATTAAGACATTCAACACCAGGAGTTACTTTAATATCACCACCACCACATCACGATATTTATTCAATAGAAGACTTAGCCCAACTAATTTATGATTTGAAACAAATCAATCCAGGTGCGAGAGTGGGAGTCAAATTAGTTGCATCAACTGGTATTGGGACAATAGCAGCAGGTGTAGCTAAAGCAAAAGCTGATATTATTTTGATTTCAGGTCATTCTGGAGGAACTGGCGCAAGTCCTCAAACAAGTATTAAGTATGCGGGTATTCCTTGGGAGATGGGTTTAACAGAAGCGAACCAAATTCTTACTTTAAATAATTTAAGACATAACGTTACCTTAAGGACAGACGGAGGATTAAAAACTGGCCGCGATATTGTGATGGCTGCAATGATGGGAGCAGAAGAATATGGAATGGGAACTTCGTCATTAGTTGCAATGGGATGCATAATGGTAAGACAATGTCATTCAAACACATGTCCAGTTGGAGTTTGCAGTCAAGATGAAGTTTTACGAGAAAAATTTACTGGTACTCCAGAAAAAGTTGTAAATTTATTTAAGTTTGCGGCAACAGAAGTAAGAGAAATTCTCGCTTCTCTTGGATTTAAAACGATTAATGACATTATAGGAAGAACAGATTTATTAACTCAGGTAAACAAAGGTGCATCTAACTTAGATGATTTAGATTTAAATCCTTTGTTAGTTCAAGCGGACCCGGGTGAAAATCCAAGATATTGTAAGGACAAACATATCAATGAAGTACCGGATACTCTAGATGAAAAAATTTGGTCTGAAATAAAAGATAAAATCAAAACAGATACAGAAAACAAATTTCATTACGAGGTGGAGAATACATCAAGATCTGTAGGAACAAGATTATCTCACCATATTTATAAAAAATTTGGTAACAATAAATTAAATGAAAATACGGTTAATATAAAACTAGAGGGTTCAGCGGGACAATCTCTTGGCGCTTTCTTGACTAAAGGAATTAAACTTATTGTCGAAGGGGACTGCAATGATTATGTTGGCAAAGGATTATCTGGAGGGACTATCGTTGTATATCCATCTCCGAAAAGTTCATTAGTTTCAAACGAAAATACAATAATAGGAAACACCGTTCTTTATGGAGCAACTGCAGGAAAACTGTTTGCATCTGGACAAGCGGGAGAGCGATTTGCAGTTAGAAACTCCGGAAGTTTTTCAATTGTTGAAGGATGCGGAGCCCATGGTTGTGAATACATGACTGGTGGAACAGCAATAATACTAGGAGAAGTGGGTGATAATTTTGGAGCAGGAATGACGGGTGGAATGGCATTTGTTTACGATGAAAAAAATACCTTTGAAAATTTTGCAAATCCAAACTCAATAATTTGGCAAGAAGTTGAAACAGATTATTGGAAGAAGTTTTTGAAAGAAAGTTTAAATACTTTTGTCAAAGAAACAAATTCAAAAATTGCTCAGAAAATATTAAATGACTTTGATGGTGAACTTAAAAAATTTAAACAAATTTGCCCTATAGAAATGCTTGATAAATTAGTCAATCCTATTAGTTTAAAAACACATACTAAGAAAGCAGGTTAATGAGTAAAACTAAAGTCTTTTGCTTTGGCTTTGGGCAAGTTGCAGAAAGTTTTATTAACAAGTTAATTAACGAAAAAAAAGACTTTGATTTAAGTGTTACTTCTAGACAGGAAACTCACCAAATAGAGTTTAATAATATTAAAATAAATTCATACCAATTTACCGAAGACAAGTTTGATAACTCTATTAAAAAAAAAATAGAGGAATCAGATTATATTTTAGTTTCTATTCCGCCTATTGATGGTAAAGATATTGTAGCAAATTATCTAGAAATAAATCTAAAAAAAATAACGAATTGTAAATGGATTACATATTTATCAGCAACTAGTGTGTACGGGGATCATAAAGGTGATTGGGTTAACGAAGATAGTGTTACTCAACCCACGTCAGATAATGGGGTTAGTAGATTAGAAGCAGAAAAAAAATGGAAAAGTTTATCGAATAAAAAAAATTATCCACTTCAAATTTTTAGATTAGCCGGCGTATATTCAAATGAGTTTAATATTTTGAAAAGATTAAAAACTGGTAAAGTACAAATTGTAGATAAAAAAAATCACTTTTTTTCAAGAATTCACGTCGAGGACATAGCTAACATTTTATTTAAGTCCCTTAACAATTTTAAAAATAATGAAATTTATAATATTTGTGATGATAAACCTGCCTCGCAAATTGAAGTAGCAGCCTATGGTGCAAAATTACTAAAACTAGAGAAACCTAATTCAATAAAACTTGAGGAAGTTGAAAGTGAAATGTTAAGAAATTTTTATAAAGACTCAAAAAAAGTAGATAATAAAAAAATGAAAGAATTTTTTAATCACAAATTAAAGTTCCCGACTTATGTGGAAGGACTAAATTATATCTTTAACAACACTTTTTAATTCTTTAATTATTTTTTTTAAGGGAACTTGATTTGATAAGCTATGGTCCCCATTTTTAATTATCACTAATTTCTTTTGAGCATTTGGAAATACTGAAAGAACTTTTCTTGAAAAGGATACTGGCACAACTTCATCTTTTCTGCCATGAACCATTGTTACTTTAATTCTAGATCTTATTTTTTTAGATAGGATTTTATTTTTTCTTCCATCTTTAATTAGCTGGAATGTAATAGGATATTCATATTTCCCATTCCTAATAACACTTAATCCTTTAGTAATAATTTCATTTTTAATTTTTTTTGGAAATTTTTTCCACATTAATCTTTCAAGAAATTCAGGAGCAGAGCCTATACCAACAAAACCCACAATTTGATTTTCAAAATATTTAAATTGATTTAAAGAGATCCATGCTCCCATGCTAGAACCAACAAGTATAAATTTATTCTTTTTAATAATTTTTTTAATTGAATTCTTGGCATCATTAGACCATTTGGTTATATTTCCTTTTGTAAATTTGCCTGATGACTTACCGTGTCCTGAATACTCAATAGCTAAAAAACCTAATTTATTTTTTACAGCATATTTTTTAAATGCTTGAGGTTTTTCTCCATCAATATCTGACATAAAACCAGGAAGAAAAACAATATAGAGATTTTTTTTATAATAATTGTCTATAAATCTCAGTTTTTTTGTCTTTGAAATTTTTAAGTATTTGAATTTTTTCATACAAGAATTTTTAAGTAATATTATATAACAAACAATATGACTACTAAATTAAATGTTCTCCAAGTTATTCCTAAACTTGGTTATGGTGGCGCAGAAACAGGTTGCTATGATATTGCTCATTTTCTTCCAGAGAATGATTGTGGATCTTTTTTAGCAACTTCTGGAGGAGAACTTCTTAAGTTTGTGAAAAAAGATAAAGTTAAATTAATTAGGTTACCAGTACACTCTAAAAATCCTCTTTTAATAATATTCAATACCCTGATGTTAATTTTTTTTATTATATTTTATAAAATAAATATTATACATGCACGAAGTAGAGCACCGGCTTGGTCATGTTATTTAGCTTCACTAGTTACGAGGAGAATTTTCGTTACAACATTTCATGGAACTTATAATTTTAAAAGTAAAATTAAAAAATTCTATAATAGTATAATGCTAAAAGCAAAATTAACCATCGCAGGATCTAATTTTATTTTTAGCCACATTAATGAAAATTATAGCGAATATTTAAGTAAGGATAAAAAACTTAGAGTAATTTTTAGAGGCATCAATATTGATTATTATAATTCTCAAAATATTTCAGTACTTAGGCAAGAAAAGCTTAAACAAGAATGGGGATTAGACTCAAATAAATTTATAATTCTTTTACCTGGCAGATTAACTTATTGGAAAGGACAAGAAAAGTTTATCGAGTCATTAAACATATTAATTGAAGATTATAATATCACAAACTTTGAAGCGATAATACTTGGGTCAGATCAAGGTAGAAAAGTTTACTCTAAAAAATTGAGTAACCTTGTTCAAAGATATAGTTTGAATAAAAAAATTAAGTTCATTCAACATTGTAACGAAATGCCTCTTGCTTATTCTTTAGCTGATGTGGTGGTTTCAGCTTCGATTGAACCCGAGGCATTTGGCAGAGTTTCAGTGGAAGCTCAATCAATGGGCAAGCCAATTATTGCTAGCAACATTGGCGGTTCAAAAGAAACAATTATCAATAAAAAAACCGGTTTTTTGTATAATCATGAAGATCCCAGAGAACTTGCTAAAAGTTTAAATACTGTTATTCAATTAACACCAGATGAATTAAAATCTATTGGGAATGAGGGTAGAAAAAATATTACCAAAAAATTTGATGTTGAAACAATGTGCCAATCTAATTTAAAAGAGTATAGAAGATTAATTAAAAATTAATGCCACAAATTCAATTATTAGACGGAAAAAAAATAGATTTTGAAAAATCCATTACTGGTTTTGATTTAACGAAAAAAATTGGTAAATCGCTCGAAAAGGCTGCTCTAATTATGGAGGTAGATGGTGAATTAAAAGATTTAAGCCATCAAATTGATAGGGATGCTAAGGTAAGAATTATTACCTCTAAAGATAAAGAAGGTTTAGAAGTGATTAGACACGACGCAGCTCACATAATGGCGATGGCTGTTCAAGAGTTATACCCTGGCACACAAGTAACGATTGGGCCAGTTATAGAAAATGGATTTTATTACGACTTTGCAAGAAAAGAACCATTCACTAGTGAAGATTTAAATAATATTGAAAAAAAAATGTCTGAGATAATTGATAGGGATGTGAAAACTAGAAGAGAGGTTTGGAAAAGGGATCAAGCTATATCTCATTTTAAAAAGATTGGAGAAAAGTATAAGGCTGAAATCATCGAGAGCATACCTAAAAATGAGGAGCTATCTGTTTATCACCATGGAGACACTTGGCACGATTTGTGTAGAGGTCCCCACTTATCTTCATCTGGTAAAATAGGAAAAGCTTTTAAACTTACAAAAGTATCTGGCGCTTATTGGCGAGGCGACTCTAATAATGAGATGCTTCAAAGGATTTATGGAACATGTTGGAGTTCAAAAAAAGAGCTTGATGATTATCTAAATCGATTAGAGGAAGCTGAAAAAAGAGACCATAGGAAACTTGGAAAGGAAATGGATTTATTTCATTTTAGAGAGGAAAGTCCAGGAGCAGTGTTTTGGCACGAGAAAGGCTGGTTGCTATTTCAAAGATTAGTAGAATACATGCGAGCTAAACAAAGACTTGCTGGTTATAAGGAAATCAATACACCAGAGCTTTTAGACAAAACCTTATGGGAAAAATCAGGCCACTGGGATAAATTTGGAGAACATATGTTTACATCCGAAACTCCAGATGAAAAAATTTTTGCTGTAAAACCTATGAATTGTCCTGGTTGTGTTCAAGTATTTAATCAAGGACTAAAAAGTTACAGAGACTTGCCACTTAAACTTTCAGAATTTGGCAAAGTACACAGATATGAACCATCAGGTGCTTTACACGGATTATTGAGAGTTAGAGCGTTTACACAAGATGATGCCCACATATTTTGTACAGAAGATCAAATTACTGAAGAGTCATTATCAGTAACTAATTTAATTTTAGAAATTTATAAAGACTTAGGATTTGAGAATGTCATTTTAAAATATTCTGATAGACCAGAAAAGAGAGTTGGTGATGATAACGTATGGGATAAATCTGAAGCAGCATTACTTGCAGCAATAAAACAATCTAAACTTGAGTATACAATTAACAAAGGCGAAGGGGCTTTTTACGGACCCAAAATTGAATTTGTCTTAAGAGATGCAATTGGCAGAGATTGGCAATGTGGAACTTTACAAGTTGATCTTAATCTCCCTAATAGGCTTGGAGCATCCTATGTTGCTAAAGATGGTAATAAAAAAGTTCCGGTTATGTTACATCGAGCTTTATTTGGTTCTTTAGAAAGATTTATTGGAATTTTAATTGAAAATTATGCAGGTAAGTTACCTTTTTGGCTATCACCAGCACAAGCTGTTGTGTGTCCTATAGCTGAAGAGAACAATGATTATGTAAAAAAGTTATTTAAAGATTTATTTAAAGAGGGTATAAAATGTGAAATGGATTTAAGAAATGAGAAGATAAATTACAAAGTTAGAGAGCATTCTCTAGCAAAAATCCCTTTTATTATTGTTTGTGGAAAAAAAGAAGTTGCAGATAATACAGTGACTGTTAGAAAATTGGGTTCTGATAAACAAGAAATTATGAAAAGAGAAGATTTAATAAAAAATATGCTTGCCTCAAATAAGTTGCCTTTAAATTAAGTGTCCAACATTAAACCTAATTATTTTCAGAGAAGAAGTAAACCTCAAGGCCCTAAAGCTAATGAGAGGATTAGAGCTTTAGATGTTCAGGTCATTGGAAGTGATGGAGGAAACTTAGGTGCAATGCCGCTCAACAAAGCTATTGAATTAGCTAAACAAGAAAGATTAGATTTAATCGAAATTTCACCAAATGCTAATCCACCAGTATGTAAAATTATGGATATGGGTAAGTACAAATATGATTTACAAAAAAAAGCAAATCAAGCAAAGAAGAAACAAAAAACAGTCTCACTAAAAGAAATAAAATTAAGGCCAGGAACAGAAACACATGACTATAATTTTAAAATTAAAAATGCTAAAAAATTTATTTCAAAGGGCAATAAAGTAAAATTTACAGTCAAATTTAAAGGAAGAGAAATGCAACATGCAGATCTCGGTAAAGATTTGATGAATAAGATCATAGAGGAAACTAAAGATATAGCTAAAGTTGAAAGCAAGCCAAAATTTGAGGGCAGACAAATGGTTATGATAATTCAACCTCTGTAAATTACCAATAATATCATCTTGTAAAGATTTATTAATGCCTATATAAGTCCAAAATATTTTATGCCAAAACTTAAAACAAAAAGCTCAGCGAAAAAAAGATTTAGATTTACTGCTTCAGGTAAAGTAATAATGCCTCAAGCTGGTAAAAGACACGGCATGATTAAAAGAACGAATTCACAAATTAGGAAACAAAGGGGCACTACAATAATGACAAAACAGGATTCAAAAATTGTCAAATCGTATATGCCATATAACTTAAGAGGATAATATGGCTAGAACAAAACGAGGTGTAGTAAGCAGAGCAAAACATAATAAAGTTTTAAAATCAGTTAAAGGTCAAAGAGGAAGACGAAAGAATACTATCCGTATCGCTCGTCAAGCTATGGAAAAAGCAATGCAATATGCTTACAGAGATAGAAAAGCTAAAAAAAGAGAATTTAGATCTTTATGGATTCAAAGAATTAACGCAGGTGTTAGAGCCGAAGGTTTAACTTATGCGAAATTTATCAACGGTTTAGCAAAATCAAAAATTAAGTTAGATAGAAAAGTTCTAGCAGAACTTGCTTACAATAATCCCGAAGTCTTTAAAACAGTAGTAAAAAAAGTTCAATCCTCCCTAGCTTAAAAGGGTCTTTGATTTAATCTAAACTTAATATAAAAAATCAATTACCTAATGAGTGATTTAGATAAAATAAGTTCGGTTTTTAACGCTAAGATTGACTCTGTTAAAACAAAAGATGATCTTCAAAATATTAAAACAGAGTTCTTCGGTAAAAATGGTCAAATTACTCAGCAGTTTAAAACTCTTGGATCTTTAGACCCAGAAAAAAGAAAAGCTTTTGCGTCAAATTTAAATAAAATTAAAGATGATCTAACACAACAACTAGAACAAAAAAATTTAGAAATTGAAACTAACGAAATTAATGAAAAACTTAAAAATGAAAAAGTTGACGTTACTTTACCAATAAGACCTATACGGCAAGGAAAAATTCATCCAGTATCCCAAGTTATTGATGAGATATCTTCAATCTTTTCAGAAATTGGATTTTCAGTAGCAGAAGGACCTGATGTTGAATCTGAGTATAATAATTTTACAGCATTAAATACTCCAGAGGAACACCCTGCAAGAGATATGCATGATACTTTTTACTTAGATGAAAATAAAAAATTATTGTTAAGAACACATACATCACCAGTTCAAATAAGAACGATGTTATCAAGTAAACCACCATTTAAAATAATTGTACCCGGAAGAACTTATAGATGTGATAGTGATCAAACACATGCTCCGATGTTTCATCAACTTGAAGGTCTTCACATAGATAAAGGTATTACAATGGGGCATCTTAAAGGTTGTCTAGATTATTTTATTAAAGAGTTTTTTGAGGTTAAAAATATAAAAATGAGATTTAGACCAAGTCATTTCCCTTTTACAGAACCATCAGCTGAGGTTGACATTGGATATAAAATTGAAAAAGGAAAAATTGTTATTGGAGAAGGCGATAAATGGTTAGAAGTTTTAGGATGTGGTATGGTTCATCCAAACGTTTTAAAAAATGTAAAAATAGACTCAAAAAAATATCAAGGATTTGCATTCGGAATAGGTATTGATCGTTTAGCAATGCTAAAATATGGAATCAATGATTTAAGAGCTTTCTTCGAAGCAGATTTTAAATGGTTAAGCCATTTTGGATTTGACCCATCAGATGTTCCAACAAACTATAGAGGGCTTAGCAAATGATTATTACAATCCCTTGGTTAAAAGAACATCTTAAAACATCTGCTAAAGAAAATGAGATTATTGATCGTCTCACAAACATCGGACTTGAAGTCGAAGCTATCAAAGAAAACTCTGGAGAGCTGAGCAAATTTAAAATTGCGAAAGTTTTAAAAGCAGAAAAACATCCTAATGCTGATAAGTTAAAAGTTTGTGACGTTACTCTCGGCGGTAAAGAGATCTTAAAAGTCGTGTGTGGAGCTCCAAATGCCAGAGAAGGTCTAATTACAATCTATGCACCTCCTGGAGCTATAATACCTAAAACTAATTTTGAATTAAAGGTAGCAAAAATAAGAGGTGTAGAGTCAAAAGGTATGCTTTGCTCTGAAAGTGAACTCAACTTATCCGGTGAAAGCGAAGGGATCATTGAACTTAAAAATAAGGAGAAAGATATAGGAAAAAGTTATTTTAAAAGTAAATCACTAAGAGCTATTGATGTTTCCATTACACCAAATCGAGCCGATTGTTTAGGAATAAGAGGTATCGCAAGAGATCTCTCATCTGCAGGAGTTGGAAAATTAATACCTATAAATAGAAAGAAAATAAAACAAAAAATAAAACACCAAATTAAAACATCAATTACAAAAGAAAAAAACCAAGGATGTTATATCTTTGGCAGCTGTCATATTAAAAACATCACTAATAAAGAAAGCCCTGAATGGCTTAAAAATAAATTAATCGCTTTAGGTTTAAAACCCATTTCTGCTGTAGTTGATATAACTAACTACGTAATGTTTGATCTAAATAGACCATTGCATGCTTATGATGCAGATAAAATTAACAAAGAAATTATAGTTAGAAATGCTAAAGAAGGTGAGATGTTTGAGGCATTAGATAATAAAAAATATAAATTAAAAAAAGAAATGTGTGTTATCTCTGATAAATCTGGCGTTCTTGGGTTAGGTGGAATTATTGGAGGAACATCTACCTCTACTGAATTAGATACGAAAAATATACTTTTAGAAGCCGCTTATTTCAGTCCTTCATCAATAAGAAAAACAGCAAGAGCACTTAATATAAATACTGATGCGAAATATAGATTCGAAAGGGGAATTGATCCAAACTCGATTAAAGAGGGGTTAGAGCTTGCGACTGAACTTATTTTGAAAATTTGCGGAGGAGAAGCAAGTAAGCTTCAAATTACTGGGAAGACAAACCAAAAAAATAAGATAATTAACTTTCAAGTAGAAAAATTTGAAAAACTAATCGGTATTTCAATCACCGCTAATGAAATTGATAAAATTTTATTATCTCTTGGTTTTAAATGTAAAAAAAATCGAAAAGTTATAAAAGTAGAAGTACCAAGCTGGAGGCCAGATGTGAGTTTGGACGAAGATTTGATTGAGGAGCTAATTCGGATCAAAGGATTCAAAAATATAAAATTAATTGAACCAAGCAAAAACAGGATCCAAGACACTCTTAACTTTAAGCAAAAACTATTCCATTTGTCACAGAGATCTTTAGCTTCCAAAGGCTATATGGAAATAGTTACTTGGTCTTTTACTGACTCAAAGATTGATAAACAATTCTCTAAAGGTGAAAAAGAAATTCCAATATACAATCCTATTTCCTCTGATTTAGATGTTTTAAGACGATCAGTTTTTTCTAATTTAGCAATTTATTTAAAAAAGAATCAAGATAGAGGTTACGAAGACTTATCTTTATTTGAAATTGGCCCAACATTTTTTGGAAAAAATCCAGGCGAACAACAGATTGTTGTTGGTGGTTTGAAATCTGGAAAAATAAATAGAAAAAGCTGGTTAGATAAGGAAAGAAATGTAGATGTTTTTGATATTAAAAGTGATGCCATTAGAACTTTGGTTGAACTTGGAATAGAAGAAAAAAATCTATTCGTAAGTGATAATACAAAGTATAGTTATCATCCAGGTAGATCAGGATCGATAACATTAAAATCAGAAAAAGGTCCTCATCTAGCTTATTTTGGAGAAATACATCCTGCAATTATTAAGAACCTAGATTATAAAGATAAAAACATCTTTGGGTTTGAAATATTTTTAAAAAATATTCCTGAACCAAACAAAAAATTGAGACAAAGCAAAAAAAGCTTTCAAGCTTCAGATTATCAAAAATCAGAAAGAGATTTTGCTTTCGTGATAGATAAAATTTTTAAAATTGGCGCTCTAGAGAAAGTTATTAGAGAGGTAGATGAGAATTTAATTCAAGGTGTATCAACTTTTGATGTATACGAAGGAGAAAATATTCCAAAAGATAAAAAGTCAGTTGCGATTAATGTTACTTTGCAGGCTATCGATAAAACTTTATCAGAAAATGATTTAGAAGATATTAGTAAAAAAATTATTGATACAGTAAGTAAAAAAACTGGCGCTACAATTAGGTCCTAATGTCAGACATAAAAAGAATACGTAATTTTTCTATAATTGCGCATATCGATCATGGTAAATCAACTATTGCAGATCGGATTATACATAAATGTGGTGGTCTTACTGATCGTGAAATGAAACAACAAGTTCTCGACTCAATGGATATTGAGAGAGAGAGGGGAATTACGATTAAAGCCCAAACAGTAAAACTTAACTATAAAGCAAAAGATGGTAAAAATTATATTTTAAACATTATTGATACTCCTGGCCACGTAGATTTTGGTTACGAGGTAAGCCGATCTTTATCAGCATGCGAAGGATCTTTATTGATTGTTGATAGCACTCAAGGAGTAGAAGCTCAAACCTTGGCAAATGTTTATCAAGCTTTAGAAATTAATCATGAGGTAATACCAATTTTAAATAAAATAGATTTACCTGCTTCAGATATCGAAAAAACTAAAACCGAAATCGAGGACGTTGTTGGAATAGAGACAACGAATGCTATTTCTTGTTCTGGAAAAACCGGAGAAGGAATAGATGAAATATTAGAAGCAATTATTAACAAATTACCTGCTCCAGATGGGGTTATTGACGAAAAATTAAAATGTTTATTAGTGGACAGCTGGTATGACAGTTACCTCGGCGTTGTAATTTTGGTCAGAGTCATTGACGGTAAATTAAAAAAAAATATGAAAGTAAAATTAATGTCTAATGATCAAGAATATGTAGTTGAAAAAGTAGGAGTATTTACTCCTAAACCAAATGACATAGAAGAATTAAGTTCTGGAGAGATAGGGTTTATTATCACAGGTATTAAATCACTATCAGAAACAAAAGTTGGAGACACTATTTGTGATGCTGGCGCACCTATTAGTAAACCACTCCCAGGCTTTAAACCTAGTAAACCCGTTGTATTTTGTGGACTCTTCCCAGTCGATAGTTCTGAATATCAAAAACTGAAAGACGGCTTAGCAAAGTTAAAACTTAATGATGCAAGTTTTTCTTACGAACCAGAGTCATCTAGCGCACTAGGATTAGGTTTTAGGTGTGGATTTTTAGGTCTGCTACACTTAGAAATTATTACCGAAAGGCTTGAAAGAGAGTTTGATGTTAATCTAATCACAACAACTCCAGGAGTAATATACAAAGTTCATAAAACTAAAGGTGAAGTTTTAGATTTACAAAATCCATCAAACATGCCTGACCCATCTCAAATTGAAAAAATAGAGGAACCCTGGATTAAGTCTACAATTATTACTCCAGACGAATATTTAGGATCAATTATAAAAATTTGCCAGGATAAAAGAGGAATTCAGACAAATTTAACCTACTCCGGGAAAAGAGCAGTTTTATCTTATGACTTGCCACTTAATGAAGTGGTATTTGATTTTAATGATAAATTAAAATCTATCTCAAGTGGTTACGCAAGTTTCGACTATGAAATTTCTCGCTACAGAGAAGGGGATCTGGTTAAACTTGGCATACTTGTTAACTCAGAACCCGTTGATGCATTAGCTATGATAATCCATAAAGATTTTGCACAATCTACAGGCAGACAAGTTTGTGAAAAATTAAAAGATTTAATACCTAGACACAATTTTATGATTCCGGTTCAAGCAGCTATTGGAGGAAAGATTGTAGCTAGGGAGTCTATAAAAGGGTTTAAAAAGGATGTTTTGACAAAAATACATGGTGGTGGAGCCACTGATCGAAAAAGAAAACTTTTAGAAAAACAAAAAAGAGGTAAAGCAAGATCAAAACAGTTTGGAAAAGTTGAGATTCCACAAGAAGCTTTCATTGGAGTATTAAAGATAAACAAAGACGCATAATGAAAAAAAAATTATTGATTATCTCTAATGAAAGTATCTCTGTAGAAGATAATAAATTTTATTGTGATAACCTAGATTTAAAGTCGACACCAGAAGGTTTGAATAAAAAATTTGAGGTAAATTTACTAGGAAGAAAATCAAACAAAAAGAGATCTCATGAAATAAAGTTAAAAAAAATAAAGGTATTTAGTAACATATTTTCTTATTTATCAGAGATAAAAAGCACTTCAAAAAATTTAGACACTAAATTTTTGATAATTTCTATTTCTCCTTATACTTTCTTAATATCTATATTCCTAAAAATTCTAGGTCAAAAACCGATAGTTTATTTGAGAAGTGATGGTTATGGCGAATACAAAGCAATACTTGGAAGAATAGGTCCTCTAATTTATCATTTTATGTTTAGTATTACTGGAGCGATTTCAAATTTAATAAGCTGTAGGGATTACATTCTACATGGAAAAAAGGGAAAACTTATAAACCCATCTCAATTAGACTCTGTTTGGTTAAGACAACCCAAGAACACAGAAATAAGAAATTTTAAACTTTTGTATGTTGGAAGAGTAAGAGTTGAAAAAGGAATTTTTGCTCTGTCAGAGTTAATTAGAAATAAAAGAGATATATCTTTGACAATTATTGGTGCAGAAAAGGGAAGTACAAATAAAATAAATCAAAGTAACATTAAAATTCTTGCCACACAAAGTAACAAAACTAAATTAATAAAACATTATGATGATCATAATATCTTTGTTTTGCCTTCATTTACGGAAGGTCACCCGATGGTTTTGCTAGAGGCTTTGGCTAGAAGAAGACCGGTAATTATTTTTGATGAAATTCAACATGTGATAGGAGATAAAAAAGGGATTTTTGTAACAAAAAGAAATTTTTTAAGTTTTCTAGGAACTTTAAATAATATTAAAAAAAATTATAAAAAAATTCAAAAAGACATGAAGAAAAATAAGCTACCAACACATAAAGAGTTTATAGATAAATTCATCAAACTTATAGATGATTTTAATTAGGAGAGGTGGCCGAGTGGTTGAAGGCGCACGCTTGGAAAGCGTGTAAACGGGAAACCGTTTCGAGGGTTCGAATCCCTCTCTCTCCGCCATTTTAAACAAGATTCATGTAAGTATACAGTGAAACTATTTAAAACTTAGGATAAAGTAAAGAATGGGCCTTAGAAGATTTTTGAAAAATTTTTTCTATAAAAAAAAATTTGAGAAAAAAAAATACATAAATAATATATCTGACCAGAAAATATTAATAACAGGGTGTAATTCAGGAATTGGCTTAGCTCTCACAAAAGAGTTATTAAAATCAGGTAACTATGTATTTGGGGTAGTAAAACAAAACTCCAATAATATTAACAAAATAAAAAGCTCTAACTTGAAAATAATTACATGTGATTTAAGAAAAATTGAAAATTACGATCAAATTGAGAAAAATCTTGAAGATATAAAAATAGATTTAGTTTTTAATTGTGCAGGTATGTTCGGTGGCTCATCTGATGAACAATCAATAACAGGTTTTGAAATTGAAAAGTTAAAAGATGTATTAATGGCAAATTCCTTATCAGTAATGTTAATTGCTAAAATTATATTAAAAAATTCTAAACCAAAAGTAATAGTAAACTTTAGTAGTGATGCAGGAAGTATAAAACTTAATAAAGGAGGTGATTATTATTATTACAGAATATCAAAAACTGCTCTGAATTCTTTGACTAAAAACATGTCTTTAGATTTAAACGGAAAATTTGGGACAACTGTTTTTTCAATTGACCCTGGAAATGTAGCAACAAATATGAATCCTGGAGGAATAATAGAATCTGAAAAATGTGCCAAATTGATTTTGGATTTAATTTCTAGTAACGATAAAGAATTGAACGGCAAATTTGTCAATTTATTAGGTGATGAGATTCCTTGGTAAATTGTTTTAATTAAAAATAATTGCTTAATTATATCCACATACAACTTAAAATAGTCTTAAGTTTTTTTAACGAATCAAATAATATATTTATGGGCAGTGGAGGGAGACTAAAGCTGCCTTTTTTAATCATAGTCTTTTAATCGCGATCACTTTTAATTTAGCAGTCTGCTCAATCCTTTTAATTGTGTGGTTAATATCCATGATTACAGTTTTTTTCATAGGTCCATACGCATGAATAAGCTTATTTTTTGAAAGAGCTAAAGCAACATGACCTTTCCAATAAATAATATCATTTTTTTTTAAATTTTTTAAACTAACATTTTTTTTAAAAAATTTTACTTGGTCTTTGGCATCTCTAGGACAAAACTTATTGTTGAAGTTTAAGAATACCTGAATAAGAGCTGAGCAATCGATACCTTTAAAAGATTTCCCTCCCCATTTATATTTTATATGCCTAAAGATTTTTATATTTTTAAAAGGATTTTTTTCTCTATAATGAATTGGTTTGGTGTCTTTTTTATAAATCCATCCTTTTGAAAATTTTAAAAAATTTGATTTTTTTCCTAATACTCTTATTTTTGAACCAAATGTTATTTCATGCAACTTATTTCTCTTATTAGGGTATTTATATACTTTTGCTTTTAGAATATTTATTTTATGAGTGGGTTTTAAAAAATTAGGAAAGTCTTTTTTTTTAATAAAACCTTTATAACCATCTTCTTTAATTTTTATTCTCATCCAATTTCTTTTTCTTCCAAATATTGAGAATGAGTCTCCAAATATCATTTGTGTAACAATTTCAGAATTCAGTGAAGACTTTTTATAAATATTCAAAATTGGAAAATTATTAGTGAAATATTTTGTCATTAGCGTTTACTAATCTTTTACTGGGGCGATTTTAGCAATCCAAATAATTAATAACAATACAGGAATACCAATTATTGCTGTAAAAATATAAAAATTTGCATACCCCATTTGATCAACTATTGCTCCCGAGTATCCCGCTAGTACTTTTGGCAACAACAGCATTAAAGAGCTAAAAAGCGCGTACTGAGTTGCTGTGAATTTTATAGATGTTAATGCCGATAGATACACCACAAACGCAGCACCCGCAAAGCCGCTTGAAATGTTGTCAGCAGTGATGACTATTATTAAAGTTTTAATATTTGGATCTGAGATAGCTAACCAAGCGAATAGTAAATTACTTGCAGCTGCGATTAATGCTCCAAAAAATAATGCCTTTAGGGTTCCAACTTTTATTGCAGAATAACCGCCTACTATTCCTCCAACTATTGTTGCAAAAACTCCAAAAAATTTTGAGTAAGTAGCTATTTCTTTTACATTATAACCTCTATCTAAATAAAAAATATTGGCTATAACGCCCATTACTATGTCTGCTATCCTATATAAACCAATAAGCAACAGTATTAAAACGGCGGTTTTTCCATATCTATTAATAAAATTTGTTACAGGTTCAACATAAGCAAAAGAAGCGGAATTTTTTTTGATAAAATTTATACTTATTAGAACATAAATTATAAACCCTGAACCCAAAAAACATAGACTTATTCTTATCAATGCGTAAAGAAAATTTATTAATGGGTCCTCATTTCTAAATGAAATATTTAACAATGAGTAAGTAACAACAAATATTATTATCGCCAAAATAAATGAAATCAGAAATCTGAGCTGATCCTGGAAATTTAAATTAGAAACTTTTCTTTTTATATTTGGTTCTGGAGAGCTTAGAGTAGTAAAAACCCCGACTAACATTAATGAAGCCATTATTAAATAAACTTTCTTCCAAACATTCACATCATAAACTTCTACTCCAAAGAAAGAAGCCAAGTACAAGCTACCAGCCCCGGCTATTAACATAGCAACTCTATAACCAGCAATATACATGGAAGATAATGCTCCTTGCATTTTTTGGGGGGCTGACTCTATTCTGTAAGCATCAATAATTATGTCTTGCGAAGCACTTGAAAAAGCTATTAAGACAGATCCGATTGCGGTCAAAAAGAGTATTTTGCTAGGATCTGTAAAAGATATAAAAATCAAACTAAAAATGATCATTAATTGCGAGATCAATAACCAACTTTTTCTATGACCAAAATTTTGAATTGGAATTTTTAAATTGTCGATTACTGGAGACCAAATAAATTTAAATGAGTATGCTAGAGCTGCCCAACTGAACATAGTAATAGTACTTCTACTCACTCCAGCTTTAACTAACCAAACAGATAGTGTTGAAAATACTAAAAGAATTGGTAGGCCGGAAGAGAAACCTAATAAAAGCATTCTCACAGATTTAATATTTAGAAAAATATTCATAAAAAATTAATTTCTCCAAAAAGATGGAAAAAACAAAACTAGTACAGCAAATAATTCCAATCTTCCAAGCAACATACCAGTTGCTAAAATCCATTTAGATAAATCCGGTAAACTTTGATAGTTACCATCAGGTCCAATTATTTCGCCTAATCCTGGTCCTACATTAGAAATAGAACTAGCAGCACCAGATATTGAAGTTACAAAATCTAAACCACTTATAGAAAGAAGCATAGCAATAATTAAAAAAATAAATAAAAATGAAAAAATAAATATAATCACAGATCTTATAAAATCGTCAGAAATTTTATGGTTGTTATATTTTGTAATGATTACACTATTTGGATAAATCAATTTTTTGACTTGATTTTTAAGGAAAATTAAAAGCATTTGTAATCTAAAAATTTTAATACCACATGCAGTAGAACCGGCACATCCACCAATAAACATTAAAAATAAGAAAAAAATTAAAGAAAATTTTCCCCATAAACCAAAATCATCTGTTACATAACCAGTACCTGATAAAATAGAAATGACATTAAATGACGAAATTCTAATTTTTTCAAACAAGTTACCCTCATAATTTATAAATAATAAATATAAAAACATAATTATAATTGAAAAAGCTAATAAATAAATTAACCCTTTAATTTGCACATCCTGAAAAAAAATTTTTTTATTTCCCTGGGAAAATTTTAAATACGAGATAAAAGGTATACTACCCAAAATTATAAATAAACTTGCAACAATTTCTATATTTGAATTTTTAAAAAAACCAATAGAGTCGTTATGAGTTGAAAAACCACCAGTTGCTATAGTTGTCATAGCATGACAAACACTATCAAAAATTGTCATTCCAAATATCCAATAAAAAAAACCACATAGTAATGTTAAAATCACGTATGTAGAAATTATAATAGCTGCAACTTCTATAGTCCTTGGTAAAATTTTTTCTGTACTATCAGGACCCTCCATTTTAAAAAGCTGCATTCCACCAACTTTTAATAATGGTAAAATCGTAATAGCCATAACCACAATTCCTATGCCACCTAACCATTGCATTATAGCTCTCCACAATAAAATACTTTTGGGACTATTATCTAAATCCGAAATAATAGTTGCTCCCGTAGTAGTTATACCTGACATACTTTCGAAAAAAGCATCACTGAATGAAAATGACTGACTAGATAACAAAAAAGGTAAACTACCGAAAATTGCAACTGTTACCCAGGCTAGTGTTGAAAATAAAAAAGTTTGTCTGAGGTTTAATTTTAAGTCTTTTTCAAGATTCGCTAATATACACAATATTCCTATAAAAATTGTTACAAACGAAGATGATATAAAGCTATGGCTATCTTCTTTATGTATAACTTGCATTGAGTATGGCGCCAACATGGAAAGTCCTAACACAATGAGTAATACGCCGATTAAGAAAAAAACTGTTTTGTTACTAGTCATTAAAAATGAGATTATTTAAATAGTTTTAAAATTCAACTTAATATGACGTAATTATATCTGTATTTTGCATATAAAATTTAATAAACCATAACTATGCTGGATAATAACTTAATTCAATCTACTTCATCTTGGCCGTTTGTTGAAATTAGAAAGCTTCTAAAAGATAGAAAAGATATTATTAAAAAAAAAGGTAAAATAACTTTTCAAACTGGTTATGGACCTAGTGGCTTACCTCACATAGGTACATTCGGAGAGGTAGCCAGGACTAGTATGATGATTAATGCTTTAAATCATATAAATAAAACTGATTATGAATTAATTACTTTTTCAGATGATATGGATGGGTTAAGAAAAGTCCCTGATAATATCCCAAATGATCAAATTTTGAGAGATAATCTAGGAAAACCATTAACAAATATTCCGGACCCATTCCAAAAATACGATAGTTTTGGTGAACACAATAATGAAATGCTTAAAGAATTTTTAGATAAATTTAAATTTAAATTTATTTTTAAAAGTTCTACTGAAAATTACAAAAAAGGTATTTTTAATAAATCACTTACAAGAGTTGCAGAAAAATATGATGATGTAATGAATATCATCCTGCCAACTCTTCGAGAAGAAAGAAGGAAGACTTATTGTCCATTTTTACCGATTTGCCCAAAAACAGGTATAGTATTGGAAATTCCATTGTTAGAAATAGATAAGAAAAATGGAAAAGCAATTTTCGATAATAAAGGGGAAAAATTACAAATAAGTATTTTAGATGGAAATTGTAAATTACAATGGAAAGTCGATTGGGCGATGAGATGGTTTACATTTGATGTTGATTTTGAAATGTACGGTAAAGATTTAACCGAGAGTGCAATTTTATCTAGTAAAATTTGTAAAACTCTTGGAAAAAATCCTCCGAACGGCTTTGCGTATGAACTTTTTTTAGACGAAAAAGGAGAAAAAATTTCCAAATCAAAAGGAAATGGAATTTCCATTGAACAATGGCTTAGATATGCTTCACCAGAAAGTTTGTCCTTATATATGTACCCAAATCCAAAAAGAGCAAAGAAACTTTATGCAGAAGTTGTGCCTAAAACAGTTGATGAGTATTTAACAAGTATCGAAAAATATCCTGGCCAAAAAGAAAAAGATAAAATTCTTAATCCAGTTTGGCATGTACACAATGGAAAACCACCGACTGAGAAAATTATAATGCCTTTTTCAATGCTATTAAATTTAGCTGGATCTAGTAACGCAAAAAATAAAGAAATTTTATGGAAGTTTATTAATAGATTTCATAAAGACATAAAACCCAAAGATTATCCTTTGCTAGATGGACTAACCGAGTATGCAATAAACTATTTTAAAGACAAAGTTGAACCAAATAAAAGATTTAAAAAGCCTTCACCAAATGAGAAGAAAGCATTAGAAAACCTTGTTAAAAAATTATCTGATATTAAACAAAACTTAAAACCTGAGGAGATTCAAACTATTATTTACTCAATAGGTAAAGAAAACGGGTATGAACAAAATCTAAGAGATTGGTTTAAATTAATTTATGAAGTTGTATTTGGAGAAGAAAATGGCCCGAGAATGGGTTATTTTGTCAGCTTCTTTGGATTGAAAGAGACAATTGAGTTAATGAAAGATAAAATAAGTAATAATTAATGTTTTCAATTTTAAGACCATATATATTTTCGTTAGATCCAGAAGTAGCACATGATTTAGCTATTAAATCTTTAAAAGCGAATATTCTTCCAAAAAGTTTTTTTAAAGTAGAAAGTGAGGAAATGCTTGAAACAAATCTTTTAGGCAAACCTATTTCTAACCCAATTGGCTTAGCGGCTGGTTTTGATAAAAGTGCTGAAGTTTATAATTCTCTTTTTAAATTTGGCTTCGGTTTTATTGAAGTAGGCACTGTTACCCCAAAACAACAACTGGGAAATCCGAAACCAAGAATATTTAGATTGGAGAAAGATCATGCTCTTATTAATCGTCTTGGGTTTAATAACCATGGGTCAGAAACAGTTTCAAAAAGAATATCAAATAACCACCCTGATGGGTTTTTAGGAATTAATATTGGGCCAAATAAAGAAACAAAAAATAAAGAAGATGATTATTATACTTGTCTCTCAAGACTTGGAATGTACGCAGGATACATAACGATCAACATTTCTTCTCCAAACACTGAAGGTTTAAGAGATTTTCATGATCAAGGAGAAATGAAAAAACTTTTAACTGGAATAAATAAAATTATAAAAGAAAAAAAAATTGATTGTCCAATAGCAATAAAAATTTCACCAGATATTAATAATAACGAAATAAGTAAGATAGTTGAATTAGTGATCATGCACAAAGTACAAGGTATAATTGTTTCTAATACAACAGACAGCAATCGCGATAATCTTCTTGATGTCAAAAGGCATGAAGCTGGCGGTTTATCAGGTCAACCTCTTAAAAATATTTCTACAAATTTAATTAAAAAATTTTACAAAGAAACCAAGGGCAAGATTAAGATAATTGGCGTTGGGGGAGTGGACTCTGGAGAAAGTGCTTTTGAAAAAATAACAGCAGGTGCTGATGCTGTGCAATTATACACTGGCATGGTTTATAAAGGACCGGGCATTGTTAAGGAGATTAAAAAAGACTTAATATCAATTTTAAAAAAAGAAAATCTCAAAAATATCAGGGAAGCAGTCGGAATTAACGCTTGACCCTAATGAATACAAGAATTATATAACACCAGGAAAAAATTATGTCTAAAAGATGCGAATTAACTGGAATATCACCCCTAAAAGGTCACAACGTTAGCCACGCTAAAAATAAAACTAAAAGAAGATTTTTACCTAATTTAAAAAAAGTCACTTTTAGAAGCGATATTTTAAAAAAAGATATTAAATTAAATGTAGCTAACGCTGCTTTGAGGACTGTAGATTTTAAAGGTGGTTTAGATAAGTTTTTGATATCAGCAAAGAACGCTAAACTTTCAAAAAAAGTTAAAAAAATTAAAGCTTCAATTTCGGCAAAATCATAATTCTAAATGAATTTATTTTACAGACTCTCTTTCTTAATGGGTTTAATCGTAGTTCTTTCAAACTACTTAGTTCAATTTCCAATTCAATATTTTGGATTAAATGAAATCTTAACTTATGGTGCTTTTAGTTATCCAATCACTTTTCTTATCACAGATTTAGCAAACCGTGCTTATGGAAAATTAGTAGCAAGAAAAGTTGTATATATAGGATTTACTATTGGAGTTCTTTTAACATTATTTGTATCAACTAATTTTTCAGATATTATTTCTATAAGGATTGCTGTTGGTTCTGGTGTTGCATTTTTTGTTGCCCAAAACTTAGATGTTTATGTCTTTGACTATTTGAGAAAAAAAATATGGTATGCAGCTCCTCTCGCGTCATCAATAGTTGGATCAGTAACAGATACATTTTTATTTTTTTCAATTTCTTTTTATTCAACAGGAATTCCCTGGCTGACTCTAGCTTTTGGAGATTTAGCAGTTAAATTGTTTATCGCGCTAGTAATGTTAATTCCATTTAGATTGCTAGTTCATAAAATAAATGACTTTTCAGAAAATCCGGTTTCACAAATAAAGAATTAGTGAATTGTTTTTTTATTTCCTTCAACAAATAGATCAGTTAATTGATTAATCATTACATCACCTAAATCTTGAACATCTGTAATTTTCACAGCTTGATTATAATATCTTGTAACATCATGACCAATACCAATAGCTAGTAATTCAATGTTTGTTTTATTCTCAATCCATTTGACTGTTTTTTTAAGGTTAGACTCTAGATAATCACTAGTATTCGTTGATAAAGTAGAGTCGTCTACTGGAGCTCCATCTGAGATAACCATAAGGATTTTTCTTTCTTCTTTTCTTCTACTCATTTTGTTGTAAGCCCACTTAAGTGCTTCACCATCAATATTTTCTTTTAACAACCCTTCTTTAAGCATTAGACCCATATTATTTTTAGCCTGTCTCCAAGGCGTGTCCGCTGATTTATAAATAATGTGTCTTAGATCGTTTAATCTTCCTGGAAAAGTTGGTTTATCGTTTTTCATCCATTTTTCTCTAGAAGATCCTCCTTTCCAATGTTTTGTAGTAAAGCCAAGTATTTCTACTTTGACTGCACATCTTTCTAGTGTCCTAGAAAGTATGTCAGCGCAGATTGCTGCTACTGAAATAGGTTTTCCTCTCATTGAGCCGGAGTTATCAATCAAAATAGTAACTAGAGTGTCTTTGAACTCAATATCTTTTTCTTTTTTAAAAGATAAAGAATTGAATGGATCCATAATTATTCTTGGCAATTTCGATGTATCTAACAAACCTTCTTCGAGGTCGAAATTCCAAGACCTATTTTGTTTGGCTAAAAGTTTTCTCTGCAACTTGTTTGCAAGTTTAGAGATAAAATTTTTAAGTTGTAATAATTGTTGATCTAAATTTTTTCTAAGTCTTAAAAGTTCTTCATTATTCTCTAATTCTTCCGCTTTTATTATTTCATCAAATTCTTCAGTGTAAGTCTTATAATTTATGTCACCTAAAGCACTCTTTCCTTTTTTTCTTAAATCTGGTTGAGAACTGTCTTCTATTTCAACTTCCTCCTCAGCTTGGTCTGAGTCTTTGGCTTCATTTTCAAGATCAGGCATACCTGAGTCTATAGACATTTCCTCTTGCTTATCCTCTTTTTCTTTAGCCTGTTTTTCCTGATTTTCTGGCTTATTTTGTTTATCGTCATTATTTTTTTCATCATCTTTTTTTTCCTCTTCATCTAGATTTTCATCGAGGTTCATGTTTGCGATAAGTTCAGAAATTAGGGAATTAAATTTCTCTTGATCTAAAGTAAACTCATTTAATTGACCAATTTTATCTTTAAATTTCTCATTTAGATCTTTTTTGTATGATTTAAGCTTTTTATCGATTTGGCTATTATTTTCAAAATCAAGGAATTTTGTTCTTAAATAATTTTCAAAAGACTCAATAATTTTATCTTCACTACTTTTGAGATCTAAGCCGTTTACCCTCTCTCGGTAAAAAGTTTCAATATTGTTTTTAACTCCTTTAAAATAGCTAGTTCCAATTTTTTCACATCTGATTTTTTCTGAAATTCTGTATAATTGTTTAGATATATTTCCAGTAGGCTCATATTGTTTAAATGTTTTTGTATCGGAGAATCTATGTCTCAAGGATTTTGAGTCTGCTAATGCTCTTATTTGATTATAATTTAATTTATCATTTGTAGAGCTTAGTTCAGGGAGTCTTATTGAATTAGCTCCAGATTTGGAGACATCATTACCAAAAGAAACTTCAATTTTTTCAGAATTAGATAGCGATCTTACTGTAGAACTTATTGCGGTTTTAAAATCAGCTATTTTTTCTTTTTTATTTTCCACTTTATAAGGAAATATTGATAGAAGACTCTGGCAAGTCTTCACCAAAGCATCTCTGGTAATACTCAGAAATTATTTTTTTCTCTAATTCATCACATTTATTTAAAAATGTAATTCTAAAAGCGTATCCTTGATCTTTAAATATGCTGGTATTTTCTGCCCAGTGTAAAACTGTACGGGGACTCATAACTGTAGAAATATCACCATTTATAAATCCTTTTCTTGTAAGATCTGCAACTTTTATCATGTTTGATAAAAGTTCTTTTCCTTCTTTATTATTAAAGCTTTTATTCTTTGCTGAAACAATTTCTAATTCTTTCTCAAATGGAAGATAATTTAATGTTGAAACTATATTCCATCTGTCCATCTGACCTTGGTTAATTTGTTGAGTCCCATGGTACAAACCAGTTGTATCTCCCAGTCCAACAGTATTTGTTGTTGCAAAAATCCTAAATAGATCATGTTGCTGTAAAACTTTATTTTTGTCTAATAATGTAAAATTTCCTTCACTTTCTAAAACTCTTTGAATTACAAACATCACATCAGGTCTCCCAGCATCATATTCATCAAAAACTAGAGCAACTGGATTCTGAATTGACCAAGGTAAAATACCCTCTTTAAACTCAGTTATTTGTTTTCCATCTTTAAGCACAATGGCATCTTTTCCGATTAAATCTATTCTACTTATGTGACTATCTAAATTTACTCTCACGCACGGCCAGTTGAGTCTTGCAGCTACCTGTTCTATATGAGTAGACTTTCCAGTCCCGTGGTAACCTTGAATTAAAACTCTTTTATTAAAAGAGAATCCCGCTAAAATTGCTAAAGTAGTTTCTTTATCAAATTTATAGTCTGGATCTATCTTTGGAACATATTCATTTTTTTTTGAAAAAGCTCCAACTTCCATATCGCTTTCTATTCCAAATGTTTGCTTCACTGACAACTTAATGTCTGTTTTTGGCAAGAATTGTTCTGAGCTCATTTTTTTCCTAAAGTTTTTTTTAATTGACTATATGCCAAAGTAATTTTTTTTAATTTATCTTCAAACTTTTTATTCCCTTGGTTTTTATCAGGATGATACTTTTTTACAAGTTCTTTGAATTTTGATTGAATTTGGTCCCATTTTACCTCCTCATTCAATTCCATTACTTGCAAAGCATCTTTATCTTGCTGTGACACTTTTGTTTTCTTAAAATCTCTAAAGTTTGAACTTTTAAAGATATTTAATTTATCATCTAGGGCATTATTCCATAAAATATTAAAAAAGTTATCAGATGATCCAAAAGTTTTCGTAGATTTATGCCATGTTAAATCTGACTTGATAAAAAATTCTATCTCCTGGTCGTTCATATTTTCAAAATAATTCCAATTTTTATTAAAAATTTTAATATGATTTAAGCAAAGCAATC
>CACOWO010000010.1 GCA_902630925.1 uncultured Pelagibacteraceae bacterium | reverse complement strand
AAATGACAAGGTTAAGATTAACAATTGCGAAGAGATTAAAAGAAGCTCAAGAAAATGCAGCAATGCTAACAACATTTAATGAGGTTGATATGAGTGAAGTAATGTCAATGAGAAGTACTTATAAAGATGAGTTCCAAACAAAATATGGAGTTAAACTTGGATTTATGTCATTCTTTGTGAAAGCTTGCGTGATAGGATTAAAAAATTATCCTGCGGTAAATGCCGAAATTCAAAATGAGGAAATAGTTTATAAAAATTATTATAATATTAGCATTGCAGTTGGTACGGACAGAGGTTTGGTAGTTCCAGTTCTAAGAGAAACAGATGAAATGTCATTTGCTGAAATTGAAAAAAATATTGGTATACTTGGTCAAAAAGCTAGAGATGGTAAAATCACTATTGAAGATTTACAAGGAGGGACATTTACCATAACTAATGGTGGAATTTATGGATCAATGCTTTCTACACCAATATTAAATCCTCCACAATCTGCTGTCCTAGGGATGCATAATATAATTCAAAGACCAATTGTTTTTGAAGGCAAGGTTGAGGTAAGACCAATAATGTATTTAGCCTTATCATATGATCATAGAATAATTGATGGAAAAGAGGCTGTATCTTTTTTGAAAATAGTAAAAGAGTCTTTGGAACAACCAAAAAGACTTTTCTTAGATATTTAATTATGGACAACAATTTTGATTTAGTTGTAATTGGTGGCGGCCCGGGTGGATATGTATGTGCAATTAGGGCAGCTCAGCTTGGGTTAAAAACAGCATGTATTGAATCAAGAGGTGCACTGGGAGGTACATGTCTTAATGTAGGATGTATACCATCTAAAAGTCTTTTAAATCTATCGGAAAATTTTCATAAAGCTAAAAAAGATTTCAATAAACAAGGAATAGAAATTGATGGAATAAAACTCAATATTGAAAAAATGATGTTAAATAAAAACAAATCTATTCAAGTACTAACGAAGGGAGTAGAGTTTTTATTTAAAAAAAATAAAGTAACATATTTTAAAGGAAAGGGAGTTCTTTTTTCCAAAAATGATATTGTAATTTATGAAAGTGATAGCAAAAGAATTAATGTATCATCTAAAAATATTGTAATTGCTACAGGGTCAACAGTAACTTCTTTACCTGGAATTAAAATTAATGAAAAAAACATTGTTTCTTCTACTGGTGCTTTATCTTTTAAAAAAGTACCGGGCAAACTAGCTGTGATTGGAGGAGGTTATATTGGCCTAGAAATGGGATCTGTATGGTCAAGACTAGGGTCTGATGTTACTGTCATCGAGTACTTAGATTATATAACACCTGGCATGGATAGAGAAATTTCAAATGAATTTCAAAAAATATTGTCGAAGCAAGGAATTAAATTCAAAATGGGATCAAAAGTGGACTCTGTGGAAGATCAAGAAGACTCCGTTAAAATTTCTTATACTAATGTTAAGAATTCTAAAAAAGAAGTTTTAGAAGTTGAAAAGGTCTTAGTGTCAGTTGGAAGAAAACCCTACACAGAAGGTTTAAATCTTTCTAAAGTAGGAGTAAAAAAAGATAGTAAAGGAAGAATAGAAGTAAATAATAAATTACAAACTTCGATAAAAAATATCTATGCTATCGGAGATGTAATAAAAGGCCCAATGTTAGCACATAAAGCAGAGGAAGAAGGTATCGCTGTTGCTGAAATTTTAGCTGGTCAGGCAGGTCATGTTAATTACGATGTAATACCTGGTGTAATCTATACATCACCAGAAGTTGCTACTGTTGGAAAAACAGAAGAGCAATTAAAAGAGGAAAACAAATCTTATAAGATTGGTAAATTTCCATTTCTTGCTAACTCTAGAGCCAAAGTAAACAATGAAACCGAAGGCTTTGTTAAAATACTCGCTGATAGCAAAACTGATAAAGTTCTCGGTGTCCATATCATTGGACCTCACTGTGGAGATATGATTGCAGAGATGGCTTTAGCGATGGAATTTGGAGCAAGCTCAGAAGATATTGCTAGAACTTGTCATGCCCATCCTACACATACAGAAGCCATTAAAGAAGCAGCTTTAGCTGTTGATAAAAGACCAATTCATTTTTAAAAAAAAAAAATTCAACTACTATTAAAATATGAAAGCGCAAGTATTGCTGCCTAAAATATTTAATTTTTCATTTACATATAAAACAAAAAAAGAAAAATTAAATCCAGGCGAAATCGTTGAAGTTCCTTTTGGAAAAGAAAAGGTGATTGGTGTTGTGTGGCCAGGTGAAAGTTTTGCGCCGAAAGATATAAAAATAAAAAATATTCATAAAAAAATTGAGAAAATTTCTTTAAATAAAAATTTCATTAATTTTATGAAATGGTTTGCGATGTATAATGTAACACCCCTAGGTCTCGTTCTTAAAATGGTTATTGGAGGTAATAAAAATTTATTTATTAAAAATGATAAAAATTTTGATCTAAGATCAATCAAAGCAAAAAAGTTCAACTTAAATCAAGAGCAAAATGATGCATTAAAATTTTTAAATTCAAAAAATAATAGATTTGATGTTTCTGTCCTTCAAGGAACAACTGGTTCAGGTAAAACACTTGTATATTTTGAGAGAATAAAAAAAATTATTACTGAAAATAAACAAGCTTTAGTTTTGCTTCCTGAAATTTTTTTAACTAATGAATTTAAGACAAGGTTCTATGATTTCTTTGGTTTCGAACCTGCAATTTGGCACTCAAAAATAACGCCAAAAAATAAAAGAATTATTTGGAATGGTATAATTAATAATAATATTAAATTAGTCGTCGGAGCAAGATCCTCGTTACTTTTACCTTTTAAAAAACTCGGAATTATAATTGTTGATGAAGAACATGACACTTCTTACAAGCAAGATGAAGGTGTAATATATCATGCAAGAGACATGGCAATAGCGAGAGCTTCTTTTGAAAAAATACCAATCCATTTAGTTAGCTCCATACCATCACTAGAAACTTTTAATAATATTCAAAATAAAAAATTTAGACATTTTAAGATTAATAAGAGATATGCTGACTATCCTTTACCAAGAACAAAAATTGTCAATTTAAATTTAAAAAAAATAAAAAATAGCTTTGTATCTGATGAAAGCATTAATATTGTTAAAAAATTTCTTGAGAAGGGGGAACAAGTTTTATTTTTTTTAAATAGAAGAGGTTATGCTCCATATTTAATTTGTAAAAATTGTGGATATAAACAGATCTGTAATAATTGTTCGATGTATTTAACATTCCACAAAAGTAAAAACAAAGCTGTCTGCCATCATTGTTCTTCTGAAAAAAAATTATCTAATAAATGTAAAGATGAAAAAAATTGTGATTTTATAATGTACGGTCCAGGTGTTGAGAAAATTTATGAGGAAGTAAGTAAATTATTTCCAACTAGCAAAATAGAAATTTTTTCAAGTGATTATATGAAAAAAAAGGATCACACGAATTCCTTGTTTAACAGAGTTAGAAATAATCAGGTAGATATTTTAGTTGGAACTCAGATGATTTCAAAAGGTTTTAACTTTCCTAAACTAAATTGCATAATTGTAATTGATGCAGATTTTTCGGGAAGAGGTTACGACTTAAGAACTACTGAAAAAAATATTCAATTGTATAATCAATTAAGCGGAAGAGCTGGTAGATTTAGCTCGGAGTCTTTAATTGTTTACCAAACATTATCTCCAGAGAACATTACTTTAAATGAGTTGATAAAAAATAATCCTGATGAAATTTTAAAAAAAGAGCTTATATCGAGAAAAGAAAATTCCCTTCCTCCTTTTTGTAGACTTATCGCAATAATCATATCAGCCAATAATCAATTTTTAAGTATTGAAGGAGCTAGAGAAATTAAAACACGTCTTAGTAAGATTAATGGTTTAGAAATCATGGGCCCTGTAGACTCGCCTTTTTTAAAGATAAAAAAAAAATTTAGATCAAGATTATTAATTAGGTTTAATGGGAAAAGTTTAAAGCAAAAAATGGTTTCTAACCTTCTAAATTCATTGAAAATCTCAAGCAAAATTAAACTTACGGTTGATGTCGATCCCGTAAATTTTGGTTAATCGATTATTTGGAAACTTGATCATGGTAAACTCTTATGGTACGACACGCTCATTATTTCATAATAATTTCAATAAAAAATGAGCACAAATAAATCTTTCTCAACAGAAACTTCTGAAAGATACTCTCGCGCACTTTTTGAAGTAGCACAAGAAGCTAGTGAATTACAGAAAACAGAAAATGACATCAAGAACTTTGCCTCTCTATTGATCAATAGCCTAGAGATAAAAAATTTTATACACAATCCAACTCAAAGTAAAGATAGTCAAAACAACGTATTAAAACTTTTAGCTGAAAAGCTAGACTTTTCAAAAAATTTAAAAAACTTTATGTTTTTATTAATTGAAAAAAGAAGAATATTTTTTGTTGAAAAAATTATTGATAGTTTTTTAAAATTATGTGCGCAAAAAAGAGGAGAAGTTAAAGCGTCTTTAATATCTTCTAAAGAATTATCAGAAACTGAACTTGAGAATATAAGTAAAGAACTATCTTCTTCAACAAGCTCAACTATAAAATTTAACTACAAGGTTGATAAAGAACTTATTGGAGGATTAAAACTTCAACTTGGAAGCTTTATGATTGATACCTCAATTAAAAATAAATTAAATAAATACAAACAAGTAATGTTAGAAAGTTAATATGTCTATAAACCCTTCAGAAATTACTAAATTACTTAAAGATCAAATTAAAAATTTTGGTGAAAAAGCTGAGGTTTCTGAAATTGGAAAAGTTTTATCGGTTGGTGATGGAATTGCGCGAGTTTATGGTTTGGATAGTGTTCAGGCTGGAGAAATGGTTGAGTTTGAAGATGGATCAAAAGGTATGGCATTAAACTTAGAAAATGACAATGTTGGAGTTGTAATTTTTGGAGATGATAGAAAAATTAAAGAGGGCGACACAATTAAAAGAACCAATGCAATTGTTGATGTTCCAGTTGGAAAAGAATTATTAGGAAGAGTTGTTGATGGTTTAGGAAATCCAATAGATGGAAAAGGAGCTATCTCTTCTAAAGAAAGAAAAAGAGTTGAAGTAAAAGCCCCAGGTATAATTCCTAGACAATCTGTTAGTGAACCAATGCAGACAGGTTTAAAATCTATCGACTCTCTTATACCTGTAGGCAGAGGCCAAAGGGAATTAATTATTGGAGACAGACAAACAGGTAAAACCGCAGTAGCAATAGATGCAATTATAAACCAAAAAAAAATAAACGAGTCGTCTGATGAGAAGAAAAAACTTTATTGTGTTTATGTGGCAATTGGACAAAAACGTTCAACTGTAGCTCAAATAACGAAAACTTTAGAAGAAGCAGGCGCACTTAAATACACAACAATAGTTGCTGCAACAGCATCAGACTCTGCACCTCTTCAGTTTTTAGCCCCTTATACTGGCTGCACAATAGGTGAATATTTTAGAGACAATGGAATGCATGCTTTAATAGTTTACGACGATTTGTCAAAACAAGCAGTAGCATACAGGCAAATGTCACTTTTACTTAGACGACCTCCTGGAAGAGAAGCTTACCCTGGTGATGTTTTCTATCTTCACAGCAGACTTTTAGAAAGATCTGCAAAATTAAGTGACGCTAATGGAGGCGGATCATTAACTGCATTGCCAATTATTGAGACACAAGCAGGTGACGTTTCTGCTTATATTCCTACAAATGTAATTTCTATTACTGATGGACAAATATTTTTAGAAACTGAATTATTTAACCAAGGAATTAGACCTGCTGTTAACGTTGGTTTATCAGTATCGCGAGTAGGATCCGCAGCACAAACTAAGGCAATGAAAAAGGTAGCTGGTTCAATTAAATTAGAACTTGCTCAATATAGAGAGATGGCAGCTTTCGCTCAATTTGGATCAGACTTAGATGCTTCTACTCAACAACTATTAAATCGAGGAGCAAAATTAACAGAATTATTAAAACAAGACCAATATTCTCCAATGACCGTCGCAGAGCAAGTTATTTCAGTTTTTGCTGGAGTAAAAGGATACTTGGATGACGTTGATTTAGGAAAAATTAAAGGATTTGAGAAAGATGTAATCGAAAAAATTAAAAATGATAAACCAAAAATTATTGAAGCTATTCAATCATCAGGAAAATTAGACGAAGATACAGAAAATCAATTAAAACAAGTTATAGAAGAATATAAGAAAAATAATGCCTAGTTTAGACGATCTAAAAAAAAGAATTAAAAGTGTAAAATCTACGCAAAAAATTACTAAGGCAATGAAGATGGTTGCTGCAGCAAAACTAAGGAAGGCCCAAGAGAGCGCAGAGAAAGGCAGACCTTATAGTCAAAAAATGCAAAACATAATATTGAATTTGACTAAATCCATTAATGATCCTCAAAATGCACCAAAATTACTTGTTGGAACAGGAGAAGATAAAAAGTATTTATGTGTAGTTTTAACCGCTGATAGAGGTCTTTGTGGAGGATTTAATTCAAATATTTGTAAATTAGCTAAGACTAATTTTAAAAAAATTCTAGGTGAAGGAAAAGAACTTAATATTATTACCGTTGGTTCTAAAGGACATGATCAAATTAAAAGAGAATATGGGAAATATGTTATTAAAAAATTTAGTTTTAAAGATAAAAAAGATATAAGCTTCAACGAGGCGGATGAGGTAGGAAAAGAAATAATATCTTTATTCAATCAAAATAAATTTGATAAATGTATTATATTTTACAATAATTTTAAAAATGTAATTACACAGATACCGCAAGCTCAACAAATAATTCCAGCAGAGACAAAAAATTTAAAAGAAGGCAACGACCAAAATTTTTCATATGAATTTGAACCAGAGGAGGATGAAATTTTAGAAGACTTATTGCCAAAAAACATTTCAACACAAGTTTTCAAAGCACTTCTTGAAAACGCAGCAAGTGAGCAAGGATCAAGAATGACAGCAATGGATAATGCAACAAGAAACGCTGGGGATTTAGTCGATAAACTTACAATCGATTATAATAGAAGCAGACAAGCCTCTATTACAAAAGAATTAATAGAAATTATATCAGGAGCTGAAAGTTTATAATCATGAGTAAAAAAGGAAAAATAACACAAATCATTGGCGCAGTAGTTGACGTAAATTTTGAATCAGACTTACCAGAAATTTATACAGCGCTAGAAGTAAATAATTCAGGAAATAAGTTAATCTTAGAAGTTGCTCAGCATTTAGGAGAAAACGATGTAAGAACAATTGCGATGGACGCTACAGAGGGTCTTAAAAGAGGTGATGAAGTTATAAATACTGGAGCACCAATAAGCGTTCCAGTTGGTCCTGAAACACTAGGAAGAATTATAAATGTTGTTGGTGAGTCTATAGATGAAAAAGGTGAAGTTAAGACAAAAGAAAAATGGCCAATACACAGGGCAGCCCCAAAATTTACAGATCAAGCTACTGAAACTGAACAATTAGTTACAGGCATAAAAGTTATCGATCTTCTAGCACCATATGCTAAAGGTGGAAAAATTGGATTATTCGGGGGCGCTGGAGTTGGAAAAACTGTAACGATCATGGAATTAATTAATAACATTGCAAAAGCACACGGAGGATTTTCAGTTTTTGCAGGTGTCGGAGAAAGAACTAGAGAAGGAAATGATTTGTATCATGAAATGATTGAGTCAGGAGTTATTAAAACTGATGGGAAAGGATCAAAAGCAGCACTTGTTTATGGGCAGATGAATGAACCTCCAGGAGCAAGAGCAAGAGTTGCTTTAACTGGCCTGACAGTTGCTGAATATTTTAGAGATAAAGAAGGTCAGGACGTTTTATTCTTCGTTGACAATATATTTAGATTCACTCAAGCCGGGTCAGAAGTATCAGCTCTATTAGGAAGAATTCCTTCAGCCGTTGGATATCAACCTACCCTTGCCACAGATATGGGAAATTTGCAGGAAAGAATAACTTCTACGGACAAAGGTTCTATTACCTCAGTTCAGGCTATTTATGTTCCTGCTGATGATTTGACCGATCCAGCACCCGCTACATCTTTTTCACACTTAGATGCAACAACAGTTTTATCAAGACAGATAGCAGAAATAGGAATTTATCCTGCTGTCGATCCTTTAGACTCAACTTCAAGAATTTTAGATCCAAGAGTAGTTGGTGAAGAGCATTATAGAGTAGCTAGAGATGTGCAAAAAATATTACAAGCGTATAAATCTCTTCAAGACATAATTGCCATTCTAGGAATGGATGAACTCTCCGAGGAGGATAAATTAACTGTTGCTAGAGCAAGAAAAATACAAAGATTTCTATCACAACCATTTTTTGTGGCCGAAGTATTTACAGGTTCTCCTGGAAAATTAGTTGACTTAAACGATACGATAAAAGGTTTCGATGCTATATGTAAGGGAGAATACGATCATTTACCTGAAGCAGCATTTTATATGGTTGGTGGCATAGAAGAGGTAATTGAGAAAGCAGAAAAATTATCTAAAGACACTAAATAATGTCAGATAAGTTCACAGTTGAAATAATAAGTCCTGACCAAACAGTTTTGAAACAAGAGACTAAGGAAGTAATAATTCCTTCTTTTGAAGGTCAAATGGGAATTTTAAATAATCATATCCCTCTAATAACATTTTTGAGACCTGGAATTATTACTATAAAAGCAGAAGGTGAAAAAAAATATTATGTAGAAGAGGGAACAGTTGAGTTTTCAAATAATAATTTATTAATTTTAACTTCAACTGTAAGAGATCTAGCTAATTTTGATAAAAGTTCAATTAACGAACTTCTCCAAAAAGCTGAAGCAAACTTAAATACTGAGTCTACTGATAAAGACAGATACGTAGCATCATACAAAATAGAAACATTAAGAGAAATTAGCGAATAACAAGATTAATTTCTTTAAGAAGATTAAGATATAAATCTTTTTTAAAATTTACTATCACTTCAGGTAACAATTTAGGTTCAATCCATTTCCAGTCTATAAATTCGGCGCATTTAGTATTTAAATTTATCTCACTTTCTTCACCTAAAAATCTTGTAATAAACCATTTTTGTTTTTGCCCTCTGTATTTTCCTTTCCAAATTATACCAACTAAGTTTTTGGGTAATTCATATTGATAAATTTTCTCAATTTCTTTGATAATTTCAATATTCTTAATACTCGTTTCCTCCATTAATTCTCTTTTCATTGCCGTAATATAATCTTCTCCTTCATCTACACCACCTTGAGGCATTTGCCATCTATCTCCAGGGTTATCTTTTCTTTTTCCTACAAAAATCTTATTTTGTTTATTTAAAACTATTATGCCAACCCCAGTTCTTAATGGGAGCTTTTGTTCTTTCATCTTAAGAATTAAAAAGTTTTATAGCGTAATTTAATTGGTTATCTTTTTCTGATTTAATTTTAAAATTTTCACCAATTTCTTCTACCAATATATCAGGTGTGACTCCCACCTCAGATATTGATTTACCAGATGGAAGATAATATTTTGAGATCGTCAATCTTATGCCTCCACCATTTTTGAGTGGTATTATAGACTGAACAGAACCTTTGCCATAGGAACTCTCACCTAAAATTATTGCTCTTTTATGATCTTTTAAAGCACCTGCAAATATTTCTGCTGCTGAAGCAGATCCATTATTTATCAATACTACAATAGGTTTTCCATTAACTTCATCACCTTTTCTTGCAAAAAACTTTCTTGTTTCCGAGACATTTCTCCCTTTGGTAGAAACTATTTCACCATCATTTAAGAAAAAATCAGTTATATTAATTGCTTGTGTTAGAAGTCCTCCGGGATTATTTCTTAAATCAAGTACATAACCTTTTATTTTTTTATTTTTTTCAAAATTTTTAATAATGTCTAAAAATTGTTTGTCACTATTTTCATTAAAAGATTTAAGTCTAATGTATCCAATATTTTTTTCTTTACTTATTATTTCAGAATTTACCGATTTTACTTCAATTATTTTTCTAATAATCTTAAACTCCAAAGGTTTTTTTACATTTTTTCTCCTTATAGTTAAATCTATAGATGTTCCAACTGGCCCACGCATTAATTTTACAGCTTCCATTAAAGTTTTTCCTTGAACTTGATTCTTCCCGATTTTTACAATGTAATCTCCAGCTTTTATACCTGCTTCAGCCGCCGGAGTGTCATCAATAGGTGAGATGACTTTCACAACACCTGCTTCCATTCCAATTTCTATTCCCAAACCACCAAACTCACCTCTCGTATCAGTTTGCATTTCTTTAAACAGTTCAGGTGACATATAAGCAGAGTAGGGATCTAAAGATTGTAAAACCCCATTAATTGCTGAGTCCATTATTTTAGATTGATCTACTTCATCTACGTAATCTTTTTTAATATTTTCTAAAACCTCACCAAATAAATCGATTTTTTCATAAAGTTCATTTTTTGAAAATGCTGTCGAATTTAAATTCAATAATAATAACAAAAAAATTAAATTTTTCTTCATAATGTTGCTCTTTCTTTAGGTATTTCTTCCGACCACATTTTTTCAAGATCGTAAAATTCTCTTTTTTCTGGATGAAAAATATGAACTATTACATCATGTGCATCTACTAATTTCCAATCTTTACTGTCTTTTCCCTCTATTCGACAGTTGTCAATTCCAAGTTTTTTAAGTTCATTAACAAGAATTTCAGAGAGAGATTGTAGATGCCTGGAAGATGTACCAGAAGCAATTATCATATAATCAGCTATATAGGATTTATTTTGGAGATTTATAGAGGTAATGCTCTGAGCTTTGTTATTATCTAATATTTTTTCAATACTTTTTTTTATATCAACTATTTCCATTAACTAATTGATCTTGTTCGACTTTTTAATTGTGTTGATGAGATTGCAATAGGTTTATTTTTTATAAAGATGATTTTATTTTTATAAGTTTTAACCACAATTGATTTCATTCCCTTTCTATCATATCCTTTTCTAGAAAAAACTACTAATTTTACTAATTTTACTATTTTTTTCCAGCTTTTCCACTTATGAAATCGGATTAAATTATCAGAACCAATTATAAAATAGATATTCTTAATATTCTTTTTTTTTATAAGATAATCTATAATATCAATTGTTCTAGAAGATTTGACAGTATTTTCTAGATGCATTATTAAAATTTTTTTTTGCGATTTAGATATTTTATTCGCATACTTAATTCTTTCATCTAAAGAATAAAAAGTTTTATTTTTGAAAGGGTTTTTTTTGGTTATAATCCAATAAATTTTTTTTAATTTTAGTTTTTTAATAGCAATTTTTGATATACCTAAGTGTCCTTGATGGGGAGGATCAAAACTACCACCTAATAATCCAATATATTTTTTTTGGAAACTTGCCATTAATTACGGTCTAACAATTCCTTTGCCAAAAACTAGATATTTGTATGAAGTTAGTTGGTTTATTCCTACAGGACCTCTAGGCGGAAGTTTGTTTGTAGAAATACCTATTTCACCGCCGAAACCGAATTCACCGCCGTCAGCAAATTGAGTTGAGACGTTATGCATGGCTATTGAACTATTAACTCCATTTAAAAAAATCTCGGCATTCTTTTTATTATTAGTGATTATACTATCGGTGTGCATTGTGCCATATTTCAAAATATGTTCGACAGCACCTTTTACATTTTTAACCGTCTTTACAGAAATAATTGCATCCAGGTATTCTGTCTTCCAATCTTTTTCAGTGGTTTTTTTTAATTTTCCTTTAAAAAGTTTATTAATTTTTTTATCAGCCCTTACTTCACAGCCTGAACTTAAAAGAGCATTTATTATTTCTTTAGCATGTGAGTTTAAGGCTTTTTCCTGAATCAGAAGAGTTTCAACCGCACCGCAAATACTTGTCCTTCTCATTTTTGCATTTAAAACTAAATTTTTCGCAATTTTTATATTTGAAGTTTTATCTACATAAATATGGCATAATCCCTCAAGATGGCCAATTACATGTACGTTAGAAAATTTTTGAACTTTCGCTACGAGTCCTTTACCTCCTCTAGGTACAATCACATCAATATATGAACTCATTTTAGATAATAATTGATCAACTATTTTTCTATTTTTATTTTCAATAAACTGAACACAGTTTTGGTTGATATTATTTTTTCGTAGTTCATCTCTGAATAAATTAGCTAATAATCTATTTGAATTAAAAGCTTCCGATCCACCTCTTAAAATAGAACAGTTTCCTGATTTTAAACATAGTGCCGCAACATCAGCAGTTACATTAGGTCTGCTTTCGTATATCACGCCTATGACCCCAATTGGAGTTGTAACTCTTTTAATAATTAAATTATTTGGCCTGCGCCATGTTTCCAAAACTCTTCCAATTGGATTCCTAAACTTTGCTATTTCATTTATTGAGTGTCTAATGCCTTCTATTCTCTTTTTATTTAAAATAAGTCTGTCAACTAAATGTTTTCTTTTAACACTTTTTACATCTTTTAAATTTTCTCTAATTATCCTATTTTTATTTTTTAGTAGAGATTGATTATAATTTTCTAAAACTTTTTTTATTTTTTTATGCTTAACGTTCTTCAAATGCTCATAGGCTTTTTTTGCATTTCTTCCAATTGTTTCTAAATAATTCATTTATAATAATACCATATCATCTTTATGAATGACCTCAGTTTTGCTCAGATAACCAAGAATTGTTTCTATCTCCTTACTTTGTTTGCCTTTAATTTTATCTATTTCTATAGAGCTAAATGATGATAGCCCCCGAGCTAGCTGATTATTATTTTGATCCAGGATTATTACATTTTCTCCTTTTTTAAAATTTCCATTAATCTTAGTTATACCAGCTGCGAGCAAGCTTTTACCACTTGATAAAGCTCTAGCTGCTCCACTATCAATATAAATAGTTCCGTTGTAATTAAGGGAACCGATAATCCATTTTTTTCTAGCGTCCAAGGTAGAAATTTTTGGAAAGAAATGAGTATATTTTTTATTTTTTATCATATTTGAAATTGGATTATTTATTTTACCATTGGCAATAAACATATGACTACCTGAATTCATACAAATCTTAGCAGCATCTAACTTTGTAGCAATACCTCCTGAGCCGAACTTGTTTTTCTTGCCATCTATCATAGACATTATTTTTTCATTGATTGAAGTTACTTCTCTTACAATTTTTTTACCTTTAGACTTATCGTATAGACCATCAACATCTGAAAATAAAATCAGCATATCTGCCCCAATAATTTGAGCTACTCTTGCAGCCAATCTATCATTATCTCCATATTTTATTTCACCAGTTGCTGTTGAGTCATTTTCATTTACTACAGGAATGGCTTTGAGTTTAAACAAATTATCAAATGTTCTTCTTACATTAATAGCTCTTCTTCTTTGTTCAGTGTCATCAGGGCTAATTAAAATTTGACCAGTCTTAATCTTATATTTATCAAAAAGTTTTTGAAATTCTCCCGCTAGATGAATTTGGCCAACTGCTGCAATTGCTTGGCTCATTTCTAATTTAATTTTTCCTTTTTTAATTTTTAGATATTTTTGGCCAAGAGCAATTGCACCTGATGAGACAATTACAAAGTTTTTTCCTTTTCCGTATTTTTTTATATCTTTAATAAGAGAAGTCACCCATTTTTTTTTGAAAATACCTTTACCGTCAATTACAGTTGCAGATCCAAGTTTTAAAACTATTTTATTTGCGTTTTTAATTAGCATATTTTATCAATAATTTTTTTATTTTTTGAATGTCTTTGTTAGAATGAACAGATAAAATTTCATATTTAATTTTAATTTTTTTTTTAAATTCTTTTAACTTTTTATTTATCTCATTATCATCTAATAAATCTGATTTATTAAAAAAAATGATTTCTTTCTTTTTTATTAAATCTTTATCATAGTTAGATAATTCTAATTTAATTTTTTTATAAGAATTTAATAAATTGTCTTCAGATAGATCTATTAAGTGAAGTAAAATTTTACACCTTTCTATATGTCTTAAGAATTTATCTCCAAGACCAACACCTTTATGTGCACCTTCCACTAAACCAGGAATATCAGCTAAAGTAATCTCTTTTCCTGCGTAGTAAGAAACTCCTAAATTTGGATTTATTGTCGTAAAAGGATAGTTTGCTATTTTTGGCTTAGCTCTTGTTAGTGCTGCAAGCAAACTAGATTTACCTGCATTTGGCTTACCAATAATTCCAATATCAGCAATTACTTTTAATTGAAGCCATATCCAAAATTCTTCACCTAATTTTCCATTAGTCTTTTTTCTTGGCGCTCTATTTGTAGAACTTTTAAATCTTACATTACCCAGTCCACCCTTACCACCCGAGGCCACAAGATATTTTTCTTTATTTTTTGTAAAGTCATATATCAAAGTATTATTATCTTCCTCAAATAATTGCGTACCCAATGGTACTTTTAAAACTAAATCTTCCCCATTAGCTCCAGTTTTATTTCTTTTACTTCCAGGCTTACCATGTTGAGCTTTAAAATGTTGAGCATATCTAAAATCAATTAATGTGTTAAGGTTTCTGTCCGATTGAACAATTATAGATCCACCGTCTCCACCATCGCCACCATCTGGTCCGCCATATTCTACAAACTTTTCTCTTCTAAAACTTGCAGAACCTGACCCGCCATTTCCGGCTTTAATATAAATTTTTGCTTGATCTAAAAATTTCATACTTATAATAAAATAAATAACTTAGGTTATTTATATAGATTTAATTGGGGATTACAGAGACAAAAGTTCTGTTTAATTTAGATTTTTTAAATTTTACTTTTCCTTTGATCAAAGAAAAAATTGAGTGGTCTTTACCTATACCAACATTATCACCTGGATGAATTTTAGTTCCTCTTTGTCTTACTATGATATTTCCAGGTATCACTAATTGATCACCATACTTTTTTACCCCAAGACGTCTACCTTTACTATCTCGGCCGTTCTTGGATGATCCACCTGCTTTTTTTGTTGCCATTTAATTTCCTATTTTTTTTTTTCCTTTTTTATAACTTTTTTCTTTTCTTTAATAGGTGTCTCTTTTTTAACAATTTTAGCTTCATCTATAACTTTCCCACCTTTTGCTAAAATTTTTGTTATTTGTATTTTAGAATGACGTTGTCTATGACCATTCTTTTTTCTTGAATGTTTTCTTCTTCTTTTATGGAAAATTAATACAGTTCTATCTTTAACATTGTCCAAAAGTTTAGCTTCTACTGTAGCTCCATCAACTTTAGGACTTCCAACCTCAGTGCTTTTATCGTCGTTTAAAAGTAAAACATTATCAAATTTAATAGTTTCACCAACCTTAGCATTAAGCTTTTCGATTTCTAATATTTTACTTGCGGCTACTTTATATTGTTTTCCACCTGTTTCAATTATTGCAAATGACATAAAATCTCTTTTTTTAATTTCCACGCAATATAGCCTTCAGTGCTAGCAAGTCAAGATTATTGAAGCTAAAAAGAGTCCTTTAAATCTCGTAATTTTGAAAAAACTTCAACGTCAGATGAATCTTTTAAGCCTAGGTTATGCTTTATTTCAGGATCATCACACCTTAGGAAAATATTTGTTTTAATTTCTTCAGCTATAGTAGACGGAATAGTTGGTTGATTAGAGTTTAGTTTTTTTTCAATATCAATTTTTTTATCTTTCAAATAAGTATTTTTTGGATCATGCTCTAAACAGAAATTTAAATTTGAATTTGTGTATTCATGTCCACAATAGATTTTTGTATCAGGAGGAAGATTTTTTATTTTATTTAAAGAATTAAACATTTCTTCATGAGTACCTTCAAATACTCTACCACATCCTAAAGAAAATAATGTATCTCCAGTAAAAGCAATTTTTTCCTTCTTAAAGAAAAAAGCAATATGCCCCCTAGTGTGACCTGGAATGAAAATTATCTCAAATTCTAAATTTCCAATTTTTTGCTTTTGATTTTCTTCAAGCAATATATCAATTCCTGGTATACGATTTTTGTCTGAATTTGAGCCTAAAATCTTTGAGTTATATTTTTTTTTTAGCGCCAGATTAGCTCCAACATGATCAGCATGATGATGAGTATTTAAAATAAAATCTAACTTTTTATATTTATTTATTATTTTATCACACGCATTAAATTCGGAAGGATCTATTATTGAAACAGTGCCTGTTTCTTTTTCATGAATTAAATAACTGTAATTGTCACTTAAACATGGAATAATTTCTACTATCATTTACCCTATTAAAAAAATCCCTAATTTTGAAAAGAGATTTTTTATTTCTAAATTGTTTTTTTTTATTAATGAGGTTTTATCTTCATTAACCCCAACCACTTGTTTGATATTTATATTTTTCTCATAACAAAACTTAAATAGATCTTTAATAGTACACATATGTAAGTTAGGAGTGTTATACCATGTATTTGGCAATGTTTTTGTAACTGGCATTTCCCCAAAAAATAAAAGTTTCATCCTTACTTTCCAATATCCAAAATTTGGAATTGAAACAACTACTGCCTTGCCTATTCTCAAAAGATTTTTTAAAACTTCTTCTGGGTTGTAAAAAGCTTGTAACGTTTGGCTAAGCACAACGTAGTCAAAAGATTGATCGGGAAATTGATGTAGTTCAGTTTCTGCGTTCCCCTGTATAACTGGTAAACCTTTGTGAATGCAATGTTGCACATTTTCTTGATTAAGTTCTAATCCACGAACCTCTATATTTTTTTCCTCTTTTAGGAAATTCATTAGAGATCCATCTCCACAACCTACATCCAAGACTCTTGTATTGTTAGGTAATAATTCAGCTATTACTTTAAATTCTTTTTTCATTTTTAAACTTTTCATACATTGAGTCTATAAAACCTTTAAGAGTTTTTAAAAATTCTGGTTCATTTAGTAAGAAGGAGTCGTGTCCCTTATCCGTTACTATTTCTGAATAAGAAACATCAGCACCAGATGCATTTAATGCAATTACTATATCCTTATTTTCTTTTGTTGTATAAAGCCAGTCTGAAGAAAATGATATTACTAGAAATTTTGTGTCTTGATTTTTAAAAGCCTCAACTAACCCACCTTTATATTGTTTAGAAAGATCAAAATAATCCATTGCTCTAGTTATATAAAGAATTGAATTTGCATCAAATCTTTCCACAAAAGCATAACCTTGGTGTCTTAAATAACTCTCTACCTGAAAATCTGCGTTAAAACTAAATTCGTAATCAGCTTTTTCTTGTAATTTTCTTCCAAATTTTTCCTGCATACCTTTTTCAGATAAATAACTTATATGTCCAACCATTCTTGCAACTGCTAAGCCATTTTTTGGCTGCACATTTTTTGATACATATTTTCCATTATCCCATACAGGGTCAGCCATTATAGCTTGGCGTGCTAGTTCGTTAAGTGCAATATTTTGTGCACTATGACTTGAACTACAAGCTATCGGAATAGCTGAAAAAGCTTTATCAGGAAATGTTGCACAAAATTGTAATAACTGCATTCCGCCCATTGATCCGCCAGTAGCACATAAAAGTTTTTTTATACCAAAGTGTTCCAGTAAAGACTCTTGTGCTTTTACCATATCTTTAATGGTGATAACTGGAAAATCTAAACCATAGGGCTGGTTGTTTTCAGGATTTGTATCTTTTGGTCCAAAAGATCCCATACATCCACCAATTACATTTGCGCAAATCACAAAATATTTATCTGTATTAATAGCCTTGCCAGGACCAACAGCAGTGACCCACCAGCCTTCTTTATTTGTTACAGGGTTCGTGCCAGTTACAAATTGATCACCCGTTAAAGCGTGGAATACTAAAATAGCGTTATCTTTATTTTCATTAAGTTTTCCATAGGTTTCATAGGCTAGAGGAAAATTCTTAATGGTTTTTCCACAATCAAGCTTGAGTGGTTTAGTAATAGTGATCTTATTTATATTCTCAATTTTTCTATTCATCCAAAAAAAAAGCCCAGCTAAACTGGGCATCTCCCTTTTTAGCTAAATTTATTATGCGCTTGCAATATGGTTAAATCAGCGCGATATCTATTTACTAGATCATCACAAACTTGTCAATTTTATATAAGATAAAGACTTCTAGAAAAACTCGAACAATTTGGATATTACATTAATCAATGAGACTACCAAAGCCAAATAACATAATAACTGAAAAATACGTAGTAGGAATGAGCGTATTTAAAAATAGACTAGCTAAGATAAAATTATCAGCTAATGAGTCTGCGCTTGGACCTAGTCCGAAAGCAAAAAAAGAATACATAAAAGTATCAAAAAGTTTTGCAAGATATCCTGACACCAATGGCACGTTCTTAAGAGAAACTTTATCAAAAAAATTTAAATTAGATAAAAATAGAATTCTTTTGGGATCAGGTTCAGATCAAATTTTTGAATTAATCTGTAAAGCATACCTAAAAAAAGGTAACGAGGTAATTGTGCCTAAGTATAGTTTTATTATTTATAGAATTTATAGCAAAATGAACGGAGCAAAAGTTATTTATTCAAAAGAAAATAACTTTACAGTTTCAGTAAAAGATATTTTAAAAAAAGTAACTACTAAAACAAAAGTTGTATTTTTGGCTAATCCTAACAATCCGACCGGAACCTATATTGCAAAAAAAGATTTATTATTTTTACGAAAAAAACTACGAAGCAATATTTTGTTAGTAGTTGATGATGCTTACTTTGAATATGTAAAACAAAAAAATTATTCTTCAGCTTTAAAATTATTTTCTAATTTTAAAAACGTGGTAATGACAAGAACATTTTCAAAAATTTATGGCCTAGCAGGATTGAGAGTGGGGTGGGGATATGGATCAAAAGAAATTATTGATACGTTAAATAAAATTAAGCCACCTTTTAATGTAAACAAAGCAGCTTTATTTGCTGCATCTGCCGCAGTAAAAGATAGTACTTGGTTAAATAAAGAAATTAAACACGTTAATAATTGGAATAAGAAAATGTTTAATGAATTTAAAAAAATGAAAATTGAAACAAATAAAAGTTTTAGTAATTTTTTATTAGTAAATTTTGATAAAGTAAAAATTAATTCATCAAAAGTTTTTAAATTATTAGCGAAAGCAGGAATTTTAGTTCGTAAGATGGATGTTTATGGTATTAAGAATTCATTAAGAATTACGATTGGGAAAAGTGAAGAAAATAGAAAATTAATTTCCAAAATGAAAAAAATATTAAATGTTTAATAAAATAAGTATAATTGGATGTGGTTTAATTGGCTCTTCTATTTTGAGAGCAGTAGAAGAAAAAAAATTAGCAACTAAAATAAGTGTTTACGATAAATCATCGAAAGTTGTCGATTATTTGAAAAAGAATTTTTCAGTTGAAATTTGCGCTAACATTTCAGATGTTGTTAAGGACTCCGATTTAGTAGTGATTGCTTCTCCTTTGAGTAGCTATAAAGAAATACTTTTATCTATTCATACAAGTCTGAAAGAAAATGTAATTTTAACCGATACAGGTTCTGCAAAAAAAGAAGTGAATAAAATTATCAGCAATTTAAATCTTAAAAATGTAAATTGGATTGCTTCACATCCTATAGCTGGAACAGAATACAGTGGTCCAGAGGCAGGTTTTGCAAGTTTATTTAAAAATAGATGGTGCATAATATCTGCCGACAAAGAGGTAGCCAAAGATAAGATAAAATCTTTAGAAAATTTTTGGTCAAAGCTTGGAAGCAAGACTAAACTGATGACATTTGAAGACCACGATTATGTTTTATCATTAACCAGCCATTTACCACATGCTGTAGCTTACAGTATTGTAAAAACAGCAATTAACAAAGAAGACAAATTTAAGGACGATGTCATTCAATATAGTGCAGGTGGATTAAGAGATTTTACAAGAATTGCAGCATCAGACCCTTTAATGTGGAAAGATATATTTATAGATAATAGTGTAAACATCTTAAAAGTTTTGGACAATTACTCAAAGAATCTAAATGAAATTAAAGATGCTATAAAAAATAAGGATAGTAAAAAACTTTTAGAGATTTTTTCATCAACTAAAAAAGTAAGAAAAGAAATTATAGAAGCAGGCCAGGACACTGATAAGCCAGGTTTTGGAAGAAAATAATTAAGAGAACTTTTTTATTTCAGTGTAAATTTTATTTTCTATATCTTTAACAAATTCTTCATTATCTTTACCCGATAAGATTGGCTCTAAAAATGAAATATGAATATTACCCGGATATTTCATAAAACTATTTTTTGGCCAGACTTTACCAGTATTATGAGCTACAGGAATACAAGGTAAATTTAGAGCTTTATAAATTCTGCCAACCCCCTTTTTAAAGGGCGGTTGATCTTCTAGTTTTACTCTTGTTCCTTGGGGGAATATTAAAAGAGGTCTTTTACTTTTTTCAACTTTTTCTTTCACTTTATCAAAAAAGTTCAAATTTTCTTTTGTTGTTGTTTCTCTGACAATTGCTATTGAACCTATTTTTCTTAAATACCAACCAAACAACGGAATACTAAGTAGCTCTTTTTTTAAAATAAAAATTGGACCATCCAAGGGTATCTGAAGAGCAAAAGTTTCAAACATAGACTGATGTGCAGAAGCGACAAAATAATTATCTACTTTTTTAAGATTTTCTACTCCATGAAACACTACTTTTGTACTTAAGATTACTCTTAAAATCAGCACTATATATCTTGCAGATAACCTTCCAAAAAATATTGTGAATTTACTCGGTAAAATTAAGGTCGGTATAGCTAAAATAAAAATTGTTATAAGACCAACATATAAAAAAATATTAAAGATTAATGATCTAATTAATTGCATTAAGAATTAATCAATTTTAGTAAATTTTGTTTCTTTCTAATGTATCTAAGCTTATTTTTGTTTATTAAAATTTCAGCAATTAATGGTCTAGTGTTATAATTTGAGGATAATGATGATCCGTATGCCCCAACATTAGTTATTGCCACAAATTCATTTTCATTTATTTTAGGATAGTTTTTATAAACTCCGAATTTGCAAGTGGTTTCACATATTGGTCCAACAAATTCTATTTTACCTTTCATTTTCGATGATTTTCTAGAAATAGGAATAATTTTATGAAAAGCTTCATACAAAGCAGGGCGCATAAAATCATTCATACCAGCATCTAGTATAATAAAGTTTTTATTAGCACCTTTTTTAATAAATTGTATTTTACTTATCAGAAGACCAGTATTACCAATAATAGATCTTCCAGGTTCAAAGATTATTTTACAATTTAACTTTTTAGAAAAATTATGCACCAGTTTAGAATATTTACTTAGATTAATTGGTTTTTCTTTATCAGTATAATTAATACCGAAACCACCACCTAAATCGACATATTTCAAATTCAGTTTTAATTCTTTTATTAATTTACTCATTACATTTAGAGTTTTTCTAAAAGGTGTATCGTTCAATATTTGACTACCGATATGCACACTTAAAGCTTCTAATTTTACGTTTTTAAAAGTTTTTACTGTTTTTAGAAAAACCTTAAAATTTTTAATCGATAAACCGAATTTATTTTCAGCTTTACCAGTTGATATATTTTTATGTGTTTTAGCATCAACATTTGGATTTAGTCTAAATCCTATTGAAACCTTTTTTCTTAATTTTTTTGCTAAATTATTTACTAATTTAGCTTCACTTTCAGACTCACAATTGATTAATAATATTTTTTTGTTAATTGCAATTTTAAGTTCTTCTTCAGTTTTACCCACCCCAGAAAAAACAATTTTATTAGGTCTAATACCTGCTTTTAAGGCTTTTAATAATTCACCTCCTGAAACTACATCGGCTCCAGCACCTAATTTACCAAGAACTCTTAGTATATTTAAATTACTATTAGATTTCGCTGCAAAGCAAATTAAAGGATCAGTTTTTTTAAATGTGTTGGCAAACTTTAAAAAATTGAAAGCAATTTGACTCTCCGAATAAATATAAAAAGGTGTTTTATTTTTTTTTAAAATATTCTTAATTGATAGTTTTTCAACAAATAAATTATTTCCTACATATCTTAGATTTTGCATAAGATTATGAAATTATATTGACCTGATCTATTTGACCTTGGTATTTAGGTTCAGATTTTTTTCCGCAACTAGTTAAAATAAAAATCACCAGGAAAAAAGTAGTTATTATTTTCATTAAATTTCCCTTTTATATTTTTTTATCATTGATTTAACATTAATTATAGATGTTCCTCCATGAGATTTTTTTGCATTCATAGAGTTTTTAACGTCAAACACTTTTAAAACACTTTTATCTAAATCTTTATAAAATTTTTTGATTTCATCAAAATTTAATTCAGATAACATCTTTTTATTTTTTTCTGCATAATTCACAACTTTTGCTGAAATAGCGTAAGACTCTCTAAACGATAAATTTTTATTTTTAACAAGATAGTCTGCAAAATCAGTTGCTGTTGTATATCCTTGGTTAGCCATAAAAAGCATATTTGCTTTATTAGCATTTACAGAATTTATTAATTCAGCGCTAATAGTCAGAGTATCTACTAAAGTATCATAGCCACCAAAAACTAACTCCTTGTCATCTTGCATATCTTTAAAATATGACATGGGAAGACCTTTCATTATTGTTAGCATCGCATTTAACTTTCCATAATTCATTCCAACTTTTCCTCTTATTAGTTCTGCAGGGTCAGGATTCTTTTTTTGTGGCATAATTGATGATCCTGTAAGCATGCTATCTTTGAATGAAATTAAATTGAAAGCATCGGAATTATAAATAATAAAGTCTTCTGCCAATCTAGATAGGTGCATTGCACAAACAGCAGACGCATATAAAAAATCAATTGCAAAATCTCTATCCGATACAGAGTCCATAGAGTTATCTGTAGGTTTTTTAAAACCAAGTTTTTTTGCAGTATAGGTTCTGTCTATTTTATAAGATGTTCCTGAAAGTGCCGCAGATCCAAGCGGACACTCATTTAATAGCTCAAGATTATTTTCAAATCTTTTTTTATCTCTTTTTAACATTTCATAGTATGACAACAAATAATGTGCGAATGAAATAGGTTGTGCATTTTTTAAATGCGTTAATCCAGGCATAACCGTATCTGTATTTTTTTCAGCTTTTTTTATAAGATTTCTCATGACAACCGAAATATCTTTTATAATTTCGTTTGATGCTTTTTTTATCCATAATTTAAAATCAGTCACGACCTGATCATTTCTAGATCTTGCAGTGTGCAAAAATCCAGCTGATGGACCAATGATCTCAAATAATGCTTTTTCTATATTTAGGTGTATATCCTCGAACTTTTCTTTAAACTCAAAATTCCCCTTATCTATCTGAACTTTAATTTTTTTGAGTCCATTGATAATTTTGTTACCATCTTCACTTTTAATAATCTTTTGTTTCACTAGCATTTGCGTGTGTACAATAGATGCAGCGATATCTTGTTCATAAAGTCTTTTATCAATATGAATTGAAGACCCAATCTTTTGAAAAGATTGAGACGTTTTGTTTTTAAATCTATTAGACCAAATTGTTTTATTTTTCATTTTACTGTGTTATTTCTAATTTAAATTAATATGAAAATTAGTAAATCTTTTAAAATCTATATTCACATAATCCTTCTATATCTGATTAGCCACAATCTTTATGGGGCAGAAGATTTTTCAAAAAATATAATAATCCACAAAAAACCGACTCAAATTAAAGAATTAAAATTCAAAGATTCAGATCTTAATGATGTCGATTTAACTAACAAAAAAGGCAACATCATGATCTTGAATTTCTGGGCAACCTGGTGTGCTCCTTGTAAAAGAGAGATGCCTTCGCTTGAAAAACTGACAAATCAATTTCCACAAGTTAAAGTTTACGCTATTAATATGGAACAACCTAATAAGCTAAAAGTTAGAGACTTTTTCAGAAGCATTGGTGTTGCTAGTTTAGATACTTACTATGATCCAAAGTTGAAATTAGTAAAGCAATTCAAAATGCGAGGACTTCCCACAAGTATTTTAATCGATAAAAACGGCAATGAATTTGGTAGAGTTATTGGTGAAATTGATTTTGTAAGTAATGATTTTATCAGTTTAATAAAAAAATATATTTAATTTTTAAAAAAATAAGCCATTAAAACTAAAACGATAATTGCAATAAACTGAAGTAGTACCCGTAATTGCATTAATTTATTAGAATATTTTTTACTAGTACTTCCGCCCTTAAATAAAGTATATATACCCATTATTAAAACTATGGCTACAGCACCCAATAAAGTGAAACCTATAAAATTAAAAAAAAATTCAGACATTATTATTCTACTATCATGACCTATTCACTAAATACAATTATTTTAAAACCACTTTCTAAGAATAAACCCAAAAACGCTGTAATACTTTGCCACGGCTATGGAGGAGATGGTAACGATATCTCAATACTTGCAAATTATTGGCGAGCTCATTTACCAGACACAATATTCATTTGTCCTGACGCCCCTGAGAAATGTGCAGCAAGTCCTTCAGGTTTTCAATGGTTTGATCTCATGGACCAAACACCTGAGCAAGTTTTAGCTAAATCATTGGTCGCAGAAAATAAATTAAATAAACTTATTGATGAGGTAAAACAAAATAATAATTTGGAAGCTAAAGAAATTATTATTGGAGGATTTAGCCAAGGTTGTATGATTACTCTGCAGACTGGTTTAAAAAGAAAAGACACAGTGAATTCAGTAATTGGCTATTCAGGTAGAATTATTGATACCGACCATCTTTCAAAAAATATAAATTCTAGACCTCAGATTATTTTAATGCATGGAGATATCGATCAAGTTGTTTCCATCGACTCATTATTAGAGGCAAAAGACTTTTTTAATAAAAATAATTACGAAATTGAAACACAAATTTTCAAAAATTGTGAACATCGTATTCCAACTGAAGGGTCAAGTTTGGGCCTACAATTTATTAAAAAACAATTTAATTCTTAATTATTTAATCTGATACATAATTATAACTTGATATAATTTTTTGTATCAGTTAGCTTTGAATTATGATTATTTCTTCTGTCGATAAAGTCCCACTCGAAAAATGCCCAGCGCTAGTCCTAAACGCTGATTTTAGACCTTTGAGTTATTACCCGCTGTCAATTTGGTGTTGGCAAGATGCAGTGAAATCAGTTTTTTTAGATAGAGTAAGCATCGTTTCAAATTATAAAAGAAAAATTAGAAGTCCTTCATTTGAAATGAACTTACCAAGTGTAATCGCGCTTAAAAATTTTATACAACCATCAAAAAATCCAAACTTTACAAGGTTCAATGTTTTTTTAAGAGATAAGTTTGCTTGTCAGTATTGTGGAGATAAAAAAGATTTAACTTTTGATCATCTACTACCTAAATCTAGAGGCGGACTAACTGACTGGAACAACGTTGTAACAGCTTGCTCGAGCTGTAACGTTAAAAAAGGTGGAAAGCTTTATAAAGATTGTGATCTTAAATTAACTAATAAACCTTATGCGCCAACTGTTGAAGATTTACATCGCAATGGAAGAAATTTTCCACCAAATTTTCTTCATGAAAGTTGGATGGATTATCTATATTGGGATATTGAGTTAGAACCCTAATTAGACTTTTTCTGAAATCGTAATAGCTATTCTTGATGAAGTTTTAATAATTTTATCTAAGACTCCGTATAATCCTTTTTTTGTCGCTCCGTTATCATACGCTATGTCTTTATGATCTAATTCGTCCTGTCTAAATTTCATAATTTTCTTTTTTAACTCTTCCTCATCTTTTCCAAGTTTATAAGTTTGATCTTTATAGTGACCATCAATCACCTCTTCAACAGATGCAGTACAAAGCATAGCTGCTTTTTCTCCTAACATTGCCGTTCCAAAACCAAGTGTTACACCCATGAGATCCCAGAGAGGCAATAGTTTAGTAGGTTTAATATTTCTTTTTTTTATTTCGTTATCAAAGTATTCGTAATGCTCTTTTTCATGTTCTTTCATCTCTTCTATTTTCTTTTTTAAAAATTCGTCTTGTTTAAACGTTTTTAAAGCTAGAAGTTGACCTTCATAAATTTTAATAGCTCCACGCTCACCGGCATGATCAACTCTTATAATTTCTTCTAAAGTTTTTTTATTAGTTTTTTCCATAATTTTTTAAAATTTTAATCATAATACCACTAAGTAAAAACGAGATAATTGTATTTATTGTAGCAAGAGAAAGCCCTAAAAACCTAAAAGTTACATCTTTACAGCTAATTATTTCTGCTTTTTTAAGCTGACTGAGCAATTCTTCTTTGTTAACTGGCCCATTATTACTCAATTCACAAATTAATGATTCACTAAAAAAACCTTGCTCTATTCCAAAATGATAAAAAGAGACTATAGCACCAAAAATAAAGAATATTAAAATGAGGCTAGAAATTATTTTTTGATATTTATTTAAAATAAAGATTAGTGAAATTAGTATTATCGCTGCAATATAAGGAATTCTTTCAATTATACATAAATTACAAGGTTTATGGCCAAGCACATGCTGTATAAAGTAAGCAATTGATAGTGATAGAATACTAAACGCTAAAATACCATTTAATAATAATTTGTTTGAATTCATTTAACGAAAGTTATGTATAAGACAGCTGCTAAAATTACAATAAATATTCCAGTTGCAGTAAACCATAACGCACCTTTCTTTTCGATAAACTCTCCAAATTTTTTACCAAAAAGATAAGTAAAGTAAGATACTAATAAAAACCTTAAACCTCTTGTAAAAAGACAGATAAAAAAGAAAACAGTAAGGTTATAACCAATAACTCCACTTGTAATCGTAAATACTTTAAAAGGTAAAGGTGTAAAACCTGCTAAAAACATAATACCAAGCCAAGTTAAAAAACCGCCCCGTGTAGACATCTTATCTTGTATTTGAAATACTTTTTCCTCGTAGCCGTAAAACTCAATAATAACCATCGAGGCATCTAAGAAAAACACTCCTAGCATGTAACCAAATAAACCTCCTATAACTGATCCAACAGTCGCTATAAGAAATATTTTTAAATAATCCTCTCTTTTAGCCACGACCATTGGTACGATCATTAAATCTGGCGGAACAGGAAAAAAGAAACTTTCGATGAAGGCAACAAAGCCAAGTAAAGGCTTAGAAAATTTATGCCTAGCAAGTTCTACACATCTATCGTATAATTTTTTTAACATGAATTTAAAATGCACAATTCTTAGATACCTCGCAAGTTTAATTTTATCGACAGTTGCTATTTACGCTATCGTAATAGTTGCGGGAATGTTTGGTGCAGATTATGGGTTTTCTCCAAGTGATACTTTTATCATTTGGATTTTAATGGCTATACTTATTAATCAAAGCGTCACTTGGAATAAATAATCATCATGAGCAATCCTGTCGATATAAAAATTGCACACATAAATAAGAACGAAAACTCCAATAAGAGCTTAAACAAAGATAAAGTTCATGAAGTTTTTCAGGCAAATATTAATGAGAAACTGAAAATATTTTATAGATTACAACAAGACTGGGTAAATCGCGCTTATAAGAATTTTAATGATTTCGATACTTATCTAATTTTAATGTATTTAATGAATAAGGTTTATATAAATTATTCAGATCGGTTTCACTATATGTCGATGGAAGCCTTTTACAGTCAGGATAAAGTAGGTATCGAAAAATTAAACTTAATTGAGATATCTAAAGATCTTAATATTCCAAAGGAAACTGTGAGAAGAAAAATTAATTATCTTCAATCTAATGACATAATAATTAGAAGTGGAAAATCTATTTTTTTACACTCTAAAGGATTAGAAATTCAAAAACCCATGAGCACAATTGAAAATATGTCTACTTTATTAAGCAAGCTTTCAATTCATTTATCCGCTGAAGATTGGTTTGGTAAACCGTTGGAAAAAGAGCAAATTAAAAAATTTATATCAGAGCACTTTACTGTAAGTTGGGAGTACTGGTACAGATTTCAAATACCTTATCTAGTAAGGCATAGAACTCAATTCGGAGATTTAGAGTCTTGGAATGTGTGGGGGTCAATTGGCTTAGTTCAAATTAGAGATCTAATAGCCTCTATTGAAAATGATGTAACAAGAAAACCCGAAACATATAGTGATTTCTTTTTAGCAACTCTTAAGCATAAGACCAAAAGAGGGATAAACGCTTCTTCAATTTCTGATATTTCAGCTATACCAAGGGCAACTGTAATTAGAAAACTTAAATATTTGGAGAAAAAGAAACATATAATAAGAAATAAAAAACTGGAGTACTCTATTGGAAATAATAGAGAGCATATGAAATCTATAGGGGATAACTACAAAATTAGTCAAAGAGCATTTAGTGAATATTGCACAACAATGTTTAACTTGATGAAATTTTCAAAATTTAGTATCTAAAATTATTCAAAAAAATTATGGAAATAGCAAAAACAATAGCCCCGGTGTGTTTAGCCATTATAATGTTCGGATTAGGTCTTGGCCTAACGGTTGCAGACTTTAAAAGAGTAATTATCATCCCTAGAGATTTTATAGTAGGCTTTTTGGGTCAAGTTATCATACTTCCAATTATCGCTTTTATCTTAATCCATATTATCTCAATGCCACCAGAAATAGCTCTTGGCATAATGATAATTGCAGCTGCTCCTGGAGGAGTTACATCAAATATATTAACTAAATTTGCAAATGGTGACGTTGCACTTTCTGTAACGTTAACTGCAGTGGTGAGTTTAATTTCTGTGATAACAGTTCCTTTAATCGTTTATAATTCAGCAAGTTTTTTTGGTTTTGATATAACAAAAGAAATATCCATGCTTAATATTGCTGCTAAAATGTTTTTTGTAGTAACAGTTCCTGTAATTTTTGGCATGATTGTAAGAAGTTTTATGACAGATTTTATCGTGTCTAAAACTCTTTTAATTCAGAGATTATCGATAATATTATTTCTAATCGTCTTTATCTCTATTTGGGTAGAAGAGTGGGATAGAATTATTAGCTTTATCACAAGAGCAGGTTTAGTAGCTTTCATTTTAAATATCACAATGATTTTTATAGGTTACTACATGGCAAAATTTTTAGCTTCTGGGCTAGAACAAAGAAAATCTATCTCACTTGAATGCGGCTTACAAAATGGAACTTTAGCTGTTTACGTAGCTACACAATTATTTGACGATATAGTATTTATGGTACCAACGGCTGCATATGCACTAATTATGTTTGTTACCTCGATTATTTTTGTTCTCATAGTTCGAAAAATAAATTAGATTGTTTCAAAATTGGGCGAATGGTGGAACTGGTAGACGCGCCGGACTCAAAATCCGGTGGTAGCAATACCTTGAGAGTTCGAGTCTCTCTTCGCCCACCAAGTTATGGAAATAGATAAACTTAACAGTCTTGTAGAATTATACTTTAAAAAGTGCGAAGAGGTCGATCTTAACAGACCTTTTTTAAAATGGTTAAAACCGGGAAAACCAACTTATAGCTGGGGAGATATTAAAGAGAGAGTATTTAAACTTTCATCTAAGATAAAATCATTAATTCAAGAAGGTGATCGTTGTTTAATATTATCTGAAAATAGACCGTATTGGTTAATGGCGGATCTTGCTATTATGAATGCAGGTGGAATATCAGTTCCTATTTTTACAACATACTCTTCCAATGATTATGAATATATTTTGAATGATTGTAAGCCGTCATTAATTATTGTTTCTGATAATAATCAATTTAAAAAAATCAAAAAATATGTAAATTTAAATGAACAAAAAATAATCTCTTTTGAAGAGATTAATACTGATAGTTTATTAATTAAAGATATCTTAAACGAAGAAAACTATAAAAAAGAAATTAATAATAAATTAAAAAGAAATATGCCTGCATGTATTATTTATACATCGGGAACATCAGGAAATCCTAAAGGGGTTATTTTAAGTCACGGCGGTATACTATCAAATTGTGAAGGAGCAGTTGAATTACTTGAAACTTTAACTAAAAAAAAAGATCCTATTTTTTTAACTTGGTTACCTTTATCACACTCGTACGAACATACAGTTCAATTTATTCAAATTATTGTAGGTGCAAAAGTTTTCTATGCTGAAAGTTTAGAAAAGTTAATTTCAAACATGGGGATTGCCAAACCAACTATCATGACAGCTGTTCCAAGGTTTTATCAAAACCTTTTTACTAAAATCAATATGAATTTTGATAAACAAAAGGGTCTTAAAAAAAAATTAATTAATCAAACTTTAGAATTAGGAAAAAAAATACTTAAAAAAGAGCAATTAAGTTTTGGTCAAAAAATCTTAAACTTTTTATGTGAAAAACTAGTAAGAAAAAAAATCAGAAATCAGTTTGGTGGAAATCTTCAAGCCTTTGTTTCTGGAGGTGGAGCCTTGGACCAAAATATTGGGGAGTTTTTAAATGCTATAGGATTACCTACTCTGCAAGGCTACGGTCTTACCGAAGCATCTCCTGTAGTAAGCTGTAATTTACCTGATTTGGTAAAGGTTGAATCAGTTGGCCCTCCATTTAGAACGAATAGAGTAAAAATAGCTGAAGATGGTGAAATTTTAATAAAGGGTGAAAATGTGATGTTGGGTTATTGGAATCTCAAAGAAGAAACAAAAAAAGTAATTAAAGATGGTTGGCTACATACTGGAGACATTGGTGAGTATGATGAAAATAATTATTTAAAAATAACAGATAGAAAAAAAGATATTATAGTAAATTTAGGTGGAGATAACATTTCACCAAGTAAAATAGAAAATATTATATGTTTAAATGAATTTATTAAACAATCTTTAGTTTACGGCGATAAAAAAAATTATTTAGTAGCAATAATAGTTACTGAAAAAGATATTAATAAAGAAAAAATTAAACTTATAATTGAAAATATAAATAAAAGTTTAACTTTAATAGAAAAAATTAAAAAATTTGTTTTAATTCACGAAGAATTTACAATTGAAAACGGAATGTTAACACCAACTTTAAAGTTAAAAAGAAAAGAAATAATTAAAAATTATA
>CACOWO010000009.1 GCA_902630925.1 uncultured Pelagibacteraceae bacterium | reverse complement strand
TACCTCAGAAAATAATCCATTTGAATCTGGTTTGTCATTTGCTATAAATTTTAAAAAAGATGAAAATTTTATTGGTAGAGAGTCTTTAGAAAAAATAAAAGACAAGCCTTTAAAAAATAAGTTAGAGCTTTTTTCTCTCAAAGGTAAGTTTAAACCTGGAAAACCGCTATTGCTTCAAGATGAACCAATATACAAAGACAATAAAATTATTGGTTTTACTACTAGTTCAAACTTTTCTTTCTGCTATGACAAAAATATTTGCTTGGCCTATGTAAAAAGCGAATTAATTGATGACAAAGGTCTTTTTATTGAGGTGGAGGAAAAAAAATATCCTCTACATCTAGAGAAAAATCCAATTCACGACCCTACATCCAAATTAATGAGAAGCTAACCCATTTTGGGTCAAGTTTTTTTACAAACCCATTTTGCTCATCACACATATTTAAAATTAACTTAAATCTGCTTTAATGAACTCATGAGCACACAGTTTAATCTTAATGAAAATCATACTAATTTAACTGAGACACACGGCAAAGTGAAAGTTACAGATTTACTAAATAGATTGAACGAAGAAAAAAAAATCGAAAAAAAAAGAAATCTTGCACTTGGTGTTGCTGCAGTTTCAGCAGTAACAGTTTTTGGAATAATTTTAACAATTTAAATAAACCAAAAATTTTCCCACATATAACCTGATTTATTTGTTTATTTACCTTGTTTAAATTCATAAAGGTTTAAATACTTAAATTGATTTAGTATTAAAGCATTAATGAATATTGGTTTTTACATTGATGAGATGAATTATAGGGGGGTAGCTAATTCCACATTTCAATTCGCTTTAAATAATAAAAAAATTTTAAAGAATAACTCAATAATATTTTATGAAAAAAATAATCGTAATAGCAAAAAAGATGTACTAAAAAAATTTAAAAAAAATTTCACTTCCGTAGGAGTATTAAATTTTAAAGAAATAGATAAATTTAAAAGAAGATTTAATTTAGATTATATCTACATGCAAAAAAGTGGTGATAAAGATATATTTGTTTCAAAAAATATAAAAACACTTGTCCATTCAGTTTATCCTCAAAAACTAAATCAAGTTCACGGTCATAATTATGCATATATTTCAGAATGGTTAAGTAAAAAATTTTCAAACTCAAAAATCCCCTTTGTACCTTATATAACTGAAAGTAAGAATAATTCTTTAGATTTGAGAAAAAAATTGAAGATAAAAAAAAATTTTTTGGTTTTAGGATGTCATGGTGGAGAAACTAGTTTTGATATGGGATTTTCTCATAGAGCTATTTTAGAAACTTTAAAAATAAGAAAAGATATTTACTTTTTATTTTTAAATATAAAAAAATTTTGTAATCACCCTCAAATAAAATTTTTAAAAGGAACCTCTGATGATAGTTATAAAAAAAAATTTATTAATACATGTGATGCAATGATTTATGGCAGAAGTTTAGGGGAGTCTTTTGGTTTAGCTTGTGCAGAATTTGCTATCAAAAATAAAAGTATAATATCTTATAAATTTAATAGGCATCGATCTCACAAATATCACATACCAAATAAAAATTTTTATGAGTATAGTTCTTACAAATCATTAATTAAATTATTAACTAATTTAAAAAAAAAATCCCTAAAAAAAAAATATATCTCTAAATATAAATATTATTCAAAAAAAAAAGTGATGAGGATATTTCAAAATGTATTTCTTAAAGGAGAAAAAAAAATTCAACTATCTTTTTTTGATTTTTTTATCAATTATTTCAGTCATTTTCAGATGACTTATTTTTATTTTAGACATAAACTTTACTCTCATTTTTTTAAATATTTTGAGTCAAAATTTTTAATGAATTCTATTGAAGAATGACAAAAATGATTATAAACATAACAAGTTTTGGCGAGGTAGCTCAGTTGGTTAGAGCACAGGACTCATAAGCCTGGGGTCGGCGGTTCGAATCCGCCCCTCGCTACCAAAATAATGAATCAAAAACTTAAATTTATTTTTAAAAGATTTTTATATTATTTTTATGGAGAAAAATTTTTTAAAAGATTAAATTATAATTGGCAGCTGTTTCCCACAAGAACTAAAATCATTCAAGAAATCATAAATCATAGAAACTATAAAAGTTACTTAGAAGTCGGTTGTGATAATGATGAAAATTTTTCCAAAATACAAATAGCTAATAAAATTGGAATTGATCCTTTAAAAGGAGGAACTTTGAGAATGACTAGCGATGAATTTTTTATAAAAAACGATCAGAGTTTTGATATTATTTTTTTAGACGGTTTACATACTTACGAACAAACAATTAAAGACATAGATAATGGATTAAAATTTTTAAATACGAATGGAGTTATTATAATCCATGATTGCTTACCAAAAAAAATTTGGAACCAAATAGTTCCAAGATTATATGGCCATTGGAATGGTGATGTGTGGAAGGCAATTGTTCATTCTAGAACTTACGATCATGCGGACACCTATACATGTATAGCAGATCACGGACTTGGAGTAATATTCAAGAGGGAAAATAGAAACAAATTAGATATAAAACAAACAAATTTTAAAAAATTAAAATTTGCAGATTATTATAAAAATCACCATCAATATATGAATGTAATTAAATACGAAGATTTAGAAAAAGTTTTTTAATATAATTAAATTTTATGAAAATGTATTGCATTACCATTAACAATAATCACTATGAAAAAATTAAAAGCCTTGGCTATATTCCGGTTGGTTTAGGTAAAGATATACTTTCAACAAAATTTAAAACAGATAAAAATGGTGAAAATATATCTCATAAAAACCCATATTATGGTGAATATAGTTTTCATTTCTGGTTGTGGAAAAATGAATTACAATTTTTTAAAGAAAAAGAATGGATTGGTTTTTGTCAGTATAGAAAATATTGGTCTTTAAATGAGCAAAAAAATTATAAAGATTTAAATGAATTGAATAATTTTACAATTAAAGAAATACCGAAAAATTTTGAAAGCTGTGAAGTAATTTTAGGAAAACCTCTTTATATAAATCAGTTTAAGTTATCAAAATTTCTAAAAAAAAATATTTCAAAGATTATAAAAAATCCTAGTTTGCTTTTTGATAAAAAAAAAAGAAATATCAAGTTCCATTTTGATCTAATGCACGGTGAAGGCAATTTAGATAAAGCTATTTCATTACTTGATGATAGTGATAGAAAAGACTTTAATAAATTTGTTAATGAAGAGGTTTCTTTTAATCCACATAATATGTTCATGTGTAATTCTAAAAAAATCTTAATTAAATATTATGAAACAGTTTTTCCTTGGTTAGAAAAATGTGAGAGTATATTTGGTTTCAATTTGAAGGGATACGGCCAACAAAGAATTTATGGTTTTTTAGCAGAACGATTCATGTCTTACTGGTTTACTAAATATACAAAGTTTAAAGTTATGCCAATAATATTTAAGGATATTACCGAAATTGATTAAAGATATTTATATTTTTTTTTGAATTGGGTTAATGTAAGTAAATTATTATCTTTTTTTGATATTTTTAAATTCGATTTTGGTAACCTTAAATTTAATTCTGGGTCACTATAAATAATACCATCCTCAAATTTTGGATTATAGTAATTATCTAATTTGTAATAAATTATATTTTCTTTATCGTAACTATAATATGCATGAGCGAATCCTGCTGGGATATAGAGACTTAGCGCATTTTGTTTTGATAATATGATACTATGGGTTTTTCCGAAGGTTTTAGACCCCTTTCTTAAATCTATCACTATGTCAAGGATCTTACCTTTTATCACGTTTACAAATTTGGCTTGTTTATTTTTTGATTGAAAATGAAAACCTCTAAAAACATTTTCTTTAGATGTTGTACAGTACTCAAAAATGAATTTTTTTTTTAATATCTTATAATTAAAAGTTTCTCGTAAGTTACCTCTGCCGTCTTTATTGTTTTTTTGTTTTACAATTAATAAATTTTTAAATTTTGTTTTGTTAATTTTCATAGTTTAATAATTTTTTTAAGCTTTTTTAAACTCATATCTGTTCGATAGGGAAACTCACCTTTAGAAAATTTTCTTTTTACTCTTTTATTATCTTTTTTCGCAAATTTGTATATAGTTTGACTTGGACCGCCAACATTAATAATTCCTCTTTTGTCGATAATTTTAAGAATAATTTTGGCAGCATCTTCTTGATAAATAAAATTTGATTTTACATTGGCGTATGCCTTGTTGTGGATGAAAGGTTCTTCAGTCATACAAAGTCTTATTATTAAAGAATTTTTATACATTTGAACTGCACACTCACCACCAAGTTTAGACCAAGAATAATTATTCCATGGTTTTAAAGCATCATCTTCATTGTAATTACCTTTTTTCCCTGGGTAAACGTAACTTGTAGATAAATAAATCATCTTAATTTTACGTTTTGAGGCCTCTTTAACTAAATTACATGTGCCGATAATATTTAAATCAATACTTTTATTAATGTATTGATCATGAATTTTCATAGGCCTTGATAAACCAGCTAAATGAAGAATATAATTTGGTTTATATTTTTTGAGATTATTTTGAATAGATTTTGAAGACAAAATATTCAATTTTTTTTTATTACTATATATAAAATTTGGTCTCAACTTTTGAAGAATTTTTCCAAATCTACCATCTGAGCCTGTGACTAAAACTTTTTGCATTAAGCTATTAATGATTTTAAATATTTTGAATAATCACATTTACCATAAAAATTAATGGCTTGATTAATTTGATTTTTATTAATCCAATTATTATTTAATGCAATCTCTTCTAGACAGGCAACTTTCAATCCCTGTCTATTTTCGATCGCAGAAATAAAATTTGAAGCATTATAAAAGTCACTTATGTTACCAGCATCTAACCACGACCCACCTCTACCGATAAATTCAGCCTTTAGTCTGTTTTTTCTTTTATAAAGATTAAGTAAATCTATAATTTCTAGTTCACCTCTTTTTGAAGGTTTAAGTTTTTTTGTTAATTCAACTACTTTATTATCAAAAAAATATAAACCAGTGACAGCATAATTAGATCTTGTTTTTTTAGGTTTCTCTACTAACTTAATTACCTTTTTTTTTTGGTTTAAGGTTGCCACACCATAAAGATTTGGATTTTTAACTGGATGTACAAATATTTTTGCCCCAGAGCTTAAATGTACATTTTTTTTTAAAATTTTAGTTAAACTTTGACCATAAAAAAAATTATCCCCAAGAATTAATGATACGCTATCCTTACCAATAAATTTTTCTCCTATTGTGAATGCTTGTGGTAATCCACCAGGTTTTTGTTGTTCTTTATATTCAATAGATAAACCAAGATTATTCTTCTCTGGTAAAATTTTTCTAAATTGATTTAGTTGACCTTTATTTACTATAATTAAAAATTTTTTAATACCAGCTAGCATCAAAACTGATAGAGGGTAATATATTAATGGTTTATCGTACAAAGGAAGCAATTGTTTATTGACAGCTATTGTAAGAGGACTCATTCTTGTACCCATGCCACCAGCCAGTATAATTCCCTTTTTTATCATATATTAAGGCCCAATCGTCTATCATAGTTTTTTTTATAAATACTTTTCAAAAATTTCTTATTATTTAAATACCAGTTAATAGTATTTATTAAACCTTCTTGAAGCTTAATTTTTGGTTTCCATTTTAAAAACTTAAACACTTTTTTATTATCTAAAGCATATCTGAAATCATGCCCAGGTCTATCTTTGACAAACTTTATTTTTGTTTTATTTCCAATTTTTATTTTCATTGTCTTGCAAATTTTAATTATCTTTTTAACTAAATCTATATTTCTTAGATTGTCCCCTGTACCAATATTGTAACTTTCTCCATTCTTACCTTTTAAATATAGCTTGAATAAGGCCATACAATGGTCCTCTACATGCACCCACTCCCTTGAATTTTTACCTTTTGCATATATTGGAAGTTCTTTATTATTGAAAATATTTGTAATTATTTTTGGAATCAGTTTTTCTGGAAATTGATATGGACCGTAATTATTACAGCAATTTGAAATAACTGCATTTAATTTGAAAGTTCTAATATAAGATTTTACTAAATGATCAGCGCTGGCTTTAGTTGCTGAATATGGAGAGCTCGGTTCATATCTATAAGTTTCTTTTGACCTTGTGCCTTCCTTTATATCTCCATATACTTCGTCAGTAGATACATGAATTAATTTAGTTTTAATTTTTTTTTTTTGTAGAATTCTAAGTGCTTCTAAAAGATTAAATGTTCCATTAATATTAGTATAAATAAATTTTTTTGGTCCATCGATAGATCTATCAACATGAGTTTCTGCGGCTAAGTTAAAAATAGCTTTGGGTTTATACTTTTTAAAAATTTTAATTAATCTATTCTTATTATTAATATCTATTTTTATTAACTTATAATTTTTCTTATTTCTTATTTTATCATTTAATTTGTTCGAAGAGTAAGTAAGTTTATCAAGATTAATTACAAAGTATTTTCTCTTAAGAAGAAAGTTTACTAGATTACTACCAATAAACCCAGATCCACCTGTTACTATGATTTTTTTCATTTTCGTTAAGAATAATAAGCTCTTTGTGGTAAATTAGTAAAAGAATTATCTTTTAAAATCAATTAATATTATAACATGGAGTCGAAAGAACTTACTATAATAATTGTAACTTTTAAGAGTGAAAAAAAAATAGCGAATTGTTTAAAATCGATACCACCTCAAATAAAAGTTATAATTATTGAAAATTCAAATGATATTAATTTTAAAAAAAATATAGAAAATCAATTCTCAAATTCTGAATGTATCTTAATGGGTGAAAATAAAGGATATGCTACTGCAAATAACACTGGGTTGAAACTTGTTAAAACTAAATATGCCTTAGTTTTAAATCCAGATACAATTTTAGATAAAAATGCAGTTGAAAACTTCTTAATCAGTGCAAAAAAAAATGATGAATTTTGGCTTATGGGTCCAGCGAATGATCAAAAGAAAAAAATAAATTTTGACGATAATAGGCTTGTAGAAGTTGAAAATCTTAAAGGGTTTGCAATTTTTTTTAATATGTCAAAGTTTAAAGAAAAATTTTTTGATGAAAAATATTTTTTATATTTTGAGGAAATAGACCTATGCAAAAGTGTAAAAAAAAAAAATGGAAAAATTTTCTTAGATAAATATATAAAAATAATTCATCAAGGCGCTAGTTCCGTTGACAATATGGATCCAGAGGAATTAGAAAAAAATAGAAATTGGCATTGGATGTGGTCTACATTTTATTATCATAAAAAATATAAAGGATTTATTTTGGCGTTAATTTTAGTTTTCCCAAAATTATTATCAGCTACAATTAAGGTATTAATCTTTTTTTTAATATTTAATAAAAAAAAAAGGAATATTTACTTTTGTAGATTAAGCGGTCTTTTTAATTCAATATTAGGAAACAAATCATGGTATAGACCATCATAATATTGATTTATTAAATTTATAAATATAGTAAATAAAATGTTGAAAAAAAATATAATTTTAGTAACTGGAGGAGCTGGTTTTGTAGGCACTAATTTAATTAAATTCTTTTTAAAAAAAACTAAATACAAACTGATTAGCTTAGATAATTATTCTTCAGGTAGAAAGTTAAATCACATTAAAAGTTCAAGAGTAAAGTACTTAAAAGGTAAAACAGTAAATATTTCTAATATTATAAAAAACCCTAAACAGATCAAATCAGTTTTTCATTTTGGTGAATTTGCAAGAATTTATCAAAGCTTTTTAAAAATGAATGAATGTTTAGACTCTAATAGCGTTGGGTCTAATGCAGTTTTTAATTTTTGTCTTAAAAATAATATTAAACTAATTTACTCAGCTACTTCGGCTTCACTAGGGAACAAAGGAAATGATAAAAATTTATCTCCTTACGCTTTTTCAAAATCAAAAAATCTTGAACTATTAGAAAATTTGAAAAAATGGTTTAATTTTAAATACGAGGTGATTTATTTTTACAATGTTTATGGCCCACACCAAATATGCAAAGGTCAAATGTCTACAGTCATTGGAATATTTGAGGATCACTATAAAAAAGGTAAACCCTTGCCAATAGTTAAACCTGGTACGCAAACCAGAAGATTTACGCATATAGATGATACAATAAAAGTATGTTTTTTAGCTTGGAAAAAAAATCTTTCTAGGCACTATAGTATTGCAAATAAAAAATCTTATTCTCTTATAGATGTAGCCAAGATGTTTAAGTCAAAAATAAAATATTTACCAAAAAGGCCTGGCGAAAGATATGCATCTGCTCTAATAAATAAAAATTTATCAAATAGAATGTACAGGTACTATGGTAAAATTAATCTAAAAGATTATATTAATCATTTTATCAAAAATAACTAACTAGTGACCAGGAAATTCTACTAGACTTTCTGTTTTATAACCTTTTTTTTTTAGTAAAGTATTTCCTGGAAGATCAAATAAATTAATTACAAATATAAAACCAGCAACTTCACCACCAGAAATTTCAACTATTTTTGCTGCCGCTTCAGCTGTTCCTCCGGTTGCAATTAAATCGTCAATGATTAATATTTTTTCACCTTTTTCTATGGAATCCTTGTGAATTTCAATAGTTGCTGTTCCATATTCTAATTCAAAATCAATTGAGTGAACTTCCGCTGGTAACTTATTTTTTTTTCTTAAAAGGATAAATGGTTTTTCTAGTTGATATGAAACAGTAGAAGCAAAAACAAAACCCCTAGACTCTATAGCTGCAACTTTATCAAAATCAATTTTTTTTGCTAGCTCGATAATTTTATCATTAGTAAATTTAAAGGCTTTTGCGTCTTTAATAAGAGTTGTTATATCTCGAAACAAAATTCCCTTTTTTGGATAATCAGGAATTGATCTTATATGTTTTTTTAAATCCATAATTTGCTTCAAGTTCTAACAAAAAAGCATTAATAATTAAATAATGAAAAAAAGAAAACTCGGGATAATTGGAGGAAGTGGTCTTTATAAAATGGAGGGTTTTGAAAAAACCAAATGGAAAAAAATTAAAACTCCATGGGGAAAACCTTCAGATGAAATTTTGTTAGCTTCTTTAGGAAAAGAGGAAATTTGTTTTATACCTAGACACTCAAGAGGACATAAAATTAATCCCACAAATATTAATTTCAGGGCGAACATTGATGCAATGAAACAGTTAGGAGTTACAGATATAATATCAGTGTCAGCCGTAGGATCATTGAAAGAAAATTTAGAACCAGGAAAATTCGTAATTATTGATCAATTTATTGATCGCACATTTTCTAGAGTAAAAACTTTTTTTGATGAAGAGATTGTAGCCCATGTTTCAATGGCAAAGCCAACAAGTCTTGGACTAGCGAATTGCTGTGAAGCTGCGTTAAACAAATTAGAAGTAAATTATCAGTTGGGAGGAACTTATGTGGTTATGGAAGGACCTCAGTTTTCTACTTTGGCAGAGTCAAATTTATATAGATCTTGGGGAGCAGATGTAATTGGTATGACTAATATGCCTGAAGCTAAATTAGCAAGAGAGGCAGAAATCAGATATTGTACTGTTGCAATGGTTACTGATTATGATTGTTGGCACCCTGATCATGATGAAGTTGATGTAAATATGGTAATTCAAACGTTAATGAAAAATGCAGCTAATGCACAAAATATGATTAAAGAGATTATAAAAACTTTTAAAGATCATTCAGTAGAAAAAGATCCTGCTAATAATTGTTTAGATGTTGCAATCATTACAGACCCAAAATTAAGATCAAAAAAGACAATAAAGAAATTACAAAATATTGCTGGAAGAGTTTTAAAAAAAAAAAAATAATCTGAAATGCCAACATATACTGTAAGATATTCAAATTTTAATCTTTCACAAAAACAAAAAAATTCATTAGCAAATGATATTTCAAATACTCACAGCAAACATACCGGTGCAAACACTTTCTTTGCTCAAGTAATATTTCAAAAAAATGAAAAAAATTCTCATTTCATGGGAGGTAAATTAGTTAAGACAAAAGAAATTTACTTAAACGGTCAAATAAGAGCTGGGCGTACCTCAAAAGTAAAAAAAAAATTAATTTTAGACCTTAGAAAAATTATAATTAACAATACTAACGTAAAAAAAGACTCTGTTTGGGTGTATTTAGAGGATTTATCTCCAGATCAAATGATTGAATATGGAGAAGTGTTACCTAAATCAGGGCAAGAAAATAAATGGTTTGTTTCTTTGACTTCAAGTTTAAGAAAAAGATTGAGAAAAATGGAAAAAAGCAAATGAAAATAGATGGGAAATCTTACAAAACAATTTGGTTTGAAAATAATTTAGTAAAAATCATAGATCAAACAAAACTTCCCCATCAATTTAAAATTAAAGATTTAAAAACAGTAAAAGATGCAATTAATGCTATTAAAACAATGGAGGTAAGAGGTGCTCCGTTAATTGGCGCAACAGCTGCCTATGGCTTGGTTTTATCAATAATTGAGAATAATGATTTATCTTTTTTAAAAAAATCTAGTGAACAATTAATTGCCTCCAGACCTACTGCAATTAATCTAAAGTGGGCTATTGATAGAATGATGAAAAAATTAAATGGTATTAATGAGAAAGATATTTTAAAAATAGCTTTAGATGAAGCAAAGTCTATAAAAGACGAGGATGAAGGGTTCTGTAAAAATATTGGTTTGAATGGTCTTAAAATTATTGAGGAAATCTCTAACAAAAAAAAAGGTACAGTCAATATATTAACTCACTGCAATGCAGGATGGTTGGCAACAATAGATTGGGGAACTGCCACCTCACCGATTTATCATGCTCATCAAAAAGGAATTAAAGTTCATGTTTGGGTTGATGAAACTAGACCTAGAAACCAAGGAGCTAACTTAACATCTTATGAATTAAACGAGGAGGGAATTTCAAATACTGTAATAACTGATAACGCAGGTGGTATTTTAATGCAAAGAGGACAAGTAGATATGTGTATTGTTGGAACTGACAGAACTTTATCCAATGGTGATGTGTGTAACAAAATTGGAACATATTTAAAGGCGTTATCTGCAAAAGATAATAATGTTCCTTTTTATGTTGCCTTACCCAGTTCAACTATAGACTGGAGTATTAAAGACCATAAACAAATTCCCATAGAAGAAAGAAATTCAGAGGAACTATCTCATGTTGAGGGAATTGATGAAAATAATGTTATTAAAAAAGTAAGAATTTACCCGCAAAAAAGTAAGTCTTTAAACTTAGCCTTCGACGTTACACCTGCTAAATTAGTGACAGGGTTAATCACAGAAAAAGGAATTTGTGAAGCATCAGAAAAGGGTTTGAAAGGTTTATTTAAGTGAGTAAAATTAAAGCTGAAGTAATAAAATATTCCAAAAAATTAAATATCACTAATTTGTCTGCTTTAAGATCAGGAAATATTTCAATAAGAGCAAAAGAAAAAGGAGTTGACGGATTTTATATCACTCCATCTGGAAGAGAATATGCTTCTCTTAAAAATGGTGATATTGTTTTTGTTTCGCTTGAGGGTGTTTACGATAAAAAAAAAGGTAAGCCATCTTCAGAGTGGAAGTTTCATCAGGATATATATGTGAATAAAAAAGAGGCAAAAGCAATCGTTCATGCACATTCTACTTGCGCAACTGCCGTTTCAACTCATCAAAAAAGTATACCAGCATTTCACTACATGGTTGCAGTAGCGGGTGGAGAAGACATTAAATGCAGTAAATATGCAACTTTTGGTACTAAAAATCTTTCTAAAAATATAATCAAAGCTCTAAAAAATAGATCAGCATGCTTAATTGCTAATCACGGACAAGTTGCGTTTGGAGAAAATCTAAAAAAAACTTTTGAGCTTGCTCAAGAGATCGAAAATATTTGCCATCAATATATAAATGCCCTAAGAATTGGAATACCTAAGATTCTTTCAAAAAAAGAAATGAAAATAGTCTTAGGAAAATTTAAAAATTATAAAAAGGGATAGTTTTTAATGATCAAAGTTGGTGAGCATATTACCATTGATTTTCTTGGTGTTAAAAAAGATTATTTACCTGAATTTTATGAAAAAGTAATTTACAAAATTGCTAAAGCTGCAAAAGTTGAAATATTAAATGTAGCATCACATAAGTTTGAGCCTCAAGGTTTTACATTAGTAGCTCTACTATCAGAGAGTCATTTTAGCTTTCATACTTTTCCAGAGAGAGGCGTAATTAGTTTTGATTTTTTTACTTGTGGTAAAGTAAATCCAAAAGTTGCTTTAAAAATATTGAGAAATGAAATTGATCATAAAAGAGTAGTTACGAATGCTTTTGATAGAAGTAGTATCGGTCTTTATGATGATATTTATAGTACACCAGGTCAGAAAAAATTTTATGTAGTCAAAGATGTTTTAGAAAAATTTACTTCTAAAGTTGGTCAATTCGTTGAGGTTATGGATATAGAAGAGTTTGGGAATGCTTTATTTATTGATCATGAGATACAAGTAGCAGAAAAAGATGAAAAAATTTATAGCTCAAATTTTTTTAAATCTAGTTATGATTTAAGTAAAAAAAATAATAATGTAGCTATAATTGGAGGAGGGGACGGCGGTGTAGCGCGCGCTTGTTTAGAAAATAATTCAAATTATATCGATTGGTTCGAGCTTGATCCAGAAATAGTTGACGCTTGTTATCGTCATTTACCTAAGGTTTGCTCTAAAGTAAAAAAGAGCAACAAAATAAAAACTTTCTGGGGAGATGCTTTTAAAAGTATAAAAGAAATTGAAGACTCTAAATATGATAAAATTTTTGTTGATTTAAATGATGATCAATATTGTATAGATCTAGCAAAAAAAAATATGAAAGGCTTAAAAAGAATTCTTAAAAAGGGCGGGGTAATTACTGCGCAGGTTGGAAGCTATGATAAAAAACCAAAACAAGTAGATAACTGGTGTAAAGTTTTATCAAAAAGCTTCGGAAACGTTAAATTATCAGGTGCTTACGTCCCAAGTTTTGACTGTAACTGGAATTTTGCTTCATCTATAATGAAGTGATGTTTCGTGTTTCTTGTATTCAACTTAAATCAAATAATAATATTTTATATAATTTAAAAAAAACTGAAAAGCTTATTTCTAAAGCTGTAAAACAAAAATCTGATTTTATATTAACACCAGAGATATCTTCTTTATTTTCATTAGAAAAACAAAAGTTACTTAAAATTTGTAAATCAATGAAAGATGATATTTATCTAAATAAAATAAAGAAATTAGCAAAAAAATATAAAAAATGGATTTTAATTGGCTCATTAATTATTAAAGTTACAAAAAACAAATTAGTTAATAGATCTGTGCTTGTAGATAAAAACGGAAAGATTAAAACTTATTACGATAAAATTCATATGTACGATGTTATTCTTAGTAAGAGAGAAAAGTACTTTGAGTCAAAAACTTTTAATGCTGGAAAAAAGATAAAGTGTTCTAATTTGCCGTGGGGAAAACTTGGTTTATCTATTTGTTATGATTTAAGGTTTCCCAACATGTACAGAAAACTATCAAAAGCTGGATGTGATTATATCTCCATTCCCTCAGCCTTTACAGAGACAACTGGAAAAAGACATTGGCATTCTTTATTAAAAGCAAGAGCAATAGAAAATTTTTGTTATATTTTTGCTCCAGCTCAAGGAGGCACTCATTACAATGGTAGAAAAACTTTTGGTCACACTATGATAATTTCTCCCGATGGAAAAATATTAAAGGAACTTAAAAAATCTGAAGGAGTTATAACTGTTTTAATTGATCCAAAGCTTCCAAAAAAATTAAGATCAATGATTCCTAGCTTAAAATCAGACTAATTTATTCGTAGGATTTAACTTCTTTAATATTTGAGCCGAGTGAAGTGTTAATCGCTAATTTAATTTTTGCTCGTTCGTCATTAAATTTATAAACATTTCTAGCGAGCTCAATAAATTTTTCACCAAAATCTTTATTTTTTTCTGCAGCTCTCTTACCATCTTCAATATCCCATAGTTTAAGATTTATATTTTTTAATTCATTGACGTATTTTGAGATTCTGGATTGGTTTGGAATATATTTATTGACTGCTTCTTTTAACGATAAAAGTTCTTTATTAATATCATTTAACTTCTCTTTATTAGATATTTTAGACTTTTTTATTTCTAAAATTGTTATTTTATCAAATAATTCTCCAGCAGAAATTTCTGCCAATATTTTGTCCATTTTATTACTCATATTAATATTTGACTATATCACTCTTTAAATATACTCGGAATTAATAATGTCAAATATATTGATTATTAAACATGGTTCATTAGGGGATTTAATCCAAGCTAATGGTGCAATAAAAGATATAAAAAACTTTTATTCAAATAGAAAAGTTTTTTTACTAACAACCCAACCTTATTCAATTTTTATGTCTGAATGTCCATATTTGGATGGGGTAATAATTGATAAAAGACTACCTAGATGGAATTTATTTTATTTAAATAGTTTAAAAAAAACTTTAGCTAAATATGATTTTTCAAAAGTATTTGATTTACAAAACTCTAGTCGAACTAAGTTTTACAAAAGATTTATAATTAAGAATGTTGAATGGTCTTCAACGGAAACAGCCTTAGAACCAGGTCAGAAAAAAAAGGATTTTGACAAAGATCCTGTCTTAGACAGAATGGAAATTCAACTTAAAAAAAGTGGATTAGAAACCCAGTTTACTAAAAATATTGATTTAAGCTGGGCAGTTGAAAATACTTCTCATTTAGTTAAAAAATATACAAATAGAGAATATATTCTTTTATTTCCTTTCTGCTCCCCAAAGCTTAAAAATAAAAAATGGCCTTACTACAAAGAGCTTGTTCAAAAATTAAAACAAGAATTTAAAAATAAGTACTCAGTGCTTCTTGCTCCAGGTCCAAAAGAAATTGAAGAAGCCAATAAATTAAATGCTAAAGTTGTTTTAGAGAATAATGAACATGTAACACTAAAAACTTTAGTATCTTTAATAAACAGTGCAAAACTTATTATCGCAAACGATACAGGCCCAGCACATATAGCTTCACATCTAGATAAAAAGGGGTTAGTTTTATTCGGAAGTCATACATCAGCAAAAAAAGTGAGTATCGAAAACTTTAATTTTAAAGCTATTTCAGTGGAAAATTTAAATGATTTAGATGTCAATTCTGTTCTAAAGGAAGCGAAAGCTAAATTAGACTAATATATTTTTTTACTATTTTTTCCCAACTAAAATCTTTTGAAAATTTTAAAGCATTAGCTCCTAGCTCTAAATGCTGATCGTTAACTAGAGTTTTTAACAAAGTATCGTAAATTGCATTTAAATCATTTCCATTACATAGATAACCAGTTTGTCCACTTTTAATTGCATCTCCTTCACCTCCATATATTCCACCGATTGATGGTTTACCGTAAGATGCAGCCTCAATATAAGTAATACCAAAACCCTCAACAGATTTTTTATAAATTACAGAGGGCATTACAAATACATCTGATTGTTCTAAAAGAGCTACTTTTTCTTGTTCTGTAGATTTAAAGATTAATTCAACATTACTTTCTAAGCCGAGTTCTTTTCTAAGGTTTAAAAGATTTTTTCTTTCATCACCATCTCCTACTGAAACATATTTTAAACTTGGGAATTTAGGTAAAAGATTTTTCACAGTCATCATAACGTTTTGATGACTTTTTCTTGCATCTAATCTTGAAATAGTAATTAACTTTGGTGAAGAATTTTCATATATTTTTTTTGCAAATTCTTTTGCCTCCTCATCTATTGTAATAGGGTAATTGCAACCTGGATTGATTACAGTAACATTTTTAACACCTAACTTCATTGCAAACTCTTTTGTAAATTTCGAGTTAGCTATTACAAAGTCTGCTTTTGCTAAAGCATCTAAAACCCTCTTATTAAGAGATGATCCCACAGGGTGATTTATTTCTTTTGAGTGAATCAAACAAAAAGATTTAGTTTTCTCTAAAATATTTTTTTCTATATTCTCAATACTTTTCCAATGATCAAAAAAACACGCTCTAATTTCATTTGATGATAAAAATTCTTTGACAAGGTTAGCCTTTCTATATTTACGAAAAATCTTTAAACCAGAAACTCTTTCTATATTAAGATTTGAAATTTGATCATATTCTTCTGACTCATTATGGGCTTCTGCAAAAACTTTTACAGGACCATGATTTAGTAATGCGTTGGATAGTCCTTCCATTAGGTTTTGCATTCCACCTAGCTCAGGAGGAAAATTTCGTGTTGAAATTAAAAACATTAATTAAACCACTTTATGTTACAGCCCATACTTGGAATTTGTTCATCAGGACCTTTCTGAGTTTGCGCAACCTTTTTCATAGCTATTTTTAAATCACTGTCACCATTATTCATTGGTTTTAAATCTTTTAACTCTCTAAATCTTCCTCTGTATTGAAGTGATAAATCTTTATTGTACCCAAAAAAGTCAGGCGTACATACTGCACCATATTTTTTTGCAATTTCTTGTGTTTCATCAAACAGATAGTCTATTTCACCAAAATTATTATTTTCGGCAAAATCGATCATATTTTCGAATGAGTCCTCAGGATAATTTTTAGTATCATTTGACATGATTGCTACAGAATTAATCCCATCTTTTTTGAGTTCATTACAATCTTTAGTTAAATCTTTTATAATTGCTTTTACGTAAGGACAATGATTACAAATAAACATTATCAAGGTAGCTTTTTCACCCCTAATATCGTTTAAAGTGATAACTTTATTGTTAATTGATTTTAGTTTGAAATCCTCAGCTTTTTTTCCAAAATCACAAACTGGGGTTTTAGTTAACGCCATAATGTATTATAAATAAAATTATTATTACATTACAGCATTTTTATGATTTATGATTTTGAAGGACATACCCCAAAAATAGATCCTGGTAGCTGGGTTGCTTCAAACGCAGTAATTATTGGAAGAGTAGAACTTAAAAAAAATTCAAATATTTGGTTTAATACAACTTTAAGAGGTGACCTCGAACCAATTTTTATTGGAGAGAACTCAAACGTTCAAGACGGAAGTGTTATTCATACCGATCCCGGTTGCCCAACTATAGTTGGAAAAGGAGTTACCATCGGACATATGGTTATGCTTCATGGCTGTGAAATTGCTGATGATTGTTTAATTGGAATTGGCTCAACAATATTAAATAAAACAAAGATTGGAAAAAACTGTATCATCGGCGCTAATGCACTTGTCACAGAAAATAAAGTTATACCCGAAAGATCATTGGTTCTTGGTAGTCCCGGTAAAGTAGTCAGACAAGTTACTGATGAAGAAATAGAACACATAAAAGAAAATGCAAGGGACTATGTTGAAAATTTTAAAAAGTATAAGAAATAGTATATTAGTTTTAATTTTATCAAATCCAACTGTTATCGCAAAAGAAATAACTAATTTATCATGGGAAAAGAGTGTTCATGTTGGTAAAGAACTTTCTAATTATAGAGAAACAGTTACCTCTCCAGCATTAGGTAAAAAAGCTTGGAAGATCACATTGTTACCTAAAGACTGCGGAAGAGATGAAGAAGGTGACTACTCCGATTGTAAAAACAATGGAAGAGATGCCGTGGTTGGGCATGGAGGCGGTGATAGAGCAAGAAGTGAATATTATACGTCAGAAAAATTTAGAGGTGAGAAGTGGCACTCGGTTAGTATTTTTATTCCATATGATTTTAAAAGTGTAGAACCAGTAAGCACTTCCTTTTTTCAAATCTATGAGAGGGGAGAAGGACCAAGGTTAATGTTAAGACCAAAGTATGGCGTATTATCACCAAGATACTACCCAGTAAATGGCATGGACTCAGCAGGAGTTGTACACAAAAGACTTAGGATTAAAGACATGAGAGGAAAATGGACAACAATTTTATTTCATACAAAAATGTCTAAAGACCCCAAAAAAGGATTTATGAAAATGTATGTAGAAGACACACTTTATAATGTATTCGAAGGAAGAACTAGTTTTGGTGGGGAACACTACAATAAATTTGGAATATATCATAGTTGGATTAGTAGATGGAATGATAAGTATATGGGTGAGTATCCTAAACAAGTTATTTATTATGACAACCTCTTTAGAACAAATAATAAAGAAAAACTTTTAAAACTTATACAAAAAAACTAGGGAACTAACCAATTTTTTTTGTTATTTTCTAAATCAAAAAAAGCTCTACGGTGCCCTTTTGCAGCTAAGTATAACCACTCTATACTTTTAACTTTACATCTAATAACACAAAAGTTTTTATAACCAGCTTCACTTTCTTCTTTTGTGTAATCAAAGTTATCAAATTTATTATCTAGACCTGAGGTTGGTTTATCTGACTCAGTTCCTGGTCCATTAGTAACGAGATAACATTTCCTACTTATATGACCTGTTTTATCCCAAGAGTCTTTTGTAACACCATCATTAAAGTGAACTTTACACTCTGTTTTTAATCTTAGCTGTATTTTCTCTTGTTTGCCGTAAAACAAGATTGAACAGTTTGGATTTTTTTTTATCTTTTCAATTTTTGATGATCTGATGTCACTATGATATTGAACAAAGCTACTTTTTTGATCAGCTTTTCTTAATACAACAACTCTTCCGTCTAAATCTTTATCATTACCACAAATAAATACAGGTGTTCTAAATTCAGAAGAGCGATCAGTTACTGCGTTAGTTAAAAGATTCCAAATCTTTTTTTCAATCTCTTTGAAATCTTCGTAGTAACTTACAATTTCTTGTGACACTTATTTTCTAAATCTTTTGATTAAGCTCGAAGTATCCCATCTTTGGCCACCCATTTTTTGTACTTCAGCATAATATTCATCAATTATTTTTGTGATAGGTAAAGGTGAATTATTCTTTTTAGCTTCATCCATAGCAATTTTTAGATCTTTTCTCATCCAATCAACAGCAAAACCATAATCAAACTTATCTTCAATCATTGTTTTATGTCTATTTTCCATCTGCCAAGACTGAGCAGCACCTTTTGAAATTACCTCTATAACATCATGCATATTTAATCCTGCATTCATTCCAAAATTTATTGCTTCTGACAGTCCTTGCACAAGACCTGCAATGCAAATTTGATTTACCATTTTGGTTAACTGGCCACTTCCAGATGGACCTAATAATTTTATTTTTTTACTATAACAATCAATAACTGGCTCAGCTTTTTTAAATGGCGCTTCATCTCCTCCAACCATTACAGTTAAAATTCCACCTTCAGCTCCAGCTTGTCCTCCCGAAATAGGAGCATCTAAGAAATCAAAACCTTTTGCTTTTGCTTCTTTATATAACTCTCTCGCAATGTTTGCTGAGGCAGTAGTATTATCTATGTAGATTGAACCTTTTTTTGCAGTTTTAAACAATCCTTTGTCACCTAAAGTAACTTCTCTTAAATCATTATCGTTTCCAACACATGTAAAAATAAAATCACTATCTTTAGCAGCATCCATTGGAGTATCAGCAACATTACCTTTATATTCCTTTGCCCACTTTTCAGCTTTAGCTTTAGTACGATTATAAACGGTTACATTGTGACCAGCTTTTGATATATAACCAGCCATGGGATAACCCATTACACCAAGACCTATGAAAGAAACTTTACAACTCATTAATGATTAACCTCACGTTAAATAAAAAAGTAATTATATTTGGATTTATATTTACATTTTTTTCTAGTTTTGGACAGAGCTTTTTTTTGGGATTGTTTAACGCACCGATAAGAAATGAACTTGATATTACCCATGGTCAATTCGGCAGCATCTATGCAAGCGCAACTATTTTTTCAAGTTTGCTTCTTATTTGGGTTGGAAAAAAAATAGATGATTATAGAATTTTAAATTATTCATTATTTGTAATTATATTATTATTTGCTTCTTCATTATTTTTTTCATTTATAAATAGTATTTACCTTTTAGCAATTGGAATTTTCTTAATGAGATTTTCTGGACAAGGTTTAATGAGTCATACTTCCACGACAACCATTTCCAGATTTTTCGAAAAATCTAGAGGAAAGGCTTTAAGTACAATTTGGTTTGGTTTATCTACAGCAGAATTTATTTTACCAGTTCTTATAACTTATTTTTTCCTTATTTATTCATGGAGAACTGTCTGGCAAGGAATTGCAATACTAATAATTCTATTTTTGCCTTTTGTAATTTTAAATACAATTAAGTCAGTAAAACTAGACTCAAGAGAGGTAGATCCTAATCCTGGCGATAAAAAACTTAAAATTAAAAGTTGGAGAAGAAGAGATGTTTTAAAAGATTATAGATTTTATATTGTTTCTTTAAACATGCTTGCGATGCCTTGGATAGCGACAGGAGTTTTTGTTTATCAATCTTTTATCTCTGAATCAAAAATGTGGGCAATTTATACTATACCTAAAGCATTTATGGTTTATTCAATAACGTCGATAGCTACGCTATTCGTTTCAGGTTTTTTAGTAGATAAATTTACAGGAAGAAAACTTATTATGTATATGAATATACCATTATTATTTGCTATGATTACTTTATTTTGTTTTGATCATGAGGTGTTTGCTTATATTTTTCTTGGTTTAATAGGAGTTTCTAACGGCTTAGCAAATATTCTAGGTTCTTCTACTTGGGCTGAGATATATGGAGTAAAATATATTGGAAGTATAAAAGCTCTAACAACTGCATTCATGGTTTTTTCTACTGCTTTCGGCACAGCAGTTTTCGGTTTGTTGATCGATAAAGGATTTACTATAGAAAATATTGCTTTTGCGGGAGCTGCTTACGTCGTTATTTCCCTAGCTTTATTAATATTAATCAGAAAAACAGTTGAACCCATAAGGTTGCCAAATTAAGCTTGATTTATTAAACCTAATTGAATAAATAACATCCATCATGGCAAGAATTACCGTAGAAGACTGTTTAGAAAAAGTTGATAATCAATATGACTTAGTTCTTTTAGCTAAAGAACGAACAGTTCAATTAAATGCTGGATCTCCAATGCTTGTTGAAGAAGATAACGATAAGAGAACTATAATTTCTTTACGAGAAATTGGTGATGGAAAAATTGATGTTAAAGAAGTTGAGGCAAGCGCAATTAAGAGACTTAGAAAAGAGCCAGACGAAGTTGAGCAACAAGAAGAAACAGAAGAGGAGACTAATGATGATTTTGAAAATTTATACAAAGGTCAAGTCTCAAAAAGTGGTGTAGCAATTCTGCCATCAAAAAGAACTAGAAGAATTCCAGAAGTTAAAAAACCTAGCTTAGCTGATGAAGCCTTATCAGAACTTAAAGCTGAACAGCCTGAAATTAAAGAAGAAAATTTAGATACTGAAGAAGCTCCGCTTGAATTAAGTGACGAAGCTCCTGTAGAAGAAGAAAATAAATCAGAGTAAATTATGACGAAAACTGTTTCAGTTGCACCAATGATGGATTGCACTGATAAACATGAAATATATTTTTTAAGTCTTATAAGTAAAAATATTCATTTATATTCAGAAATGATTGTAGCTAATGCAATCATAAGAGGGGATAGAGATAAATTATTATCTTTTAAAAAAATTTCTAATCCTGTTACTTTACAAGTCGGAGGTTCAAATCCTAATGAACTTGCAGAGGCTTGTAAAATTTCAGAAGATTACGGATATAAAGAAATTAATTTGAACTTAGGTTGCCCTAGTAAAAAAGTTCAAAAAAATAAATTTGGTGCTTGTTTAATGCAAGAACCAGATCTTGTAGCTAAATGCATTGAGGCCATGTCTAAAGCCACAAAGCTACCAGTAACAATTAAAACAAGAATTGGTTACAATGAAGTGGAAAATTTTGAATTTTTAAAATCTTTTATTCAAACGACTAAAGATGCTGGATCAAAAAAATTTATAATTCACGCAAGGAAAGCTTTACTAAAAAAATTAAGCCCTAAAGAAAATTTAAATATACCACCTCTTAGATATGAATTTGTCTACCTATTAAAAGACTATTTTAAAAATGATGAAATTATTATTAATGGTGGAATAAAAACCACCCAAGATATTAAAAATCATTTATCAAAAGTAGACGGTGCTATGATAGGAAGAGCAATATATCATTCACCATATTTTCTAGCAGATATTGAAAAAGATATTTTTAACAATGAAAATGTTCCCACTAGAAGTGAAGTAATGGAAAAATTAATTCCATACATTCAAGAGGAAACAACTAAAGGCGTTCAATTAAATCATATTATGAGACATACCGTAGGATTATTTCATGGTCAAAATGGATCTAGAACTTGGAAACAATATCTTTCTAAAAATTTGTGCATCAGAGACGCCGACCTTCAAAAAGTAAATCATATAATGGACCAGGTTAGAAAAACAAATCCTGTATCTTTAGAAAGATAATTTTGGATATTCTTTTTCAACCGGAGACAATTTATTTAATTTTAATAATGGTCATTACAGCTATACCAGCAGGTTTTGCTGCAGGTTTATTTGGTATTGGGGGAGGATTAATCACTGTGCCAATCTTATTTTATATTTTTGGTGCTGCTGGAATTGAACCAGAGTATTTAATGCATTTAGCAGTGGGAACTTCATTTGGAATAATTATTCCAACCTCAATCGTTTCAGTTTTAACTCACCATCAACATAATGCAGTCGATTTCAATGTAGTGAAGGGTTACGGAGTGTTTGTAATTATTGGAGTAATACTTGGAACCATATTAGCAGCAGGTTTAAAAACAAAACCTTTGATATTATTTTTTACAGTTGTTGTTTATATTCTAGCTTTCTATTTATTATTTTTAAAAGAGAAAGAGTCTGATCTTTCAATTAAGATGGGTTTACCGGCTAAAATAATCTCAGGAGTAATTACTGGTTTTGTTTCAGCTCCAATGGGCATAGGCGGTGCAGTAATGAATGTCCCGATTTTAAAGTTTTTCGGTTATCCAATAAATAAAGCGATAGGAAGTGCAGCTGCTATTGGTTTTATAATAGCTTTATTTGGCACGATAGGTTTTCTTTTCTCAGGTAATTATTTAAATGCGGATTTGCCTTTAAGCATAGGATTTTTGAATATCCCCGCATTTTTAATATTCTTTCCAATAACAGCATTTATGGCAAGGCTAGGAGCAAAAGCTAGTCATAGAATTAATAAAAAAAAGATGACGAAGTATTTCGGGTTATTTTTAATAATTATTGGAACTAAATTCTTATACGAATATTTTAATCTTTAAATCTTTTGATCGTATTCACCAATTTTTCCAGTTTTTTGTAATAATTTATCTATGAAATAAAAAATATTTTTCTTTCTTTTGTCTGAGGTAGGGCTTTCAGTAACTACAACAAGAGAGGGTTTATTTGATGAGGCCCTAATTAAACCCCAAGATCCATCTTTTAAAGAAAATCTTACTCCATTAACAGTTAAAACTTCTGTGATTGATTGATTATCTATTTTAATATTCTGTTTTTTTAGATTTTCAACTTTTTTTTTCATTTCTTCTACAACTTTATATTTCTCTTCATCTTTGCAGAATGGCGCCATAGTTGGAGATTGATATGTTTTGGGTAACTCATTAATAATTTCACTCATCTTTTTGTTTTGATTAGTTAATAAATGACAAACTTGTATTGCTGAATTTATTCCGTCATCGTACCCATATCCTAAAGGTTGGTTAAAAAAGAAATGTCCACTCTTTTCAAATCCTGCCAAAGCTTTTTCTAGGTTAACTTTTCTTTTTATATGCGAGTGTCCAGTCTTCCAGTAAATTGTTTTACAATTATTTTCTAAAAGAACTTTATCTTTAGCATAAAGACCTGTTGATTTTACATCCACAATGAATTTTGAGGCTTGATGTTTCGATGCTAAGTTCCGAGCAACTAATAATCCTATTTTATCAGAGTATATTTCATTTCCTTTATCATCAATTACGCCACATCTATCGCCATCTCCATCAAAACCAAAGCCAACATCAGCATTACTATCTTTTACTGCTTTTGCTATTGCGTGAAGCATTTCAAGATCTTCAGGGTTAGGGTTATATTTTGGAAATGACCAGTCTAGATTACAATCTAATTCTATCACCTCGCAACCAATACCTCTTAAGATTTCAGGCGCAAAAACTCCTGCTGTTCCATTTCCACAAGCAACAACGGCTTTAATTTTCTTATTGATCTTATTTTTTTTTATTAAATCATTAGAATAGACATTCTTAAAATTATCTATTTTTTTTATTGAACCCTTTCCATTAACAAACTTCTTATTTAATGTAATGTCTTTTAGTTCACTCATTTCCCCAGGTGCATGGGTCAAACCTTTTTTGATACCCATCTTTACCCCAGTCCAACCATTTTCATTATGACTAGCCGTCACCATTGCTATGGCATCAGAATTTAGATTAAATTGTGCGAAGTAAACAGTTGGGGACAGTGATAAGCCTATATCTTCAATATGACACCCTGTTGAGATTAAACCATTTATTAGAGCTTTTTTAATAGACTCACTATAGGACCTGTAATCATGGCCAACTACTACTCTTGGATTGGATTTATTTGTGTGTTTAATTATTTGAGAACCTAATCCTTTGCCTAAATTTGTGATTCCCTCTAAATCGATGTCTTTTTCAAAAAGCCATCTAGCGTCATACTCTCTAAAACCGTTTGGATTGATTTTCATTAACTATAAATACTAAAGAATAAGGGCTTTTGTTATTAAATGTTTGTTAACAAAATTTTCCACTTGCAAAATTATTTAAATGTTCTTATAATGTTCTATTGATTTCGATCGTATATAGTATATTAACTATATTGTAACACAACATATAGTTGTTTTGTTAATAAATCGAAGAAAATAAGTAAAATATGAATAAAAACGTATCATTGGCAATAGAGAAAGCTGTCGGCAGTATAAGCCAAAAGCACCAAAATGATCAAAGAAATAATGGTCCTAAGAAACCTGATTTATTCTCTCTTTCAGGTGAGACAGAACTATTTCAAAATGAGAGAGGCATCACAATTAAGATCGACAGATCTAGAGATGCAAATTTAACTGATTTCGGAAAAGCTACGCTTCAAGACAGATATTTAGGTCAAAACGAGAGTTTCCAAGATTTATTTGCAAGAGTTGCAAGTGTATATGCTGACGATAATTTACATGCGCAAAGAATTTATAACTACATAAGTAATTTATGGTTTATGCCCGCAACACCAGTTTTATCAAATGGTGGTACAGAAAGAGGCCTACCTATCTCATGTTTTTTAAACGAAGCTAATGACAGCTTAGAAGGGATAACAAATCTCTGGGAAGAAAACGTTTGGCTCGCTGCAAGAGGTGGCGGTATCGGAAGTTATTGGGGAAACTTGAGATCTATTGGTGAAAAAATTGGAAAAGTTGGAAAAACTTCTGGAATAATTCCATTTATCAAAGTTATGGACTCTTTAACTTTAGCTATCAGCCAAGGCTCACTAAGACGAGGATCTGCTGCATGTTACTTACAAATTGATCACCCTGAAATCGAAGAGTTTATTGAAATGAGAAGACCAACTGGTGGAGATGTTAACAGAAGATCGCTTAACTTACATCACGGTGTATTAGTTACTGATGAATTTATGAGAGCTGTCGAGACAGGTGAACAATGGGCTTTAAGAAGTCCTTACGATGGCACAGTTCAATCTACTATTCCCGCAAGAAACTTATGGATTAGATTATTAACAGCGAGAATTGAAACAGGTGAGCCTTATATAGTTTTTATCGATACAGTTAATAGACAAATACCGCAACATCATAAACTTGCTGGTTTAAAAGTAAAAACCTCTAACCTCTGTAGCGAGATTACACTGCCTACCGGTCAAGATAATGACGGCAAACAAAGAACAGCAGTTTGTTGTTTATCATCTTTAAATATTGATACATATGATCAATGGAGTGAAGATCCTCAATTTATTGAGGATGTGATGAGATTTTTAGACAACGTAATGACTGACTTTATTAATAGAGCGCCTGATGAATTTGCTCATGCGAAATATTCTGCGATGAGAGAAAGAAGCGTTGGTTTGGGAGTTATGGGTTTACATTCTTACTTCCAACAAAAAAATATTCCTTTTGGTTCGGTAATGAGCAAAGTTTGGAATAAAAAAATATTTAAAAATATTCAAGAGAAAGTTGATGCAGCTTCAGTTAGCTTGGCAGAAGAAAGAGGAGCTTGTCCCGATGCAGCAGAATATGGAATAAAAGAAAGATTTTCTAATAAAACAGCAATTGCTCCAACTGCTTCAATATCAATTATCTGTGGTGGTTCTTCACCAGGAATTGAACCTATTGCTGCTAACAGCTATACGCATAAAACTTTATCTGGTTCGTTTAATGTTAGAAATAAATATCTTAAAAAACTTCTTCAAAAATATAAAAAAGATACCGATGATGTTTGGTCTAGCATTACAACTAACCAAGGTTCAGTATCTCATTTAGATTTTTTAACTGCTGAAGAAAAAGACACTTTTAAAACAGCATTTGAAATAGATCAAAGATGGGTAGTGGAATTAGGAGCAGATAGAACTCCTCACATTTCACAAGCCCAATCTGTGAATATATTTATACCTGCAGACATACATAAAAAAGACTTGCATGATCTTCATTTCCAAGCCTGGAAAAAAGGATTAAAAAGCCTTTATTACTGCAGATCTAAATCAATCCAAAGAGCCGAAAATGTAAACAATACATCGCAAACTGATGTAACAAAGAATGTTTATTCTAACGGACAAAAATCAAATAATGAAACAAATAACTATGAGGAGTGTTTATCATGTCAGTAGCAGAAAAAATTAAGCCAAAAATTATCCAGCCAAAAAAAATGGGACTATTGGTAGAAAATCCAGTTTATAAACCATTTAGATACCCATGGTGTTACGACGCCTGGTTAACACAACAAAGAATTCACTGGTTACCAGAAGAAGTGCCACTAGGAGATGATGTAAGAGACTGGCAGAAGAATTTATCTGTAGAAGAAAAAAATTTATTAACTCACATTTTTAGATTCTTTACTCAAGCAGACGTTGAAGTTAACAACTGTTATCTAAGACATTACACAACTGTGTTTAAACCTACTGAAGTTTTAATGATGATGACTGCTTTTGCAGCTATGGAGACAGTTCATATAGCCGCTTACTCTCATTTATTAGATACAATCGGAATGCCAGAAACGGAATACTCTGCTTTCATGAAATATAAAGAAATGAAAGATAAATATGATTACATGCAAGGATTCGATGTTAAATCAAAACATAACATTGCAATGACAATGGCAGTATTCTCTGCGTTTACAGAGGGACTTCAGCTATTTGCGAGTTTTGCAATTCTTTTAAACTTCCCTAGATTTAACAAAATGAAGGGAATGGGACAAATCGTAACTTGGTCAGTTAGAGATGAAACACTTCACTGTAACTCTATGATTAGGCTATTCAAAGATTTCATTAAAGAAGAACCTCAAATTTGGAACGATAAATTAAAAAATGAAATTTATGAAGCTTGTAAAACAATTGTTCATCATGAAGATGCATTTATTGATTTAGCTTTTCAAATGGGATCATTGGAGGGTTTAACAGCAGAGGAGGTTAAACAGTACATAAGATTTATTGGAAATAGAAGGCTAGAACAGCTTGGTTTAAATCCAATATATGATGTTAAGAAAAATCCATTGACTTGGTTAGACACAATGTTAAATGGAGTTGAACATATGAACTTCTTTGAAGGTAGAGCCACTGAGTATTCTAAAGCATCTACTAAAGGCAGTTGGGGTGAAGTTTTTATTAATTAACAACCTTTAAAAGAACCATAAATATTTGATAATAACTGGACATACATCCCTTTACCCTTATCAATGGATGCTCCAAGAGGATCTAAGATTCCCGTTTTAACTTTAGTGTCTTTTGAAATTGATTTTATAATTGCAGGATTAAATTGAGGTTCTGAAAATAGACAATTCACTTTTTCTTGTTCAATAACTTCTCTTATTTCTGATAATTGCTCAGCTCCAGGTAAAACATCTGGATTTACCGTCAAAGCCCCTAAAACCTTAATACCAAATCTATTTTCAAAATATTGATATGCATCATGAAAAACTACAAATCTTAAATCTTTTTTAAGATCTTTTTTAATATTTTTAGTTAAATTATCTAATTCCGATAGTGCTTTTTTTGAATTAGCTTTATACTTGGAACTGTTATCTGGATCTAACTTAACGAGTTGATTTTCAATTTCTTTGACAATTACTTTCGCATTCATTGGGTCTAACCAAACATGTGGATCATGTTCACCATGAGCATGTTCTTCATGGCCATGATCATCGTGTTTTTTTTCTTTATGACCGTGCTCTTTATGCTCATCATGTCCGTGCCCCTTGTGTTCTTTATGGCCATGTCCATGATCATCATGCCCTTCAAAAATATTCTTTTCTCTAAATTTTAATTTTTTAATTCCTTTTAAATTCATGATTTCAACATTGACTGCATTTTTACTTATAGTTTTTAAAGGTTTTTCTAAAAAAGTTTCTAAATCTTCTCCCACCCAAATAATAAGATTAGCTTTTTCAATCATTTTGGCGTGTGAAGGTTTTAAGCTAAAATTATGTGGTGAGTTATATCCATCAACTATAACATCAGGTTTACCAACGCCATCCATTACATAACTAGCCAAAGAGTGGATTGGTTTAATTGATGTTACGACTTTCACATCTGCTTTAGATATTGAAAAAGTCAATGAAAATGCAGTAATTGCTGATGGAATAAGTAGAAGAATTTTTTTCATATTATGTTATAAAGTAACAATCTGTTATAATATAACATTTATAAATGCAAGGATTAATTTTGTGAATAAAACGAGTGAAGATACTTTAATTAAAGTAGAAGATGTAGGTTTTTTTAAAAATGACAAATGGTTAGTAAAGGGAGTTTCTCTCCAGGTAAAAAGGGGAGAAATAGTTACTCTAATTGGTCCTAATGGATCAGGAAAAACAACTACAGCAAAAATTGCTCTCGGTATTTACAAAAATATCGAGGGAAAAGTTTTAAAATTTACTGAAAAAGTTGGTTATGTCCCTCAAAAAATTTCTGTAGATTGGACGTTACCAATAAGAGTGGTTGATTTTATGCTACTTACACAAAATCTAAGTAACGAAGAGATAATAAATGCTTTAAAACTGACTGGAGTTGAGCATCTTAAGAATAATAATTTAAGTAATTTGTCTGGAGGCGAGTTTCAAAGAGTTTTAATTGCTAGAGCGATTGCCAAAAATCCTGATCTTTTAGTGTTGGATGAACCAGTTCAAGGAGTAGACTTTAAAGGTGAAATCTCTCTTTACGAGTTAATAAAAGAAATTTCAGAAAAGGTAAATTGTGGAATTTTACTAATATCACATGATTTACATGTTGTAATGTCATCAACAGATTATGTGGTCTGCCTAAACGGACACGTTTGTTGCTCTGGTACACCTCAATCTGTAGCTAACAACAATAAATATCAAGAGCTATTTGGAGATCGTGCATCAACAATCCTATCTGTATACGAACACAAACATGATCATACTCACTCACCAGACGGAACAATAAAAAGGAAACAATAAATGTTTGATGATTTTTTTATAAGAGCTTTAATTGCTGGAATCGGAATCGCATTAGTCACTGGACCTCTTGGTTGTTTTATAATTTGGAGAAGATTATCTTTTTTTGGCGATACATTATCTCACTCCGCACTACTTGGGGTAACTATAGCTTTCTTTTTTGAATTAAATATTGCATTTTCAGTTTTTTTAATTTCATCAGCGATCGCACTGATACTTTTAAAACTTCAAAAAACTACAAAACTACCTGGTGATGCATTATTAGGTTTATTAGCACATTCATCTCTAGCAGTTGGGTTGGTAGTAATTGGTTTTCTTACCACGATTCGATTTGATATAATGGGATTGTTATTTGGTGACATCTTAGCTGTAAATGAAATTGATCTATTGATAATTTGGATCGGTGGAGCATTAATCTTGCTCATACTTAAATTTATTTGGAAACCTTTGTTTGCCTCAACAGTTAATCATGAACTTGCTGAAGCCGAGGGTATGAACCCTGATAAAGTGAATGCAATCTTTACAGTTTTGTTAGCAGCGATAATTGCAATATCAATTAAAATTGTAGGGCTTCTTCTAATAACAGGAATGTTAATTATGCCTGCAGCAATGGCTAGAAACGTTTCTAACAATCCAACACAGATGGTTAGGTTATCAATTATAGGTGGATTGTTATCAGTAATAATTGGTTTGTTTTCATCTTTACAAATTAACACTCCTTCAGGACCATCGATAATAACAGCAGCGTTAGTTTTATTTTGTCTTACACTTATTAAGATCAAAAATTATTCTGAATTGAAAAAATGATATTAAATTGGTAATTTAAATCTATGGCACAAGTACAAATACTTTCTAGAAATCAGCAAATTGTTTTAGATATTATCGAAAAAGCAAAGAGTCCTTTAAAAGCTTATTCAATACTTTTTAATGTACAAAAAAAAGGAATTAACGCGCCTCAACAAATTTATCGAGCTTTAGATAAATTAATTGAAATTGGAAAAATTCATAAAATTGAAAGCAAAAATGCTTTCGTTGCATGTAGAAATTCAAATTGTGAAATTTCAAAAGCTACAGCATTTTCAATTTGTGAAAGTTGTGAAATGGTTGATGAAATTAGTGATGCTAAACTTAATAAATACTTATCAAGTTTTAGTGATAAAAAAGGAACTAAGTATAAAAGATTTAATTTAGAATTTTTTGGTTTGTGTAAAAAGTGCAAATAAAAAACAAAATAAGCTAATCTCCACAAATCATAAGCATATCTTCCATAATTCACTTTTTAGTTGAACTACGGTTACATTATCAATTCATACATGTTAAAAAAATTGAGGAAATTAGGAGGACATATGAAATATTTAAAATATATAGTATCTATAATTACAGCACTATCTATTAGTAGCGTCGCTTTTGCTAACGAAATCAAGATGGGCAGAGCTGATTGGGACACAGGCTATTTTCAAGCTGAAGTCTATAAACAAGCTTTAGAAAAGATGGGCTATAAAGTGACAGGCCCTAAAACTATGAAGCCACAAGTATTCTACGTTGCCGCTGCAACAGGTGATGTAGATTTATGGGTTAATGGTTGGTTCGGTACTCATGATGGTTACATCTCAGAGTCAAAAGGTAAAGTTAAACCGGTTGGCCATGTAATGAAAAAAGGTGGATTACAGGGATATCTAATCGATAAAAAATCAGCTGACAAGTTTGGAATTAAAACGGTCCTAGATATAAAAAAACATGCTAAAAATTGGGATTCAAATGGCGATGGGAAAGCAGACATGGTTGCTTGCCCTCCTGGCTGGGGATGTGAAAAAGTAATCCAAAAACATTTTGATGAACTTGGTCTTGGTGAATTTATAAATCCAGTTAAAGCAGATTACTCAGCGTCTATGGCTGATGTAATTTCAAAATATAAAAATGGTAAATCAGTGTTGTTTTATACATGGACACCTAACTGGACAGTTGGAACATTAAAGCTTGGAAAAGATGTAGTTTGGATTGAAGTTCCATACAGTGGATCTAAAGCAGGAAAGGTTCCTAACGCAACAAAATCTAAAGTGAATTTAGGTTTTGGAGCTGATGACATTAGACCAGCTGCAAATGTTGATTTCTTAAAAGCAAATCCTAAAGTTGAGAAGATGTTAAAAAAAGCATCTATTCCTTTAGCTGATATAGCTGCTCAAAACCTTAAAATGAATAAAGGGGAAAAGAGCGAGAAGGCAATTAAAAAGCACGCTAATGAATGGATAAAAGCAAATCAAAGCACATTTGATAGCTGGATCAAGTAAAGGATCAGGTTAATTTTAAATGAGTTTAAAATTAGCCCCTTCAGATTACGAAATATACATTCCATTAGGTGAATGGATTGAAGGAAATATTAAAGAGTGGCTGTTCGAACAAAGGCCACTCTTTAAAAAAATTTCAGCACCAATAGACACAGTTTTAAACAGTTTAGACTCTCTTTTAAATTTTATACCCTTTCCAATAATACTTTTTATATTTGTATTCTTTGCTTTTAGAACAAATGGATTGAAATTTGCAGTTTTTTCTTTTTTAAGTTTAATATTTATAGATCTAGTTGATCTTTGGTCTGAGAGCATGACGACGTTAGCAATGATCTTCACCGCAGTATTATTTTGTATGTTAATCGGTATACCGCTGGGCATTCTTGCATCTAGAAGTAATACTTTTGAAATTATTTTACGCCCGATACTTGATATAATGCAAACAATACCAAGTTTCGTTTATTTAATACCTGTAGTTATGCTTTTTGGAGTTGGTTTAACACCTGGTGTAGTTGCAACAATTATTTTTGCCTTACCACCAATTATTCGGTTAACAAATTTAGGTATAAGACAAGTTGGTAAAGGCTTTAAAGAAGCTGGATCGAGTTTAGGACTTACAAAATTTTTAATACTTATTAAAATTGAAATTCCTTTGTCTTTAAAAACTATAATGGCAGGAGTAAATCAAACATTAATGCTTGCTTTATCAATGGTAGTTATTGCAGCTTTGATTGGAGCTGGAGGATTAGGTTTAACCGTTTACATTGCTTTAGGTAGGTTAGATGTTGGATCAGCTGTTATCGGTGGAACAGGAATAGTAATTTTAGCAATTATATTAGATAGAATAACTCAAAAGATTATTAAAACTCGTTAATAAATCCAAGCATTTTAAGAACAAAAACAATTACAAAAAATAAAATAGTCCACCCAACAAATTGAAGAACAATTGTAAGTTTCGGACCTTTATCTATACCTTTCCAATTCATGAACGTGTAAGTTGTGAATATAGAAAGAATTAAAAGAAGAAGAAAGTTAGTTAGTGTCATATTTCAAAACCTTATACTTTTTTTACTAAATTTTAAATTAATTTATTATTTTTTCCAATTTCTTAGATAAATAAGAGTAAACTTTAAGTGATCCTTTTGGGGTCAAATGTAAACTATCATAAAAATCGTCATAATCTAAATTGATATCTTTAGCGAGATTAATGCATTGTAAATTTTTATTTTTACAATGATCCATGATTGCATTTGCAGCTGAAAATAATTCTGAATTCATTCCGTATCCTGATATTTGAGTTATATAGATAGGTTTTGCATTTAATTCCTCAACTTTATTAGTGAGTGTATTAAGTAACAAAATATACTTATCAAAATATAAATTGTTAATTTTATTATTTATTTTAAATTCTTCATAAGTTATAAATTTCTTTTTAGACCTTTCTCCGTAAACAACATTACCTTTGTTAACTATATTTGCTCCCTTTTGAATATTATATTTTAAGTAAAGATTAGCTTTTAAAAGACGAAATTTTTTATAAAAATAAGAATTAGACTCTAGATATTCCCTAAAGTTTCCCTCAAAATCGGACTCTTGAAATTCATCAACAGGTTTTTTTTTATAATTTAATAAATTTTGATCATTAATTCCTAAATAAAAGATGTAAAACTTTGCTTTTAAATCATTTATATTATTGAACCAAAAATTAAACGAATTTATATGACCTCGTATTGAAAGTCCGTCAACACCAGCATTAATAAATTTTTTTTCATTAAAGTAATTATCTAAATTACCTACAATAGTGTCTTGAAAATTTAAAAATTTTTGATTTGTAGTAGAGCCACCAGTAAAAACGATATCTATATCATTTACATTAATTGGATTTTCATTATATCTAAATGCATTTGTATCTCTTTTATATATTGATTCACCTTTGTAGTTGGAAAAATCAAATTTATAAACTCTATAGATATTTCTTTCTGATGATAAACGGTAGGAAAAATTATTTTTAAACCAGGAGCCAAAAATTAATTCAATTATAATTAATAGAGTAACAAAAAAAAATATATTAAAAAAAATTATTTTAAAGAAATTAAGAATTTTCAAATTATCTTTGATTTAAAAGCATTACTTCTCTTACTTCAGCACCTCTATACTTTGATAAAGGTCTAATTAATTTATTAGAGGCATGCTGTTCCATAATGTGTGCTGACCAACCGGTTATTCTAGACATTACGAAAATCGGTGTATAGAAATCAATATCAATTCCCATCATGTAATAAGTTGGACCACACGGAAAGTCTACATTAGGATGAATTTTCTTTTTATCTATCATTACTTTTTCTAAAATTTCATAAATTTTTGTGTACTTTTCTTTTTTTAAAAGTTTAGCTACTTTAAACATATAATGTTTCATTGTAGGCACTCTAGAGTCTCCTGTTCTATAAACTCTATGACCAAATCCCATAACAACTTTTTTTTTATCTAATGCGTTTTCAATCCAAGCTTTAGCTTTATCTGGCTTTCCAATATCCTTCATCATATGCATTACTGCTTCGTTTGCTCCACCATGTAACGGTCCTTTTAAAGAAGCTATGGCTCCGGTAATTGCTCCATGTAAATCTGACAAACTAGAGGTAATTGTTCTTGCGGTAAAAGTAGATACATTAAAGCTATGTTCAGCGTATAAAATTAATGAGATATCAAATGCTCTAACTATTTCTTTATCTGGAACTTTATTGAACATCATTTTAAAGAAGTTTTCAGAAAAAGATAAATTTTTACTTGGAGAAATAATACTCTTACCTTTTCTTGCTCTAAAATAAGCGGCAACTGCTGTGGGAGTTTTAGCAAATATTCTCATTGCTTTCCTCATGTTAGCTGCAGGTGAATTATCTTTTGTGTCTTTATCTTCTAATGCCATGAGACTTACACATGTTCTAATCACATCCATAGGATGAGCATTTTTTGGCATCTTTTTAATATCATTTAATATTTGTTTTGAAAGTTTTCTCTCAGATCTTTCTTGTTTGATAAATTTTTTAAGTTGGTTTTTGTTTGGCAATTCACCATTAAGAACAAGATACGCAACTTCTTCGAAATCACACTTATCACAAAGTTCTTGAACTGTATAACCTCTGTAAGTAA
>CACOWO010000008.1 GCA_902630925.1 uncultured Pelagibacteraceae bacterium | reverse complement strand
ATATACATTTATTAATAGAATCCTAAGAAAATGTTAGAACAATTTATAATCACTTCTCAAATTCTTATCATTAACATAGTGATGTCCGCAGATAATGCCATCATAATAGGTATTATTGCTGCAAACTTTGCGCCAAATAATAGAAAAAAAATTATTGCGTGGGGAGTAGCGGCTGCTTTTATATTTAGGATTTTTTTTGCAACTGGCGCAAACTTTATTTTTGAGTTTGCTTGGGTTAAAATTTTAGGTGGAATAGCGCTTCTCTGGGTTATAAATAATTTAAGACAAGACTTTTTTGGTCAAAATAAGATTAGGTCTCCACAATTAAAATCTAGAGAAACAACAACTTTTTTTGCTGGTGTTTACCAGGTGTTAGTTGCTGATTTAACTTTAAGTTTCGATAATGTTATTGCTGTAGTTGCAGCTTCAAAAGGTAATTTTCATATAATGGTAATTGGTTTATTGTTATCAGTATTCTTAATAGCCACCTTAGCTAGTTACTTTGCTGATTATATCAAAAAACATCAGTGGCTTGGTTATTTAGGTTTAGCAGTTATTTTGATAATCGCTCTACAATTAATTATAGGTGGATTAGTAAATTACGAAGTTCTTTCAATTAATGAAAAATACGAATTCTTAATTGCGATATGATAGATTTTTGTATTTTGGGGTCAGGCATCTCTGGCTCTACAATAGCAAATCTATTATCTAAAAAATATTCAGTCAAAGTTTTTGATAAAGCAAGAGGTCCAGGTGGTAGATCTTCAAATAAAAGATTTAAGGATAATTTAAGTTTTGATCATGGAGTTCAATATATTTCTCCAAAATCAAAACAATTTTCAAAGTTTATACGGAAACTTTGTAAAAATAAAACTCTTAAAACTTGGGATGGAAATCATCTTGATTTTACTTTTGAAAAAAAACCTTTTTCAGTTAGATATATTGGAAAAAAAGCTAATAACGATTTAGTTAAATATAATCTTAAAGGTATCAAGCAATCTTTTGCTTCACCAATAACTAAAATTAAATTTAATAGAAACTATTGGGAGGTTACTCTTAACAATAAATCAAAACATTATTTTAAATCCTTAATAATAACTTGTCCGTTTCCACAATTAAAAAAATTAGCAAAAAACTACTTAAATAAAAAAATTTTAAAATTAAAGATACAAATGCAACCAAACATTACTGTAATGCTTGCCTTAAAGAAACAAAAAAACCTTCCTATTAGTTCAATAAAATTTAATGATAACGTTTTAGCTTGGGCTGCTAATGAAAATAGTAAAAAGAGATTTAGATCCAATGTAAATTTATGGACTCTTCAAACTACTCTTAGATGGTCAAAAAAAACTATTAATAAATATAAAACTGACAAATCAATTATGAATCAAATAATTTTACGCTTCATAAAATTAACAGGATTTAAAAAAAATAAAATAATCTTCAAAAAAATTCATGGGTGGAAATATTCTTATAATTATAAAAAAACTCCATACTTAAGTATTTGGAATAAAAAAATTAATTTAGGCGTTTGTGGAGATTGGCTTGATGGACCGAAAGTTGAAAATGCCTGGTTAAGTGCTAATGATCTAGCAAGAAAAATAAAATAATTAAAAAATACCTTTACTACTTTTTGATTTATCTTTAATTGAACTTTTGGCCTCTACATTTAAACCCATTAAATCTTTAGCTTTTAATTTAGGAAGATTTTGCACACTTTTTAAAAATCGATCTGACTCCTTTTTAGAGATGATACCATCAGTTAAAGTTTTAAATTTATCAACGTATTCTTTTCGTGAAAAAGGTCTTTTGCCTGCCGGATGAGCGTCAGCAACATTAATCTCCTCAGATATTGTAGATCCGTCTTTCATAGTGATTATTACTTTTCCACCAAAACATTTATTGTCAGGATTAGGATCGTGATATTTTTTTGTCCACCTTGCATCTTCCCTTGTTGAAATTTTTTGCCAAAGTTCAACTGTGCTTTTTCTTTGCGCCCTTTGAGGTGTATAAGATTTTACGTGATGCCATGCTCCATCTTCAAGAGCTACTGCAAAAATATACATTATAGAATGGTCTAAAGTTTCCCTGCTTGCTTTTGGATCCATTTTTTGAGGATCGTTTGCTCCGGTACCGATTACGTAGTGAGTATGATGGCTTGTTTCAATTACAATATTATCGATGTCACTAACATTAGAAATCTTTTTATGTAAGCTTCTTGCTAGATCAATTAAAGCTTGAGATTGATATTCTGCTGAATGTTCCTTTGTGTAAGTTTCAAGAATTGCTCTTTTAGGCTCATTAATATTTGGTAATGGTACTATATATTCTTTATCTGGTCCTGATAAAACATAAGCAATAACACTATCTTCTCCCTCATAAATCGGCGATGGCGCACCCTCACCCCTCATACATCGATCTACTGCCTCCACCGCAAGCTTACCGGCATGCGCAGGGGCAAATGCTTTCCAACTAGAGATCTCTCCTTTTCTAGATTGTCTTGTTGAGACTGTGATATGTAATGCTTGCTGAACAGATTGGTAAATTAGATTTGTTTTTAAATTTAATAAACTTCCTAAGCCAGCAGCAATGCTTGGTCCAAGGTGAGCTATATGGTCAATTTTATGTTCATGTAAGCAAATTCCCTTTACTAAATTAACTTGCACCTCGTAGCCTGTGAGTATTCCTTTAATTAAATCTTTACCATTACATCCTTTTTGTTGTGCTACGGCTAGGATTGCAGGAATATTGTCACCTGGATGACTATAATCTGCTGCTAAAAAAGTATCATGATAATCTAATTCTCTTACAGCAGTTCCGTTTGCCCATGCAGCCCATTCACAATCCACTTTAATTTTTGGATTTAAACCAAAAACAGTAGCCCCCGATTTTCTGGGGTGAGCTAAAGCCATTGCTCTAGCTGAAACAACAGGTCCTCTGTTAAATGAAGCAATAGCAACCGAAGCGTTATCTATAATTCTATTGATAACCATATCAACTGCATCATTATCTATTTTTGCTTTATCTGATGCGATCTCTGCAATTTTCCAGGCTAATTGATTTTCTTTTCTTAGATTTGATTTTGATGAATGAACTTTTACTTTTATATCTCTCATTTAGTTGGCAAGCATATTTCTTAAAACATACTGCAAAATTCCTCCATTTTTGTAGTACTCAACTTCATTAGCTGTATCGATTCTACAAAGCATTTGAATTTTTTTACTAGCTCCGTCTTGATATTTAATTTCACAAGTTACTTCTTGTCTTGGTTTAACACCTTTATCAATATTAATAACTGAAACTAATTCTGCTCCCGTGATATTTAATTTTTTACGGTCAAAACCTTCTTTAAATTGAAGTGGTAAAACTCCCATTCCAATTAAATTTGATCTATGAATTCTCTCAAAACTTTCTGCTAAAACAGCTTTAATTCCTAAAAGTTTAGTTCCTTTAGCTGCCCAATCCCTTGATGAACCTGTTCCGTATTCTTTTCCAGCTATTACTACTAAATCATTGTTTCTTTTTTTGTATTCCATTGCAGCTTCGTAAACGCTCATTACTTTTCCATCTGGCTGTAACGTTGTAAATCCACCTTCAGTACCTGGAGCCATTTCATTTCTAATTTTTATATTTCCAAAAGTTCCTCTCATCATTACTTCATGATTTCCCCTTCTCGCACCATATGAATTAAAATCTTTTTGTTGTATTTGGTGTTTCATAAAATAATCGCCCGTTGGACTTTCCTTTTTAATACTCCCTGCTGGTGAAATATGATCAGTTGTTACTGAGTCAGCTAACAATAAAAGAATTCTAGCATCATTAATGGGTTTAAAACCTTCTGGTTGGTCAGGTAAATCATCAAAAAATGGTGGTCTTTTTACGTAAGTAGAATTTGCTTCCCAGTTATAAATATCGCTATCTGTTGTGTTAATAGCTTGCCATTCTTTAGGTCCTTCTGAAACATTTGAATATCTTTGTTTGAACATATCTGCATTCAAAGAGCTTAACATCAAATCTTCAATTTCTTTATTACTTGGCCAAATATCTTTTAAGAAAACATCTTTTCCGTCTTTATCTTTTCCAAGAGCAGACTTATACATATCAAAATTCATATTACCTGCTAAAGCATAAGCAACGACAAGCGGAGGTGAAGCTAAGTAATTAGCTTTTACATCAGGATTAATTCTCCCTTCAAAGTTTCTATTTCCAGATAAAACTGAAACAGCGTAAAGATCATTTTTATTTATCGCATCCGATATATTTTGATTTAAAGGTCCAGAATTACCAATACAAGTGGTGCAACCATAACCAACTAAATTAAAACCAAGTTCATCTAAATATTTATTTAAACCTGCTTTTTCCAAATAGTCTGTCACAACTTGCGAACCAGGAGCTAAAGAAGTTTTTACCCAAGGTTTAACTTTTAATCCTTTTTCATGAGCTTTCTTCGCTAAAAGACCTGCACCAATCATTACGCTTGGGTTAGAAGTATTTGTACAAGATGTTATCGCGGCAATTACAATATCACCATCTTTTATATTAAAGTCAGTACCTTCAACTTTGGCTTCGATAGGCTTATCTCTTTTTGCATTTTCTTTATAAACTTTTGCAAAAGCAGTTGAAGCCTCGGTAAGCAAAACTTTATCCTGTGGTCGTTTAGGTCCAGAAATGCTTGTTACTACACTGCTAACATCTAATGAAAGAGTATCTGTAAAAACAACATCATTGCTTGCCCAAAGCCCTTGTTCTTTTGAATATTTCTCGACTAATGCTATTGTTTCGTGATCTCTCCCAGATAATTTTAAATATTTAAGAGTTTCATCATCAACTGGAAAGAAACCACATGTAGCTCCATACTCGGGAGCCATGTTTGCAATTGTTGCTCTGTCAGCCAAAGTTAAATTTTTTAAACCTTCGCCATAAAATTCTACAAATTTTCCAACCACACCTTTTTTTCTTAGCATTTCAACAATGATTAAAACCAGGTCTGTTGCAGTTGTCCCTTCTTTTAATTTTCCTTTAAGTTCAACTCCAATAACTTCTGGAATTAACATTGAAATAGGCTGACCTAACATTGCAGCCTCTGCTTCTATTCCACCAACACCCCAACCTAAAACAGATAGACCATTTACCATAGTAGTATGACTATCAGTTCCAACTAAAGTATCCGGATAAGCATATAAATCATTTCCACTTTTTGATGACCAAACAACTTTAGATAAATATTCTAAATTTACTTGGTGGCAAATTCCTGTGCCAGGAGGCACAACTCTAAAATTATCAAATGCTTTCTGACCCCATTTTAAAAATGAATAACGCTCACCGTTTCTTGAAAATTCTCTTTCAACATTTTGATTAAAAGATTTTCCTGAAGCATATTCATCTACCATTACAGAATGATCTATAACTAAATCGACAGTAGATAATGGATTAATCTTTTCTGGATTTTTATTTTTATCTTTTACTGCGTCTCTCATTGCTGCAAGGTCTGCAATTGCAGGGATTCCGGTATAATCTTGCAATAAAGTACGTGCTGGCCTGTAAGCTATTTCAGTGTTTGATTTTTTGTTTTTAATCCAATCTTTTAAAGCTAGTATTTGTTTTTTATCTACAGTCACATCATCTTCATACCTAAGAAGATTTTCTAATAATACCTTAAGTGATTTAGGAAGTTTTGAAATTCCTTCTAATCCATTTTTTTCAACTTTTTTTAAATTGAAAATTTTATATTCTTTTCCAGATGATGAAATATTATCTAATGATTTAAAGGAATTTTTACTATTAAATTTCATGCGCTATACATAGAACAAAATCACACAAACGATAAGTAAAAAAGACATTGTATAATTAAAATTCTTAATAAATTTATCACTTGTGGCGAATTTTCTCATGTATTTTCCCATCAAACACCAGCCCGTTTGACTTCCAACGGCCATTAAAAACCAAAGAATAGTTAAAACAATTGAGTCTCGTAAATAATTATTTTCCGTATCAACAAACAGAGATATCGAGGTAAGGCCAACAATAATACTTTTAGGATTTACGAATTGGAAAAAGAAAGTATTTATAAAAGTAACTGGCTTTGGATCAAGTTTTTTATCTTTAGTTTGACCGCCAAAAGATAACTTGTACGCCATGTACAAAAGATAAATTGAACCTAAAACTTTAATTATAGTTTGTATAAATTGATATTTTTGAAAAATAGAGACTGATCCAAGTTGCAATAATATTATTAAAAGTGTCCATCCGATAATGACGCCTAACATAGTAGGAATAGCTTTTCTAACGCCAAAATTAAAAGCTGTGTAAGATGTCATGATGTTATTCGGTCCAGGTGAAAAGGCTGTTGCGATCCCAAAAAGGATCATGGGAAATAATTGAGATGTCATTTAATGGGGCGCTCTAAATCTATTATGACAAGCTGAACAGTTACTCCACATTAACTCTTTTTGAATTGCTCTAAGATCATCAGCAGTATCTATTACTTTTGCAAGTTTTAGCATATCGTTTGATGCTTTTTGCATTAGAGCATTAAACTCATCTTTATTTTCCCATATACTTGGTAGTGCCTCTGTTTTAAAACCTTCTTTAGTATTTTCAGGAAAGTAATCTAAAAGTTTTTTATAATTATCAGACATTTTTTTCATTATAGGTTTGGCTTCATCTTTTTTGCCTGACTTAAGGAGAATAGAAATTTTTTTACCATTTTGATAGTTCTCACTAAACATTGCTTTTCTTCCTTTAATAATTTCCTCAATACTTTGAGCATAAACAAATGTTGAGCTAAGAATAAAAGCAGTTGTGGTAATTAGTAATTTGAATTTTTTCATAAGTTGTTAGAATATTAGTATGCAAGTTTTTAATAGTTTTGGCAAATATGGTCTATTAGCTAAATTGTTTCACTGGATTACATTTGTTATTCTTATACTTCAAATACCCTTTGGTTTTTACTTAGTAGGGTTAGAATTTTCTGACCGAAGAATAGATCTAGAAAATATACATATTCTAATTGGGATTATAATTTTTTATATCACGTTGTTTAGATTGATTTGGAAATTTTTCAATTCAAGCCCTACTGATGGGAATAGTTTTTTTAAAGGTCAAATAATTATAGCAAAAATAAATCATTTTTTACTTTACCTAAGTATTTTTACTATAACTATTTCGGGAGTTTTAAAGAAACTTTATATGGGTGAAAAACTTAATTTTTTATTTTTTAGATATGGTTTTAAAAAAGATAATTTTCAATTAGCTGATTTATATTATGAAGTTCATATCTATGCTAATTATTTGCTTATTGTTTTAGTGGCACTACATATTCTAGCAGTAATTGTTCATCACTTCATTTTTAAGGATAAAATCTTAGATAAAATTACTTAATATTTTATTAATTGATTTGACTTACGTTTGTTATTTTAATTAAATGAAACTATGCCTGGTAAACTAGTTAGCAGGATGTCAAAAAGGGAATGCTTCACACTCAGTGAAAAGGACACCGTAAAATCTGCCAGTCAAAAATTTCATGAAAAAAAAATTGGATGCATGCCTGTGGTTGACGAGAGTAAGAAAGTTACAGGTATATTATCAGAAAGAGATCTATCAAGATTTATTTATGCTGAAAAATTTAACTTAACTCTTCCAGTTTCAGAACTAATGTCAAAATCTTTAGTAACCTGTGATTTGAATACTTCTGTCACTGAATTAATGGATGAAATGACGGAAAAAAAAATTAGACATATTTTAATTATGGAAGATAAAAAGCTTCTTGGCATAGTCTCTATTGGTGATGTAGTTAAACATTTGATAAATAAAATTGAAGAGGAAAATAAAAATTTAAAGGATTATATCAACAGTTATTAGTTAATGGCACGCCTCATTAAACTTTTTTAATCTCCAATAATTATACGGCCAAGGGGTAACAAATCCTACAGCAAGCATTATTGGAATAATCCACCAAGTTAAAATAGCTCCTCCAGTTAAAAAATAATCAGTGGTATTCATTGCAATTTCCATACTTACCATTGAGATTAAACTCATTCCAACAGCTGTTTTAAAAGCTAACTTCAGAGAAAAATTCTGTCTTAATAAAATAATAGTTTCTAAAATGATACTTGTAATAATACCATTGATAATAGCTAAAACCATTATTGCTAATACTGGAAAAGGAATTTTAGTTAATTGAAAAAATAAAATAGTACCAAAATCACCTATCGAACATCCAAGTAAACACCAAAATGTATTATTCGCACTTCTAGACCAAGTGTGTTTACAGCTCCAACTGAATGTTTCAGAACTCATTATGCGATATCTAATCCATTATCAGTTTTCTGAGATGGATGCACTAGGACAACTTTTCCGTCTTTTTCAATAGCTCCAAGCACTAAAACTTCAGACACAACACCAGCTATGTTCTTTGTAGGAAAGTTACAAACCCCTATTACTTGTTTACCTACCAAACTTTCAGCATTGTAATAATGAGTAATTTGAGCTGAAGATTGTTTAACTCCAATCTCTTTTCCAAAATCAACTTTAACAACTAGAGAAGGTTTCCTAGCTTTCTCGTTTTTTTTTACCTCTAAAATAGTACCAACCTTAATCTGTACTTTCTTAAAATCATCGTAAGTTATTTCCATAATTTCCTTTTCTATAAATAAAAAAGGGGGCATAAGCCCCCTTTAAAATTAGTTAAGTAATTGGTTTACAGTTCTTTGTATTTACCTTTGCTCCACTCATAAAATACATAACCTGGTAAGCTCACGTCACCTTTTCTGTCAAAGCTTAGTGAACCGATTACAGTATCAAACTTACCTTTTCTCATAACTTTAAGAACTTTAGCAGGATCGTTTGTTCCAGCTTGATTAGCAGCTTGTTCGAATACTTGTAGCGCAGCGTATGAATAAAGAACATAACCTTCTGGCTCAATACCAGCAGCTTTAAATTCTTTTACAACACTTGCAGCAGCAGGGTTATTTCTTGGATCTGGAGAGAAAGTCATTAAAGTACCTTCACCTGCATTTCCTGTGATATCCCAATACTCAGCTGTAACTAATGCGTCACCGCTGATTAATTTAGTTTTCATACCTTGATCTCTCATTTGTCTTACAATTAAACCACCTTCTGTGTGGTAACCACCAAGATATACTGCATCAATGTTATTTGATTTTAATTTTGAAACTAAAGCAGAATAGTCTTTTTCACCTGCTGTATAAGCTTCGTACATAGCGTCTTTAAGGCCAGCTTTCTTCATATTTTTTCTAGTCGCGTCTGCTAAACCTTTTCCGTAAGCAGTTTTATCATGAAGGATAGCTACTTTTTTACCTTTGTAGTTTTCAGCTAAGAATTTACCAGCAACTTCACCTTGCTGATCATCTCGACCACAAACTCTAAAAGTATATTTACCACCTTTATCCGTTAATGCTGGATTTGTTGAAGCTGGTGAAACTTGAATAATTCCTTCTTCATTGTAAACCGCAGAAGCTGGAATTGACGAACCAGAGCAGAAATGACCTGCAACATAAGCTACACCTTGACCAGCAAATTTGTTGGCTACAGCAACAGCTTGTTTAGGATCGCAGGCATCGTCTCCGATTTCTAATTTAACTTTCTCACCATTAATTCCACCTTTTTTATTAACGTGCTTTAACCACATTTCAGCACCAGCTTTTAACTGAGCACCAAATGAAGCGTACTGACCTGACATAGGTCCAGCAGAAGCAACAACAACGTCAGCTTTAGCTGATACTGTTGCAAGCATTAATGTTCCGGCAATTAATGAAAGAAGTTTATTGAACGTTCTAAACATATTATTTCCCTTTGTTGTTAATTAATTAATTATTGATATTGAACACCTTAATTACAATCTTGTAAATATGAAAAAAAGTTAATTTTTTGCCCCACCTTCAAGATAAGCGGCTTGTATGTCTTTATTTTTGAGTAACTCTTGACCGGAACCCTTAATGGTCACTTTGCCATTGACTAAAACATATGCTCTGTCTGCAAGCTCCAAAGCTTTTTTGGCATTTTGTTCAACTAAAAAGATAGTAACATTTTTCTCTTTATTTATATTTTTTATTGAAACAAAAATTTGATTAACTAATTTAGGTGCTATTCCAAGTGAAGGTTCATCTAGTAAAAGCACTTTGGGTTTACTCATTAGAGCTCTTCCAATGGCTAACATTTGTTGTTCTCCGCCAGAAAGTGTTCCGCCTCTTTGCGTTTTTCTATCGCTTAATACAGGAAATAAATCATAAACTTCCTTAATATCATTTTCAAAATACTTACCTTTTTCGTTGGCATGAGCCCCTAATCTTAAATTTTCCTCTACGGTTAATCTTGAAAAAATTCTTCTTCCTTCTGGTACTTGGCAAATACCCATATCAACAATTTTGTGGGGCTGTTTGTTTTCAATATTCTCACCATTGAAAACAATATTTCCTCTTTTAGCTTTATTCACACCACTAATAGTCATGAGCAAAGTTGATTTACCTGCTCCGTTAGAACCAATTAAAGAAACAATTTCACCATCATTAACATCGAGATCAACTCCTCTCAAAGCTTGTATTTTGCCGTAAAAAGTTTCAACATTAGAAATTTTAAGCATTATTCGTCTACTCCTAAATAGGCTTCGATAACCTCTTTACTATTTTTAGTTTGATCAGCTGTTCCTTCAAATATTTTCTTACCATAATTTAAAACAACAACATGATCAGAAATTCCCATCACTACACTCATGTCATGTTCAATTAATAAAATTCCTGTTTGTTTCTCTATTTTAATGAATTTTAATAATTTATTTAATTCAGCAGACTCTTTTGGATTCAATCCTGCAGCTGGTTCATCTAAACACAATAACCTCGGTTCAATACACATTGCACGAACAATTTCTAATTTTCTTTGATCACCATAAGGAAGGTCTCCAGCATTATCATCCGCTCTATGAGTCAAACCAATAATATCTAACCAGTATTTTGCTTTATCCACTGCTAACTGTTCTTTATCTCTATAGGTCTTAAGATTAAGTAATCCAAATAAAGAATAACCAGAGGCAACCATTAATTCATTGTGTTGAGCAACTAACAAGTTTTCAAGAACTGACATTGCTGGAAATAATCTAATATTTTGAAAAGTTCTAGCTACTTTTGCTACATAAGCTATTTTAAAGTCTGTATATTTTCTTAATGAGATTTTACTATCCTGTTTGTGTAAGAACATTTGGCCATTGGTAGGCTTATAAAATCCTGTCAGGCAATTAAATACAGTAGTTTTTCCTGCACCATTAGGTCCAATGATAGAAGTAATTTGATTATTTTTTGCATCAAAACTTAAATCATCTATTGCAGTCAAACCACCAAATTTCATTGTTAAATTTTCTACTGAAAGTAAATTGTTCATTTTTTATCTCCGTGCATAAGAATAGTTGGTTTCCTATTTGCTAAAATTCCTTTTGGTTTAAACACCATTATTAAAACCATAGCTCCACCAAATGCGATCATTCTATATTGTTCTAAATCTCTAAACATTTCAGTTATTCCAATTAAAAAAATTGATGCAAGAACCACTCCAGTTTGTGATCCCATTCCACCTAAAACAACGATAGCTACAATTATTGCAGACTCTATAAATGTAAAACTCTCTGGACTTATAAATGCTTGTCGTGTTGCGAAAAATGACCCAGCAAATCCACCAAACATGGCTCCGATTGCAAAAGCAGTTAATTTTGTATTTGTTGGATTTACACCTAAAGATTTGCAAGCAATCTCATCTTCTCTCAAAGCCTCCCATGCTCTACCTACAGGAAGTTTTCTTATCTTCAGCGTAAAGTAATTTGTTATTAAGGCTAATACTAAAATTAAATAGTATAGAAATATTATTCGGTGCATTGTCGAGTATTCAAGATTGAAAAACAAATGAAAACTTGTTTCCCCCTCATCTGGAGATCTTTTAAAAGGTAATCCAAAAAAAGATGGTCGTGGTATGCCTGTTATTCCATCAGGGCCATTAGTTACTTCATACCAATTAATCAAAATTATTCTTATGATTTCTCCAAATCCTAAAGTAACGATTGCTAAGTAATCTCCTCTTAATCTTAAAACAGGAAAGCCAAGTAAAATTCCAAAAAAAGCTGCAAACAACCCGGCTAAAGGTAAACAAATCCAAAAAGACCAACCAAAAGTAGTTGCTATCAATGCATATGAATATGCGCCAACAGCATAGAAAGCCACATAACCTAAATCAAGAAGACCTGCTAAACCAACTACAATATTTAAACCCCAGCCAAGCATGATGTAAGTTAAAATCATTATCGCTACATCCATAAAGTATCTGTCGGTAAAAGGTAGAAACGGAAACACAACAGCAAATAAAATTGCAGTAATTGCAAAGTGTTTTGCTTTGTCTCTAGTTATCGCTGAAAACTTAGATGTAAACTTTGAAAAAAAAGTAATTTCAGTTTTTCTAGCGGAATTTAAATTAATTAAAAATCGCCCTAAAATACAAAGTCCAACTAATAAAAAAACTACTCCCCATTGAGGGGTAATAAATAAACCTTCTCCTTTAGATGCAGTTCTAAGACCAACTATCGGGCCGAACAAAGCTAAAGCAATTAAGCCTGTAAATAAACTATCTTTAAATGATTGAATGATATCTTTCTTTTCCATTAAACTTTCTCGATATCAGGTTTTCCAAGAAATCCAGTTGGAAAGAAAATTAAAACTACAATTAATACACTAAAAGCTGCAACATCTTTATATTCAAGTGATACATATCCAGCCCAGAAGGTTTCTATAAGTCCAATCAACAAGCCGCCTAACATTGCTCCAGGCAATGATCCAATTCCTCCTAGCACTGCTGCAGTGAAAGCTTTAATGCCTGCTAAGAACCCAATGTAAAAATCAATTACACCGTAATAAAGAACAAACATCATTCCGGCTACTGATGCTAATGAAGAACCAATTATAAATGTAATTGAAATTGTTCTATCTACATTTATTCCTAACAATGCAGTCATTGTTCTATCTTGTTCGCAAGCTCTTTGAGCTCTACCTAAATCTGTTTTTGTAATAAGATAAGTAAAAATACCCATTAAAATTATTGTTAAGATAACGATAAAAATTTGAAGATAACTTACTGTAACAATAAAATCAGAATTATTAAAAAATTCTAAACCACCACTAATCAACGGCTGCATAGGCTTTACTCTAGCCCCTTGTGCAACTTGAACGTAATTTTGTAAAACAATTGACATACCTAATGCAGAAATAAGTGGAGCTAATCTGAAAGATCCTCTTAATGGTTTGTAAGCTAATTTTTCAACTGTCCATCCATAGCAAGCTGTGAAAAGCATAGCTATTAGTAAAACTAAAAGTAAAATAATTGGCAAGGCGACGCCAGTTAAACCAAAGATAATAAATGAAATTAAAGCAACAAAAGCTCCTATCATAAAGATATCACCATGAGCAAAGTTGATCATTCCAATAATTCCATAGACCATAGTGTAACCAATTGCGATAAGTCCATAGATCGAGCCTAAAGTAATCCCGTTTACTAATTGTTGTATAAAATATTCCATGATTTACTTACTTACTCTTCTATTTACATTTTCAAGAGCTTTGGTGAACTTAGTAAAGAATTTTCCTTTTTTCAATTCATTAAGAACCTGCATATTTAGGCCTTTTGGGGTCTGCGAGTCCGCTACAAGTTTTTTAAACCCTTGAGATGATTTATTTAAAGCATCCTGACTTAATGCTAAAAATAATTCAGCTACATATGTATTAGCTAGTTTTTTATTAATACCTTTTTTACATAACCATTTAGAACTTGTATTAAGTAATTCATAGTATGTTGCCATTAAAGAAGCGGTTGACCAAAACTTATAGCTTAGTTTTTCATTTCTTAGTTCTAGAACTTGTCCTAAATGTTTAAAAATATTCTTAGCAAATTTACTTGGTGGACAAACAATAACTGGTCCTTTTTTAATTTCAATTGGAGGTAAAGGTATAGCTCGTACGATATTTTTATTTTTTGTGATTTTTTTAAGTTTATCTAAATTGATAGTTGAAATAAGACTTATTATTTTTTTATTTTTTGAAAATTTTAATTTAGTTAAAATTTTATTACCGACATTAGGTGTAACACCTAATAATATTACAGTAGATTTATCTATTATTTCTTGATTATTGTTTAATACTTTTATTTTGCTGTAACTTTTAGATAGTTTTTTAGCTATGTTTCTATTTCTTGAAGATATATAAATTCTCTTAATTTTTAACTTTGATTTAAAAATACCAAAAATAATTGATGATGAAATTTTACCAGTTCCTATAAATCCTAAAATCATGAATGATGCAGAATAACCAAGCTATTCCTTTTAATAAAGAAAATTTTAAACAGATATTTTCAATACCGTTTATATCTGTCATCGTAATATCTATACCAAGCGCTATAATAGCTGAGTATTTTAATATTCCTTTAGCTTGGTTCTTGGGGCCAATGCTAATAACTTCTTTGGCTTCATTATTGGGTCTTAAAACTAAAATGCCAAGGTTGGTATTGTCTTCTATATTAATAATTCTTGGTCTTTATATTGGTAATTATATAGACAAAGATTTATTCGGTCAAATGCAGGATTGGATATGGACCTCTTTTATTATGTTAATTTACATAATACTAAGTGTGCTTATCGTTTCAAAATATTTGGAAAAGTTTTCTAAATATGAGAAAAAAACATCTATTTTTTCAGCAGCCCCGGGTGCGTTAGGACCACTGATGATATTAGCTGAAGATGCAAAAACAGACTTAAGCCAAGTAGCAACTTCTCATCTAATAAGATTAATCATAATAATTACATTCTTTCCTTTTATCGTAAATAGTTTTTACGATGTAGGTAGCGTAAATATTTCTGAAGAAATAATCACAAATCAAAATTTATTTCACTTAATGATTTTAATTTTATCTTCAATAATTTTGATTTTTTTATTTGAAAAGATAAAAGTTCCAGCTGCTCTGTTGACGGGAACTTTGGTAGCAAGCGGTTTACTACAAATCACAGAAGTTGCAAGTTATCAAATTTCTCCTGACATTATTGATTATTGTTTATTAATTTTAGGTTCCTCAGTAGGCTGTAGATTTGCTGATAAGACATTTGGTGAGATAGGAAGAAACGCTTTACATAGTTTTGTAGCAACTTTCTTATTGGTAATATTAGGTGTTGCTGCAGCAGTTGTTGCGGGGCTAGTAATCGACAAAAACTTCTTTACTTTACTGCTATCTTATTGTCCAGGGGGAATTTATGAAGTTGCAGTAATAGCTATTTTCTTCGATCTAGATCCCGAGTTTGTTTCTTTTCATCACATAATAAGATTACTTATGATTTTGTTTGCAGTTCCATTAATATTGAAAATTATTTCAAAAAAAGCCTAAATTAAACTCCTCTTTTTTTGACTCATATTGTTCAATTAAGTACAAATTTATATGGCAAATATAATTGACCTTATTGGAAGAATTTTGATCTCTGCTCTATTTTTGATCTCTGCTTACAATAAGATATTTAGTATCGATGGTACAATGAGCTGGATGGAAGGGTTTGGAATACCCGGGTTTTTATTATATCCAACTATAGCGGTTGAAATAATTTTACCTTTATTTGTCATAATCGGATATAAAGCTAGAATTTCTGCAAGTCTTCTTGCAATTTTCTGTATAGCAACTGCATTTTTATTTCACTTCGATTTTGTTGATCAGATGCAAACTATCGCATTCCTTAAAAACTTAGGATTAGCTGGTGGATTTTTATTTATCGTAGCAAATGGAACAAGAGATTGGTCTGTAGATAGAGAAAAGAAATACGTTAGATTATAATTTTTTTTTAAAAAAGCTTTTATAAATTTGCCATCCAACAATAAATATTATTGTTAACATTATTATTATTGTTAATGGCCTATCCCACATAAATGACCAAGATCCATCGCTAATAAGTAAGGACCTTCTTAAATTTTCTTCCATTAAACCTCCTAATACAAAGGCAAGGATTAGTGGGGGCATTGGAAAGTCATATAAGCGAAGAATTGTTGCCACTACTGCAATCCCAATCATCATATAAATATCAAAGTTATTGAAAGACATTAAATAGACTCCAGTTAAGGAGAAAAATAAAATTAATGGAATTAAAAAAGTTCTTGGTGTTGCCAAAACTCTAGCAATATAAGGAATTAAAGGAAGATTGAGAATTAAGAGAACTACCATTCCAATGTACATTGACATAATTACAGACCAAAAAATCTCAGGATTGGTTTGATATAATCTTGGTCCAGGTTGAATACCAAATCCTAACAAAGCTCCAAGCATTACAGCTGTGGTACCACTACCTGGTATCCCTAATGTAAGCAAAGGTACAAATGATCCAGAGCATGCTGCATTATTAGCAGTTTCCGGAGCAGCTATACCATTTACACTTCCTTTACCAAATTTTTGTTTTTCTTCATCATTAACAAAATTTCTTTCCATCCCGTAAGCTAAAAAAGAAGCAATAGTTGCGCCCGCGCCAGGTAGCACTCCAATTATAAATCCTAAAACTGATGATCTAGGAATTGTAGTCACCATTTTTTTAGTCTCATCTTTATCAAGTTTTATAGATCCTAATTGAGATAATGAAATTTGTTTTGCCGCTTTTGTTGGATCGTTTGCTTTAAAAATAATCGTTAAAGCTTCACTCATTGCAAAAGTAGCCATAACAACTAATACGAAACTTATTCCATCTGATAAGTTCATATTATCAAAAGTAAATCTAGGTATATCAGAAAGGGTATCCTGACCAACACTTGCTAACATTAACCCCAGAACAACCATCATCATAGCTTTTAAAAAGTTTCCCTTCGACGAAAATGCAGCAACAGCTGTTAAACCAAGGATCATTAAACCAAAATAATCTGGTGATCTAAAAGATAAACTTACTAAAGATAGACTTGGTGCAGCGATTAATAAAAAAATTGCCGATATTGTTCCACCTGCAAAAGAGCTGTAAGCGGCAATAGCTAAAGCTTTACCTGCTTTACCTTGTTGTGCCATAGGATAACCATCGAAAGATGTAGCTACAGTTCCTGGAACACCAGGTGCATTTATTAAAATCGAAGAGGTTGATCCGCCAAAAACTGCTCCATAATAAACTCCTGCCATCAAAATTAATCCTGTTGATGGATCAAAACCATAGGTAATTGGTATCATTAACGCAATTGCAGTCATTGGACCAAGACCAGGCAGCATTCCGATAATAGTCCCAGAGAAACAACCAATCATGACCATCATTAAATTTTTGAATGATAAAGCTGTCTGTAATCCTATGAGTATTCCCTCAATCATCCCATTATTCCTATATATTTTAAGAAAGGATCACGCAGATAGATATTTAACAATCCATGAAGGAGATACATAAATATTGCAACGAAAGGGAAAGATAAAATAAATATCCAAATCCATTTTCTTTCTCCTAAAATAATATAGGAGGCAACTAAAAAAATTGAAGTTGAAAGAAAATATCCAGCTCTAAGAATAGTTAAGCCGTATAAAATCATCAAAATAACTAAACCAATTGTTTTTTTGTAATCTAAAACTTTTAAATCTACGTTAGTTGGATTTGCCTCCGGTAAAATAGTATAGAGTGCTGAAAAAACTAACCCAGCGAAACCTAGATAAATTGGAAAAGTCTTCGCATTAAATGGTGCATTTTCGTCAAAAGCAAAGACTTGTATTTGATAAGCTGTATATAAATAATAACCCGAGAAGATGAAGAAGAGCAGTGAAATTAATTTTGATGGACTAATTTTCACTGCTCTTAATTCAAGTTAAACAACTAGATAACACCTAGTTTTTTCATTAACTTTGTCATTTCTTTTGTTTGACCTTTTAAAAAACTGTCAAACTTACGTCCTGGATTATAAATATTTACCCAAGCGTTTCTTTTTCTTACTGCTTCCCATTCAGGAGTTTTTTGAACATCGCCTAACATTTTTTCGATCTTCTTGACATCTGAACTTGACATGCTCTTAGGAGCAAAGAAACCTCTCCAGTTAACAAACTGAACATCGTATCCTTGTTCTTTTAGAGTTGGAACTTCTGGAGCGTCACCTACTCTTTTAGGAGCTGTAATACCAATAATTCTTACTTGGTCTCTAGCGCCCATTACTTCTCCCAAACCAGTTGAGAGAATTTGAGTTTCTCCTGATAGAAGTCCAGCTAAAGCTTTACCACCAGCATCGTAAGGTACGTAAACTACATCGTTAGGATTTGCGCCAGCTTCTTGAAATGCAAGTGCACCAATTAAATGGTCCATGCTTCCTCTTACAGAACCACCGGCCATTTTAACTGACTTAGGGTTTTTTTTATAAGCATCCACTACATCTTTAAAGTTTTTGTATGGTGAGTTTTTAGCAACTGCGATTGCACCGTAATCACCGATTACACCAGCAATTGGCTTAACATCTTTATAAGATAGTACGCCAGATCCTTTAACATAACCTTTGTGTCTAGTGATTGATCTTAACACTAGAGGTGTTGATTGAACTAGTACAGTTCCCTCAGGCTTCGAATTGATTATGTAAGATAGAGCTTTTCCTCCGCCACCACCTGACATATTTTCATATGAAGCACTTTTTAGAAAACCAGCTTTAGTTAAAGCTTCGCCAGTTCCTCTAGCAGTTCCATCCCATCCACCACCAGCACCACCACCGATAATGAAGTGTAACTTATCAATTGCGAAACTAGTTGATGAGATTGAAGTTAAAAGAACAGTTGCGAAAACTAAGCTAATTAATTTTTTCAAATTATTAAACATATTATTTCCCTCTGTTAATTAATTAAATTACGTTATTAAAATAAAAATACTATTGAGAGTCAACAGCATATATTTTTAGAATGATTACAATTAGTGAAAAAAAGTTCCTCTAATTCTCAATAATTCTCTAGACAACCCAGAATGTTCTTTAAATGCTTTTCTACCATGTAACCAGAAATAATTATTAGAAAAAATTGTTGATCCTACTGGTAATGGAAAACTTATTTTATTTTTACTCTCCTCAAGTGCATCAGAAAGTTTTTGAAGGAAAAGACCTTGTTGCATATTTTTTGGCTCTGGGAACTGGTCAATATAAGAAATAATTGGCTTACCATTCTTATCTTTTGAAAATACCGGATGTTCAACTTTATATTCGACATTCTTACTTTTTGGTGAACCCCATGTAAAATTTTGTTGCCCAATAGGGTCATTGCTTAGGTCATTTAAATGTTCCCAGTCATCTAAATGAAGAATAACACTTTCTCCTCCACTAACATTATTTTCTTCCATTTTAGTCATTATCAACCAATCAGTCTTCTCTTTGACGTAAGTTCCATCAGTATGGAGATCTAAATTCGTATATGCTTTCCTAAGGTAAGAGTCGCTGCTATCTTGATGCTTTACATGAAATCGTGCGTAATATTTACCTGTCATAGAGTCAAAGTTTGGATTTCCAATTAAATAAGCAAGACCAGTTGATAGTTTCACAAGAAAGTCTTTATCAAATTTTTTATTATTAATTTCAGGTTCTATAATTGCAGTCCCTGTTTTACGATCATTTAATATCTCATTTAAAGTTTTGCTTAATTTGTTTTCAAAAACTTCGTCTAAACTTTTGGCTAAACTAAATCTTGAAAAGGGTTTATACTCTAATGATAAAGTAGTATGCTTTTTAAAAGGAAATACTAACCTGTCTAAATCACTCTCTTTTAATTTAATAACACGTACTCTTTTTGAATTTTGATGATCAGATATTGCAAAACTCATAAATAAATTATTCTATCGTCCCGGCTATCCACAACATTATGAATACTAATAAAATTGGTTCCATTTTAAAATTTTAACATAATTTAAAAGTTAGTCAAAACTCCTAAAAGAACTGCGGAGATAATTGTTGGAATTACTAAATTTTTCTTAGTCATGATAAATAGAGCGATACAGGAAATTAAAACTATCAATCGGATAATTAAATCAGAGTCAGCAAGCACTCCAGCCGGAAACACAATCATTCTTCCTAATAAAGCTGCTAAAGTTGAATAAGCCACACAGTTAAACCATTTAAAAATTTTAGAGTTGACGCTTACTTTCTCAGAAGTCAGTGCGCCCATAAAACGAGAGATAAAAGTAGCAACGGATGTAACTAAAATTGCAAGAATTATTATCTGACTACTTGCCATTTTTTCCTTCAAATAAAAAAGCGATAGTTCCTGCAATAAGACCTGCGAATAATAATGCCCATTCTGTGGAAAATAAATAAATCACTGGACCTAGTACAGTTCCTCCAATTACAGCAATAGATATACTCAAATTTTTCATTGCTCCTATCATCATGCAAAAAAAATAAACTGGGTTAACTATTGCAAGCCCAATTAACATATTTTTATTGAGATAGTCCGCAGATAAATAACCGATCACGGTCATAAAGATTGCTGTCGACCAAGTGCCAATTCCTATGCCAATCCAAAAATCTATTCGATGTTTTTTATCTATTTTTTTATAACCATCTTTAGCAATTAACCAGGAGGTTACTGCTAAAAAATGACAGGATAAATAATATTTCCATTTAGGTTGTGACTTATGATCTAGTAATGGAAATAAGGAAACTGTCATGGGGTAAAGTCTAAAATTAACCAACCATACAGCTATAAAAATATTTATAATTGATGCTCCAACTAAAAGTGATTCAGCCATAACTAATTGACCAGGTAAAGCATAAGTAAATAAACTTGAGGCAGCACTTTGTTGAATATTAAATCCTGCGTCTTTTAATAAAGCTCCAAGAGCAATGAAACAAGCAGCTAATGGAATAGCTGGACTTCGAGAACCTTTTAGAGATTGTAGACCTGTAAGAAATACTTTTAAGTTAATCATCCACCTAGGAATAATCTTCCTACGTCTGGATTTTTAAGTAAATCATTACCTTTACCTGCGATTGCAGTTTGACCTGATACTAAAACATATCCGATATCTGCAAACTCTAAACCTTTTTTAGCGTTTTGTTCTACTAAGATAATTGTTTTCTTTTCTGCTTTTTGAAGATCATCTAAGATTTCAAATACCATACTAATGTATTTAGGTTCCAAACCGATTGATGGTTCATCTACTAATAAAACTGAAGGTTTCATAACCAGTGCTCTTGAAATTTCTAATAATCTTCTTTCACCACCTGATAAAACTTTTGCAGGTTGGTTTCTTCGATTTCTTAATCTATCGTACTTTTGAAATATTCTTTCTGCTTCTTCGTATGCTTCGTCTTGCTTATCCTTAATATATCCACCCATTAAAAGATTTTCTTCAACTGTCATATCAGGAAACACAGAATTATCTTGTAAGATGTAAGCAACACCAACTTTGCTTAATTTTTCTGCGGGAGTCAATTTTGTTATTTCATTTCCATCTAATTCAATTTTTCCATCAAAAATATTTGTGAAACCATAAATAGAGTGAAGTATCGTTGATTTACCTGCTCCGTTTGGTCCGATTAAACATAGTGATTGGCCTTTGCTAACAGTTAAATCAAAGTTATGAAGAATTTCCATTTTTCCATAGCCAGCGTTTAGACCTCTAATAGTTAAATGTACATCACTAGGAGACAGCTTATTTAGCTCTTCCAAACCAGGTGCTTTACCTAATACATCGTATTGATTTGCCATTATTGTGCTCCTAAATAAGCATCAACTACACGCTTATCGTTTTTAATTTGTTCAGGTGAACCCTCTGCTAACATTTTTCCATGTGCTAAACAGAAAATTCTCTGAGCTAAACTCATAATTACTTTCATATTGTGCTCAATAACCAATAAAGTTATTCCATAATCTTTATTTATCTTTATCAACCTGTCTATAATTCCATTAATTAAAGTTGGATTAATTCCTGCTGTAGGCTCGTCTAATAAAAGCATTTTTGGTTCATTCATTAAAGCCATAGCTAATTCTAATAATTTTTGTTGTCCAAAAGAAAGATCCCCTGCTCTTAAGTTTCTTTTTTGGTAAAGACCTACAAAGTTTAAGAGATTTTCTGCTTTCTCAGTTAGGTCAGTAGGTATTTTAGCAAATATAAATCCGGAGTCGCTAGCTTTATGACTAATTAACATGTTTTCAACGCAGTTTAGTTTTGTATATATTTTTGTTTGCTGAAACGTTCTTAGCAAACCTAATTTAGCTACTGCAGGAACAGGCATTTCGGAAACTTCTGTGTTATCAAAAATAATAGAACCTTGGTCTATAGGATGAGTTCCTACAATCGAGTTAAATAAAGTTGTTTTTCCTGAACCGTTTGGTCCAATTAAACCAACTATTGATCCTTGTTCTACTGAAACTGATATATCTACGTTGGCTTGCACACCACCAAAAGATTTACTTACATTTTTAACTTGTAAAATACTCATTTTAATTCCACCTGCGCCTTTCGATCTTTCTCATCTATAACTTCGCCAAATCTTTCAGGGTATTTTTCCCTTAACCATCCCATTAGGCCTTCTGGGAAATAAATTACAATTACGACAATTAGAACTCCAAGAGCAACATATTGCCAACCTAAAATTAAAGTCCAAAGACCCTCTTTGAAAAAATGGAATAAAGTTGCACCAATTACTGGTCCCCATAAAGTTCCTTTACCGCCAAGTATTGCCATTAGCACCATGAATACTCCCATCTCTCTTCCGTCAAACGCTACGTCGGTAGAGTCTATATATCCAATAAGTCCACCCATGATTCCACCCGCTAAACCACAGAAAAATGCAGAACACATCCAGCCCGTAATTTTATACTTCATCGTTTGGATACCCATTGCTTCTGCTTTATCTTCATTGTCTCTTATCGCATTTAAAATTAATTTAAATCTAGAACCGTAAATATATTTAACAAAAACAAATGTGCTGATTAATAATGCGAAGCTTAGAAAATAGAAAAACTTTCCTCTAGCTTCAGTATCAACTATTTCTGCAGGAAAAGGTGGTGTAGTAAATCCTTGACCGGCTCCAATAATTTCAATTCCTCCAGCAATTTCACCTGCGGCGATACCTAAACCTAAGGTACAAATCGCAAAGTAATGACCTCTCAATCCTAAAATAGCATAACCTATAGCTCCGGCGACAATGGCGGGTATAACAGCTGAAACTAGTAATCCGACACCTATTCCTTGAAAATATTGTGCTGTAGTATGTACGAAAGTTTTTTCTCCGCCGCTTTCTGTCCACTCTGCTAATGGAAAAAACATACCAACCTGAACTGAGGCAGTGAGGTACATTCCCAGACCATAGAAAAGAATATTTCCAAAAGTATTGTAACCCATTTCACCACCTTGTAAATTCCAAGTCATTGCTAGAACGATCAAGACACAAAGATACGTAAGCTGAACTTTAAAAGCTGAGAATAAATAAGGTGCAGCTAAACCTAAGATAATTAGACCAGAATATAATATTAAATCTTTTTGTTTTATTTTACTCATTTATTTTAAATATTCCCTTTTCTTTGAAAGTTTAAATCTTCTGTAAACTAATATGAAAACTAGAAGCATAAAAACTGCGCCAATTCTAAATTCAGTTCCTAAAATATAATCTGCGAACTCTTCAAATAATCCTAATCCCATGCCTGAAAGTGCTACTGCTGGTAAATTTCCAAGACCTGCTACAATAACGATCATGAAAGATCTAACTGTATAAGGAAGTCCTACATAAGGATGGAGCGTAAGAGTTATTGATATTAAAGCTCCTGCAATACCACATAACGCTGCATTTATACCAAAAGTTGCGGCATAAACTTTTTCCGTATCTACACCAAGAATTTTTGCTGCCCTAGCATTTTGAGCTGTGGCTCTTATAGCTCGTCCGAGTCTGGATTTTTTCATATATATAACGAGAGCCACTGCATATAAAACGCTTATAAATGCAGAAAAGATTTTTGAATTTGGTAGAGTTACTGAATTATCAAATAACATTGTTGTTCCATATTCAGACTGTGCCACAACTACATCAGCACCAAAAATAAAATTCATTAATTGTTGAAATACAATTGCAATACCGAAAGTTGCTAAGATTGAAATAAATAGGTCTCGATCCACAACTTTATTAATCACTAATTTATATAAAAGGACTCCTATAAAATACATTATTATTGGAGAGACAATTACTCCCCATGCTGGATGAATTCCAGCAAGATACATAGTGTAAGCTATATAACCTCCCAAAATTACTAAATCTCCTTGTGCAATGTTAATTATATTCATAACACCCCACTGTAGAGCCATACCATAAGCAATTAGTGCAAATAAAATTCCTAGAAGAATACCGTCCAATGACGCTTGGACCATTAACATTGGAGCTTTAAAAATCAGAAAGTCCATAAAATTTCAAACCTTATAAAAGAAAAGCCCCTAGAAAACTAGGGGCTTTTCAAAATATTCAGAAGTTATTAACTTCTGTCAGACCATTTCGGGATTGGATGATAGAACTTGTCAGAAGCCCATTTAGTTGGAGCAACTACTCTATTTTCACAATCGTCGCCTTTACATCTTACTTGGAACAAGATCATTGGCTTAGCAACGTTTTGGCCACCAGGTCCAAATTTAATGTTTCCATAGAAAGTTTGCATTTCTGTATCAACTAGCGCATCTCTTACTGCATCTCTATCAAAAGAATTAGCTCTTTCGAACGCATCTTTAAATACTAGCAATGCTGCAGAAGACTCTGCTGATTGATATGGCGGGTCATATCCAAATTCTTTTTGGAAGTCTTTAGCGTATTTCTTACCAGAGCCAAAGAATTTATCTTTGTAAGATAAATTTTTATGCCACTGAGAAGCACACAATGCGAATTCTGATTTCTTTCCATGTTGTTTAGAAAGTTTTGCAGCATCACAGTGTGTCATCGCTAACATTGGAACATCAACTTTCATTTCGGAAATTTGTCTGATTGCAGTTAATGCACCTTTTGTGTGACCTGATACAACAAGCACATCTGGCTTAGTAGCTTTTACTTTAGCCAATGTAGCTGCCATATCGTTAAGTTCTTTTGGTAGTTTGTCATCGATGATGATCTCAGATCCAGTTCTTTTCGCTGCATCTAAAATACCAAGTCTCACGTCTTGTGAGAAAGCATCTTGTTCAAATGCTTGAGCAATTTTTACTCCTTTACCACCGTTTTTTTCTACCGCTAAATCTATAGCTACTTCAAGGTATTGGTTAGCTGGTGATAACACCGCAAACAAATATTTGTATCCTTTTGTAAATAAAGATCTAGATGCACCATTTGCTTCAACCATAGGAATTTTATATTTCTCGGTTACTGGTGCAATAGCTTTCGTTAAACCTGAACTGTATGGTCCAAGCATGTAATGAACGCCATCTTGTTTAATTAGTCTTTCAGCTAACTGAGCGGCTCTTTTTGGGTTTGACTCATCATCGTAATAGATAATTTCAAACTTATATTTCTTACCTTGTACTTCAACTCCACCCATTTTGTTAATTCTCTCAACAGCCATGTTGTAACCGTTTTGAGTGTGAACACCATTAGAAGAGTATTTACCTGTAAGAGATATTGCAGAACCTAGCACTATGTATTCTCCCTCTACTTTTGCGAAAGAAGATGAAAAAGATACTAATGCTAAAGTTATAGCTGAAATAAATGTAACAAATAGTTTTGCTATTTTATTCATTATTTCCCTTCTTGTTATTAATTAATTAATTAAAATTAAATAATTAAAACAAGAAATAGAGTTTTTGACAACAGTAAGAATAGATTAAAAATTCTGTGTCGCAGCAATGTATACCGCTAAAATTAATAGAACACACGCAGAAATTGTATTTATAAGCCTCGGTTTGCCTCTTAACCAAACAGAAATTTTTTCAGCAGCTAATCCGTAAATTATTAAGGTTATAAAGTCTAAAACTACGTAAGTGATTAATAATATTAAAAACTGTGAAATGATATTAGAATTAAAATTAATAAATGATGGAAAAATCGTTCCAAAGAATAAAATAGCTTTGGGGCTTAAGCCAGCAACTAATAATCCATCTTTGTAAAACGATAATGGTGATTTTAAATTTTGGCCTTTAATGTCAAAACTTCTGATTTTAGAGGTTAAAGTATCATAAGCTAAATACACAATATAAAATATCCCAGCCCATTTTAAGTAATAAAGAATTTGAGGGTTATCACTTAAAAAAGAACCAATTAAAAAAACTACTAAAATAGCTTGAATAGTATTTGCAGATATATCTCCAAATGCTGTCCAAACAGATCTATTTAACCCATAGTTTAATGTGTGTGAAACTATTACAACTCTAGGCGGGCCAGGAGAAATAAATAAAAATAAAATGATTTGCAAAAATATTATATAGTCTGTTGGAAACATTTAGTAAGTCACTATATATAAATTTATGAAGAAAAAAAGTTTTATCCCTCAAACAAGAGTTAAAAATGCCGAGCCAAAAGAAAAAAATGATAATTGGATTATTTGGGCTGCATGGGCAGATAGAATTACCTTTGAAGAAATTAAGGAAAAAACTGGAAAAAATGAATCTCAAGTAATTAAAATAATGAGAAAAAATTTAAAACCTAGTTCTTTCAGGCTTTGGAGAAAAAGAGTTCATAATACTAGCATTAAACACAGAAAAAAGTTCCAGCTTGGGCGAAAAATGCTCAGAGAAAAGATAAAAATATCTGATATATATTAAATATGAAAAAAGTAACAATGTACTCAGGAGTTCCTTGTCCATACTGCAGCGCAGCGAAAGCTTTATTAAAAAGTAAAAATATTGAATTTGAAGAATTTGATATTTGGAAAGATCCTGCAAAAGCAAAAGAAATGATTCAAAGAACTAACGGAGCAAGAACAATACCACAAATTTTTGTAGGCGATCATTACATAGGTGGAAATGAACAGTTACAAGATGCTAATAGGAGTGGAGAATTAGATAAATTATTATCTAATTAATATCTTTTAAAAATGGCATTGCATCGCCAGCTCCAAGTTTTGTCGTAGAAATTCCTGCAACTTTATTTGCTAATTCTAAACATTCTTTTATTGGTTTTTCTTTAGATAAACCATAAACTAAACCTCCATTAAAAGCATCTCCTGCTCCAGTTGTATCAATAGTTTTTACTTTGTTAGCTTTTAAATAAATTTCCTCTTTTCCATCAGAGTAAAATAGTCCTTTTTCTCCAAGAGTAATTATTGTTTTTTTAATTCCTAAATTAATTAATTTATCTGCAGCTTGTTTCGCGTCTTTTTCATTAGTAATTTTAATACCAGTGTAAAATTCTGCTTCTGTTTCATTGGGAGTAAAATAATCAATATAATTATAAAATTCTTTTGTAATTTCGGACGCGGGAGCTGGATTTAAAATAGTTAAACATCCATTTTCTTTTGCAGTCTTTAAACAATAAAGCGTTACATCCTTTGGTACTTCGAGTTGAGTTAAAAAAATTTTAGAATGTTTTATTAAATTAATTTGTTTTTCGATTTCATTTATCTTTAAAGAACTAGGAGCCCCTACAATTACATTGATTGCATTTTTACCCGTATTTTGATCAACTAAAATACCAGCCACACCAGTTTGTTGATTGCTATCTTGTATTATATTTTCTGTAGAAATTTTATTTTTTTCAAGAGTTTTTAAAGCCAATTGTCCATAAGCATCTTTTCCAATTTTGCTTATAAAATTTATTTTTCCACCAAGTCTTGCTATCGCTATAGCTTGATTACATCCTTTCCCGCCAGGTCCAACATTGTATTTATTACCTAGAATAGTTTCTCCAACTGCAGGAATTTTAGATCCTGAAAAACTTATGTCAGCAACAAATATACCAAGGACAGAAATATCGCTCATTAGCCAAGCGTAGTTAGGAAAGGAAAGATTGTCAAAATATAATAACTAATAACTTGAATTTGATTAGTGGCGATTAATACACCAGTTAATAATAAAATTATTCCACCAGTTTTAGTTACTCTTCCATAGTATTTACTAAAACCTTTTCTAGTTGTTAAAAATTTACTCATATAATAGCCAGATAGAATAAATGGAATTGCCAAACCCAAAGAATAAAATGAAAGTAATAATACACCAGAGCTAATGGAGGCCTCTGTCGCTGATAAAGCCAATATAGATCCTAATACAGGACCAATGCATGGTGTCCATCCAAAAGCAAAAGCTGCGCCAACTAGTAATGGAAAAGCATAATTGTTTTTGTAAATTTGAGTTTCCATTCTTTTTTCTTTATTTAAGAAACTAAAATTAAAAATTCCCAACATTTGAAGTGAAAATAGAATGATTAAAATTCCTGCTGCAATTCTTAATTCATTAGATAAAAATAATAATATATTTCCTACAGCAGAAGCGGTGGCACCTAAAACAATAAATACAAGTGAAAATCCTATAGAAAATAAAATAGTTTTTATAAGAACATTTTGTTTATCTTGTTCAATTTCATCTAAATTTTTTCCGGTAATATAAGAAATATAACCTGGAATAATTGGCAACACACAAGGAGTTAAAAAACTTATAAATCCAGCTCCGAATGCAAAAAATAACTTTACGATCATATAAACTTTATATTTGCCTTTAATTACGACTGCAATTACATTATTAGCTCATGATATTTAAATATATTGGTTTTTTATTTACTCTTCTTTGGTCATATACTTTTATCAAAACACAGGGTTTATTTAAAAAGGGATCAGGACTACTAATTAAATTATTTGTTTCAAATATTTCTTGGCTAACCTTTATAGCGGCTTGTTATTATGGATTTAAAAACTTTGAAATATACTATGTTCTAATAGGAATAGTTTTTATCATTGCCCTAGTTCAATTAACTTTTAGTCGAATGAGCTTATTCATTTATTCGAAATTTGAAAACAAAGAAAACTTAATAAGAATAAAAACCGTTATTGAGTATTTAATTATTATTGCGATACTTTATTATATTTTTTCTTAATCAGTTAAGATTGTTCCTAAAACTTTAAAATTTTTATCTGCTACTACTATTTCTCCTGAACTTGGAACTGCATTAGTTACCGCTGTAATGATACTATAATGAGTAATTAATACTAAATTTCCACCGTTTCCATTCCATTTCTTCGCATAATTATAGAGTTCCTTTAATTGTTTTCCTTCATTCTTGTTATATGGAGACTGAAATGTAGAGTTTAGTGCTGTGAATTCTTTATAATCATTAAAAGCATATTTAGCTGTATCTTTACATCTGCACCACTGACTGCTTAAAACTTGATCTATGGGAACTCTATTCTTTTTAAATAATTTTCCAATTTTTTTCGATTGATTGATGCCTTTTTTACTCAGATTTCTTTGTGTTTTACAATCATCAATTTTAAAGCCTGTAGGATCTCCCCCACCTGGAGCTATTGAGTGCCTTATTAAAATAATTTTGTTTCCTTCTTGCGCTAAATTCCAAGCTAGGTCTGAAGCATTTAATTGTGATGTGAAAATAAAAAATAGAAATAAATTTAAGAATAGGGAAATAATGTTGTTCTTCATGGTGGATGAAATGTAAGTCTTACAAACTTATGTAGCCTTGGTCTAGTGGACATGGCATTAAATAATTTAGTTTGTTGTTAGGTTGTATTAAAACACTTAATTGGTTTGTTAATAACTATTCAACTTTTAGGTTTAAAAACTAAGCACACGCCGTTGTTGCAATAACGTTTTCCTGTAGGTTTTGGCCCGTCTTCAAACACATGCCCATGATGACCCCCGCATTTTTTACAATGATATTCTGTTCTTGGGTAACCTATATGCATGTCTGTTTTTTCCTCAAAAACATCAGGTAAAGATTTAAAAAAAGAAGGCCAACCGGATCCGCTCTCATATTTTGTATTTGAGTCAAAAAGTTTAGTTCCACATCCTACACAGTGATAAGAGCCCTCTCTCTTTTCATTATTTAATGGACTGCTACCCGGTGACTCGGTTCCTTCTTGTCTTAAAACGTAATTTTGTTCCGGTGTTAAATTTGGGTCCCAGTTTTTATTGCTCATCTTTTACTTTATCATCAACGCCGTAAGGTCTAAAGCTTCCTTTATTTTCTAATTTAACTGCTTTTGCAGGTATGCCAACCATTGTTGTGTTTTCAGGCACATCTTTCACAACAACTGCATTAGCAGCAATCCTTGCACATTTCCCTATAACAACAGGACCAATAATTTGAGCACCTGAGCCGATAACAACATCGTCACCTATTGTTGGGTGTCTTTTTTCATAACGTTGTCTTTCGCTATCAATACTAGGTGAACTGCCGCCTAAAGTTACAGCATGGTATATAGTAACATTATTACCAATCTCTGATGTCTCACCAATCACTACTCCCATGCCATGATCAATAAATAAATTTTTACCAATTTTTGCACCTGGGTGAATTTCAATACCTGTAAAAAATCTAGTTGTTTGAGATATAATTCTTGCAATAAGGTGAAATCCAGCAATATGGAAAAAGTTAGAAATTCTATGCAAAAATACTGCTTTAACACCAGGATAGGTTAGTATTATGCTCATAATAGATTTGGCAGCAGGATCTCGGGCTTTTATAGAATTTAAATAATCATTCATTAAGTTATTATATAATGTCTACTTGAAAATTTTAAAGTAGAATGTATATGGCTCTTATGAAAGCATATATTATTCACGAAAATGAGGCCTGGACTAAACCTCTAGAAAATAATTTAAAAAAACTCGATGTTGAGTATGAGGATTGGCACGTAGAAAAGGCAAAAATAGATTTAGGCAAAACTCCGCCTCATGGAGTTTTTTATAACAGGATGAGTGCTAGCTCTCACGTAAGAGGCCACAGGTATGCACCTGAATATACCTCTGTAGTGCTTAATTGGTTAAAAGCACATAAAAGGAGAGTCATAAATGATGAAAATGCACTTGCTTTAGAGGTAAGTAAATCTTTACAATATTTAAAATTAAAAGAGGCTGGAATTAAAACACCAAAATCTATTTTTTGCTCAAATAAAAACCAAATTATTGAGGCATCAAATCAATTCGATAAACCATTTATAACAAAACATAACCGGGCAGGGAGAGGTTTAGGTGTAAAGCTTTTCTTAAATAAACATGAATTAGAGCAGTACGTTAACAATCCTTTATTCGAGAACTCTGTTGATGGAATAACGATTTTGCAAGAATATATAGATGCTAATCCTAAAGTTATTCATAGAATGGAATTTGTTAACTCAAAATTTTTATATACAGTTCAAGTAGATGCAGGAAATTCTTTTGAACTTTGTCCTTGTGATAGTAAAAATAATACAGAATCTGATAAATCAAATAATCCTGATGGTAACAAGTTCATGATTTTAAAAGATTACAAGAATCCAGATATTAAAAAATACGAGAATTTTTTGAAAAATAATAGTATCGAAATTGCTGGAATTGAGTATATCACTGATAAGAATGGCATTAGATATACCTATGATGTCAATACAAATACAAATTATAACGGTATTGCTGAAAATAAGGCGAAGATAGATGGCATGTACGAAATAGCGAAATTTTTAAAAAAAGAGTTGACTGAAACTAAGAAATATTGATATAAGCTCTTCAGCGCTGAGTTATAACTACTTGCGGGCGCTATATAAATCCAGCTAAAGCGTCTAAGTCTTATGACCACCGCTTTAGCCGGTGGTTTTTTTTTAGAATAATCTAAATTTAAACCGGGTATTTGAACCATATTGTACACCTGGCATATGCCGAAGTACTAAAAAGGAGAAGTAGATGAAATCATTAGAACCCCTCGAAAGATTTCATCTCTCTCCGGTTAATTGGAGAGAATATGAGTAATATTTTATTAGATACGTTAAAGAAACAACCTTTGATTTGTGCAGAAGGTTACTTATTTGAAATGGAACGAAGGGGTTATTTAACCTCAGGCGAATTTGTTCCTGAAGTAGCATTAGAACATCCAGAAGTTTTGGAAAATCTACACAAAGAATTTCAACACGCTGGTTCTAACATCGTTCAAGCATTTACTTACAATGGTCACCGAGAAAAAATGAGAGTGATTGAAAAGGAACATTTGCTTGAGCCTTTAAATAGAGCTGCTTTAAGAATTGCTAGGAAATGTGCTGACAATCCGCCTAAGGGTTTAGGTGTAAGTATGATGGCTGGTAACATTTCTAATAGTAATATTTGGGAAGATAATAATCAAAAAATTCAATCTCAAGTTAAAGATATGTTTGCTGAAATGGTGAAATGGGCGAAAGAGGAGAAGGCTGATTTTATAATTGGCGAAACTTTTTACTACGCTGAGGAAGCATTTGCAGCACTTGAAGAAATAAAAAAATCAGGACTTCCATCAGTAATTACAATTTCCCCAATGGGTGAAAATAAAATGAGAGACGGTTACACTATTCTTGAAACTTGTAAAAAGTTAGAAGAACTTGGAGCCGATGTTGTTGGTTTAAATTGTTTTAGAGGTCCATCTACAATGCTTCCTTATATAAAAGAGATAAGAAAAGAACTTAAATGTCATGTAGCTGCTTTACCAGTTCCTTACAGAACCACAGAGGCGCATCCGACGTTTTTTAATCTTCCAGATAACAATGGATGTAATTGTCCATCTCCTCATGGCAGAACATTTCCTACTGCTATGGATCCATTGCAATGCAATAGATATGAGATTGGAAATTTCGCAAAAGAGGTATTTGATCTTGGAGTCAAATACATCGGTGTTTGTTGTGGAGCTAGCCCTATGCATATACGTGAGGTTGCAGAAGCTATTGGTTTAAGAGTTCCGGCGAGCAGATTTAGGGAAAATATGAGTAAACATTTCATGTATGGTTCAGATAAAAAAATACCGAAACACATGAAAGAATATGGAAACGTAGCGTAAGGAGGCTATAATGATGAAAAAAGAAACGACAAGAGAAACAGTAAGGAGGAAAATCAATGGCTGATTTTAAACATCCGGAAACTATTGGCTTACATGGTAGCGATTACAGAAGTGATCCTGCAACTACAGCAGTAGCAGTTCCAATTTACCAAACTACATCATACCAATTTAAAAATGCAGAAACTGCAGCAAATTTATTTGGTTTGAAAGAGTTCGGCAACATTTACACGAGAATAATGAACCCAACATGTGATGTGTTAGAAAAAAGAGTTGCAGCACTAGAAGGCGGCGTTGCAGCACTTGCGGTTGGATCAGGTCAAGCAGCATCAGCAATGTGTATACAAAATTTAGCACAGGCTGGAGATAATATCGTAGCTTCAACTGACTTATATGGAGGTACAGTAAATTTATTCAAAAATACTTTAAGACAACAAGGTATTGAAGTTAGATTTGCAGATCCTGCTGATCCTAAAAACTTTGAAAAAGTTACTGATGATAAAACAAGAGCTTACTACGGTGAATCTTGTCCTAATCCTTATCTTCGTGTGTTCCCAATTAAAGAAGTTTCAGATATCGGTAGAAAAAAAGGTATTCCTTTAATTATTGATAACACAGCTTCACCAGTAATTTGTAAACCTTTAGCTCACGGAGCTGCAATTGTAATGCATTCTTTGACTAAATATATTGGTGGTCACGGAACTTCAATTGGTGGAATTATTGTTGATGGTGGAAACTTTGACTGGATTAAAGACAGAAAAAGACAACCATTAATAAATGAACCTGATCAAAGTTATGGTGGTGCTATATGGGCAGATGCAGTTCCTCAATTAACAGGAGCTAACATTCCTTTTGTAATTAGAGCAAGAGTGGTTTTATTGAGAGACTTAGGTGCTCCTTTAAGTCCATTTAATGCTTTTCAAATTATTCAAGGCTTAGAAACAGTTGCTCTTAGAATGAAACAACACTGTAGTAATGCAGAAAAAGTAGTTTCGTTCTTAGAAACACAAAAGAAAGTTAAAAATGTAATCTACCCTACTAATCACCAAGGTGAAATTAAAGAAAGAGCTAAAAAATATATGCAAGGTGGATACGGTTCTTTAGTTGGAATGGACTTAGGTACTAAAGAAGCTGGTGCCAAATTCATCGATAACTTAAAGATGTTGTACCACGTTGCTAATATTGGTGATGCTAGAAGTTTAGCAATTCACCCAGCTACTACAACGCATAGTCAGTTAGATGATGCAGCGTTAGCAGCAGCAGGTGTAACGCCAGGTTACGTAAGATTGTCAATTGGTATTGAACACCCAGACGATATTATTGCAGACATCAAACAAGCTTTAGCAGCTTAAATTTTATTGCCCCACTGAATAAGTGGGGCAAGATAAAAAATGATCAAACAAATCAAATCATCAGAAATAAAAAATTTTATAAAAGAAAACTCCAATACAGTTGTATTGGATGTGAGAAATGAGGATGAATTTAAATCTTTAGGAAAACCTAATGCTGAAGATTTAAATTCTAAAACCTATTTTGTTACTGTAAGTCCTGACTTATCAAATTGGCAAGTGCCAGACCCGAATTTTGTGAAAAATGTTAGAAAAAAAATTGACAAAGAAAAAAAAATTTTAGTAATTTGTGCTGCAGGGGGGAGATCAATGATGGCTGCACAACTTTTAGAGTCAGATGGCTACACTGTGCTTAATGTTTCTGATGGATATAGCGGCAATGGTCAGGATCCAGGCTGGAAAAAGTTAGGCTTACCTTCTATTATAAATAACTGATTCTCTTGCTAAATTTTCTATTTTAGACCTTACGATTATTTTTTTTTTATTTTTAAAATACTCTTTTGTTTCTGAAATATTCTTTTTTACTGCTTCACAAATCTCTGACTCGGTTATGTCTATAAATTCTATACACTTTGATTTCTTCATTTCTGGATTATGTTTTTTGGCATATACCATTGCATGCTCCATGGGGCTTTTACCTGTTTGTTTTTTAACTCCAAAACTAACAGCAGAGGATACAGCTGATTGAGCTAAATTACCTCCAGTAACTGAAGTGGATGCTGGTCCTAATAAAGCTAAAGACTCTGCACAACCTGTCAAAAGCACTAGTGTTAACAATAAACTTATTATCTTTTTCATTATTTCCCTCTCGATACTACTATCAGTAACCATCTAATAAAAAACAAATCACTTGGTCAATTTGAGTTTATCAAAAATTATTATGTGAATAAAGTTTAAGAAATAATTCTTAAAGGTTTATTGTTTATACAGGCTACTAAATTCTCAATCATTTGATTATAGAACTTTGAGTAATTCTCTGCAGTAACATAACCGATATGCGGCAATAACAAAGCATTTGGTAGAAATCTCAACTTGTGGTCTTGAGGGAGAGGTTCTTTTTCATAAACATCTAATCCCGCTCCAGCAATTTTTTCGTCTTTGAGAGCTTCAACTAAATCATCTTCATTGATGATTGGTCCCCTCGAAGTGTTGATAATGAAAGAAGTTTTTTTCATCATTCCTAATTCTTTTTTTGTTATTAAATTCTTGTATCTTTCACCTAAAACAACATGAATTGAAATGATATCTGAATTTTTTAACAAATCTTCTTTACTCATAGGTAAAACTCCTAACTCATTAGCCTTAGACAAATTTAGATTTTCACTCCATGCACAAACTTCCATGCCAAAAGCTTTTGCAACTTTAGCTACTTGAGTTCCATTTTTTCCAAGACCGATTAAGCCCAGCATTTTTCCTTTAAGTTCAAAACCAACAGTTGTTTGCCAATAACCTTGGAACATATTATCAATTTCTTGTTTCATATTACGATAAAGTCCAAGAATTAAAGCCCAAGTGATTTCAGCAGCAGGGTTGGGATTTATTTCTGTTCCACAAACAATTATGTTATTTTTCTTTGCTGCCTCTAGGTCAATAG
>CACOWO010000007.1 GCA_902630925.1 uncultured Pelagibacteraceae bacterium | reverse complement strand
TTAAACAACAGCTTATCAGTAGATTTAGATGAAACTTATAAAGTCATAAGTTATAATTATATACTATCGGGCAAAGTTCCAAAAAGTGAATTAGAATTATCGCCACCTTTTAAAAATAGTCTTATAAATGAAGAGATAAATAAAATTTACTTTAAAGGTTTAGAGATTAAATCGATTTTTTCGTCGAAAAATTCCCAATTTATTTTTGATGGTCAATATTCATTAAATAATCAAGATTTCTTAAAGATTAATTTAGAAAACAATTTAAATAATAATAATATGAATTTAAATCTAAATTTTGATTATGGCAACAACTTTGAAATAGATTTAATAAATTATAAAAAATCAAAAAAAAAAATTGCTAATTTATCCTTAAATCTACAAAAAACTGAAGATATCTTAAACCTAAATAACTTTAGTTTTATTGAGGGAAGCAATTTAATAGAGATTGAAGGGTTAAAATTTAAAAATAAAAATTTTGTATCATTTAAAAAAATAAAAGTTGTGACGCCAAATAATAATTTTTCGGTACAAAATGAAAACAAGATTTTGGTTGAAGGAGCTAAATTTGATGCAACTAAATTAATAAAATATTTCAACAAAAAAACTAGCAAAAACAATTTACAAAATTTGAATAGTAAAATTGAGATTGATTTTAAAAATATTAAAGTGCCAATGTCAGAAAAACTTGAAAATTTCAAATTAATTGGAGAGATTAAAAATGGTAAATTTAATAAAATTTCTTCTAAAGGAGATTTTGGAGGCAATAATTTTTTAGACATATCCTTAAAAAGAGACAAAAGTAGTAAGATAAAATATTTAGAAATATATTCAGATTTAACTAGGCCATTATTAACTGATTATAGTTTTTTTAAAGGTCTTTCCGGAGGAAAATTGCTTTTTACCTCAATCATTGAAGAAAATAGATCAGTTTCAAAATTAAAAATTGAAGATTTTAAGTTAGTAAACGCACCTGGTGTTATTAAACTGTTATCACTTGCAGACTTAGGTGGTTTAGCTGACCTAGCTGAAGGGGAGGGATTATCTTTTGACGTATTGGAAATAAACATGCAAAAAACAAAAGATCTTCTAGAGCTAAATGAAATATTAGCTTTGGGTCCAAGTATGTCTGTTTTAATGGAAGGCTATCAAAGTGATGATGGTTTAACCAGTTTGAGAGGAACATTAGTTCCTGCAAAAACTTTAAATAAAATAATTGCAAAAATTCCTCTGATTGGAAATATTGTAATTCCTAAAGAAGTAGGAGAGGGTTTATTTGGTGTAAGCTTTAAAATGAAAGGTACCAAAGGAAAAATCAAAACAACTATTAATCCAATTAGAACATTAACACCTAGATTTTTACAAAAAATAATCGATAAAAATAAAGAATCTAAATAAACTTAACTAAATAATGTTTTTTCTTTCCGTAAGAGAGTTTAAAGTTATCTTTTTCAAAATCTTTTAATAGAAGAACTTTTTTTTCATTATCAATCGTGATATCATTTATTTTAAACCCTCTGTTAGCAATAGCTCTACGCACCTCACTTTTTGAAGGTAAAATTTTACTGGTTGAAATAAAATCTACAATGTTAATTCCCTTTTTCATGTCACTTAATTTGATTTTAATCTCAGGTAAATTTAATCCCATTTTACCATCCTCAAAAGTATCTTTAGCAGTTTGAGCTGAATTTTTTGCTGCATTATCACCATGTAGTAATTTTGTAGCTTCGTTAGCTAATAAAATTTTTAGATTATTTATGTTTTTTTCTTTTTTAGTGATATTACTTATTTCTTCAATATCAATCTCTGTAAAAAATTTTAAAAATCTTTCCACATCTCTGTCATCTGTATTTCTCCAAAATTGCCAATATTCATAAGGAGACAGTAAATCTTTGTTGAGCCAAATAGCGCCTTTTTCAGTTTTTCCCATTTTAGCACCTGATGCGAGCGTTATTAAGGGTGAAGTTAAACCATACGCCTCCTTTTGCAGCATTCTTCTTATTAAATCAACACCATTAACTATGTTTCCCCATTGGTCAGATCCTCCAATTTGTAAAATGCAATTGTTATTTTTGTATAGCTGATAGAAATCATATGCTTGCAGAATCATATAATTGAATTCCATATAACTTAGTGATTGTTCCCTATCCAATCTTAATTTAACACTGTCATAAGTAAGCATTTTATTAATAGTAAAATGAGTTCCAACGTCTCTTAAAAACTGAATATAATTTAATTTTGTTAACCAATCAGCATTATCTATAAATATAGGAGCAGTGTTTTTGTCAGATGTATTTAAAATTGTGGTAAAAACTTTTTTAATACTTTGAATATTTTTTTTTATAATATTTTGATCTAGTATTTTTCTTGTTGAATCTTTGCCAGATGGGTCACCTATTAATGTTGTACCTCCTCCCAATAGAACTATAGGCCGATGACCATGTTTTTGCATAAGTTTTAAAATCATAATTTGCAATAGGCTACCAACATGCAGACTGCTCGCAGTACAATCAAAACCAATATAAGCAGAAATTTGTTGTTTATCGCAAATTTCATCAAGTTTATCTAAATTTGTACACTGGTTAAGATAACCTCGGCCTTGCATCTCTTTCAAAAATTTGTTTTTCATAGTGATATTTGCTTTAGCAACTATTATACAAAAATTGTTATAAATAAATAGAAATATGCAAAAAAAATGGACTTGTTTAGGATTAATGAGTGGCACTTCTGGGGACGGGGTGGATGCATCAATTATTAATACTAATGGATTAAATGACTATGAGTCAATTCAAGATGAGTATTTTGAATATAGTTCAGGTATTTATAAGGATATTCACAATCTGAAGGAAAAGATTCATCAAATTAAACACCTGCAAACATTTAAAGATGAATTGAGCAACTTGGAAAGAAAATTGACAATTTTCCATGCTGAAATTATTAAAAGTTTAAACATTAGCAATGATACATTGATAGGGTTTCACGGCCAAACGATTTATCATAATCCTAAAGAAAAAATTTCAAAACAATTAGGAAATGGAAAATTATTAAATCAATTAACAAATAAAAATATAATTTTCAATTTTAGAAAAAATGATATTTTAAATGGAGGGCAAGGAGCTCCACTAACGCCAATTTTTCATCACTTATTAACAAGAAAAAATAATATTGAATTACCAGTATGCTTTCTTAATATTGGAGGAATATCTAATATTACTATTGTGAATGATAAAGATAATCTTTCTGAATTGATAAGTAGAGACATTGGACCTGGAAATTGTTTAATTGACACATGGATTAGAAATAATTCAAATAAAAAATTTGATAAAGATGGTTGTTTTGCATTAAGCGGAACTAAGAATGAAGTAATTCTTGAACAAGCACAAGAACTTTATGCGAATAGAAATAATAAAAATAAATTATCTTTTGATACTAATGATTTTGATATTTCTTTTGTGCGAGGATTAAGTTTAGAAGATGGCGCAGCGACACTCACTGATTTTACTGCGAATATTATTAGGGAGAAAATTTCTTCGTGTTTAATTAATTCTAAAAAAAAAATTCGATCTGTTCTTCTTTGTGGGGGTGGAAGGAAAAATAGAGTTTTGATAAAAAAAATAAAAGAAAATTTGCCTATAAAAACAACTTTTGAATCTATTGATGATTATAATATTAATGGTGACTTTATAGAGTCGCAGGCATTTGCATTCTTAGCAATTAGATCAGTTTTAGGATTGCCAATATCTTTCCCTAACACAACTGGATGTAAAAAACCTTGTTCTGGAGGGGAGTGGATTAAAAATTAAATTAAAGCAGTTTTATCTTTTAAATATTTTTCTATTTCTATTGTAAGCTCTTTTTCTTTATTTTTAAAAAAATGATTTGCGCTTTTAATTTTTGAAAAAATAACCTCAACACCTTTTTGGCTCTTAATTCTATTATCTAATTCGATTATACTTTCTTTAGTTACTAATTCGTCGTTTTCACTATATACTACTTGACCTGATGTCGGACACGGTGCTAAAAAAGAAAAATCGTACACATTTGGTTGCGGAGAGACTGCAATAAAATTATTTACTTCAGGTCTTCTCATAATAAGCTGCATACAGATCAAAGAACCGAAAGAAAAACCCGAAACCCAACATTGACTGTAATCTAAATTTTGTCTTTCTATCCAATCCAGTGCTGCAGCGGCGTCAGATAATTCACCTTGTCCATTATCAAACACCCCATCACTTTTTCCTACACCTCTAAAATTTACTTTTATTACTGAAAAACCATTTTCTAAAAAAATATTATACATAAGTTGCACTATTCTATTATTCATAGTTCCTCCATATTGCGGGTGAGGATGTAAGACAATTGCAACTGGTGAACCAAATTTTGGATTTTTATAATACTTAGCTTCAAGTCTTCCTGCAGGACCGGGAATAAAAATTTCTAAACTTTTTGGTTTCATAATTGATAATGATTATTATTTTTAAAAAAAAGTTATGTTTTATAACATGTTTTTCTGCGGCAAATATTTTTTTTTAATTCAGACTAAAACAGTAGGAATTGAATTAAAAATACTGTAATACAACGATAATTTATGAAGTTAACTACTAGAGGAAGATACGCGGTAATGGCAATGGCTGACTTGGCTTTATTTAAAGATAAAGGACCAACTAGTCTTACAGATATATCTTTGAGACAAAATATTTCCTTAGCTTATTTAGAGCAAATATTTATCAAGCTTAAAAATAAAAATTTAGTTAGAAGCGTAAGAGGAGCAAAAGGAGGCTATGTATTACAGAACTCACCCGATGAAATCAAAATTTCAAATATAATCTCAGCAGTAGATGAAGAAATTAAAATGCTTAATTGTAAGAAGGAATCAAAAAAAGGCTGCAATAATAAATCAACAAAATGTATTACTCATAATTTATGGGATCAGCTTGACCAACACATAAATAATTTTTTTGAAAAGGTAAAATTGGAGGATTTGGTTAGAAAAAACCAAACTTTAAATAAATGAAAACTGAAGATTTAAAAAATATTAAAGATTATAAATACGGTTTCACCACTGATGTGGAAAATATAAGATCACCCAAAGGTCTTAGTGAAGAAACAATTAAATTTATCTCTAAAATTAAAAATGAACCGAAGTGGATGTTAGAGTGGAGATTAAAGGCTTTTAATAGATTAAAAGTTTTAAAAGAGCCTAACTGGCAAAAGCCAAAATATCCAAAAATAAATTATCAAGATTTGTACTATTATTCCGCACCTAAAAGTGCTTCTGAAAAACCGAAGAGTTTAGATGAAATAGATCCAAAAATATTAGAAACTTATAAAAAACTTGGAATACCTTTAGATGAGCAAAAAAGATTAAATGGAATAGCTGTTGATGCTGTTTTTGACTCAGTTTCTGTGGCTACCACTTTTAAAGATGAACTTACAAAAAAAGGTATCATCTTTTGTTCAATATCAGAAGCTATTCAAAAGCATCCAGACCTTGTTAAAAAATATCTTGGTTCTGTGATACCTATAAGTGATCACTATTTTGCTACTTTGAATTCAGCTGTATTCACTGATGGATCTTTTGTTTACATTCCGCCTAATACAAAGTGTCCGATGGAACTATCTACTTATTTTAGAATTAACGCATCTGAAACTGGTCAATTTGAAAGGACATTAATTATTGCTGATAAAGGAAGTTATGTAAGTTATTTAGAGGGGTGTACTGCTCCAATGAGAGATGAAAATCAACTTCATGCTGCAAATGTGGAATTAGTAGCATTAGATGATGCAGAAATTAAATATTCAACTGTTCAGAATTGGTATCCAGGAGATGAAAAAGGAGTTGGTGGAATTTACAATTTTGTCACCAAAAGAGGTGCTTGTAGGGGAAAAAATTCTAAAATTTCATGGACTCAAGTTGAAACCGGTTCAGCAATTACATGGAAATACCCGAGTTGCATTTTACAAGGTGATAACTCTATTGGTGAATTTTATTCAATAGCAATTACAAATAATTTTCAAAAAGCAGACACTGGTACAAAAATGATACATCTAGGTAAAAACACAAAAAGTAAAATTATTTCAAAGGGAATATCAGCAGGAAACGCAGACAACATGTACAGAGGACTTGTTGAAATTAAAAATAAAGCAATTAATTCAAGAAACTACACTCAATGTGATTCTTTACTAATGGGTAATAAATGTGGTGCACATACAATTCCATACATTAAAAATAATAACGCAACTTCCACAATTGAGCATGAGGCAACTACTACTAAAATAAATGAAGATCAGCTGTACTACTGCAATCAAAGAGGTCTAGATCAAGAAGAGGCAGTAAGTTTAATTGTAAATGGTTTTTGCAAAGAAGTTTTGCAGCAATTACCCATGGAATTCGCTGTCGAAGCTCAAAAGCTTGTAGCGATAAGTTTAGAAGGAAGTGTTGGATAATGTTAAATATCAAAAATTTACAAGCAACTATTGATAATAAGCACATTTTGAAAGGTTTAAATTTAAACATTAAGCCTGGAGAAGTTCATGCAATTATGGGTCCTAACGGTTCCGGAAAAAGTACATTAGCAAATGTGTTATCAGGTAAAAACGGCTATGAGATCAAAGGTGACATCAAATATAATGGAGAAAGCTTAAGTGAGCTTTCAACTGAAGAAAGAGCTCAAAAAGGAATTTTTTTAGCATTTCAATATCCTTTAGAAATACCAGGAGTTAATACAAACAATTTTTTAAGAACTTCTCTGAACTCAGTTAGAAAAGCCCAAGGCGAGAAGGAGCTAGACGCTTTAACTTTTTTAAAATTAATTAAAGAAAAAGCCTCAGAGCTTGGTATTGATGAGAAATTTTTATCACGTCAACTTAACGTTGGATTTTCTGGAGGTGAAAAGAAAAAAAATGAGATTTTACAAATGAAACTCCTTCAACCAAAGCTATCAATTTTAGATGAGACAGACTCTGGTTTAGATATTGATGCCCTTAGAATTGTGGCTGATGGAGTAAATTCTTATAAAAGTAAAAAAAATGCTTTTTTAATAATTACTCACTATCAAAGATTACTTGATTATATAAAACCTGATTACGTCCATGTCCTATCTGATGGAAAAATAATTAAAACTGGTAATGCAGATCTAGGGATTCAATTAGAAAAAACAGGTTACTCAAAGATAGTTTAGATGAAAGAAAATTACGATTTTAAAATAGACAAGATTAAAGATCTTTCCCAAGAGGAAATAAATTTAAGAAAAAAAAACTTGGAACTTTTTTATCAAGCTGGCTTCCCTAATAAAAAGGATGAAGATTGGAAATTTTCTGATCTTAATTCAATTATAAGCAACAACTTCAATAAAATTGTTAATGATGATTTTTTACCTACAAAGACAGAATTTAAAAATATTGAAGAATTCGAACATAATTATATTTCATTATTAAATGGTAAACTTATATCCAAAGATTTTTCCTACGAAGAAAAAAACAAAATCTTAATAGACAATTATAATCATAAGAATGAGTTATCTTTAGATAGTAAAAATCCACTGTACTTTCTTAACAATGCTTTAGCTACAGGGGGTTATTCTTTGGAAATTTTAAAAAACTATAAATTGAAAAAACCATTAGTTATTTATAATAACTTTTCAAATTCGTTGAAGGAAAAAATAGTTAATTATAAAAATTCGATAATTTTAAACGAAAATTCAGAATTAAATCTAATCAATTATATAAATAATTCTTCAAAAGAAAACTTCATGGTAAACACCATAGAAAAAATAAAAATCAAAAAAGACTCCTCATTAAAAAATATCTTAGTTAATAACTCCAAATGTAACTGTTATTTCTATAAATATTTAAATAGTGACCTAGAAAAAAATTCTACTTTTGAAAACTATTTATTACCTTCAGGCTTTAAATTTAATAAGCTAGATATTGAAATAAATCTTAATGAAGAAAATTCAAATAGCAGTATTTTTTCAGCTTTAAATTTATCAAATAATGAGCATCAAGAAATTAAGACACGGATAAATCATAATACCCCAAATTGTAACAGCTACCAGAAGGTAAAAAATGTTTTAAACGACCAAAGCAAAGGCGTTTATCAAGGAAAAATTTTTGTAAAAAATATTGCACAAAAAACAGATGCCTATCAATTAAGTAAAGCTATAATTTTAAACGATGCAGCAGAATTTGATGCGAAACCTGAGTTAGAAATTTATGCAGATGACGTGAAATGCTCTCATGGCTCTACTTCTGGGAGTATAGATTTAGATTCAATACATTATTTAAAATCAAGAGGAATTTCGGAAAAGGAAGCATTTCAAATGCTAATAAATGGGTTTTTAAGTGAAACTTTAGAGAAATTATCTGAAGGAAAATTAAAGAATTTTTTAATAGAAAAATTAAAAAGACAAATAAATGGATATTAAAAATATAAAAAAAGAGTTTCCAATTTTTAAACAAAAAATTAATGGTAAACCTTTGGTTTATTTAGATAGCGCTAACTCTTCTCAAAAACCAAAAGTTGTAATAGATAAAATTTCAAACTTTTATGAAACAGAGTTTTCTAATGTTGGAAGAAGCGTTCATACTCTGGCAGTTAAAGCAACAAATAGATTTGAGGCTTCAAGAGACAAAACTCAAAAATATTTAAATGCCAAACATAGAGAAGAAATAATATTTACTAAAGGCGCAACAGAAGCAATAAATTTAGTAGCTTCATCCTATGGAAAAAAATATATCAAAAAAGGAGATGAAATATTGATTACAGAATTAGAACATCACTCTAACTACGTTCCATGGAATTTTTTAAGAACTGAAAAAGGAGCTGTAATAAAATTTGCTCAAGTTAATGAAAGCGGTGATGTTGAGATAGAAGAAATTAAAAGACTTATTACTAATAAAACTAAAATGATTGCTATCACTCATATATCAAATGTAACAGGAGCAGTTTTACCAATTACAAAAATTGTAGATCTTGCAAAAGAAAAAAATATCCCAGTATTGATTGATGGAACACAAGGTGCACCACATTCCAAAATTGATATGCAAAAAATTGGATGTGATTTTTATGCAATATCCTGTCATAAAATGTACGGTCCAAACGGTCTTGGAATATTGTATATGAAAAAAAAATGGGTTGATGATTTGCCACCATATCAAGGCGGTGGTGGCATGATTAATGAAGTGAAAAAAGAAGATATAACTTTTGCAGATGCTTATACTAAATTCGAGGCTGGAACGATGCAAACAGCAGAAGTAGTTGCATTTGCTGAATCTTTAAATTTTATTGAGAGTCTAGGTATTAAAAATATCGCCTCTCATGAGAGCGAGATTTTACAGTATGGTTTAGAAAAATTAAGAAAAAACAATTCTGTTAATATAATTGGAGATCCTAAGGAAAGAGGTTCAGTTTTATGTTTTACTTTAAAAGATATTCATCCTCATGATATTGCAACAATTTTGGACGATGATGGAGTTGCAATAAGAGCCGGGCATCATTGTTGTCAAATATTACATGATAAACTTGGTATACCTGCTACAGCTAGAGCTTCAATTGGAGTTTATAATGATAAAGAGGATATAGATAAATTATCTGAAGCAATTCAAAAATGTCAGAAAGTATTTCAAAATTAAATGCAACTTAAAGAACTATATCAAGAAATAATTTTAGATCATGGAAAAAATCCAAGAAATAAAGGTAAGTGCGATGGCTATACTAATGACGCAAAAGCTCATAATCCTTTGTGCGGTGACAAAGTTCATATCTATTTAAAACTGAATAAAGAAAAAGAAATTGAAGATTTAAGTTTTGAGGGTGAAGGGTGTGCTATCTCTTTGGCCTCTGCATCTATTTTAACGGAGACTGTTAAAGGAAAAGATCTATCATTCTTAAAGAGAGTAAATGAGGATTTTATAAATATGATTAAAAATAAAACAAAAATTACATTAAATAGCCTTACCGAAGACCAGATTACTACGATTTCCTCTTTGTCCGGGGTTCAAGAATTTCCAATGAGGGTAAAATGTGCCACAATGGCTTGGCATACTTGTTTGTCAGCAGTCAAAAAAAAATGAGTGAATTAAAAGATAAAGTGATTCTAGAGATTAAAAAGATTTATGATCCTGAAATACCGGTGAATATATATGAATTAGGTCTAATTTATAAAATAGAAATTGAAAACGAGAAAAAAGTGAACATAGAAATGACTTTGACTTCACCTAATTGTCCTGTTGCTGAAAGTTTGCCTAAAATGGTAAAAGATAATGTGTTAAAAATTGAGGAAGTTTCTGATGTCGACTTAAAATTAGTGTGGAGCCCTCCCTGGACTAAAGATATGATGTCAGATGCAGCAAAATTAGAATTAAATTTATGAGCGAACAAGTAATAAAATTAAGCACAAATGCAGCTGAAAGAATTAAGGAGATTATGTCTAAGGCAGAGGACAAAGCTATTGGTGTTAGAGTTGGTGTTAAGTCAGGAGGATGTGCGGGAATGTCTTACGTGATGGAATACGCAAAAGATATTAAACCTAATGAAGAAGTTATAGAGGAAAAAGGTGTTAAGGTTTTAATTGATCCAAAAGCAATTATGTATCTATTAGGAACTGAAATGGATTACAAGAAAGAAAAATTTTCTTCTCAGTTCATATTCAAGAATCCCAACGAAACAGAGCGTTGTGGTTGTGGCGAATCTTTTAAGGTTTAACCGCTATAATACATCTCAAATTCAATTGGATGCGGTGTATGCTCAAATTTATAAATTTCTTGGAATTTTAACTCTATATAAGCATCGATCTGATCGTCAGTAAACACACCACCCTCAGTCAAGAACTTCCTATCTTTATCTAAGTTTTGCATTGCTTCCCTTAAAGAACCACAAACAGTGGGTAGTTTTTTAACTTCGTCTTCTGATAGAGAATATAAATCTTGATCAAAAGCTTTACCTGGATCAATTTTATTTTTAATTCCATCTATACCTGCCATTAACATTGATGCAAAAGTTAAGTAAGGGTTTCCAGCAGCGTCTGGGAACCTTATTTCCATTCTAGCCGCTTTCGGGTTCATAATTACTGGAATTCTACAAGAAGCAGATCTATTTCTAGCTGAGTAAGCTAAAATTACTGGAGCTTCAAAACCTGGAATTAATCTTTTATAACTATTAGTTGTAGCATTTGCAAAAGCATTAATGGCTTTTGCATGTTTTAAAATTCCGCCTATATAGTACAATGCCTCTTTAGATAAACCAGCGTATTCTTTACCCATAAATACTGGTGTGCTTCCTTTCCAAATAGATTGGTGGCAGTGCATCCCAGATCCGTTATCTCCTTTAACCGGCTTAGGCATGAACGTAGCAGTTTTTCCAAAAGAGTGGGTTACCATTTGAACAGCGTATTTGTATAGCTGAACATTATCAGCCATGTTTGTTAAAGTACCAAAATACATTCCTAATTCATGTTGACTTGGAGCTACCTCGTGGTGGTGTTTTTCAACCTTAACACCCATATCTTTAAGAGCTTTTAAATACTCTCCTCGCATATCTTGAGCACTGTCGACTGGTGGCACAGGAAAGTAACCACCTTTAATTCCTGGTCTATGACCCATGTTGCCATTTTCATATTTTTTTCCAGTGTTGTAAGGACCTTCTGAACTATCTATATTAAAGCTAGTTTCGTTCATATCGTTTTTAAATCTCACATCATCAAAAACAAAAAATTCTGGCTCCGGTCCAAAGTATGATTTGTCACCAATGCCTGATTTTTTGAGATATGCTTCAGCTTTTTTTGCAGTTCCTCTTGGATCTCTTCCGTAAGGGTCTTTTTTTACCGCATCTAAAATATCACAAAATATATTAACTGTAGTATGAGAGTTAAAAGGATCAATTATAGGTCTTTCCAAGTCAGGTTTTAAAATCATGTCTGACTCGTTGATAGCTTTCCAACCGGCTATTGATGAACCATCAAAAAACACTCCATTGTTCAACATATCTTCATCAACAACAGTTACGTCCATTGTTAGATGCTGAAGTTTACCTTTTGGATCTGTAAACCTTAGGTCTACAAATTCAATTTGTTTGTCTTTTATAAGTTTTAGAACGTCTTTAGAACTCATTTTGCTCCTTTAGAGTTTTGTATAACTGTCGAGAACATATATAAGGATACTTCTTGTAGTATAATTAAATATATATATCAGCTATGCATTTATCACATATCTTCGCTTTAAATTTTTAATGAGAGAAGCAAATACTATAGATTTATCTTTATTAGTATTATTAGCTGTAATTTGGGGCTCTTCTTTCTTTAATATAAAGATTGCTACATATTCTTATGACCCAATTACACTTGCTTTAGTTAGAGTAATATTTGCAAGCGTGCCATTATTAATTCTTTGTAAAATAAGCAGAATTAAGATTGAAGCTTTTAGTAAAAATTGGAATTGGTATGCTTTGATTGGTCTATGTAATATTGCAATACCTTTTGTTCTAATTGCTATAGGCACTGCTAAAATAAATAGTTATCTCGCAGCCATACTAATGAGCACAACACCTTTAAGTGGCTCATTACTAGCACATTTTTTCACTCAAGATGAGAAATTATCCTATCTAAAATCTTTAGGTGTTTTAATTGGATTTAGTGGAATCATACTATTATTTTTTGATAAAGTAATTATAAATAGTGAAAATTATATTTACGCTCTAATAACCATTCTAGGATCGACTTTTTACTGTATTGGGGGTTTATTAACTTTAAAGTTAAAAAATAAAAAAAATGAAAACGTTACTACATCTACAACTTTGTGGTCAGTAATTTTTTTATTGCCTTTTTCGTTAATTATTGAAACACCATGGCAAAGTTCTCCATCTTTTGCTTCGACACTTTCATTACTATATTTAGGTGTTGTCGCTACAGGCTTTGCCTGGTTAATCAGATTTAGAATATTAACAGTAAATGGTTTAGTTTTTCAAACTCAGGTAGCATATTTAATACCTATTTTTGGAATATTTTTTGGTTATTTTTTAATGGATGAAGTGATTACTTGGAAAGTAATCGCATCATTAGTTATAATACTTATTGGAATTTATATATTTAAAAAGAATAACAAAGGTTAATAAATGGGGACAGAGTCAATAGAAGCGAGTTTTTTATCTATTTTTGCTTTGATAAGTTTTTTTATTTTTCTACTTGTAAGCAAATACTCTCATAAAATAAGAGGTGGAGCTTTGTTAGATAAAGATTTTTTAAAACCTCAAGCTTTTCATGATGCTCCAATTACTCGAAGTGGGGGCGTTGCTGCAATCATTTCTTTAAGTATTTTTTTTGTAATATATTACTTATTATATTTTAAAATTTTATACGATTATATTTTTATCAGCTACTCCATGTTTTTAGTGGGTTTTTTGGATGATTTAAAGATCAATATAAAACCTTCTAATAGATTAACTATAATGGCACTTTTACTTTTTTTATTTATTTTTATCTTGCCAATAAGAATTTTTAATATTGATATTCCATTTTTAATACCATTAATGTCAAGCCACATACTCTCTTCGGTTTTTGTTTTATTATGTTTTTTATTTGTTATAAATGGAGCTAACTTAATTGATGGTTTTAACGGTTTACTCGCAATAAATTTAATTATTATTAATATTATATTAGCTTATATAAATATGAATAATGATAATTTAGAATTTGCAGTTTTATTGATCTTTCAAATTATTATTCTTTTATCATTTTTATTATTCAACTTTCCTAGCGCAAAAATTTTTCTAGGGGACAGCGGAGCTTACTTGTTTGGAGCCCTGACAAGCTTAAACACAATAATCACAAATAATTTAAATCCAAAAATTTCCTCATTTTTCTTTTGTACGCTTTTATTCTATCTTTTTTTTGAAGTATTTTTTTCATTTTTTAGAAAATTACAAAAAGGAAAATCTCCTATTTATCCAGACGATGAGCATTTACATATGCTTAGCTTTTATAAAATTTCAAGAACTTATGGAAAAAATAAGGGAAATTACTTAAATTCAATTGTTATAAACCTTTTGTATTTCGTTCTGATTATTCCAGGGTTGTATTTATTACATGATCCTCAATTAAGCAGGTATTGGTTCTTTATCTTGTTATTAATTTACTCGATAATTTACTTTAGACTTTATCGTTTAACTAAAAATTAAATTGATATATAAAAAAATGATTATAAATTGGGCAAGTGGCGGAATTGGTATACGCGCTGGTCTTAGAAACCAGTGCCGCAAGGCTTAAGAGTTCGAGTCTCTTCTTGCCCACCAAAAAATTATGAAAATAGAGGTGAAATCAAAAAAAGGACTTAGGACTGTTCTATCTGTAATAGTTGATAAAAAAAACATACAGATAAAAATGGATGAGAGACTTAAAGAGCTTCAAAAAGAAGTTGCTTTAAAAGGTTTCAGACCAGGAAAAGTTCCTCCAGAAGTAATTAAAAGTCAATTTGGAAAATCTATTTATGGTGAAGTAGTAGATAAAGTTTTAAGAGAAACTACTACTAAAGCTATTGATGAAAAAAAATTGAAAATAGCTGGCCAGCCGAAAATAGATTTAAAACAGTTTGGGGAAGGTAAAGATTTAAATTATGAGCTGCAGATAGATTGCTTACCAAGCATTACTTTAAAAAGTTTTGAAAAATTTAAAGCTACAAGTTTTAAAGTAAAAATTGACGATAAAATTATTGAAGAAAAATTAAAAGAAATTTCAAATCAAAATAAACAATTTGAAGATAAAAATGAAAGTGAAAAAGCAATTAATGGAGATCAAGTTACTTTTGATTATTCAGCTAAAGTAGACGGCAATAAATTTGACGGGAGCGAGGGAAAAGGCGTGCAACTTGAGCTAGGAAAGGATCTTTTTTTAAAGGGATTTGATGAGCAGTTAATAGGTGTAAAAAAAAATGATAAAAAAATATTGGACGCTACACTTCCTGCTAATCATCCAAAAAAAGAACTTGCAAACAAAAAAACTAAATTTGAGTGTAAAATCATAAATGTAAAAAAACCTAAAGTTAGTAAGATTGATGATGATTTCGCAAAATTAATGGGAGCAAAAGATTTAAAAGATTTAAGATTACTAATTGAAAAACAAATCTCAGGTCAATACTCTCAAGCATTAAACTCTATAACTAAAAAAGAAATTTTAGATCAAATCGAAAAAAATCATCAGGTAGATTTACCTCAAAATTTAATTGATCAAGAAATTTCAATTATGACACAAAGTCTTAAACCTAATGAAAAAGAAAAACATAAATTAAATAATGAAAAGTTAGCAAAATCTAGAATAAAACTTGGTTTATTACTTAATGAATATGGAGAAAAAAATAAATTAAAAGTATCAGATGATGAAGTGAGAAATGAAATACAAAAGCAAATAAAAGGTATGCCTGGGCAAGAAAAAATGGTCCTAGAGTACTATCAAAAAAACCCAAGTGCATCCCAAAGTTTAAAAGGCTCTTTATATGAGGAAAAAATTATAGATTTAATTAAATCAAAAATAGATCTCACAACTAAAGAAATAAATATAAAAGAAGCTGAAAAAATTATTGCCGAATTTAATAAACCAAATATTGATAGTGAGAAATTTAAAACCACACCCCCTGCAAAAAATAAGTCTAAAATAAAAAAAAATAGTAAAAAGTAACCAATAGTTGTATAAACCAATTATGAGTCGTGAATTTGAGGAAAAAATGAATAGCCTTATCCCAATGGTTGTTGAACAAACAAGTAAAGGAGAAAGAGCATATGATATTTACTCAAGGTTACTTAAAGAAAGGATAGTTTTTTTAGTAGGCCCAGTAAATGATGCTGTTGCTTCTTTAGTAACAGCACAATTATTATTCTTAGAATCTGAGAACCCCAATAAAGAGATTAATTTTTACATAAACAGTCCTGGAGGCTTAGTCACTGCAGGTTTAGGAATTTACGATACTATGCAATATATAAATTCTCCCGTTTCAACTCTTTGTATTGGTCAGGCCTCTTCCATGGGATCCTTCCTACTAGCTGCAGGGGAGAAAGGAAAAAGATACTCTCTTCCTAATTCAAGAATTATGGTGCATCAACCATCAGCAGGTTTCCAAGGCCAGGCTACTGATATTCAAATTCATGCTAAAGAAATATTATCTTTAAAAGAAAGATTGAATAAAATTTATTCAAAACACACAGGTAAAACAATCGATGAGATTTCTGATGCCTTAGAAAGAGATAATTTCATGACAGCCGAAGAAGCAAAAAAATTCGGCTTAATCGACTCTGTTGTGGAGAAAAGAAAATAACACACAACATATAGCTAATTTTACAACTTCAACTTGCTAAGCAATAAGCAGAGTTTTATATTAGGATAGTTGATTCGTTATGACAGAAAAAAATAATAAAAATATTCTTTACTGTTCCTTCTGCGGAAAAAGCCAGCATGAGGTAAGAAAATTAATCGCTGGGCCGACAGTATTTATTTGCGATGAATGTGTTGAACTTTGTATGGACATAATCAAAGAGGAAAGTAAAAGTTCTCTGGTCAAACATCAAGATGGAGTGCCTTCACCTAAAGAAATTTGCAATGTTCTGGACGACTACGTAATCGGTCAAAAATTTGCTAAAGAAATTTTATCTGTGGCGGTACACAACCACTACAAAAGATTAAACCATGAAACAAAAAATAATAAGGACATCGAATTATCAAAATCTAATATTTTACTTGTTGGCCCTACAGGTTGTGGTAAAACTTTATTAGCTCAAACACTAGCAAGAATTTTAGATGTCCCCTTTACGATGGCGGATGCAACAACATTAACTGAAGCAGGATATGTTGGGGAAGACGTTGAAAACATAATACTTAAATTATTACAAGCTGCTGATTATAATGTTGAAAAAGCTCAAAGAGGTATCGTCTATATTGACGAAGTAGATAAAATTAGCAGAAAATCAGAAAATCCCTCTATCACAAGAGATGTATCAGGAGAGGGTGTTCAGCAAGCCTTGTTAAAAATTATGGAAGGCACAATTGCAAGTGTACCTCCTCAAGGGGGAAGGAAACATCCTCAACAAGAATTTTTGCAAGTAGACACAACAAACATCCTTTTCATTTGTGGAGGAGCGTTCGCAGGTTTAGATAAGTTAATTGACAGTAGAGGCAAAGGAAGCTCTATCGGTTTTGGTGCTAAAGTAAAAAACTATAAAGAACAACCACTATCTGAGATAATGAAAATGCTTGAGCCAGAGGATTTAATTAAGTACGGATTAATCCCAGAGTTTATAGGCAGAATGCCTATTATCGCTACCTTAGATGATTTAGATGAAAAGTCGCTAGTTAAGATTTTAAAAGAACCTAAAAATTCTTTAATAAAACAATATCAAAGATTATTTGAATTTGAAGATGTTGAACTTGAATTTAAAGATGAAGCTATCTCAGAAATAGCAAGAAAAGCTATATCTAAAAAAACTGGCGCAAGAGGATTAAGATCAATTTTAGAAAATATACTTCTTAAAACAATGTTTGAACTTCCAGATATGGAAAATGTGATAAAAGTAACAGTTGATAATGCTGCTGTTAAAGGTTCATCAGAACCCATTGTCACATATGGTAAAAAATCATCAACATCAGTAGCTTAAAACTAATTTGTTTCTTGAAATTAGTGTATTAATTGCCATATTATAATCAAATGAAAGCTTCATATCTAAAACCTTTATTACCGCTAAGAGATATAGTTATATTCCCGTCAATGGTCATTCCGCTTTTTGTGGGAAGGGAGAAATCAATTAAAGCTTTACAGGAAGTAATGAAGACTGATAAATCGATAGTGCTTGTTACTCAAAAAAACTCTGAAGTAGACGATCCAGGTAGTGGTGACCTTTATCAGTATGGTTGTTTGAGCAAAGTTTTACAATTATTAAAATTACCAGACGGTACAGTAAAAGTCTTAGTTGAGGGAGAAAAAAGGATTAAAATTTTAAATCATAAAGATAACAGTGAAAATTTTCTCACATGTGAAATAGAAGTTGTTGATGATCAAAATGCATCAAAAGAACTCGAGCCGTTAGCTTTAGGTTTGGTGAAGAAGTTTGATAGGTTGCAGGTACTAACAAAAAAAGATTTAAATGAAGGAACAAATAATTTAAAAAATTTAAAAGACCCTTCTCAAATAGCTAATAACATTTCTTCTAATTTAAATATACAAATATTTGAAAAACAAGAACTTTTGGAAATACTTGACTTAAAAAAAAGGCTAGAAAAAATTCATCAATTAATTGAAAAAGAAACAAGTGTTCTTTCAGTTGAAAAAAAGATACGTGGCAGAGTTAAAAACCAAATGGAAAAAACACAGAGAGAATATTATTTAAATGAACAACTTAAGGCTATTCAAAAAGAATTAGGTGAAATCGATGAGGGCAAGGATGAATTATCCTCTTTATCTAAAGCAATTTCGGACGCTAAAATGCCAAAACTCGCAAAAGAAAAGTGCTTGTCTGAATTAAAAAAATTAAAATCAATGAGTCCAATGTCTGCCGAGGCAACTGTTGTAAGAAATTACTTAGACTGGATGACAGAGCTTCCTTGGTCAAATAAATCTAAAATTAATACAGATTTAAATAATGCTCAAAAAATTCTCGACGAAGATCACTACGGTTTAGAAAAAGTGAAGGAGAGGATAATAGAATTTTTAGCAGTACAAAAAAGAATACAAAAAATGAAAGGTCCAATTTTATGTTTGGTTGGGCCTCCTGGAGTAGGGAAAACATCTTTAGGAAAATCAATAGCAAAAGCAACCAACCGAAAATTTATAAGAATTTCACTCGGAGGTATAAGAGATGAGGCTGAAATCAGAGGCCATAGAAGAACTTATATAGGCTCACTACCCGGGAAAATTATTCAAATGATGAAAAAAGCTGGAACTAAAAATCCTCTTTTTTTATTAGATGAAATAGACAAAGTAGGAAACGATTATAGAGGAGACCCATCATCTGCACTATTAGAAGCTTTAGATCCAGAGCAAAATAAAGATTTTAATGATCATTATTTAGAGGTTGATTACGATTTGTCTGACGTAATGTTTGTTACAACTGCAAATACTTTAAACATATTACCTCCATTACTAGACAGAATGGAAGTTATAAGATTATCTGGTTATACTGAAGATGAAAAAGTAAATATTTCTCAAAAATTCCTAATACCGAATCAAAGTAAAAATAATGGTCTTAAAAAAGATGAGTGGGCTATAGATGAAAATATAAATAGAAAAATTATAAGGCATTACACTAGAGAGTCAGGAGTTAGAAACTTAGAGAGAGAAATCTCAAAAGTTGCCAGAAAATTAGTTAAAAAAATTGATAACAATGAAAAGATAAACAATCCAATCAATGAAAAAGACTTGAAAGATCTTTTAGGTGTACAAAAATTTAATTACGGAGAAATAGAGGAAGCAAATCGAATAGGAGTTGTAACCGGCTTAGCTTGGACTGAAGTAGGAGGAGAAATTTTAAAAATCGAGTCTGCAGTTATGCCCGGTAAAGGAAAAATGCAGATTACAGGAAAACTGGGAGATGTAATGCAAGAGTCAGTCAAAGCAGCAAAATCATATATTAGATCTAAAAGTTTAGATTATGGAATTATACCTCCAATTTTTGATAAAAAAGATTTTCATATCCACGTACCTGAGGGAGCTACACCAAAAGATGGACCTTCCGCTGGTATAGGTATGGTCACTTCTATTATTTCTGCTATCACAGAGATACCAGTAAATAAAGATGTTGCAATGACAGGAGAGATTACATTGAGAGGTTTAGTTTTACCAATTGGCGGTTTAAAAGAAAAATTATTGGCTGCTCATAGAGCTGGAATTAAAAAAGTTTTAATACCAATGGAAAATAAAAAAGACTTAATAGAAGTTCCAAAAACAGTTTTAGATTCTGTTGAAATTATCCCTGTAAAAAATGTAGATGAAGTTTTAAAAGTAGCGCTAACTAAACCATTAAAAAGAGTAGAATGGGTTGAGGTTGATCAGATTTCAAAAAAAGATAAATTAAAAAAAGAATTAAGTACGCATTAATTGAGATTAATCTAACCAATCTGAAAATTTATTTAAATTGTTAGATATATAAGTTGGGAGACTCTCGTCTTCTATTTTTTCTAAAGTTGAACTACCTGACCATTTATATCTCTTTTGATCGGCTTTATAGTCGTATATGATTCTCTTTTCAGATATAAATTTTTTTATGTCTTCAATTTTTAGACCGCTTTCTTGAAATTCATAATGATGAGCATAACTTAGTAATTTTTTTTCAAGCTGCTCAGGCGTTCTCAAGCAAGTGAAATGCCAACCACCATTTTTTACGAAAATGAGATCCGAATATTTTTTTTTTGAAAAAAAAGTATCAATTCTCCATTTAGGATAATTTTTACCCTTAATGTTCCTTAACCACTGAGGGGATAATAAATTTTTTTTTTTTATAGCTCTAGTTCCTTGCCATAAAAATTTACTATAAAGTAAATTAAGTTTGTAATAAAAGATTTTTTGTTCGAAAATTATAATTTTATCATTAATTTCTTTAAAATTTAAATTTTCTAAATTAGGAATTTCATCAAGATCACTAATTAAAATTAAGTCTTCATCGGTAGCTTCTGTTAAGCCATCACCCAATTTCTCTCTTTGGAAGTAGTCTCTCGCCATGCCATTTAAAATTAATTTTTCTCCTTTATTTTCGTTAGAGTCCTTATCATTAAATTTAAGAATGTTTTTTGGTTGTTGATCTACTACTATATAAATAATTTTATCTTTAAATTTTTTAAATTTATTTATATCAAAATTAAGTTTTTTTTTATTACCATTATGGGTGTAAGTAGCCTCAGTTATTACAAATTTTTTAACAAATTTATCTAATGAATTAAGCCTTATATCCAAAAGTAAGTCTTCGTCAAAATACATGAAGCAATCATATATATTCATGTTATTTGAGTTATAATAAAATATAATATAAGTAAATATTTATTAAATTTCTGATGAAAAAAAAAATAATTATTACTGGTGGTTTAGGTTATATTGGCACCGAGTTATGCAAATTATACTCCGGGGTAAGCTGGCATCATCAAATAATTGTTATAGATAATAGATTTATTTCAGAAAGAGTAAATCAAATCAGAAATTGGAACATGGAATTTATCCAAGGAGATATATTGGATAAAGAATTGATCAATAAATATTTCAAAGATGCAGACGTTGTTCATCATTTAGCTGGTATCACGGATGTACCAAGAACGAAAAGTGAGTCCTCTTCAGAAAAAGATAAAAAAATTAAAGAAGTGGGAGAAAAAGGAACTCAAAATATCTTAGATGCTATAAGTAACAAATGTAAAATTCTATTCCCTTCGACGCACGTCGTCTATGAGGGAATAAATGAAGTTAAAAAAGATATTAAAGAAGAGGAGGCTACTAAACCGGTTTTAACTTATTCGTCATCAAAAGCTATTAATGAAGATCAACTTAAAAAATCTGGAAAAAACTTTATAATTTTAAGACTAGGATCAGTATATGGTTATTCCACAGACTCTATGAGAATTGATATTATGCCAAATTTGTTCTCAAAAATTGCTTCTCAAAACGGGACATTAAAATTATTTGCAGGCGGAAGACAAATTAAAAGTCTTGTTCCGCTAATAGATGTAGCAAGATGTTTCAAATTTATGGAAGAAAAGAATGATATTAATTTTGAAATATTTAATTTAACTAAAGAAACTTTTACAGTAAGGCAGGTTGCTGAAATTTGCAAAAAACATAATTCAAAAATTACGTTAAAAGAAACTAATGATGAAGTTCCAAACTTAGGTTTTTCTTTGTCAAATAACAAACTATTAAATACTGGTTTTGAGTTTTTGTATAACTTAGACCAAAATATAAAAGAGATGATAGAAAAATGGTCAAAACAGAATTTAATCAAAGATTTAGAGTTCGTAAAAGATGGAGAAAATTTATTTGTTGACGAGAGGGGAGTAATTAGAAATCATGAATTAACCGAGCCTATTAATCTAATAGGGATGATTGACTCAAAAAAAGGAACTATAAGAGCTAACCACTATCATCCCCAACAAGAACAAAAATGTTTATTTACTAAAGGACAAATAATAGAGATTTTTCAAGATATAATTAATCCTAATTCACCGAAAATCACTCAAGTTGTTAATGCAGGACAATTATCAATTATAAAACCTAATGTAGCACATACAATGGTATTTACAAAAGACACAACTTTTTTAAATCTCGTCAGAGGTGAAAGGGATCATGAAAATTATGGAATAACCCACACGGTTAGACATTTGTTTGTTGATGAAAAAGAAAAAAATCTATTATTAGAATGTTATAAATTTGAATGTAGATCTTGTGGTAATACCGAACTAAAAAGAGTCGTCTCATTAGGCTATCAACCTTTAGCAAACAACTTAATTAATAAAAAAGATGAAAAATGTGATCTTTATCCTTTAGAAGTAAATTACTGTAATAAATGTCATAATTGTCAACTTTCTGTTGCTGTTGACCCAAAAAAAATGTTTTCAAACTATCTTTACACCTCATCTACTTCAAAAACTTTTAGAGATCACTTTGTTGAGGCAGCAAAAAAATACTTTAAAGAATTGAGATTAAACAAAAAGAAATCGTATGTAATAGACATAGGAAGTAATGATGGCGTAGCATTAAAACCCTTTTTAGATATTGGTTTTAAAAAGGTTCTTGGAATTGAACCAGCTAAAAATTTAGCAAAACTTGCAAATAAAAATAAAATTAAAACATTTAATGGTTTCTTGGAGAAAAAAAATTTAAAAAAAATTAAAAAAAATGCAGACCTAATTTTAGCTTCGAATGTTTTTGCACATTCAGATAAATTAAAAGAAATGGCCGAATGTATGTTAAGTTTACTTAGTAAAAAAGGAACTATAATAATAGAGGTTCAATACTTAATGAATACTCTTAAAGATTTAACTTTCGATAATATATATCATGAACATTATAACTATTGGTCATTAACATCTTTAGTTTATTTTTTTAATCAGTTTAAAGCCAAAATTTTTAGATCAGAAAAAGTTAATACACACGGAGGCTCGATTAGAGTTTATATTAAAAAAGATTTAAAAGTAAAAATTGAAAGAAGTGTAAAGAAGATGCTTAAAGAGGAAGAAATTTTTGGGATTAAAAATTTTAAAACGTATCAAAAATTTGGAGAAGAAGTCTATAAAATAAGAAAAAATGTTTTAAAAAATATAAAAAAACTTAAAGATAATAATAAGACAATCATAGGATATGGAGCTCCAGCTAAGGCAACCACCGCTTTAAATTTTTTTGGAATTTCTAAAGAAATAGATTTTATTGTTGAGGATAATAAATTAAAACATAATAAGTTTATTCCAGGAGTAAAAATACCTATTAAAGATAAAGTAAAAATAAAAGACAAAAAAAATATACTTTTAGTGCTTGCTTGGAATTTTTATAATGATATTAAAAAAAACAATAAAGACTTATCAGATAATTTCATTAATATTAAAGATTTAGAGTCTAGTAATTAGAAACAAGACTCTTCCAAATTTCAAACATATTTCTTATACTTTCAAAAAAGTAATCTATGTAGAATTCTGTAAATGGTAGTTTTTGAACTAAAAAGTCTTGAGAGAAATATAGTCCTCTTGAGATAAAAATGATTAGTACAAAAAATATCAGCAATGAATTGTAAAATCCCAGTGAAACTTTTTCATTTGATGAAGTTTTTTTAATTTCTTCACCACCAAGTTTTATACCATGTTTTTTTGCCAAATATTCCGGAGAGTACAACTCTATTTCTCTAGGTTTTTTAACAGAAGTTTTTTTTGCTTTTTTTGCTTTTTGTATTTTTGGTTGAGCTTGCTTAGGTTTAGAAGCTATTTTTTTGTTATTATTAATTGACTCGGACTCATTGATTTTATTAGTAGGAAATTGTTTCCATTTATTTCCGCACGAACCACATTGGACCATTCTTCCAGAAGCAGTTATGGCACTATCTGGAACTACAAATTTTTTACCACATGAATTACAAGTTAAAATCATTCAAAGTCAATAATACTGCTATTTATAAAAATTACACTACAATTTAAATACTTTTTTACTTTATAAAGTTTTTATTGTATATCTCGATTTTATTTAATAGGGCGGTTAGCTCAGTTGGTAGAGCATCTCGTTTACACCGAGAGGGTCATAGGTTCGAGTCCTTTACCGCCCACCATTAAATACATAAATGTGGGGGTGTAGCTCAGTTGGTTAGAGCGCCTGCCTGTCACGCAGGAGGTCGCGGGTTCGAGTCCCGTCACTCCCGCCACTAGTTGATAATGATTTTCATCTAGAGAGTTGAAAATTAAGATTAATCAATCAACAAAAATGCTTCCTTCTGTCCTGTACTCTTTAAGCATAAATGTTATAAAGAAAGAACATTAATATAAGAATCCCCAAGCTACGGTATTGGGGTAGGTATTAATTACAATGATTTATAACTTTTTATCAGATTACTTATCTATAATTATTTTTTTATTTATAGCTTTATTTTTAAGCATTGGATTCATTGTTGCAAATTTCTTAGCATCGCCATCTAATCCAGATCCAGAAAAACTTTCAGCTTATGAATGTGGTTTTGAAGCTTTTGACGATTCTAGGATGGAATTTGATGTTAGATTTTATCTAGTCGCAATACTATTTATAATATTTGATTTAGAAATTGCATTCCTTTTTCCTTGGGCTATTTCTTTAGGAGCAATAGGTCCAACAGGTTTTTGGTCAATGATGTTTTTTTTAGGAGTTTTGACTATCGGATTTATATATGAGTGGAAGAAGGGAGCATTAGAATGGGAATAAAAATTAATTTAAATTCTGATAAACAAAAACAAATTCCAGAAGAATTTAAAGATTTAGCAAAAGACTTTGCAGAAAAAGGATTTATTACTACTTCAAGTAATAATTTAATTAATTGGGCAAGGACAGGCTCTTTGCACTGGATGACATTCGGACTTGCATGTTGTGCAGTAGAAATGATGCAAACTTCTATGCCAAGATATGATCTTGAAAGATTTGGTGCTGCACCTAGAGCTTCACCTAGGCAATCAGATGTGATGATTGTAGCAGGAACTTTAACAAATAAAATGGCACCAGCTCTTAGAAAAGTTTACGATCAAATGCCAGAACCAAGATACGTTGTATCAATGGGAAGCTGTGCTAATGGAGGAGGATATTACCATTACTCTTATTCAGTTGTTAGAGGATGTGATAAAATCGTTCCAGTAGATATCTACATTCCAGGCTGCCCACCATCAGCAGAGGCTTTGTTATATGGGATTTTACAACTTCAAAAAAAAATAAGAAGAGAAGGTTCTTTAAAAAGATAAAATGATTTTAAATCTTCAAAAAATTGAAAAATTAATTAATTCAGAACTATCGAGCAAAATAAAAAATTCATTAATTGAAAATGCAGAATTGCTCATTGAAATTGATGAACGTGATTTAATTGATGTAGTTCAATTTTTAAAATCAAATGAAGGCTGTAGGTTTAAACAACTTATTGATATTGCTGGGGTAGATTATCCAGAAAATGAAAAAAGATTTGAATTAGTTTATCTCTTTTTGTCTCATGAGCATAATTTAAGAATAAAAGTTTTAATTAAATTTCAAATCAGTCAACCAATAAATTCTTTAACGAAAATTTTTCCATCAGCTAATTGGATGGAGAGAGAAGTTTTTGATATGTACGGAGTCAAATTTAAAAACCATCCTGATCTAAGAAGAATTTTGACTGATTATGGATTTAAAGGACATCCTTTGAGAAAAGATTTTCCTTTAACTGGCTTTAATGAAGTTAGGTACAGTGAGAAAGAAAAAAAAGTTATTTATGAGCCAGTGAAACTTGAGCAAAATTATAGAAATTTCGATTTCGAAAGCCCTTGGGAGGGAACAAATTATATTAAAGAAATAAAAAACTCAGAAAAAGATGGTAAAAAAAACTAAATCATTAAGTCTTAATTTCGGACCACAACATCCTGCTGCACACGGAGTTTTAAGATTAATTTTGGAATTAAACGGAGAAATAGTAGAGAAAGCTGATCCACATATAGGCCTTCTTCATCGAGGAACAGAAAAATTAATAGAGCAAAAAACTTATACTCAAGCCTTACCTTATTTTGATAGATTGGATTACGTGGCACCTATGAATCAAGAACACGCCTTTGCTTTGGCAGCCGAAAAATTGTTGAATGTTGAAGTACCTATAAGGGCTAAATACATTAGGGTAATATTTTGTGAAATTGGTAGAATTTTAAGTCATATTTTAAATGTAACTACACAAGCCTTAGATGTTGGGGCTTTAACCCCCTCTTTATGGGGCTTTGAAGAAAGAGAAACTTTAATGACTTTTTATGAAAGAGCATCTGGTTCAAGATTACACGCAAATTATTTTAGAACTGGAGGAGTTCACAAAGACATACCAATGAAACTTGTAGAAGATATTGAAAAATTTTGTAAGTCGTTCCCGAAAATAATTGATGATCTGGAGGGTTTACTTACTGATAATCGTATTTTTAAACAACGTAATGTTGAAATAGGTATTGTTTCAAAGCAGGATGCACTTGATCACAGTTTTTCTGGCGTAATGTTGAGAGGTTCCGGAGTTCCATGGGATCTAAGAAGATCACAACCTTATGAAATTTATAAAGATTTAGACTTTAAAATTCCAGTTGGAAAAAACGGTGACTGTTATGATAGATATCTTTGTAGAATAGAAGAAATGAGAGAGAGTGTTAAAATTATTCTTCAATGTATTGAGAGATTGCCGAAAGGTCCAGTTATATCTATTGATAACAAAATTTCTCCTCCTAATAGAGATGATATTAAACAATCTATGGAGGCGCTAATTCACCATTTCAAATTATTCACTGAAGGTTATAGAGTTCCTAAGGGAGATGTTTATACGGCAGTAGAAGCTCCTAAAGGTGAGTTTGGTGTTTATCTAATATCTGATGGCAGCAATAAACCTTATAGATGTAAAATAAGAGCTCCAGGATTTTCCCACTTGCAAGCAATGGATTACCTAATTCGTGGCCACATGTTGGCTGATGTTCCTGCTGTGCTTGGTTCACTAGACATAGTTTTTGGAGAGGTAGATAGATGAGTGTAAAAAAAGTACATGATAACCAACCAAAAGAATTCAAGTTTTCAAATGAAAATTTAAAAAAGGTTGAAGAAATTTTAAAAAGATATCCTGAAACGAATAAGAAAAGTGCAGTGATGCCTTTACTTTACTTAGCTCAAAGACAAAATGATAATTGGATACCTTTGGCAGCAATGAAGTACATAGCAAATTATCTAGCTATGCCTTACATATCAGTCTATGAAGTTGCCACTTTTTATACAATGTATAACCTTGCACCTGTAGGTAAACATTTTATACAGGTATGTACAACAACGCCTTGTTTACTAAGAGGGGCTGATAAAATAGTAAAATTATGCAAAGAAAATATTTCTCCAAATGAAAACGAAATTTCAAAAAAAGGTAATTGCTCTTGGATGGAAGTGGAGTGTCTCGGAGCGTGTGTCAGCGCTCCGATGGTTCAAATAAACGATGATTATTATGAAGACTTAGATGAAAAAAGTACAAAAGAAATACTTACTTCTTTAATAAACAATAAACCATTAAAGCCTGGCTCATATCGAGGGAGAAAAAACACTTCTCCAGAAAAAATTTTAATTAGCAATGGGGAAAAACATGCTTAAAAAAGAAAATAGAATCTTTAAAAATCTTTATAATGAATTTGGTTGGGATATTGAAAATTCATTAAAGCGTGATGATTGGAAAGATACTAAAAATTTAATTAATAAAGGTCGTGAATGGATAATAAATGAAGTAAAAACTTCTGAATTAAGAGGGAGAGGCGGTGCAGGTTTCTCAACTGGTTTGAAATGGTCATTTGCTCCAAAAAAGGTTGGTTCAAGACCACACTATTTAGTAATCAATGCAGATGAGTCAGAACCTGGAACATGTAAGGATAGAGATATTTTAAGATTTGAGCCTCAAAAATTAATCGAAGGTTGTTTAATTGCAGGTTACACAGTTAATGCTCATGTTTGTTATATATATATAAGAGGAGAGTATCTTAACGAAGGTAAAAGATTACAAGAAGCAATTGATCAAGCATATGCTAAAAATTTCTTAGGAAAAAATGCTTGTGGCTCTGGATGGGAATTTGACATTCATATTCATTATGGTGCAGGAGCATATATTTGTGGTGAGGAAACTGCTCTATTGGAAAGTATTGAAGGTAATAAAGGTCAACCAAGGTTAAAACCACCTTTTCCAGCATTAGTTGGTTTGTACGGGTGTCCTACAATAGTTAATAATGTAGAAACTATTGCTGTTGTACCTACAATTTTAAGAAGAGGCGGTAAGTGGTTTGCTTCAATTGGTAGACCAAAAAATACTGGGACTAAAATATTTTGTATTTCCGGAAATGTAAATGCTCCATGTAATGTTGAGGAGGAAATGGGGATTCCTTTGAAAGATTTAATAGAAAAACATGCTGGAGGAGTTGTTGGAGGTTGGGATAATCTTCAAGCAGTTATACCAGGCGGTTCATCTATGCCTTTATTACCAAAAAAAGTTTGTGATACGTTGACAATGGATTTCGACTCTTTGATTGAAAATAAAAGTGGATTAGGCACTGCAGGAGTAGTGGTTATTAACAAAGATCAAGATATTGTTGAGTGCATGGCTAGAATTGCAAGGTTCTATAAACACGAGAGCTGTGGTCAATGCACCCCATGCAGAGAGGGATCAGGTTGGATGTGGAGAATTTTAGATAGAGTAGTCAAAAGAAAAGCAACTTTCAGTGACATAGATTTACTATCTGACGTAACTAAACAAATTGAAGGTCATACTATTTGTGCTTTTGGTGAGGGATCAGCTTGGCCGGTTCAAGGTTTGTTAAGACATTTTAGGAAAGAAGTGGAAAGCCGTTGTAGAGAAGAACCTTTGATTAAGAAAAAATTGAATAATCCTTATTTAATTGATCAACATTTATTAGAGAATAAAAATGCCTAAGATAACAATAAATGGAAAAGAAATTGAGTTTGAAAAAGGAATGACAGTCCTTCAAGCATGTGAGTTAGCGGACGTAGAAATTCCAAGATTTTGTTATCACGAAAAACTTTCAATAGCAGGAAATTGTAGAATGTGTTTGGTTGAAATGGATAAGTCACCTAAACCAATCGCATCATGCGCAATGCCAGCTACGGAGGGAATGAATATAAAAACAAATACTACTTTAGTCGAAAAAGCTAGAAAAGGTGTAATGGAATTTTTATTAGCTAATCATCCGCTTGATTGTCCTGTCTGTGATCAAGGTGGAGAGTGCGATTTACAGGACCAATCTCTTTATTATGGAGTAGATAAATCAAGATTTGTAGAAAATAAAAGAGATGTAAAAGAAAAATATATGGGACCATTGATTAAGACCCAAATGACAAGATGCATTCATTGTACAAGATGTGTGAGATTTGCAACAGAGGTTGCCGGAGTTCCAGAAATAGGAGCTATTGGTAGAGGTGAAAATATGGAAATCACGACTTACTTAGAAAAATCCATGGAATCAGAGTTATCTGCTAATGTTATCGATCTTTGCCCTGTAGGAGCACTTACATCTAAACCTTATGCTTTTGAAGCAAGACCATGGGAGCTAAAAAAAACGGAAAGTGTAGATGTGATGGACTCAGTGGGTTCAAACATAAGAGTTGATACTTACAATTGGGAGGTTAAGAGAATTTTACCAAGATTAAATAATCAAATTAATGAGGAATGGATATCTGACAAAACAAGATATTCTTGTGACGGTTTATTAAAGCAAAGACTAGATGTTCCTTATATAAAAAAAAATAATAAATTACAAAAATCTTCCTGGGATGAAGCTATTAATCTTATAGTTGATAAAATACATTCAGTCCAACCGAATGAAATAGCTGGCCATATTGGCGATATGATTAATATGGAAAATGCTCTGAGCTTCAAGAAATTCTTCAAGTCACTGAAAAGTGAAAATTTAGAGTTTAGAGAAAAAAATTTTTACATAAATCCAGATGAAAAAATGAACTATATTTTTAATTCTTCAATAGCAGGAATCGAAGATTCAGATTTAATTTTACTTGTTGGAACAAACCCAAGACATGAAGCGTCAATTTTGAACGCTAGAATAAGAAAAACATTTGTACAAAAAAAAATCCCAATTTTCTCAATAGGAAATCCAGGTGATTTAACTTATGAATACGAAATAATTGGTGACAGTACAGAAGATATTAAAAAAATTGTAAATAAAGAAAATGACTTTTCTCAAAAACTTTTATCAGCAAAAAAACCAATAATCATTATTGGAGAGTCAGCTTTAGAGCTTAAAAGTGGAGGATATATATTTGAAGAATTTAAAAAATTTTTAATAAAGAATAATTTAATTAATGAAAACTGGAATGGATTAAATATACTTGTGCAAAATGCATCAACAGTAGGTCTTTTAGATTTAAAAATTTTACAAGGTAAAAATACAAGATTCTCATCTTTTTTTGATGATTTAAAAAATAGAAAATTCAAACTTTTATATTTACTAGGTTCTGATAATTTAGAAATTCAAAAAAATGATGAATTTATTATTTATCAAGGAAGTCATGGAGATAGAGGTGCAGAAATTGCAGATTTAATTTTACCTAGCGCAACATATACTGAGCAAAATGGTTTGTATGAAAATCTTGAAGGTAGAATACAAGAAGGTAAAAAAGCATCCTATCCTATCGGGGAGGCTTTAGAAGATTGGAAAATTTTCAATCGAATTATTAAAAAATTAGGTTTAAAAGATAAAATAGCTAAATTTGAAGAGCTAAGAAAAGAAGTTTTAGAAACTGTTCCAAACTTTTCAGAGATAAACGAACTACCAAAAAAATCACTAATTAAAACAAATAATATTGAAACAAGTTTTTATAGCGAGAAGATTTTTATAAGAGAACTTGATTACTACTACACGAACTCTATTTCACGTTCATCAAAAACAATGAGCGAGTGTCGTCAAATTCGTCAAAAAATCAAAAAAGATGGGACAAATAATTAATGATGGAATACGTACAAACTTTAGGTAATGAAGTTTATAAAATTTTATTTTTATTAGTGCCAATACTAGTTTCGGTGGCCATGATTGTTTGGTTGGATAGAAGGGTATGGGGTTTAGTGCAAAAAAGGAAAGGACCAAATGTTGTTGGTCCGTTTGGTTTGCTACAAACATTAGCTGATGCATTAAAATATATTTTTAAAGAAATAATTATTCCAGCTAGTGCCAATAAAGTGGTTTTTATTCTTGCCCCCATTGTAACTATGACTTTAGCTTTAGTTGCTTGGGCAGTTATTCCAATGAGCGAAGAATTAGTATTGTCTGATATTAATGTAGGTGTATTATACTTATTTGCTGTTTCTTCTTTGGGTGTTTATGGCATTATAATGGGTGGATGGGCGTCAAATTCCAAATATCCATTTTTAGGTGCAATAAGGTCTGCAGCTCAAATGGTTTCTTATGAAGTTTCTATCGGAATAATAATTATTAACGTTTTGTTGTGTGTTGGATCGCTAAACTTGAAAGATATTGTCTTGGCGCAACAAGAACTATGGTTCGTAATTCCCCTTTTTCCAATGTTCGTGATTTTTTTTATATCTGCATTAGCAGAGACTAATAGACCCCCTTTTGATTTACCCGAAGCCGAAGCCGAGTTAGTAGCTGGATATCAAACTGAATATTCTGGAATGATGTATGCTATGTTTTGGCTTGGCGAATATGCAAACATTCTTTTAATGTGTGCAATGGGGTCTATTCTTTTCTTAGGCGGTTGGTTGCCGATAATTGATATTTATCCAATTAATATAATACCAGCCCCAGTCTGGATGATTTTAAAAATATTATTCTTATTTTTTTTATTTGCTTTAATAAAAGCAATAGTACCAAGATACAGATATGATCAACTGATGAGACTAGGATGGAAAATATTTCTTCCATTTTCATTAGTATATTTAGTATTAACTTCAAGTTTTTTATTTTATTTTGATAAATTACCAAAAGGGAATTTTTAATGACTTTTAGCAGAATATTTAAAACTATTTTTTTAGTTGAGTTTATAAAGGGTTTGTTGATGGCCATAAAAGAAATGTTTAAAAAATCTAAAACCTTAAATTATCCTTTTGAAAAAGGACCAATAAGCCCTCGTATGAGAGGAGAGCATGCTTTAAGGAGATATTCAAATGGTGAGGAAAGATGTATAGCCTGTAAACTTTGTGAAGCAGTTTGTCCTGCCCAAGCTATCACAATCGAGTCAGCTGAAAGAGCAGATGGCAGCAGAAAAACAACAAGATACGATATCGATATGTTGAAATGTATTTATTGCGGTTTATGTCAAGAGTCGTGTCCTGTAGAGGCGATAGTTCAAGGACCAAATTTTGAATTTGCAACTGAAACAAGAGAAGAGCTTTACTACAATAAAGAGAAACTATTAGACAACGGCGATAGATGGGAGTCAGTCTTGGCTAAGAATATTAAGCTAGATAAACCATATAGATAAATGTTAGCTCATTCCGTATTTTTTTATTTTTTTTCCGTTATAGCTATTTTTTCATCTCTAATGGTAATCACTTCAAGAAGTACTATTAATTCAGTATTTTTTTTGATCCTAGATTTTATATCAGTAGGATGTCTATTTATAATGGTTGGTGCTGAATTTTTAGGCATGATTATTTTGATTGTCTATGTTGGAGCTGTAGCAGTTTTATTTTTATTTGTAGTAATGATGCTTAACGTAGCTGAACAGAAACAATCTTGGTTTATTGGAAAAAAATCAACTCATATTCCAATTGGATTAATAGTAAGTGTTTTAATACTTTTAGAGCTGTTAGTAGTTGTCGGTGGTTGGAAATATAAAAGCAATCTAATGTCAAGCAGTAGCTTAAATTTTTCAGATATCTCAAATACTCATCAGTTAGGTTTAGTTATGTATACTGATTACATTTTATTTTTTCAATTAGCTGGAGTCATACTTTTATTATCAATGATAGGGGCTATTCTTTTGACATTTAGGCAAAGAAAAGGAGTAAAAAAACAAAGCTATTTAAATCAAATTTCTAGAAATCCATCATCATCAATTGAGCTTAGAAATGTAGAGAGCAATAAAGGGGTAAAAATTGATGATTGAAATTGGATTAGGTCATTATTTATCACTAGGTGCAATAATTTTCTTTTTAGGAGTAATTGGTATTTTTTTAAATAGAAAGAACGTAATAGTAATATTAATGTCTATTGAATTAATTTTGTTATCAGTAAACATAAATTTAATATCATTCTCAATTTTTTCTGGAGATATAGTTGGGCAAATATTCACAATGTTAATTTTGACAGTAGCTGCAGCAGAGGCAGCAATTGGATTAGCAATAATTGTTATTTATTATAGAAATAGAGGCTCTATAAGAGTTGAAGATATCCATGGAATGAAAGGATAAATGGAGTACGTTATAATTTTTTTACCTTTAGTTGGATCTATACTGGGCTTTTTAGGTAAATCGTTAATTAAATATTTTTCTGAAATTACCACAAGTTTATTTGTTAGTATATCTGCTATATTTTCAATAATTTTGTTTTGGAATGGAATTCAAAACAATACTTACGGAAACTTTAAAATATTCGAATGGATAAGTTCAGGAAATTTTATTGCAAATTGGTCAATAAATATCGATCCTTTAAGTTCAGTGATGCTTGTGGTTGTCACTTTTGTCTCAGCATTGGTGCATATTTATTCCATTGGCTACATGAGCCATGATCCACACAAACCAAGATTTATGTCTTACTTATCATTATTTACCTTTTCAATGTTAGTTCTTGTTGTATCAGATAATTTTCTACAATTATTTTTTGGCTGGGAGGGAGTTGGGCTATGTTCTTATCTTTTAATTGGTTTTTGGTATAAAAAAGAAAGTGCAAATAACGCAGCAATAAAAGCTTTTATCGTAAACAGGGTAGGTGATTTTGGTTTAGCGATTGGAATTTTTCTAATATTTTTTTATTTTGGTACAATAAATTTTCAAGAAGTTTTTGACTTAGCTCCACAGTTTATTGAAAAAAAATTGGTATTCTTTGGTTTTGAGACAACTTTAATCACATTGATTTGTTTATTTCTATTTATTGGAGCGATGGGTAAGTCAGCTCAATTTTTATTACATACTTGGTTACCAGATGCCATGGAAGGGCCCACACCAGTTTCAGCACTTATCCACGCAGCTACAATGGTAACAGCTGGAGTGTTCTTAGTTGTAAGATGTTCTCCTTTGTTTGAATATTCTCAAACTGCCTTGAACCTAGTTACAATAGTTGGAATGATCACTGCAATTTTTGCAGCATCAGTTGCCCTTGTTCAAAATGATATCAAAAAAATAGTTGCTTATTCAACTTGCAGCCAATTAGGTTACATGTTTTTTGCTGCAGGAGTAGGAGCGTATCATGTAGCAATGTTCCATTTATTCACACATGCTTTTTTTAAAGCTTTATTATTTCTAGGTTCTGGATCTGTTATTCATGCGTTTAAAGATGAACAAGATATAAGGAATATGGGTGGTGTGAGAAAAAAACTTCCTTACACCTACGTTTTTATGTTGATAGGCACTTTAGCTTTAACTGGATTTCCTTTTTTATCTGGTTTTTACTCTAAAGATGCAATTATTGAATTTGCTTATTTAAGAAATTCCTCCTTAGGAAACTATGCAGCAACTATTGGAATTTTTACTGCTTTTTTAACTTCAATTTATTCTTGGAGATTATTTTTTAAAACATTTCATGGTCCATACAATAACTCTAAAGTACCAATCAATGAAACCCATGAGTCTCCTTTTGTAATGCTAGTTCCTTTATTATTTTTAGCTGTTGGCGCAATTTTTGCTGGTTATTTTTTCAAAGAAACATTCATTGGTCATCATAGCAATGACTTTTGGCAATCATCAGTATTTTTTTTAAACGAAATAAAACATGATCCGATACCTTTATGGTTTTTAATTTTAACACCATTGTTAGTAGTGATATCTATACCGATTTCATATTACTATTTTATCTCAAATACGAAAATTTTAGAGGAATTTAAAAATACCAACTCACCTCTTTATAATTTTTTACTAAATAAATGGTATATAGATGAATTATATGAATTATTATTTGTGAGTCCTGCTAAGAGTATTGGCTCTTTCTTTTGGAAAAAAGGTGATTTAGGTTTCATAGATAGATTTGGACCAGACGGTATCTCAAAATTAATAAAAAAGATTTCTGATAAAGCAGGTATTTTTCAAACAGGTTTTATATATGATTATGCTTTTGTAATGTTAATAGGTTTATCAATTCTACTTACTTATTTGATTTTAAACTAAAAAATGGACTTTCCTATTTTATCTACTCTTATTTTTTTACCATTAATAAGTTCTTTATTCATTTTCCTATCTAGATCACAAAAAAATAACAACAGTGCAATTTATATTTCTTTATTTAGTAGTTTGGCAACTTTCATATTGTCTTTATTTATTTGGTATTCAATGGATTATTCATCAGCAGATTTTCAATTCTTAGAGGAGCAATCTTGGATAAACGATTTCATTAAATTCAAATTAGGGGTAGACGGAATTTCAATTCTTTTTATTGTATTAACAACATTAATAACACCTATTTGTATAATCTCATGCATAACGAGTGTAAAAGACAGAGTTAAAGAGTTTTTAATAGCGATTTTAATATTAGAAACTTTCATGATCGGTGTTTTTTGCTCATTAGATTTAGTGGTATTTTATTTATTCTTTGAGGCTGGATTAATTCCAATGTTTTTAATCATAGGAGTTTGGGGTGGACCAAAAAGAGTCTACTCAGCTTTTAAATTTTTTCTATTTACTCTCTTAGGATCAGTTTTGATGCTTGTTGCTATTATTGCGATCTATTGGATAACTGGAACAACTGATGTTACTCAAATATATGAAATTAAAATACCTAAAGAGTATCAAAACTTGTTATGGTTAGCTTTCTTTAGTT
>CACOWO010000006.1 GCA_902630925.1 uncultured Pelagibacteraceae bacterium | reverse complement strand
GTCTTTTTGAATAAGTAATTTTCTAAACGCTTCAGTTCTTTGGTTATTTATTCTTTCAAAGCCGGCTACTACAGTTTCAAAGGTAGATACGTTAACCGCTATTAAAGCAATTAAAAATATAGTTCTTATATAAAGTGTTCTACTATAATAAACTGCAGAAGCTAAAGGTATTTTTGTTAACTCAATTATTCCTACCATAAAAAATATTAATCCCATCATTAGATTGTCAGCAGTAAAACCAATTAACCCAGATGTCGTAGTAACTTCATCTGGATTACTTTGGTATTTAACAATCATCAGAACACCAATTAAGCATCCAATGATAGCTAATATGATTTCAACTGTCCAAGCCGCTCTTTTTAGGAAAATACCCTGTTCTACTGTTTGAGATCTGGGATAAAATCTATCAAAAATATTGTCTAAATTTTTTTCCATTAATTAAATCCTAATTTTTTTTTTGTTTTTTCATAAAAACTCAACTCTTTATGTTCATTAAATATATCGACGACTTTTCTAATTAATTTTTTTTCTTTTTCATCAAAATGATGGTCTGACTTTGCAAATTTAATCAATGTCGCAACAATAAAATCTAAAAATTTGTCATGTTTAGGATCAACAAATTTTTTTATACGTTCTGCGTGATATGAAATATCATTTTTATCTTTAGAGGCTTTATCTATAATATCTATAATAGTCTTCTTTTTTTTAGGATCATTAGTGGGGAAAGTTTTTAATATCTCATCTTTTTCATACAATGAGAATTTACCATCAACCATACATATTTTTGTTGAAAGTATAATAGTTCCAACAATACAGATAGTTCTATCGCTCTGGCCTCTAAACTCTTCTAAGATGTCCATTATTCTACCTTTATAAAATTAAACCAGATTTTATGATCTTTTAAAAGATATGAAATATTATTAATTTCTTGAATTTTTCCTAAATATCCATGGAAATTCAAACTCCATATTCCAAAGCCCCAGTTTATTAGACTTTGCAAATTCCTATAAAGTCAAATGTTTATTAAATAATTTATGAATTTGGTTTTATAAACACTTGAACTTGATAGAGGAAAACAAAAAAGTTATCTAAAATAGTTGAGGATTTTATTTATATCTCTTTTGTGGTTTTCAGTTTGAATTTTCATTTCATTGAATTTTATCTTTTGAAATTTAATAGTTTTATCCCACTCGTTAACCATAAATTTAGATACATTTGATTTTGCAAAATTTATTTGTTTCTTAAAATTTGATGCAAAAAGTTTTGAGTTACTAAATAAAATCAAAGAGAAAATTAAGATTATATATTTAAGTTTTTGTAGCATATTTTATTACCGTATATGTTCTAAATTTATTTCCTTGTTTAAAAGTCTTAGTAAAAACAACTTTATAGTTATTTAGAGATGTCTCTAAAATTTTATTTTCCTCAGTCGTCTGGTATTTACTAATAACCCCTTTTGTGTTTTCCGTTCTGGTTTGTTTCTCACTTTTTAATATTGAAGAGCCAACTACATCTGCAACATTAATTTTTGCATTAAGAAGTGACTTTGTTTTTGAAACTTCTAAATCTGAGCTCAATCCAGACCCACAGCCAAATGTTTTTGACTGATCGCTTTTAAACTTATTGCAAATTTCTGCATTAAGTTTTAGTAAGTCATTACTATTATTTATAATAGTTTTCTTTTCAGCAAAGTTACCTGAACATGCTGTAAGAATTGTTATTAACATTATAAGTATATATTTCATTTTTCCTTTCCTTTTTTTATATAGCCTCTAAAACTAAACTCATTACTAGCATTAAAGTTGTTTCATATTGCGGGCTTGATAAAACAGACTCTACAAAGCTATATTTTTCTCCTGTTATCTTTGTTTCTTCGCAATTCTTTACTTCTCGATGTCCTATTATTAAATTATTCTCTGTTATAGTTGTAACTTTATAATTACAAACTGTTCTTGCATTTAAATTACTAAAATTAACTATAGATAGAAGAAATATTGCTACGAAAGTTTTTTTATAATTTAACATCTAAATCTTTCTGAACATTTAATTTAAATTCATTAATGAAAGCTGGTAGGTAATTCTCGATTTTATCAAGTGTTCCCAAAAGAAAAACATGGGTTGAATTTTTCAATTCTGACTCCATGATAGTATCAATACATTTTTTATTTTTTACACAATCATCGCTAACTATATTGCTAATTATTTGTTGGCCTTTTTCATAACTTCTCGCATATCCCAAAGAAACTAATATTGAGGCATAAATCATATACGCAAGTATAATCAGTTTTATTAATTTAAACATGTATCTAATTTAGGAAATTTATTATGATTTTATAGTGAAATAGTAGATTATATTTTTCACTTAAAGTGGTATAATTAATTAAATGACCAAATTAAGAAAACCAAATACTATAGAATTTGCTCTTCAAAATGCTCTTAAAAATTTAAGTGAAGAAGAGCTAAAAAGTGCTACAAATAAAAGTAAATCACATTTTTTTAAATGTGCAGACCCTGATGATCGACATCACACTCTCTCAATAAACGATGCGATACACATTGATGAATTATTATTAAAGAAATCTAAAGGCACTCCATTATATGACGCTATAAGTACTAATTTACACGAAATTATGCATCAAACTAATTATTTTGAAAATATTAATTCAGTACTTATGAATATAGGAGGTCGCTTAGGTGATATTATGGATTTAACAGAGTCTGCTTTTGATCCAAAAAGTGACTTGGGTGCATCTTTAAGTAAGAGCGAAAAGGATAAAATACATAAAGCAATTCTTTTATTAGAGGAAAAAATAAAAAACCTAAAAATATCAGTTAAATAGATTAAATATTTTTTAAAAAATTTGAAGGAAAATTGGAAAAGTTTTTGAATTATGGAAGTAGTCTAGTTAAAAACTACTTCCATAAAATTTATTTTTCTATTTTAGTTTTTTGCCACGTTCATCTGTAAAGTTTCCAACTAAAATCATGATGAAATCAATTAAAGTCCATATTCCAAGTCCTCCGAGTGTAAATATCATAGCTACGCCAGTTCCAATTTTACCAACATAGAATCTATGAACTCCCCAGAATCCTAAGAAGAAACATAACAACGCTGCTGTTGTTTTAGATTTTTGCATAAACTCTCTCCTTGTTTATCTGAAAATACTTTTATTAGATTGTAAAATCAAGTGAGAAAATAATAAATTTGCTATCGTGGGAGCCAATAAATTGATAATCGGAATGGTATATAATATTACTATAATCACTCCTAGGATATAAATTTTGTTACTTAAGTGAATGTTAACTATTTTAATTTGATTTTTTTCAAAAAATTGAATTAAAAAATTTCCACAAAATTCTCTACCAATTAGTAAGCCATTAATTCCAATAAAAATAAAAATGTTAGCAATTGGCAATAATAAATATAACGGTAAAATTAATATGTTAATTAAAAAGCTTTTACAGGCAGAGGTTAAAGCGTATTTATTTGATAAATAGAAAGCATTTTTTTTTAAAGGATTGTTCCATTTATAATTGTGAACATTTTTAATGTCAAAAAAAATTTTCTCCGCAAATAAACCCGAAACTATAGATCCTATTGGAACTAATATCAGAGAAATTAGTATCCAGGAGGTAAAAAATTGGATTATACCAAGTAGTATAGAAATAAATTTTAAGCTAAAAATATAATATAAAATACCATCTTCATCAAAATTTGATGGGTCAGATAGATTAAATAAGGCTGAAAATAAAAAATAATAAAAAATAATAAAAAATAATATCGCAATTATTGCAGTTATTAAAATTGAATAAATTAGTGTTCTTAAAATTTTAGGGTTTTCTAAATCAATAATTGTCTTGTTGAATACATCTTTAATAAAATCAAACAATGTTTATAATCTTGACATTCCTAAGGAAGCTTTGATTAAATTCTTATCAGCTCCATTAAGAGACTTTACTTTGAAGCCATTATTTATCAATTCCTCTGCATAAAGTTTATTGTAAAAAAAACAAGTGACAAAGCTTCCAAAACCAAAGGTTATCCAACCTACAGCAAAGAGTATTGCAGCCCATTTCCAATCACCTCTAAATAAAGGGACAAAAAAACCAAAAAATAGGTTTGTCCAAGAAAATCCTATAGGGGCAAGTTTAAGTTGCTTGGTCTTTTTATTTTCAAATGTTATTACTGCAAATGCCATATAATTTTATTATGATTACTATTTGATATGATAAATTTTGCAATAAATAAAGCTTTTAATAAGTATTTTGATTTTGGTGGGAGATCAAATAGATCTGAATTTTGGTATTTTTTTCTTTTTATTTTAATTGGAAACGCAATAGCCCACATTATCGACACGTATATGATTGGTTACCACGAGGAAGAAATGGGAATTGTAAGTGGAATTTTTTGGTTAACCACATTTATTCCTCAACTAAGCATTACATTTAGAAGATTGCATGATGTTGGAAAAAGTGGATTATGGTTTTTACTCTCTTTCACAATAATTGGATTTATTCCTCTTATTATATGGTGGTGTACTATGAGCGATCCAAATAAAAACCGTTATGGTAATGTTCCTAAAATGTTAACTCATTTATAAATGAAATCTATATACTTATATTTTTTTTCTCTATTTTTTATTTTCAATGTAAATGCATCAACGAATTTTGAAAAATATTCCAATGATTTTGAATTAATTTATAACAATTGGAATGTGGGTAATTTTGATAAATATGAAGATATTTTTAGGCGAGATCATGAAAATGCTTTTAGTACTTGTGTTGCTGTTACGTGCGGTGCTAGCCTACTAGAACATTATAATAGAGTTTTAAATAGCCTCCAAAACGCAACGGGTGAAAAAAAAGGACTTTTTGGAAAAAAATTTACGTATGAAGAATATCAAAATTATAAAAATATATATTTTGAACAAAAAATAAGTGCTGCCGAAGCTATAAAAAATACAAGAAAATTTCTAAGAAAATATAATAACTTGTCTTTAAAATTAGGTGAATACTGTAAAAATAGTTTAGTCGATATCGATAATGATGATCTTAATTTAAAAAAAAATAGTAAAGAAAAAACCTGCAATAATTTAATTAAACAATCAGAAAAAAATCTGAAAATGTCAAGTTTAGAATTATCAAATTTTAGATTATTACTTAATTACTCTTTAAATGAAAATCATAATAATTCTCTAAAAAAATCATCAAATTTATTAATTTCTTATAACAATAAAATATTGTCAATAATTGAACAAGGTTTGGTAAATTTAGAGAAGAAGAATAAATCAATCGTATTGTTAGAACAAGATTTGTTAAGGAAGAAAAAAATCGTGAATAATTCTAGTTTATTTAAGATTAGATTTTTAAGCTTTAAAAATGATTATAATGAATTAATCCTAGACAAAGACAAATTTGATCCAACTGTAGATTTTTTCTATGAAAAATTTAAAAAATTGAAAGTATCAGTTTTTCGATATGAATTTAAACCTGAAACAAAGAATGATATTTTTGAAAACTACTATTTTTATACTTATAAAATTATGGATAAAAATGATAATCCTGAGCCCATAATAAGGATAATCGCCTCCTCTAAAGAAATCTATGAAGACTTAAATAGTTGTTATGCAGCTGCAGATAAACTAATCAAGGAATATAAAGATCAAAAAGAAATAAATGATTATTTTATAGTTTCGGACTCAAATGATAATGAATATAATTTTCAAACAAGTTCCGGCTGTTTTAGCTCTTTCTTCTCTTCAAAATATTATTTTAATCTTGTTGTTGGAATGCATGAGAGAAACATTGAAAATAACAACTACCATGCACTTCTTAAACTTATGGGTTATAATCTCAAAGATAATCAAAATAAATTAAAAAATAATATAATTAAATTTTAAATCTTTTTTTTCCATTCCATTTAATAAAAATAGTATAGCTAAAATATATCCCTACAATAACTAGAACAAACCCCAATATTGGCATTGAGTACATAAAATAATTATAAAATCCATGTAACAAGAAAGGAACTAAAATCGATAATATTAGAAACATTTTTTTATCTTCTTTCTTTTTTGCCATGAGATGAGATGAATAAAAAATCCCCATTATCGCTCCAAACATAGCGTGAGCTGGAACAGCAGAAAAGGCTCTTAATAAAGCAATTTCATATGAAGCTCCATATAATGAAAAAACATAATATATATTTTCTAAAGCTGCAAAACCTTGAGATAAACATACGCAATAAACTATTCCATCAACTGCATCATCATAGTCTTTAAATTTTGCTATGACACTAGTAAGTATTAAAAACTTTAAGCCCTCCTCCACTGGTGCAGCAGACAAAAAGGAATGGGATATAGATTGACTAATATTAAGCGCATTCCAGTTATTTATTAATAAATCATTAGCAATTGCAGCTGGGAAAATTATTGCGATTCCCCATAAGAAAGATTTTATAATTTTTTCTTTTGGCTCTGGAAATCGGTCGCTATTGATTAAATAATAAATTATAAAAAAAGAAGGCGCTAAAGTTAAGAATAATAAAATCAAAAATATCTATTTTTTTGGTACTGGGCCAAATTGATTTTTTCTTTTGATTGTATCAGTAACTAACCAAATCAAAACTACTATACCTCCAATTACAGTTAAATATAATAATTGCCACCATCCTGATTTACCAACATCGTGTAGCCTACGACATGCTGCAGATAATTGTGGAATAAGCAAACCAAGAGCTGCTATTGTATTTAAAGGAGAATATGTTCCCGAACTGTCAAAAAAAAGTAAATCTAAAATTATTGTGCCAATACTTACTAAGATTCCAAAAAGAATGAAAAACCAGTATTCAGACCTAGTAGCACGGCCATTAAAATTGGCGTAATTTTTTAAACACTTTTCTATAGATTCTTGAAAATTCATAAAAGATAATAGTATTCTACAAAACTAATTGCAATATAAAAATCAATTTAATTTTGGATTATCGGATGATCTAAAAATAGTGCTTTCATCATCATAAAATATAATTTGAATTTTGATATTCTTTATTTCAGGATGATAGACATAAGGGGTATGCTTAATAGCCTCTTCATATTCAGTGTATTGGTTATCAAAAATTATGTATTTTGTATTTGGAACTGGAATAGCATGCCGAACTTTAAGATGCTTTTCAAACCTAACACTTTCAAGTAAAATTAATTCTTTAATGTTGTGTTCATGATATGAATTTTTTCTCCTATCATTAAGCTCATTTTCGCAAGATGGGAATTTTATTTTAACAATTTTCTGCTGATCTAATTGGATATTCATTAATTTAATTGCACATCTAAAAGACATTAAGTTTCTTAAGGAGTAACCATAATAATCTTCACGTAAATCCCAATTTACCCAATCTGCATCTTTAATTCTTTTTTTTTGACTTTTTAGAAATTCATCTTTTAGATCAAATTCAATCTTAAATGGACCTTTAGCATTATTATTAAAATCTAAGTACTTTACATAAAATGTTCTTTTAATGAATTTAAACTCTGTAAAACGAATAGATTGTTTTGGGGTTTTTAGACCAGTTTGCTGATTTATTGTATCATAAAAGCCTATTGATTTATAGTTTTTGTCATCTAGGGAGTAAAAAAATTCTCTAACAGTTTCTATTGGTCGTAAATCAATTCTCATTAATCCTTCGCTTCCAAAAGTTAGATTGTAATCAATTTTTTGAATGTTTTCTTTAATATTAACGCCGTCTATTTTTTGCTCAATATTTTCTAATTTTTTTGTAATATTTTGAGTTTCTTTTTTAATCTCTTTTGTAGTGGTCTTTATATCCCCTAAATCTTTTTCAATTATACCTAATTCACTTTGAGCTTCTTGTATTGGTGGAAAAAAGTGTGCAAATAAACCAGTTTCTTTAAAAGAGTTTTGTTTTGCTAAATAAACAGCTCCACTCATTATTGCAACTAACCAAAAAAAGATAATTAAAAAAGAAAATTTTTCATAAATCCCTTTTTTATAAAAATTTAATATCCTAAAAATAATTAACAAAAATATAGCAAGAAAAAAAATATATTTAGAAAATGGTGCTAATGGCTGAAGTACATCTGCAATAAAACTTCCCAGTGACGCCAGTAATGCTAATAGTCCTATAGCCTTTTTAGATTTTGCGTTCAGAATTTTAAGTATCATAATTTTACTTTATCAAATTTGTTAAATTTGCTTAAATAAATTAGTTGTTTTATTTAAATAAAAAGGTATGTTGCAATTTATTCCTCGGTAGCTCAGTTGGTAGAGCAGTTGACTGTTAATCAATTGGTCGCAGGTTCGAGTCCTGCCCGAGGAGCCAATTAAACTGCTTTTTCAAATTTAGAAGTATTATTTAAAATTTGTAAGATTTTTTCTTTTTGAACTCGTGACAGTGAGGAAAAAGTCCTGCTTAAAAATGAATAATTTAAATCATCGTTAGTATCTTCACTTGGATTAATATCTTTAAATTCTTTGTAATCTTCAAAAAAGTAAATTATTGGAACTTTTAGAAATTGAGATAACTGCATTAATCTATTTGAGCTTACACCGTTTGTGCCTTTTTCGTATTTTTGAATTTGTTGGAATGTTACGTTAATTGCTTGAGCGACTTTTGTTTGAGTAAGACCTAAGGAAAGTCTTCTCATTCTTAGTTTTTTTCCTAAATGAATATTGAAATTTTCTTCCATAGAACTCCCTAATTTTTAATTATAAAACCTCAAAATGAACAATTTAGCAATACATAATAATTTTTTTTTTGGGGGGTCTGAAATACCAAAAAAACATATATTTGGTATTGACTAAAGCAAAAAAATAAAGTGAAGAAATGAATTATTTTACTTTTTTCAACCTATATTCCCAGTATCCAGTCTTATCAAAGGCTGCTTTAACCCATAAATAAGTTCCTTCTTCATACCAAATATCTGTATTAAGTTTTTTATCTTTTGATAAACTTGGATCAGATGAACTAAAATTAAACCTTAAGGTTTTATAAGTTTTATCACCTATAATTATTTCTTCTTTACCTATAAATTCAACTTTTTGCTCAATGATTCTTCCAGATACTGCACTAATTTGAGCTTTCTTTTGAACAATTTCATGATTCCACCAGGTTCCTATTATCATATCTTTGTCTACTGATCCTTGAAAAGATGAACCATCAATAATAAGATTTTTATCATTTGGATCTACAGTTATATTTACATATTTTTCTTTTTTATTTTGATTTGTTTTTGAGTTAAAACCTGAAAAAATTCCATTATTGTACTTTTCAACTCCTTTTGCGTAATAATTGTAAAGATCTATACCTAGCTTTGTGATTTTAAAACTAACCTCATTATTTATAACAAGATTTTCGCCTTTTCTTTGGAAATCATATTTATGATATCCTATTAATTTATTATTTCTAAAAAGTTCGTATTCTAAATAATTAAATTTTGCATAATGACCAACGTGAGCATTAATTTCTAAAGATAAAAGTAAAATTAAAGCAATTGAAAGTAAATATTTTTTCATATATTTAATGATATGGAAACAAACTCTGTAATATCACAAATTGGAAATACACCATTAGTAAGATTAAAACAAGCCTCAGAATTGACTGGTTGTAATATATATGGAAAGGCTGAATATTTTAATCCTGGAGAGTCAGTAAAAGATAGAGCTGCGTTATTTATTGTTGAAGATGCATTAAAAAAAAAACTTATCTCTGAAGGTGGTACTATTGTGGAAGGTACAGCTGGAAACACTGGGATAGGATTAGCTGTTGTTTGTAAAGAATATGGTCTTAAATTAAAGATTGTCATTCCGAATACGCAATCGATAGAAAAAAAAGAAACATTAAAAAAACTAGGGGCAGAACTGATTGAGGTTGAAGCTGTACCCTATTCAAACCCAAAAAATTACATAAAACAATCAAAGCAAATAGCGGAGGATTTAAATAAAAAAAGTAAAAATGGAGTGTATTGGGCTAATCAATTTGACAATGTAATTAATACTGAAGCACATATCAGAACTACTTCTGAAGAAATATGGAGTCAAACAGCTGGTTCAATAGATGGGTTCACTTGTGCTGTAGGTACTGGTGGCACTTTAGCAGGTGTTTCAATTGGGTTAAAAAATAAGAATAAAAATATAAAAATAGCGTTATCTGATCCTATGGGATCATCTTTATACTCTTATATTACAAATAATAAATTAGAAAATTCAGGAAGTTCAATTACTGAAGGTATCGGAACAGCGAGAGTCACAAAAAATTTTGAAAAAGCTTTAGTTGATGAGGCCTTTCAGACTAATGATACTGAAGCCTTACAAATAGTATATGATTTAATAGAAAAGCAAAAAATTGTACTAGGTGGATCTTCAGGTATTAACATCGCTGGCGCTATTAAACTCGCAAAAAAGATGGGTCCTGGAAAAACAATTGTAACAATTCTTTGTGATCATGGTAAAAGATATGCAAGTAAAATTTTTAATAAAGAATTTTTAAAAAGTAAAAATTTACCAATTCCAAAATGGTTATAGTATTTGACTTAAAAATAGTTTAGTTCGATCTGACTTAGGATTTTCAAAAAACTCTTTCGTTTTAGCCCTTTCTACTATTTTTCCTTCATCCATAAAAATCATATAATCTGCAACTTCTTTTGCAAAACCCATTTCATGTGTGACTACAATCATAGTCATTCCACCTTTAGCTAAATCAACCATCACATCTAGAACTTCTTTAATCATTTCAGGATCAAGAGCAGACGTTGGTTCGTCGAATAACATTATTTTAGGTTCCATACATAAAGCTCTTGCTATTGCTGCTCGTTGTTGTTGCCCTCCTGAGAGTTGTCCAGGGAATTTTAAAGCTTGATCATCAATCTGAACTCTTTTTAAATTATTCATTGCTATTTCCTCAGCTTGTTTTTTTGGAAGTTTTTTTACCCATATAGGGGCCAAAGAACAATTATCTAAAATAGATAAGTGGGGAAATAAATTAAACTGTTGAAATACCATTCCAACTTCAGCTCTTATTTTTTCAATATTTTTTGTACTTTCAGAAAGTTCTGTACCATCTACAATAATATTTCCTTCTTGGTGTTCTTCTAATCTATTAATACATCTGATTAGCGTTGACTTACCAGATCCAGATGGTCCACAAATTACAATTTTTTCTTGTGGGGCTACTTCAAGATCAATGTCCTTTAGAACTTGAAACTTATCAAACCATTTATTTACATTTTTAAGCTCAATTATTTTTGACATTGTTATCTTTCTGTACTTAACTTTTTCTCTAAATTTTGACTGTATCTACTCATTGCATAACATATTACCCAGAAAACTAAACCTGCAAAAACATAGCCTTCCATTGCCATCCCAAGCCATTTAGGATTTGTTTTTGCTAAGCCTATCATACCTGCTAATTCCATCAACCCTACAACAAAAATTAATGGAGTATCTTTAACAAGTGCTAAAAGAGTGTTTGCTATCCCAGGTATCACTAATTTAAGGGCTTGCGGCAATATTATTAGTGCATTCATTCTCCAATAACCCATTCCTAAAGACTTAGCAGCTTCGTATTGACCTTTAGGTAAAGCTTGCAACCCTCCTCTAACTACCTCGGCCATGTATGCAGCTTCAAATAATGTTATTGCTATCAAAACTCTAATTAACTTATCAATAAAAGTACCATCTGGTAAAAACATAGGAAACATTACAGCTGACATAAATAGAACTGTAATTAGAGGGACTCCTCTCCAAAGTTCTATAAAACCAATAGAAATATATTTAATCGCTGGCAATGAGGATCTTCTTCCTAGGGCTAAAATTACTCCAATCGGAAAACAGAAAAGTATTGCAAAAGCGGAAATAATGAAAGTTAATGAAAGACCTCCCCAGGCTGCACTTTCAACGTACTCAAGTCCAAAACTTCCACCTGAAATAAGTTTAATTCCTAAGAATGGAAAAACAAAAACTAAGAATAAAATAAAGTATTTTTTAAGCTTTTCAGATACAAAAAATGAAGCTCCTACCACAGCAAATAAAATTAAAAAAGCTGTATTTATTCTCCATTGTTCTGCATCAGGATAAAGACCATACATAAATCTATTAAACCAAACCTTTATAAAAACCCAACAAGCACCATCACCTGTACAATCATCTTTTGAGTTACCTACAAAATTTGCATCTAAAATAAACCAATCCAACATTGGAGGAATAGATTTTATAATAATAAAAATTGTGAAAAGTGTTAATAAAGCATTAAAATTATTAGAATTTATATTTTTATTTAATATATCTAAGGAACGAGCACCGCTAAATTCAATTCTAATAAGGTAGAAGCCAGTAAAACCTAATATTAATGGTAAAAAATAGCTTAATGCAGAGGGCAAAAATGCCATTAAGTTAAAATTGAAAAAAGCATTAACAAATACATCTAAAATACTTAAAGAGACAAGAGACAAACCTATTGGAACGTAAGTTTTAATATTTTCTTTAGAAGGTTTTGCAATTAAATTCATTATTTTTCCTTTATTGCCATTTTTTTGTTGTACCAATTCATAAATATTGAAATTGAGATACTCAAAGTTAAATAAGTAAGCATAGTAATAGAAATTATTTCAATTGCCCTGCCCGTTTGCATTAAAGCAGTTCCCGCAAAGACTAATACTATATCTGGATATGCAATTGCGGCCGCTAATGAAGAATTTTTTGTTAGATTTAAATACTGATTAGTAGTTGGTGGAATAATTATTCTTAATGCTTGGGGCATCACTACGAGTTTTAAAATTTGATTTTTATTTAATCCTATACTTGCTGCAGCTTCTTTTTGACCTTTGCCAACTCCTAAAATTCCAGCTCTTACGTTTTCAGCAATGAATGTTGCTGTGTACATTGATAAAGCTAAAGCTAATGCAATTAATTCAGGAATAATGCTTACGCCGCCCGCATAAGTAAAGACTGTTGGAGAAAGTTGTTTTAAAACAGGGTATTCAAAAGTAAGTGATACTCCAAGAAAAAGAAATGTAATTAAAGGTATTAATATTAATGTTAAAAAAGAAATGATTAATGTTGGTATTTGTTTTCCAAATTGTTCTCTTTGTTTAGTTGCATAAGAATTAATAAAATAAATTGCTATAAACGCTGCAATTATTGATAAAAGAAAAATATTAAAATTGGTCCATATAAATTTCGGAACATACCAACCTTTTATTGTTAAAAATGAAATATCATAAAAACTTATACCGTTTTCAGGTAAAGGTAATGCTCTTAGTGCTGCAAAATACCAAAAAAATATTTGCAAAATTAAGGGAATGTTTCTAAAAATTTCTACATACCACTCTGCTACTTTAGCGATTAAATAGTTATCTGATAGTCTAGATACGCCAACTATTACTCCCATAATTGTTGCAAAAAATATTCCTATTACTGAGACTAAAATTGTATTTAATAAACCTACTAAAAAAGCTCTTCCATACGAGTGCGAACCATCATATTCGATCATTGAAAAGGTAATATCGAATGATGCTTCTTGATTTAAAAATCCAAATCCAAAAGATATTCCTCTGTTGCCCATGTTAATTTGAGCATTGGTTGCAAAATAAACAATAACGGACAGTAAAGCTAAAACGGTTATTGCTTGAGGAATTAAATCTCTTGCTTTTTTGTTTTCAATGTTGAATTTTTTAAAAATCATTATTTTAAGAATAAAAAAAAGGGCCAGATTAATCCAGCCCTTTTTAATTTAATTAGCAATTATCTTGCTGGTGGTACGTAAAGAATTCCACCTTTTGTCCATAATTGATTAGGACCTCTATTAGGTAAAATTCCAGTATCAGCTATGTGTTTTTTATAGCTTTCACCGTAGTTACCAACTTGCTCGATAATTCTTAAGCTCCAGTCGTTATCTAGACCAAAAGCAGCACCTAGTTCACCTTCAGAACCAACTAATCTCTTAATAGCTGGGTTCTCAGAGTCTTTTAGGCTAGAAGCGTTTGATGAATTTACACCATACTCTTCAGCTTCAATCATAGTATTTAGAGACCATCTTACGATATCTTCCCATACTGCATCTCCTTGTCTTACAACAGGACCTAATGGTTCTTTAGAGATCGTTTCAGGTAATACTTTGTGCTCATCTGGATTTGACATTTTAGTTCTTTGTGCCGCTAAACCAGATTTATCTGTAGTGTAAGTATCACATCTTCCAGCATCATAAGCTGCAACAACTTCGTCTGCTTTTTCAAACGCAATTGGTTCGTAACTTATGTTTTTAGAATTAAAGAAGTCTCTCATGTTAAGCTCGGTAGTCGTACCTGTATTTGTACAAGCAGAAATACCGTTTTTGAAATCATTCACAGAATTAATTCCTGAATTTTTTCTCACCATGAAACCTTGACCATCATAAAAGTTTACACCAACAAAAGTTAAACCGATGTCAGCATCTCTTGATAATGTCCAAGTAGTGTTACGTGCAAGTACATCGATTTCACCTGATGTTAATGCCGTAAATCTTTCTTTAGCACTTAACGGAGTATATTTAACTTTGTCTGCATCACCTAAAACAGCTGCAGCAACAGCTCTACATACATCTACGTCAATACCAGTCCAGTTTCCTGCTTCATCTGCATTAGAGAAACCAGGTAGACCTTGTGAAACACCACATTTCACAAAACCAGCTTTCTTAGTATTGTCTAAAGTTTTAGATTTTTTTGAACCAGCTCCTCCTCCGCCTTGGCCGCAAGCGACTAAAAGCAAAGATGCAAATCCAACTAAAATCCAAGTTTTGATTGATTTGATCATATTATTATAATCCTCTTTAGTTATTATTATTGTTAACAATATTTTTGAAACGATGTTTCAAAACGGGTGGATTATCATCTACTTTGGCTCGAATTACAATTTTAAGCAGGTACTAAATATAGCTTCTTTTCAAGGGGACTTTCAACATATATGATAATACTACTTGTAATTAGGGGCTTTTAGTCATCTCAAACATTCTGCTTATAGTTCGTTTAAAAACTTCAGAATGTTTATTTGATGAACTTAAATTATCTAAATTTTCTTCAATAGATAAAGTTAGTCTGATTTTTTTTTCATAAAATATATCAATCATCGTAATAAATCTAAGTTGCTGATTAGAATTTTCATTATTAAATTTTGGAATCTCTTCAATAAATATATGCTTGCAAAAATTTGAAATATTTATGTAATCCTCGGCTCCTAAATTATTATCGCACAAATCTTTAAACTTAAATCGAGCGATACCAGAGTAAAAATTGTTAATAACAAAATTTCTTCCTTTTGTTGTAACTATTTTACTCTCTTTGTTAATGTTTCTAGTAAATTCACGAAATTTCTGATTTAATCTAAAAGAGGTTTTCTCGTTTAATGGAAAAAAAATTTGTTGAAGTTTTTCATTGTTTTTTGTTCTATAATCGTCTTTTATTTGTAATTCCTTTTGAATAGAATAATTTTCTATTATTGAAATAAATGGTAAAAATTGATCTCGTTGAAGTCCATCTTTATAAAGGTCATGTAGTTTTGTATTAGTAGTAATTATAATTTTTATTTTTTCCTCAAAAATTATTTCAAATAATTTGCCCAATATCATTGCATCAACTATATTTGTAACCTGAAACTCGTCTAAATATATTAAATCGTATTTTTTCTTAAGTTCTTTTACAAAAGCGATTATCGTATTATTGTCTTTCTTTTCGTGCCTAAAGTTATGAAAATTTATCATGAATTCATTAAAATGTTGTCTATGTTTTCTAATTTTCAATCTTTCAAACGCAAAATTTAATAACATTGTTTTACCTACCCCTACTTCGCCATATAGGTAAAAACAAAGTTTTTTTTTTCTTTTAATAAATCTACTTAAAAATGTTTCTCTATTATCTAAAAATTTTTCTAGTGAATTAATAATTTTTACTTGTTGTACATTTACTTCAAGCTTATTAATTTCACAAAATTCTATAAATGAATCTTGTAAGAATATTTTGGACATTTAATTTATATTAGATAGAACTGCTTTTGCGCATTGCGCCGTATTACTTGAGCCGTGAAGGTCTTTTGTTCGATTTTCTTTGACTGATAAGGTTTTTTCAATTGAGTTTAATATAGATTTAGCTGCCTCTTTTTCTCCTAAATGATCAAGCATTAATGCTCCTGACCATATTTGCCCAATTGGATTTGCTATACCTTTTCCAGCTATATCAGGCGCCGAGCCATGAACTGGCTCAAATAATGAAGGAAACCTATTTTCAGGATTAATGTTTCCCGATGGTGCAATACCTATGGTACCGGTACAAGCTGGGCCTAAATCTGATAAAATATCTCCAAACAAATTCGATGCTACAACTACATCAAACCACTCAGGAGTTAAAACAAATCTAGCAGTTAAAATATCTATATGAAATTGATCAGTTTTTATTTCAGGATAATTTTTTTTCATAATATCAAACCTTTCATCCCAAAATGGCATTGTAATTGAAATACCATTTGATTTTGTTGCGTTAGTTACTTTTTTTCTTCCTTTAGATTTAGCTAATTCAAATGCATATTTTTGAACTCTATCTACACCCTGTCTAGACATTATTGTTTCCTGAACAGCAATCTCTCTTTCTGTATCTTTGTACATTCTACCACCAACTGAAGAATATTCTCCCTCTGTGTTTTCTCTTACTATTAAGATATCTATATCGCCTGGTTTTTTGTTTGCTAAAGGACACGGTACTCCATTAAATAATTTTACAGGTCTCAAGTTCACATATTGATCAAATTCTCTTCTAAATTTTAATAAAGATCCCCATAAACTAATATGATCTGGCACTTTTACTGGATCTCCAACAGCTCCAAAAAAGATTGCGTCATGAGATCCAATTTTTTCTTTCCAATCATCAGGCAGCATTTTTCCATGCTTTTCGTAATAATCACATGATGCAAAATCAAACTCATCAAATTGAATTTTAAATTGATGTTTTTTTGCTGTTTCTTTCAATATTTTTAAACTTTCTGGCAAGACTTCTTTTCCTATTCCATCTCCAGCAATTGAAGCTATTTTGTAACTTTTCATTTTATCTAATGTTTTTTTCCCAAACTATACAGCTTTTGACAATTTTAGTCAGGTTATTAAATTTTGGTCTCCACTTAACAAATCTTCTTAATTTGTTATTTGATGCAATTATTTTTATCAAATCATCTTTTCGTTTATTTGCATAAACTATATCAACCTTTTTTGACGACTGACGTTTAAATTCTTTAGCCACTTCCATAACTGACGTACCTTTGTTGTAACCACAATTTAATATTTTTGAGGTATTTAATTTGTTAATTTTTTCTAAAACCAAATAATGAATTTCCGCTATATCTGAAACATGAATAAAGTCTCTTATACAGCTTCCATCTTTAGTTTTATAATCTGTACCATATATATTCAATTTTGGTTTTTTTTTCATTAATTCAATTGAAAAATTTTTAAATAAGTGGTCACTTTTTTTATTTACTAAACCTATGTTACCCGATGGACTTGAACCAGCAATATTAAAATATCTTAATATTCCATAATTTATTTTATTTTTTTTGGAAAATTTTTTAATTAAGCTTTCTGCCTTTATTTTTGTTTTTCCGTATACAGTTTTCGGTTTTATTTGAGAGTCCTCTGAAACTTTATATTGACCTTCTTTATAAATAGCTGCTGTCGAAGAAAAAATAAAATTTTTTACTTTAGTTCTTTTACATGCCTCAAGTATTTTTTGAGTGCCAAGAACATTGTTTTTGAAATATTTTTTAGGCTTTTTCTGACCCTCTCCAATAATTAGATGGGCTGCTAAATGAATTATTGAGTCTATATGGTATTTTTCAATTATTTTTCTAACTTTATCTTTATTGTGAATGTCTAATTTAAAAAATTTTGCTTTTTTATTAATTAATTTCCGGTGACCTGTGGACAAATTATCTATTAAAAATATTTTCTTATTTTTCTTTAATAGAATTTCAGCAATATGAGACCCTATATAACCAGCGCCGCCAGTGATTAAAATATTTTTGACCATTTTTATAATCTTACAAATTTGTGGCGCGCCCTGAAGGATTCGAACCTACGACCCTCGGTTTAGAAAACCGATGCTCTATCCAGCTGAGCTAAGGGCGCCTAATATTATTATATTTACTTAAAAACATACTAAGTGGTCAATATAAATCGGAGACTTTACTCCAAATTGTTCGGACTTCTCATGTTGGTGAATGTGGTGAGAGTGAACAAATACTGGTAAATGTTCACCTTTTTTAGTTTTTAAAGTATAGATAAAATTGGTTCCTTTAAACTTTCTATCTACCACTTCTAATTTTAACTTACTTTGATCATCATGTATTAAATCTTCCGGTTGTAATAGAAGTTTAACTTTAGCTCCTGAAGGAAAATTGTTCGATAATTTTCCACGTATTTCGCCGAGTTCATCGTGCCTTAATCTATGTACAGCACATTCACTGTCAACTACTTGAACATCAATAAAAATACCCTTATTTAAAAAATTTGCTACGGCAATTGAATTCGGCTCGTGATGAACATTATAAGGAATGTCATACTGTTTAAGTTCTTGACCCAATATAATTCCACACTTATCTGCCATTGAAAAAGCCTCGTAAGAGTCATGAGTTACAATTATTGTTGTTAGATTAATTCTCTTTAACAATTTTTTAACTGAAACTTGAATTTCATCTTTTAAACTTTGATCAATATTTGAAAAAGGTTCGTCAAGTAATAGTAAATCAGGTTTTGACATTAAAGATCTTGCTAGTGAAACTCTTTGAGCTTCTCCGGCGCTAATTTGATGAGGATATTTTTTTAAAATTGGTTCAATTCTTAATAGTTCAATGATTTCGTTTACATTTATAGATGAACTGTTTCCATTGGTTCTTTTTACTCCAAAATTTATATTATCAATAATTTTATAATTAGGGAAAAGTGAATTATCTTGAAATGATAGAGCAACGTTTCTTTTTTCTGGTTCTATATGAATATCATCTGAAGCTAAAAACCTTTTTCCAAGTTTTATTTTACCTTTACTAAGTTTTTGTAAGCCAGCAATAGTTCTTAAAATTGTTGTTTTTCCAATCCCAGATGGCCCTAGTAGAGAAACAATCTCTCCTTGATTTTCAATTACAAGATTTACGTCATTTACTTTATTTTTTTCACTAGCAGTAAAATAGCCATTTTGGATTTCAAAAAAATTTTCAACCATTTAATAATTATATTAGTTTTTTTTTGAAAGTATATATCTAGATGAGAGAAGTATTAATATTGTAGACCAAAAGATAAGAAAAAGCGATGGAAGTGCAGCAGCTTCTAAAAGATCTTGAGAGGCATAAATATATGCTTGAGTTGCAAAAGTTTCAAAATTAAAAGGTCTTAGTATCAAAGTTATAGGAAGTTCTTTGATTACTTCTAAAGAAATTAAAAGCATTATTAAGATAATGTTAGTTCTTAAATAAGGTATATGAATAGTTAAAAAAGTTTTAATTTTTGAGTATCCAAGAAGATAAGCACTTTCGTCAATTGAATTATTGATTTTTTCATAGCTTGATTTAATTCCATTAAATGATAAAGAGAAAAATCTTATGAAATAAGCTAAGATAAGTCCTAAAACTGAACCTATGAAAATACCTTTAGTACTTTTTAGACTAAAATTATCAGAGAAAAAATCACTCAAGTTAGAAAAAAAAGTTATAAAAGCTACTGCTAAAATAACCCCTGGTATTGCATAACCAGAAATTGAAAAATTTGTAAGGTAATTCAAAATCTTACTTTTAGAAATTCTGCTTCCATAATTTATAAATAAAGAAATAGTAACTATAGATACACTCGCTAAAGACACTAAAATTAATGTATTTATGTTAATATTTAAAATATTAATATCTTGATAATATTTGGGGAATTTTATTGTCCAGTAAATCATTTGTGAAACTGGAAAAAGGAAACTTAAAAATAAAATTACTGAACATATAATAATAGGTAAAACAGCATTTTTACCGTATAATTTAATTTTTGTGATAGGTTTATATCCTCTTCCTGGTTGATGATATCTGGCCTCTTTTCTCGAATATATCTCTATAGAAAATATAAAAAGTATAAAAAGCAATAATATAAAAGAGATTTGATTTGCAGTATTTAGGTCATCGAAAGAGAGCCAAGAATTATAAATACCAGTAGTTAATGTATTAACGCTAAAAAAAGAAACTGTTCCAAAGTCAGATAAACATTCCATAGATACAAGTGCTAAACCTGCGATAATTGCAGGTCTTGCAGAAGGTAAAATTATTTTAAAAAATGTTTTTTTTGAAGAAAGACCTAAATTTTTTCCCACCTCTATGTAATTGTTTGATTGGTAGTGAAATGAAGCCCTTGTCAAAACGTAAACATATGGAAAAAGTGAAAAAGATATCGCTAAAATAGCACCAATAATTCCGTCAATTTTAGGAATAATTAAATTATAATTGCTCTCTCCAAAAAAGTAAGTCATTAATGAAAATGCTGTTCCATAATTTTCAAAAAAAGCAATTATTGAAAACGCATATATATACCCAGGTACAGCGAATGCTAAAATTAAAGCCCAACTAAAGAAATTAGATAATGGAAATTCGTAAAATGAAACAAGGTAAGCAGACAAAACTCCTAAGAAAAAAGTAATCAAAATGACAAAAAATAATATTACTATTGAATTAAAAATATAGTCCAGGAGAAATGTATTTTTTAATATAATAAAATAATTACTTGTCTCATAAAAAAAACTAAAAAATACTGTAATTATTGGTAATGCTACAATCGAAGCGATGAGTACTGAACTAAAAAACCAAATATTATATTTTGTCATTTTAGTTTGGTATCATACTAAGTTCTCTGGCTAAAGCGGCTTGAGTGTAGAATATAGCTAGCATTTAAAGCCAGAGAAATTGACGTCAAACTTTTAATCTTTTTTAAACATTGAAGAAACAATCAATTTTACTTCTTCAATTTTTATCTCAGAGATCTTTCTATTTGAAATTTTTCTTTCCATTTTTTTAGCCTCTGAAATACAAGGCGAACAACCAGTTTTTAACTTATTTAAGTTAATACTAGTTTTGCTTGTCCGCCTCATATCAATTAATTAACAACTACTTCCAACCTGCTGATGTCATTACTTCTAGAGCATCTGCTTGCCTTTTTCCGTAATTGACAACTTTAGTTTTTAGATCTTGTTTAAAATCTAATCCCATATTTACAACAAGTGGATGTGGGGAGACGCCCTTTATCATTGGATACTCAAAAGTATTATTTACAATATGATTTTGAGCTTCCTCACTTAGTAAAAACTCAACTAATTTAATCGCATTAGCTTTATTAGGTGCTCCTTTAACTAGTCCTGCACCACTAATGTTCATATGAGTTCCTCTTCCATCTTGGTTAGGAAAGAAAGGTTTTACTTTTTTAGCAGCTGCTTGCTGTTCTGGACCTTTTTTTCCAGACAACATAAGTGCTAAATAGTAAGTATTAGCCACTGCTATGTCTGCTTCTCCTGCAGCAACAGCAAGTATTTGAGCTCTGTCATTACCCTTTGGCGATCTTGCCATATTGGAAACCATACCTTTTGACCAATCAGCTACTTTACCTTTACCATTATTTTTTATTAATGAAGCTACAAGCGATTGATTGTAAATATTGTTTGAAGCTCTAATTACAAGTCTACCTTTCCATTTTGGATCAGCTAAACTCTCATAAGTTAACCCAGCTAATTCTGCACCACTTACTCTTTCTGGAGCAAAATAAACAATTCTGGCTCTCTTAGCTATACCAGTCCATTTTGATGTTCTGAAATTACTAGGTACTGCATTTTTTATTGCTGAACTAGTAAGTCCTCCTTGAAGATTAGCTTCAAAGGCTCCAAGCCTTCCAGCGTCTGCAGTTATGTAAAGATCTGCCTTACTATCTGCTCCTTCTTCAACTATTCTTTTTTCAAGGGCACCAGATTTTCCTGAAACAACATTTACTTTTATTCCTGTTTTTGCAGTAAATTTTTCATAAAGTTGAACATCAGAGTCGTAATGCCTTGCGCTAAATATATTTACTTCATTTGCAAATAAACTACTTGCGAATGCAATTAATAATAGATAGCTGATGATTATCGTTTTTTTCATTATTTCCCTCGTTATTTGATATTGATTGTCATTATCAGTAAAATGATAATGATTATCATTCGCATTATTGTCGCACCTTAAGTTGAATTATCAAGGAAATAGTGTTGATAACTTAATTAAAATAGAGTTTATAGAACTATGTTGCAGATCAATCCAAGAAAATTCAAGCCGATAAAAAATAAGACAATACCTAATGCCATGAGACCTAGGTTTAGAAATAAGGCTCAATCAAATATTTATTTTTTATCAAAAAGAAAAGTAACAGGTGAAAGAAGAGAAAAAATTTTAAAAAATATTAAATTTATCAGTATTGCAAGCATTGTCTTAATTGGCGGATATTTTTTATCTAACTAATCTTTGTAGAAACAGAACCTATTTTGTCAATAATTCCTTTATAAACTCCCTTCCCCAAAATAGGAACAACACCTACAGTAGATCCTGTAAAAACATAAAAATTATTTTTATATCTTATTTTATCTTTTTGTAATTTTTTTAGTACAAATAACAATGAGTTCATTGGATTTATATAAACTGTATTAGTATTACCATTTACAGATTGATTTATTTTTTTATTAAAAATTTTTGTTTTTAGTTTTTTAACATTTTGATTTTTGAATTTTTTCTTAGAACCAATTACAAATTTTACGTTTGCTCCAAAATCAGAACATAAATCACCAAAGCAAGTAATTCCCTTTTTTCTTTGTCTGTATCCAACTACTTCAATACATGGCGCAATATGAGTTATAAATTTTTTAAGATTATTTTTCGTTATCTTTGATTTTAACTTGAAAAAATTTTTACTTATTAGGTAACAAACTTCTAATTCTATACCTAAAACATTTTTATTTATTCTAACGCGACTATTATTTGAAATTAAATTGTGTTTATAAACTGATGCATAGAATGGCTCCTTTTCGCCTAATTTTTTTATTAAAGGAATACCTGTTCCAGCAGCTTTATAACCCACAATAGGTTTAGAAATTTTGCTTTCGCAAAGTCTCCTAAAATTTTCAGCATTTTTCATATTTTTAACATAACGAGAAGGTAAAGGCGCTATAGATTTATTTTTAATAAAAGCTTTGACGAGCTTATTAGCTAAAAAATTCATATTTTTATTTATCATATAAAATGTTATAACATATAAATTTATAAATGGAAAAAAAAGCCAAGATTATCGCAACATTAGGTCCTTCGATTTACAGTGAAAACAAATTGAAAAAAATTATAAATTTAGGCGTAGATGCTTTTAGGATAAATTTTAGCCATAACACAAAAGGTATAGGCGGAATAATTTCTAAAATAAGAAAAATTGAAAAATTTAAAAAAAAACATATAGCAATTATTGCAGATATTCAGGGTATTAAATTAAGAATTGGAAGATTAAATAAAAAAAACATCAAAATTAAACTTAATCAAAAGTATATTTTTGATAATAAAAATAATGTAGGTGATAATAATAGAGTAAAATTCCCTTTTCCAAAAATACTTAAAAAGATAAAGAAAGGTTTTAAAATTCTCTTAGATGATGGAAAGTATGTTTTCGTTGTCGTAGGGACTAAAAAAAATCAAATAATAACAAAATGTAAAAGCCAAAACTGCTTATTAAACAGCAATAAAAGTGTCCATATTCCTAAAATTGATATACCTTTTAATAAATTAACTGACAAAGATCGTAAAGACATCAAAGAAGCTATTAGATTAGGTTGTAATTGGGTAGCCTTATCTTATCTCCAAAATGAAAAAATTATATTAGAGACAAGAAAGATACTAAGAAAAGATATGGGTATCATTGCTAAAATTGAAAATAAATTAGCATTAAGAAATATTAATAAAATAATAAAAGCTTCTGACTCTATAATGATAGCCAGAGGTGATCTAGCTATTGAAATAGGTCATAGTGAGGTTCCAAAAGTTCAATTGAGTTTAATTAAAAAATGCTCTCAATTTTCTAAATCTGTAATTGTTGCTACTCAAATGCTTGAAAGCATGATTGAAAATAATTCTGCTACACGCGCTGAAATTAACGATATCGCTACTGCAATTTTTCAAGGAGCTGACGCTGTAATGTTGTCAGCTGAGGCTGCAATCGGTAAGTTTCCGGCTCAGGCAGTTTCAACAATGAGTAAAACTATTCTCTCGACGGAAAAATATAAAAAAGAACACATTGAAGATTTTAAAAATTCAATAATTTCTAATACAGACCCTGTTAAATCTATTCTTCTTTCTGTAAAGGATATTGCTTATAATCCAAATGTAAAAGCTATAATTGTCTTTTCTAACTCCGGTAAATCAGCGAAACTGGTATCAGCAATGCGTCCTGCAGCTAAAATAGTAACCATTTCACCTAATATAAATATAAGTAGGCAGGTGTCATTACTTTGGGGCGTTAAATCTATTAATAGCCGGGATGCTAATGGCTGGAAAGATATGATGTCGATATCAAAAGAAATTGTAAAAAAACTTAAATTTATTAAAAAAAATAATTTTGTAGTAATCACTGCTGGATTACCATTTGGAAACGCTGGGATGACAAATATGATCAGACTTTATAAGGTAGGATCCTAAGGTGGAAAACTATTCTATTGAAGAGATACTTTCTGCTGTTGAGGATCTTCAAAAAATTAAAAAAGTTAAAAGTGAAAAAATTATTGATGAACAACAAAACAAAAAAAGTCTCTCGGAAATACCCCTAAGTACTTTGAGATTAATTGAGGAAGCTGAAAAATCTGAAAATTAAATTAATCCTGCAATTTGAATTGCTGTATCACACATTCTGTTAGAAAAACCCCACTCATTATCATACCAAGATAATACTCTACTAAACTTCCCTTTGATTACCTGAGTTTGAGTCAAATCAAATATTGAACTGTGTGGGTTGTGATTAAAATCTTTAGAGACTAATGGAGATGAATTAGTAGCAAGTATACCTTTTAAAGGTCCTTTTGCTGCATTATTCATAGACTCGTTAATGCTTTCAGTTGTAACTTCTTTTTTTGGCACGAAAGTGAGATCTATCAGAGATACGTTCGGTGTAGGAACTCTGATGGCAGTACCATCTAATTTTCCTTTAAGACTTGGTAACACTAAGCTCATGGCTTTTGCTGCGCCTGTTGATGTCGGTATCATTGCATCTCCTGATGCCCTCGCTCTTCTTAAATCTTTATGGAGAGTATCTAATAATTTTTGATCACCAGTATAGCTATGAATTGTAGTCATATAGCCATATTCAATTCCAAAAGTGTTCTCTAACACCATTGCTACTGGGGCTAAACAATTTGTAGTGCATGATCCATTTGAAATAATATTATGCTCTTTTTTGAGATCTTTGCTATTAACTCCTTGAACAACAGTAAAATCAACTTCTTTAGCTGGTGCTGAGATAATTACTTTTTTTGCTCCAGCATCAATATGTTTTCCTGCTGATGATTTATCTAAGAAAAAACCTGTGCATTCTAAAACAACATCTGCTCCAATTTTGCCCCATGGTAACTTAGCAGGATCTTTTTCTGCGAAAACTTTTATATTCTGATCCCCAATTTGAAATCCTTCAGATGAAGTTTTAACTTCTTGAGTTAATGTTCCATGAGTACTATCAAACTTTATTAAATGTGCATTTGCTTCTATGGAACCTAGATCGTTAATTCCTACAACTTGAATTTTACCTTTATAATTTTCTAATATGGCTCTTAAAATTAGTCTTCCTATTCTACCGAATCCATTGATTCCAACTTTAACCATTAAATCTCCTAAACATATCTAAAAACAACTACAGCGTAACCTACACATAAAATTGTAGCTACCCATAGCACACTTCCAATTAAAGCCAACCAAAAAAGGTGAATAAAAGCGCTACCTAATAAAGATATAAACAACCTATCACCTCTTGTTGTATCTAAACCTAAAATACCTTTTCTAGGACTGCCTCCTGGTGATTTTTTTTCCCAAACAACCATCGCAGTTAAACATAAAGCTATAAATATAAAAAATGCAGCCGTCTGCCAAGTCCATGCCATCCAAGTAATAAATTCAAATTCAAAGAAGCCTTTCTCCTTTTCCTTAGCCATATCACCCCACGTGGCAGCATTTAAAACATTAAACATCATCATACTCTCCCTAAAGCGAATCCTTTTGCAATGTAGTTTCTTACGAAATAAATAACGATTGCACCTGGTATAATAGTTAAACTGCCTGCCGCTGCAAGCAATCCTAGCTCATATCCTGACGTACTGGCAGTTCTGGTCATCGTAGCTGCTATAGGTTTCGCTGCTACAGCAGTTAATGTTTTTGCTAATAATAATTCTACCCATGAAAACATAAAACAGAAAAACATTGTAATACCGATACCTGCAGTTATTGTTGGTATGAATATTTTGAAAAAAAATCTCCAAAAAGAGTAGCCGTCTACATAAGCAGTTTCATCTAATTCTTTGGGTACTGCGGACATAAATCCTTCTAAAATCCATACAGCTAAAGGAATATTAAATAAACAATGTGAAAGAGCTACGGCCACATGTGTATCAAATAAATTTACTGATGAATAAAATTGAAAAAAAGGTAATGCAAAAACAGCTGGTGGTGCCATTCTATTCGTGAGCAACCAGAAAAATAAGTGTTTATCTCCTAAAAATTTATACCTTGAGAAAGCGTATGCAGCGGGTAACGCTGCAGCAACAGATATAACTGTATTCATTACTACATAATAAATTGAGTTGAGATAACCTGTGTACCAAGTGCTATCTGTAAAAATTGTTTTATAATTTTCTAAAGTGAATTCTTGAGGCCATAAAGTGTATGTATTAATGATCTCAGTAGTTGTTTTAAAAGACATATTTAACAACCAATAAATTGGAAGCATCAAAAAAATAATGTAAATTGTTGGAACTATCCATTTAGCTTTTTTCATTGATTGCCCTCATTCCTCATCATCAGAGTGTAAAAAACCCAACAAACTAATAATACAATAAAGAAGTATATTAATGACATAGCAGCAGCTGGACCTAAATCAAATTGGCCTAAAGCCATTTTTACAAGGTCAATGGATAAAAATGCGGTAGCATTTCCTGGTCCACCACCAGTTAAAACAAATGGTTCAGTGTAAATCATGAAGCTATCCATAAATCTTAAAAGTATTGCGATAGTTAAAACTTTTTTCATTTTTGGTAATTCAATCTTTGTAAATACAGCCCATCGACTTGCCCCATCAATCTCTGCAGCCTGATAATAAGCTGGTTGAATTGATTGCAAACCTGCATAAGACAATAAAACTACCAATGAAGTCCAATGCCATACATCCATTAAGATTGTCGTAAACCACGCATCTCCAATTTGTTGAGTAAAATTATAATCAAATCCCAATGCATTTAATGAATGACCTAAAAAACCAATATCTGGTAGTGCAAAAATATTCCACATCGCTCCAACAACATTCCATGGAATTAAAAGAGGCATAGACATTAAAACCAAACAAACAGGTACCCCTACTCCCTCTTTAGGCATTGTAAGTGCTATGGCTATTCCTAAAGGTATTTGAATAAATAGAATTATGAACGTAAATAAAAATTGTCTACCTAATGAGGCATGAAATCTTTCAGACAACATTATTTGTTTAAACCATCTTGTACCCTCCCACATGAAAACATTATTTCCAAAAGTTTCTTGAAAAGCATAATTCACAACTGTCATTAGCGGTATGATTGCATTGAAGGCAACCAATACAAAAACAGGAATTACAAAAAACCAAGCTTTCTGATTTATTGTTTTATTCATTCTATAATCCAATCGTCTCCATACGCGTAAGTGTATTCTTTTTTAAAGTTTAAGAATGCAGAACCTGAAGGGATATTTTCATTAGGTTTTGCAATTATTTTAATTTTCCCACTTTCACTCTGAGTGTCTACAATTTTATGTCTCCCTGTATTACTTACTGATAAAACTTTAACAGGAATACCATCAGAGCTAAAATTTATAAATTCGGGTCTAACACCAACTTCAGTTTTTTTAAAACTATTCGATTTTACTTTTTTATGAATTTCAATTTTTTTTCCATTAACGATTACCTCGCCTCCTTTTAGTTCACATGGAAGTAAGTTCATACCAGGTGAACCAATAAAATAACCAACAAATGTATGTTTTGGTTTCTCGAAAAGATCAACTGGTGTGCCAGTTTGTACAATTTGTCCTTCATGCATCACGACAACTTGATCAGCAAATGTTAAAGCTTCTGTTTGGTCATGTGTCACATAAATCATTGTTCTATTTATTTTTTGATGAAGTTCTTTTAGCTTCGATCTTAAAATCCACTTTAAATGAGGATCAATTACGGTAAGTGGCTCATCAAACATAATTGCGTTTACATCTGATCTAACTAAACCTCTTCCTAAAGAAATTTTTTGTTTCCCGTCAGCCGTTAAACCTGAAGCTCTGTTATTTAATGTTGAAGTAAGTTCTAGCATCTCTGCTATTTCATGAACTTTTGATTTGATCTTTTCTTCTTCAATTTTTCTATTTTTTAATGGAAAGGCCAAATTATCATAAACTGTCATAGTGTCGTAAATTACTGGAAACTGAAAAATTTGAGCTATATTTCTTTCAACTGGGTTTAAATTTGAAACCATTTTATCATCAAATAATATATCTCCTCTAGTTGGATTAATCAGGCCTGAAATAATATTTAAAAGCGTTGTCTTCCCACAGCCTGATGGTCCTAGTAATGCATAAGCACCACCATCGTTCCAATCAATATTAACATTTCTTACAGCCCAATCAGTATCAGAAGATTGTGTCTTTAAATAACTATGACTTAAATCTTTTAAAGTAATCTTAGCCATTAGTTACCAGCCTCTCGTTATGATCAAAGTATATAAATTCATCAGCATTCATATATAAATTCATCTCATCTCCAACATTCTTTTGAACAATACCGTTTGATAGTGAGACCCAATTTAAATCACCTTTAGTAAAATGAATTAAGCTTTCAGATCCACTTAATTCTGATATCAAAACTTTGCCTTTTATCTCAAGAGAATTACTTCCTTCTTTATATGTGGTAATATTGTGTGGCCTTATTCCTACTTTATATTCCCCGTCTCTTATATTAATTTTACTTTTCCAATTAACTGAGTCATCTAAAAAAGAGCAATTATCTCCAACCTTTTTAATTTTTGTAATATTCATTGGAGGATCACTAAATACTTGTGCTGATAGTAAGGAATTTGGCTTATTGTAAACATCTAAAGTTTTGCCATACTGAATTACTTTTCCTTCTTGTAAAGTTGCAGTATTTCCACCAAGCAATAGGGCTTCTGAAGGTTCTGTTGTTGCATACACAACGATACAATCTCTATCTTCAAACAATCTTGGAAGCTCTTCTCGTAATTCTTCACGAAGTTTAAAGTCTAAATTTGCCAAGGGTTCATCGAGTAAAATTAAGTCTGAGTCTTTTACTAAGGCTCTAGCTAATGCTGTTCTTTGTTGTTGACCACCCGAAAGTTCATTAGGTTTTTTATTAAGCATTCCTGATAATTTCAATAATTCAGCAACTTTTCCAACTCTTTGTTTTGTTTCATCTGAACTAACACCAGTAATTTTTAGCGGAGATGCAATATTTTCATAAACAGTGAAATTAGGATAATTAATAAATTGTTGATAAACCATTGAAACGTTTCTTTTTTGAACTTTCATTCCAGTAACATTTTTTTCATTAAACCAAATTTCACCTAAGGTAGGTTTATCGAGCCCGGCCATAATTTGCATGAGTGTAGTTTTGCCTGAAAGTGTTGGGCCTAAAAGAATATTGATAGTATTTTTTTCTAATTTTAAATTTGTTGAATAAATATGAGTGTCTAATCCTATTTTTTTTTCTACGTTTTTTAATTCTAAGCTCATATTTTATTGAATTCCGTTTTAAAAAAGGGGGCTGTTAAGCCCCCTTTAAATTTAGATTTAACCTAAACTACTTCCAAGCTTTTTCGAATGGAACTGTTTTTCCTTTAGGTTTCTCGTTACGTTTAGCTTTAGGTGATCCTGGTTGTTTCAACCAATAAGCAGCGCCTTTTGGCTTAGCTAATCTTGGACCACATCCACCGTATGTATTATTTGCTTTATCAGCAGCTTCCATACGTGACATAACTAAGTTCATCTCTTCAGCCAGACGATCCATAGCTTGTTGTGGAGTAAACGCGCCTGAGTTTACGTCTCCAATTTGTTGCCACCAGATTTGTGCAAGTTTCGGATAATCCGGAACGTTGATACCTGTCGGTGACCACAATACTCTATTTTTAGATCTGTAGAATTCTACAAGTCCACCAAGTTTTGGAGCTCTCTTAGTAAAGTGTTTGTGGTTGATTGTACTATCTCTAATGATAGTTAAACCAACATCACTTTTCTTAAGATCAACAGTTTTTGATACTACAAACTGAGCGTATAACCATGCAGCTTTTCTTCTATCAACTGGAGTAGACTTAAATAAAGTCCATGATCCAGCATCTTGATAACCAAGCTTCATACCTTCATCCCAGTAAGGACCTTTTGGTGATGGTCCCATTCTCCATAAAGGATTACCTTTATCGTCAACTGTTTTGTTTCCAGAACTCTTTGGAGCAACCATTGATGCCGTGAACGCTGTATACCAGAAAATTTGCTGAGCAACGTTTCCTGATGATAAAGCTGGCAGAGACTGATAGAAGTCCATCGCCGCAGCACCTGGAGGTGCATAGGCTCTTAACCACTCGTCCCATTTTCTGATTGCATATACGGCAGCAGGACCATTAGCAGCCCCACCTCTTGCCACGTCAGCACCAACTGGATTACAAGAACCTTTTTCCATTCTTATTCCCCACTCATCTACTGGTACTCCGTTAGGTTTACCAACTGAACCTGCGCCAGCCATTGATAGCCACGCGTCAGTCATTCTCCATCCTAAGTCTGGAGCTCTCTTACCGTAGTCCATGTGACCGTATACTCTAACACCATCGATATTCTTCACATCTTTTGTAAAGTACTCAGCGATATCTTCGTAAGCAGACCAGTTTACTGGTACACCAAGGTCGTATCCGTATTTAGCTTTAAAACCTTTTTTAATTTCAGGTCTGTCAAACCAATCTTTTCTAAACCAATAAAGGTTAGCAAATTGTTGGTCAGGTAACTGATATAAATCACCGTCTGGACCTGTAGTAAATGATTTACCGATGAAATCATCGATATCTAATGTTGGTAAAGTAACATCTTTACCTTCACCTTTCATCCACTTAGTTAAGTTTACTGCTAACTGTAATCTTGAATGCGTACCAATCAAATCTGAGTCATTGATGTATGCATCATATAAGTTTCTTCCAGTTTGCATTTGAGTTTGTACTGCTTGTACTACTTCTCCTTCTCCCAATAACTGGTGGTTTACTTTAATTCCAGTTATTTCCTCAAAAGCTTTAGTTAAAGTTTTTGATTCATATACGTGAGTTGGAATTGTTTCTGACAACACGTTGATTTCCATTCCTTTGAATGGTTTTGCCGCATCGTAGAACCATTGTAACTCTTTCTCTCTTTCTTTTGCAGAAATTGTAGAAAGACTAAACTCACCATTAGACCATTTCTTTATTGCAGCCATGTGTCCGTCGGCTACAGCATTTGAAATAGTTATAAGAGAAATTGAAACAGCAACAGCTAAAATGTTCTTTAATATTCTTAACATTATTATTCCCCCGTTGTTGTTTTAAGATATCTTATTGAAACAAAAAAAGTTTCAAATGTACAGCAGAGAAAAAAGATAATTACAACTCTTGAGTGTGCTAATTTATTAAAGCTCTCTTTACAGCCTTATTCCATCCCTTGATCAGACTAGATCTAGAATTATTTTTCATCTTAGGAGAGAATTTTTTATCTAAGCTCCAATTTCTTGAAATATCTTTTAGGGATTTATAAATCCCAACTTGCATTCCAGCCATAAAAGCAGCGCCTAATGCTGTTGTTTCTTGAACTTTAGGTCTTAAAACTTTTACACTTACAATATCAGATAAAAATTGTGAAAACCAATTATTCATTACCATGCCACCATCTACTTTAACAATTTTTGGTCTTAAACCATCTTGTTTCATTGCTTCAAATAAATCAAAAGTTTGATACGCAACTGCTTCTATTGTCGCTCTCACTATTTCTTTAGGACTTGTGTCTCTAGTAATACCACTTAAAACTCCTCTAGCATTAGCATTCCAGTAAGGTGCCCCTAAACCTGTAAATGCTGGAACTAAATATATGTCATTATTATTTTTTAGTGACTTAACTATTTTTTCTGTTTCTGGTGCTTTCTTAAAAAATTTCATTCTATCTCTTAACCATTGAACCCCTGCTCCAGCAATAAAGATTGATCCTTCCATCGCATATGTAGTTTTTCCATTAATTCTATAGGCTATAGTAGTTAATAGTCTATTTTTAGAATAAATCTTTTTATTTCCAGTATTTAATAAAACGAAAGCCCCAGTTCCATAAGTGCTTTTGAGAGAGCCTGGTTCAAAACAACATTGGCCAATAGTCGCTGATTGTTGGTCACCTACTACACCGTTTATTGGAATAGACTTACCGGTAATTGATGAATGAGTTTGACCATAATCATCAGCACAATCTTTTACTTCAGGAAGAATATGTTTTTTTATCTTTAACAAATTTAAAATCGTATCATCCCATTTATTTGAACTAATATTAAAAATCATTGTCCTGCTTGCATTTGTAGCATCAGTAGCGTGTATTTTTCCTCTAGTTAATCTCCAAATTAAAAAGCTATCGATGGTTCCAAACAATAATTGTTTTTTGTTCATTAGTTGTTTAGCTTTAGAAACATTATCAAGTATCCATTTAATTTTTGTTCCTGAAAAATAAGAGTCAATTAAAAGACCTGTTTTGTTAAAGATCATAGTATCTTTATTCTGTTTTCTTAATTTTTTACAAAACTCCTCTTGTCTACGATCTTGCCAAACTATTGCATTATAAACTGGTTTACCTGTTTTTTTGTCCCACAAAACAGTAGTTTCTCTTTGGTTAGTTATACCTATACTTAAAATTTCACCTCTTAGTTTTTTTGTTTTTTTAATAACATCTTTTAAAGTTTTTAAAGTTGTTCTCCAAATTTCTTCTGGGTTATGTTCGACCCAACCACTTTTTGGAAAATACTGTGTAAATTCTTTTTGTGACGAATAAACCGGTTTTCCTTTTAAGTCAAAAAGGATCGATCTATTCGATGTAGTCCCAGCATCAATCGAGATAATAAATTTCTTCACCTAAATGACTCCCAGTCTAATTCTAATTTTTTATTATCAACAATAGCATTGATCATACCAAGCATTAAAGGTAATTTTTTTTGATCAAAATCTTCATTTACCTTTTTTGCAATTTCTTTTGCTAGATCTGCTCCTTCAACTGTTACTTTTTCCATCTTTGTTTTTTTAGCTTCTGAAAAAGTTAATCCTTCTCCAATGTAAGATCCCATTTTTGCATTTCTTCCACCACCTGAACTTACATAAAGGTCTCCTAAACCTGCTAACCCTTTTACAGTTTCCTTTCTTCCTTTTAGATGTTCTACAAAAACTTCCATTTCATGAATTGATTGTTTAATTAAAGCAGATGCTGTATTTAAATAATTTTTTTCTCTTACTTCATTAGAAACATTTTTACTACATAAACCTTTCGCTGCTCCAACAGCCATAGAAAAAATATTTTTTATAGCAGCTGAAACTTCCACGCCATTTAGATCATCCGAGTGTGAAGTGTGGTAATAATTGGTATTAAGCATGTCAGCAATTTTTTTGGCAGTTTGAATATCTTTATTTGCAATTATAACACTGCTATGAACTCTATTAGCTAATCCGGCTGCTAAACAAGGGCCTCCAACAGCAGAGATATCAACTTTTTTGACTCCTCTATCAGCTAACAATCTTTCTAGCTTGTCTACTAATAATTCATATTGATTATTATGAATACTTAAACCTTTTGTAAGCATAAGTAATTTCGGAATTTTATTATCTTTATAAATTCTACTTAATTGATCAGCTGCCCACTCAATACCTTTAGAGCTTATACCAAGAACAATTAAATCTACATTTGATTTAAGTAAATCGTTGAATTTTTCAAATTTAAAAATTTTAATTTCTTGAGGAATCTTTGTGTTAAGACCTGGGTGTAAATTATTATTATTTTTTAATTGGTCAATTGAATCATTTTCTAAGTGAGTGCCAATAATATTAATATCATGTTTATTATCTAAACAAGGTAGAGCAAAAGCTGAACCCATAGCACCTGCACCAATAATTACAATTTTTGACATCAATCTTTTAATAATATTTTTTTGAAAATTAAAAAAATTGATATTAGCTCAATTTTTCCAATTATCATAAATAAAATTAAACTTATTTTTGAAGATGTTAATAGGTTAGAAAAATTTAAATTGTGCATATTAAATATTTCAGAGTTTACGGTATTAGTTAAAGTTAATATTGACAATTTAAAAGATTTTTCAAACCCAATATTATCAACTACCAATAAGCTAGATAAAATAAAAAGGCTTAAAAAAAAAGATATAAATATTAAAAAAGATATTTTTATATTATCTTCTGATATTCTTTTATCTGTATTAAAGATAGTTTTATTTATAATACTGTTAGGGCTAACAAGCTTAATTATTTCTAAAGAAGTAATTTTTAATAAAATATAAAATCTTATTAGTTTAATACCAGAGGAATTTGATATTAATGATCCACCTACTATTGTAATTAATAAAAAATATAAACTTAAATTATTATCTGACTTCATAAGAGTTAACCCTGAATTTGATAAACTGCTTATTACACTTATGATTATATCTAAGCCATCATAATTATTAAAATATATCAGTAAACAGAATATAAATGATAGAATTATCAAATATAGATCTTCTTTGTGTTCCTTAATTATAATATTTCTATTGAATAAATTGAATAATAAGTAAAAATTTAGCATAGATATTATTAATGAAAATATAAATATTGCTTTTTGAAAATTTGTAGAAATTATTTTACTCAAACTATCTGTTGGTAAAAAACCACCTCCTGAAACTAATGTCATGCTCATATTTAGTGAATTAAATAATCTTATGCCTGATAAATTAAGCAAACTTAGAACAAGAATGCTAAGAACAGAGTAAATTATAAAAATCCTTAATAAATTTTCTTTTATATTATTCTCAGAATTAAAGTTATTGTCTCCAGCATATGTTAGATTTGTCATTTTAAAATTGAATGATTTATTTGAAAAAATTATTATTAAGAAAAATAAAAAAAATAAGCCTCCTATCCATTGAGAAGAAGACCTCCAAAGAACAAGTGTTGGGTCAAGATATTTTATATCTTTAAAAATAGAAAAACCTGTTCCTGTTAAACCAGATATTGACTCAAAAATAGAATTTAAAAATGAAACCTGATAATTACTCAGGTAGAATGGTATAGATATTAGTAATGCAGTTAAAAAATAAGCAAGAACTATCAATATTAATTGTTCAACAAAATTGATATTTTTTTTTGAATTTTTCCCATAATATAAAAGTGCCAAGCCTAATACCAATGAAGTTATCAACGCTGCAAAATAAGTATATATACTTAAAAAATAGTCAAAGTATGAAGCATATAGTATATTTATAAAAGCTAATAAACAAATCGGGAAACAGAATAAACTTAAATAAAAACTTATACTTTTGAAATTCATCAAACTTAAATAGTACCTACGCTAAAAATACTTTCTACCGCTTTTAACTCTTCTCTTTTAGCTAGAAATACTACCAAATCATTTTTTTCAAAAATAAAATTCGATCTTGGTATCAAAACTTTGTCTTTTCTAATTATTGCGCCAATTCTAATATCCTCTGGTAAATTAGCATCACGTATTTTTTTATTAATCAAATCTGATTTTTCAGATATTTTTGCCTCGATACACTCATACTCGCCATCTAATAATGAATATACAGTTCCAATGGTCCCTCTGTGAACATGTTCCATTATTCTTGAAACTGTAGTCATTCGAGGATCTACTAAATCATCAATGTTCAGAGAGTCTTGTAAAAGATTATAATTAGTTTTATTTACTATTGCTATCGTTCGTTTTTTTAAACCTGTTTTTTCGGCGAGTACGCAGGCCATCATGTTATTTTCATCATCGTTTGTTAAAGCTAAAACTGTTTCTGATCCCTCTAAATTAGCTTCTTTAAGAATATCCTCATCTAATGCATCACCATTTATCACTATAGAAGAGGAGAGCTCGTTAGCAATTTCTTCTGCTCTTTGCTTATTAATCTCAATAATTTTTATTCTTACATCTTCGAAATTTTCTTCTAACATTTTAGCCAATTGTAACCCAATATTTCCGCCCCCAATAATTAAAACATTTTTTGCAATTTTTTCATCATGACCAAATGCTTTGAGAATTGGATTTAGTTGTTCGCTACTTACAACTACGTAAACATTATCATCTTCGAGCATTTGATCATCCTTTTTAAGGTATACAAATTTTTCTTTTCTTAGAGCACCTAATATATTTGCTTTAAAATCTGGAAATTTTTCAGTTAATTTTTTCAAAGGGATATTTTTTATTGGGCAATTTTTTTCGATAGAAATCTCTAACATTTTGACTTTATTTTTGCCAAATGGAACATTGTCTAAAGCACCTGGTGCTTCTAACCTCCGATAAAGAGATTTAGCTACTTCAAGCTCAGGCGATATTATTACATCTATAGGAATGTTTGATTTATTATATAATTTTCCCCATTTACCTTCCAAAAAATCCTTAGTTCTAATTCTGGCAATTTTTTTAGATACATTAAATAAAGAACTGGCTAACTGACAAACAATCATATTTGTCTCATCATTTCTAGTAACAGCAATGATCATATCCGCTTTTTCAGCACCTGCATTCTCTAACACAGACGGCAAGCTTGCCCTGCCAACTATACCTTTTACATCTTGGGAATCATTTATTTTTTTTATGTCCTCAGAAGATTGGTCTATAACTGTTACGGAGTGTCCTTGGGCTGATAGTTGTTTACTTATTGAAAAGCCTACTTTTCCGGCTCCACATATGATTATGTTCATTGTTTAATTTATTCCCTTAATTCCCAAAGATTTTAATTTTCTGTGAAGTGCAGATCGCTCCATCCCAATAAAATCTGCAGTTTTTGATATATTTCCATGGTGTTTTTTTAACTGGGTCATTAAGTATTCTTTTTCAAAATTTTCTCTTGCTTCTTTTAATGGTGATTGAAATGATTGTTCTAAGATATCTTTATTATCTTCTAACTTGGATGAAGGATTTAAAATATCATCAATAACTTGATTTATCTTTTGCTTACTCTCGTTAGATGATAGTATAGTTAATCTTTCTACTAAATTTCTTAACTCTCTTACATTTCCAGGCCAGTTATAAGTGTATAGACTATCGTTTTTTATATCGATATCTGGTTTTTGAACTCCATTTATCTCTGAAAGTTTAGTTTTAAAATAATCTACTAGTAACGGAATGTCCTCTGTTCTTAAAGATAAAGGAGATAATTCTACAGGCATAACATTTAATCTATGATATAGGTCTTCTCTAAATTTATTTTCTCTTACTAAATTAGCAAGATCTTTTGAGGTTGAAGATATAAGCCTAATATTTACATGAATATCTTTTGATCCATTCAAGCGCTTAAACTTTTGATCTATTAAAACACGTAATACATTTGCTTGGGTTTCATAAGGTATTTCAGAAACTTCATCAATTAGTAAAGTTCCTCTATTAGCTCTTTCCAAGGCGCCAAAAGAAATATTTCCATCCTCGAATTCTTCTCCAAATAATTCTCTTTCATAAGTTTTTTCTTTCAACAACGCCGCATTAATAATTACAAAAGGTTCTTTAGATCTTGATGAGTTCTTATGAATTTTTCTAGCAACAAGTTCTTTACCTGAGCCAGTTGGTCCATAAACTAGCACTCTACTCTCAGAAGTTGATAGCTTATCAATTATTTTTTTTATTTTTAGTATAGATGGACTTTTTCCAATAAGTTCAAAAGAGTGAAATAATTTATTTTCAATAATGTTTTTTTCTTTTTTAAGTGAGGCAGACTCTAATCCTCTTTTTACATAGTTTAGAATTTTTTCCTTTGAAAAAGGCTTTTCAATAAATTCGTAAGCACCAAGCCTTATCGCTTCTACCGCAATTTGAACTGTTGCGTGACCAGAAATCATTATTACAGGTGTTAATTTATTTTTTAAGTTAACTAGTTTTAAAAGATCTATTCCGTCTTTATCAGGTTTATCTAATTTAATATCTATTATGGCTAGATCTGGTAAGCGTTTTTCTATTTCTAATATTGCTTGATCATAATTAGCTGCTGACCGAACTTTAAAATTTTGATCTTCTAAAATATTACAGATTAAAAAACGTATATCTGGATTATCGTCAATTACTAAAATTTCTTTAAGCATATTTTGGTAATAAAATTTTAACTGTCACGCCATTATTATCTCTTTTATTTTTAATAGAAAAAAAACCTGAGTGTTCATTAATAATTTTTGTTACAATTGGTAAACCTAAACCAGTTCCTGTTTTTTTTGTAGTGAAGTAAGGCGTCATTGCTTTTTTAGAATCTGTAATACCTATGCCATTATCTGTTAATCTTATGACTATATAGTCATTATTATCGTCTATTTCTATGTCAATATTTCCTTTAAAATTAGGCTCTTTTTGAGATTGATCTAAAAAGGACTCTTCTGAATTTTTAATTAAATTGATAAAAACTCTATTTAATTGATCTTCGTCACCACTGATGAATGTATTTTTTGATTTATTTATAAAATTAATAGAATTTTTAGATGTAAGTTTTATAAAGTCTAGAGATTTTTTGATTATATGTACTAAATCAATTTTTTTTAGAATAGGTCTTGGCATTCTGGCAAAATTAGAAAATTCATTAACTAGCTTCTCAATATCTTTTATCTGTCTATTAATTGTTTCTAAGTACTTTTCAAAATTTTTATTATCACTAGATAATTTTTCTTTATATTTTTCTCTTAAGCTATCAATGGATAATTGAATTGGTGTAAGTGGGTTTTTAATTTCATGTGCTAATTTCCTTGCAACGCTCTCCCAAGCTTCGTATCTTTCATTTATTAAAAGTTTGTCTTGTTGTTCTTTTAATCTCTCAATCATTTGATTAAAATTTTGATTAAGTTGTTTAAATTCCTCATCCGTATCTAAATCAGGAACTTTAACATCTAAAGCTCCTTTGCTTATCGAGTCTGAGGCGCTAATTAAATTTATAATTGGTTTAGTTAATCTTGAGGCGAAAGTGATGGCTATAGACGTAGATAAAAATAACAATAAAGTGACCACAATAATGTAAATTATTGCAAAAGTTACTTTGATACCAGTTTGACTATTCTCAACTGAATAGTAAAAACTTACAGCTTGTTCGGTTTCGTTGAGATATCTTAAAATTTCTGGATCAATATTCCTTGAAATATATAAATAAGTATCAACTAAAGTCGTTAGTTTTGTCATAACTGTAGTTTTATTTTCTAGACTATCGGTTATAAAAACCGGCTTACCCTCTAATGCTTGATCGTAATTTTCGTCAGAAGGAATTACTAATTCCTCTGTAATATCCCTTACATCTGATAAAAGAATATTTCCCAAACTATCAATTAAATAGACGTCGTCTATTCTCCTTAAAATTTTTTCTGACCTCATAATTTGTTTAAATCTATTAGGATTTGAGTAGTAAAAACCTGAAGAGCGATTTAAACCAACGCTCATTAAAATTACATCAGATAAAACATTTTCTTTGCTTTCCTCTAAGTAATTTTTGGCTACATCAAAAGAATTATTTACTGCTTTGGTAATTTGTTTGTCAAAATATTTTTGAATACCAAAGTTAAAAATAAACAATGAAAAGATTGCAACAACTAGAGAGGGTATAACTGTAAAAAGAGAAAAGACAGAAATATATTTTAAATTTGTCTGAGCACCTTTCTTGCTTTTTTTTCCTGTATAATAAAATCTATAAAAATTTCTAAAAATTAAAGTAAAAAAAACTAATAATAAAAAAATATCTATTATAAGTAATGTTTGTAAATTTTTATCAGTTAAGGGCACAAATCCCTCATTGATAAAGGTTAAAAAGGTAATAATACCTAAGAAAATACATAGAAATGAAGATATTATTATCCAGTTAAAATTTTTTATAATCTTAAACATTATTAATAAGCATTAAATATTCTATAAATATAATATAAATTAATATTATGAGTTATTGTTTTATAATTCTTGCTGGAGGTAATAGCCATAGATTTAGGTCTAATATTGGCAAACCATATCAAAAAATAGCGGGCAAATCATTAATTGAAATAAACGTTATTAAAGCACGTAAATTTAAACAAATTAAAAAGATAATTATCGTTTATAACAAAAAAGACTCCAAACGAGTCAAATCACTTAAACTAAAAAATGTTAAATTAGTAATTGGCGGAAGAAACAGGCAGCATTCAACTTTTAACGCTTTAAAGTATTTGAAAAATCATAAAGGAATTTCAAAAGTTTTAATTCATGACGTAGCTAGGCCTAATTTCTCATCAAAATTATTTAATTTAATTATAAAAAATATGAAAAATGCTAGAGCTGTAGTTCCAAAGATTAGGGTTCAAGATGCAGTAAAACAAATTATAGACTCTAGTAAAGAAGAATACATTGTTGGGAAAAAAAGAAATAATCTATTTTTAACTCAAACACCCCAAGCTTTTAATTTGAAAGAAATATATTATTTACATAAAACTAATTCGGGCAAATATAAAGATGATGATATTTCTTTATATATGGATCTTAATAAAGTCAAATTTATTGAAGGAGAAAAGAGCAACTTAAAAATTACTGATAAATCAGATTTTGAAAATCTTAAGAATATTTATAAATCTAAACAAAGTGTTGGAATAGGATTTGATGTTCACAGATTGGTACCAAAAAGAAAATTTTATTTAGCTGGTTTAAGAATTAAATCAAAGGTAGGGACACTAGGTCATTCAGACGGAGACCCTGTTCTTCATGCAGTGACTGATGCTATTTTAGGTGCTTGTAAAATGGGTGATATTGGCCAAATGTTCTCTGATAAAAATAAAAAATTTAAAAACATAAGATCCACAATTTTACTTCAAAGAGTAGTAGAACAAATTAAATTTAAAGGTTATTTAATAAATAATATTGATATTAATATTATTACTCAAACACCTAAAATCAAAAATTATAAAAACAAAATGATCAATAATATTGCTAAGCTACTTGAAATTTCGAAAGACCAAATAAATATTAAAGGGAAAACTACTGAAAAACTTGGTGTGATAGGAAAAGAAAAGGCAATAGCATGCGAAGTTATATGTTCAGTAATAAAATATGATTAAAACTTTCAATTATTTATTTGTAACATGTTTCGGTATTGGATCAATTAGATTTGCTCCGGGAACAATAACGTCTCTTATAACAACTGTTTTTCTGTACAGCTTATTTCATATAATAAATTTACCTAACAACACTATTTTAATAATTTTATTAATAGTTTTTATTTATTCTTTTTATGCTGTGACCGAATATATAAAATATAATGAAAACAAAGATCCTAAAGAAGTTGTTGTAGATGAATTTATAGGGCAATCTATTCCAATTTATCTATATGAAATCGCTCATGGGAGTGTAAAAGAATCGCATGAAGCAGCTCTATTTTATTTATATATTTTTATTTTGTTTAGATATTTTGATATTAAAAAACCTTTTCCAGTCAATTTTTTTGATAAAAAATTTAAAAATAGTTTTGGTGTAATAATAGATGATGTAGTTGCTGGTTTATATGTAGTACTTACATTAATAATTTTTATGGTAATCAAATCAAAATTTTTCTAATGAGTTTAAATAAAAAGATAATTTCATTAATCAAAGGAAAAAAAATGAAACTTGCAATTGCAGAGTCTTGCACTGGGGGAATGTTGTCTAGCGCTATTACGTCTGTAAGCGGGTCATCAAAAGTATTTACAATGGGATTAGTAACTTACTCAAATCAAGCCAAAAAAGGTATTTTAAAAGTTCCTCAAGAAATTATAAAAAAATATGGCGCTGTAAGTGTTCAATGTTGTTTGGCTATGGTTAACAACTTAAGTAAAATTAGTAAATCAAAAGTCTGTGTTTCAATAACAGGAATTGCTGGTCCTAGAGGCGGATCTAAAAAAAAACCAGTGGGTTTGGTTTATATTGGAATAAGGATTGGAAAAAAAGTTATTGTAAATAAATGTAATTTTAAAAATAAAAGTAGAGACTATATTCAAAGACAAACGGTAAAAAAATCACTTAGTCTATTAATAAAATTAATTAAACAGGATAACTGAATTCCGGGTTAACAATAAAATTCAGTAAATGAGCCGTAAAACTATTTAACAATAAGAATATTCCAAACGCGTTAAGGTAAAGGATAAAAACTAAGAAATTTCTTGCTCTTTTTTTTGCTAAAAGATTTTTATTTTCGGGTACCCAATCTTTATTTGGAGACTTAAAATCATAAGAAAACATCCAATAGGTTATATCGCTTTCATTTGGATCACCGGTTCTAATTTTTTTAATATATGAGGCTAAACTTTTAAATGTAAAAATAAAAACCACCAATAAGACTGTTATTACCAACATTATTTATATAACCGCACTGCCCTTTCCTCAAAAGCTTTAGCAATTTTATTTAAACCAAGCTCAAAAGATTTTTTCATTATTCCATTTAAAATTGGATTTTTCAATTCAAAATCAATAAAAAATTCTAGTTGCGTATTATTATTTATTTCTTTGAAATGCCATTCATTTTTTAAATGCTTCAAGGGACCGTCTAGGTTCGTAACAATAATTTTATCAGTTTCCTTATGATAAGAAACGTGGCTTGAGAAAGTTTCATTTAAAATACTTTTACCAACTTTTAAATCTCCGTTGAAAGTAATTAGATCTGAACTTTCATTCTTATCGAAAATCTTACCTTCTATACACCAAGGAACAAATTCAGGATATTTTTCAATATCAAGAACCATTTCGAT
>CACOWO010000005.1:32500-43367 GCA_902630925.1 uncultured Pelagibacteraceae bacterium | reverse complement strand
TGTAATTTATTAGGGGAATCTGACAAAGTAACTGTTTTTCAGCATTGCCCAAATCTAGATTGATCCATGAATTCACAATATCAATAGGATTTCTATAAATGTTAATTATCTTTAAATTTTCAATATTCAAGTTTTTCCAAAATTCGTAAAACCAAACGCCATCATGAGTATCAACGAGCATATGCGTCCCTTTTCTTTGATGTTCTTGCAAGACTTTAGGTCCTCTTTTAATATTTAACCTTCTTTTATATTGTAAGGGATTTTTGGATATCGCCACACTAGTTTCGTCTTCATGTCTGAAATTCATATTTCTTCCAATAAGCTGATCATAATATGACTGATCCAAAATATGTTTAGCAATGAATCTCGCTGTATCTTTTTTAATTTTATTAAAATTACTTAAAATAGCTAATTGATCTAGAGTGTAAATTTTTCTTAATATTTCGACTTTATTTAAACTAGCTACAACTGGTGCTATCATACTTTTTCCTGATGTATGTGTTCCAGTTACTAGTATTAAATTTTGTAAAAAAGATTTTTTTTTAAATTCAATTTTTTTAATTTTTTTTTTCATCTTTTAAATATTTTTTTTGCTTTTTTTAAATCATCTAAATTATCTATATCGACTGTTTTTTTTTTATCCATTAGTACAACCTTTGATTTTTTTGAAAAAATCCTTTTTTTTCTTAACCAAGTTTTTTTTGAGGCAAAATAGAACTGGCCAGCATCTTTATAAGTCTGTGGTATCTGTTGTGTCATGGAGTTTTCAAATTCTGGATTGATTAGACTTAATTGATTTTTTTTAAAATAAAAATTTTTTACATTTACTTGGTCATTTTTAATTGCAGTGAATATGTAATCCGTTTTTTTGTTTAATTTTTTCACTGCTTGTAAATAATGTTTTTTTTGGGCAAATATTCCAGTAGGAAAAATACAAAAAACAGAGTCAAATTTTTCTTTTTTTTTAATTAATTTTTCAACCTCATAACTCATTACATCAATAATTTTAGCTTTACTGTCTGAAAGTTTTTTTGGCCTAGGAAATAAAATTTTAGCTCCAGATTTTACTGCAACATCTGCTATTTTTTTTGAGTCTGTGCTCACATAAATATCTGAAAATAAATTAAAATTTAAAATTTTTTTGATAGTCCAAGTTATTAAAGGTTTATCGAGAAAATTCTTGATATTTTTTCCTTTTATTCTTTTACTATTTTTCCTAGCTGGTAATATTGCAATTATCATATTTTAGTCTTTATCGTAACTTAATTCTAATTTTTCTAGTAAATTTTTGGTTTGTTTATCAATTCTATTTAATATTTTGTTTTTCAAATTGTTTCTCAATTTTATATTAATTTTTCTATTACCACCTTGTCTGGTAATTTCTTTTTTTGTATATGAGCTAATCTTTGTCTTTATAAATTTTGAAATTTTGTTTACTTCTTTGTCAGTATTATTAGTTAAATTATCGAATTTGATAATCTTTATTCTTTTTTTATATTTCTTTTCTAATTTTTTAAAAACTGACTTTTGTTTTAATATCAAGGCAGATAGTGAGAGGATTGTTTTTTTGTAAGTATTTTTAGTTTTTGAAATATCTCGAACATATTTTAAACACCAATGAGGATAATTTTTGCCCTTTAAATTAAATGATAGTGTCACATTTCTAGGGTTTTTAAAGAAATCAGCTGAATATTTTTTTCTTATCCATTCGTCTACTAAATCTACTGGATGTCGATCAACAAAAATAATTTTTGAATTTTTGAAAGAGTTTAACAATAATTTTGGATTTATTAAAACATCATGAAACATAACGGGATATATATTTTTATGTTTTTTAATTTTCTTGACAATCGTGTTCCCCTCTAAACCTTTCATTCTTTTTAAGTATAATTTAGAATTTTTAAATTTATGTATTGATGTATAATCGTTTCGTCTTTGATTAAGATTTCTCCCAATGTTCATATTATAAATAACTTCATTGAAAATTAATCTAATGAGAAAATTTGAATATTTTTTTTCAATACCCTTAAGACTATCAATATAGGTTATATTTTCTGCAAAACTATTCATAAAAAACATCTCACAATCTTTCAAGCTTGACACTATTGGACATAAAAAGCTCTTTCCACTTCTTGTAACTCCACCAATAAAAATTATTTTTGAGGTTAGTAATTTTATACTTGGTTTAAATCTCATAGTTTATTTTCCTAATGCAAAAATATTTGATAATCTGTTCCGGAATTTTATTTGTATATTTTGAGTTTTTATATTTTTTATATGGCTCAAAATTCCATGATCCTTTGATTTGAGCGTTATAATTTTCTCTTTTTTTCATTTATATTTTTACTAACTCAATTTTTTCTTCTTTAATTTTAAAAATTTTTTTGCAATATCGTAAATTTAATAAATTATGAGAAACAAAAAGAATTGTTTTATCTTTATAATTATTAAAGATCTCCTCAATAATAGAATGTTCGTTTTTTTCATCTAAAGAATTAGTCGCCTCATCAAAGATTAAAAGTTCTGGCTGATTGTAAAGTGCTCTAGCTATTCCAAGTCTTTGTCTTTGACCTCCAGATAGTCTGGAACCTTTTTCACCAACTATTGTGTTAACTCCAAACTTTAAGCTTGTAACTAAATCATTTAAATTTGCTTGGGTAATAGCAGAGGATAGTTTTTTACTATCGATTTCATTTTTATCAACACCAAAAGCAATATTCTCAGCAAGGGATTTATCTAAAATAAAAACTTCTTGTGGCACGCATCCAATATTTTTTTGCCAATTTTTCTTTATGTCATTTAAATTTTTATTATCAATAATTATTCTACCTTCTGCAGGATCTAATAGACCTAATACTAAATCTATCAATGTGCTTTTGCCTGAGCCACTTTTTCCAATGACTCCAATTTTATCACCTTTATTGATTTCGATATTAATGTTATCGAGCACATTTTTTTTTGAAAGAGAGTTTTTTTCATAACTAAAAGATACATTTGAAAACGTTATATTATCAAACGACACCTTTTTAATCTTTTCATTTTTTAAATTAACATCGTTTCTAAAAAACTTTTCATTATCAGTGTATATTTTATCTATAGCTTGAATACTGTATGATAAACGTTGAATACTCGAAATTATTCTACCAAAAGAAGGCACCATTCTATACGCGGCAGTCAAGAAAACACCCAAAATTGGGACTAAAGTTTTTAAATCTGTTTTGCTTTCTAATGCTAAAAATAAAAAAAATAATATTAGTAATAGTATTAGCATTTCGAATAGAGGTCTCGATAAAGATGCTCTAAATTCTACATTTCTTGAAATATCAGCTATTGAATTATTGTTAATTTTAAATTCTGAAATAATTTTATTTTCTGTTCCAGTGATTTGAAATACTTTTGACCCAGATATACCTTCAAATATATTTTGAAGTCTTTTTTTAACTTTATTTACCCTCTCTCTTCCCATGATACTTACTGGCTTAATATTAAAATAGTTAATTAAAATTGAAAAAATAACTAACAATAAAAAGGCTCCAATAGTAATTTCGAAATTAATAAATAGTAAGAAAAAAATCATTCCTATTAAAACCAAGATTTCTAAACATATGCTTGTTATCGCTCTTAGTGTAAACATAACTTGCTGAATTTCATTTGTTATAATTTTAACTGTTTCAGAAATATTAGTTCTTAGATGAAATATTCTCGGCATTGACAGGTAGCCTTTAAAAAATTTAAAAGATAGATCTCTTTCAGTATAATAGAGAAATTTTGACTCATACCAACTTAGTAAAATTGTAAAAAAATTTTTTGAGTAAAAAGTAATTACTAAGATTAAGAAAATAAACATATAAGAAGATGTATTAATATCTATGTTTAGAAAGTACCTAAAGTATGTGTCTTGAATATTAAAACTAGCGTCAGAAAAAACGCTGAGTGTTAGAAATAGTACGTTTAAAGTGAGAATTTCAAATGTTGCAGATGTAAACATTAGCAGTACAAGAAATAATATTCTCTTCTTTTGATCTATATCTAAAATCTTTTTTAACTTTACAAGTTTTTTTAACATTTTAATTATTCTTGCGAGGTATTAGAGATGACTTTTTTTATATCTTTAATTGAAAGTCTATTAGAAGTATTTGAAGAATCGTACTCAAAATTTTCAGAAACAGCTTTACCTTTTTGTTTATCAAGCGGATCAATATAATAATTCTTTAAACTGTTTTCCTCAAATCTTGGAGCTATTATATAATGATTTCTAAATTCAAGAATGTTTCTTGACTCATCTTTACCTCCTAATGTTTCGTGTATTTTTTCACCTGGTCTTATACCTATTATTTTAATTTTAGCATCCTTATTAATTGCTTTTATTATATCGGCAATTTTTATTGTTGGAAGTTTTGGTATAAAAATTTCACCTCCCTGCATTCTAGCAAATGAATCTAAGACAAACTTTACGCTTTCTTTAATAGTGATAAAAAATCTAGTCATCTCTTTATGCGTCAAAGGAAATTCTTTTTTTTTATTTTCACTTATTTTTTGAAAGAAAGGTATCACCGAACCTCTAGAATTTATCACATTACCATATCTCACAACTGAGAAAGAAATATTTTCAGCACCAGCTAATGTATTCGCAGATATAAATAATTTATCCGAAGCTAATTTTGTGGCTCCATAAAGGTTAATAGGATTACAAGCCTTATCTGTAGATAGAGCAATAATTTTTTTAACTTTTTTTTCTATTGCAGCAAAAATGATATTTTCTGCTCCATAAATATTGGTTTTTATACATTCTTGTGGATTGTATTCTGCAGCTGGTATTTGTTTTAATGCAGCAGCATGAATAACATAATCAACTCTATTGAATGCAAGTTTTAATCTATCTTTATCTCTTACATCTCCTAAAAAAAATCTTACTTTTGTTTTTGTTCTTATATTCTTCAATTCATTAGATAAATTAAATTGTTTTAATTCATCTCTTGAAAAAATAATTAATTTTTTTAACTTATACTCTTTTAATAAAAATTTAACACAGCTTTTACCAAAAGACCCTGTGCCACCTGTAATAAGTAAAGTTTTATTATTAAACATATTTATTTACCTTTCTTATTTTTTTTTAGTTTTTGATACTCTCTTTTTAATTGATCGTACTCTTGCATTTTTAATTTCATATAATTCACGGTTAACTTCATTTTATGAGCTATCCCTATTGGAGTTAAAATATAAACGTAGCCAAGCTTGTTGCTATTTTCTTTGAAATTTTTTAATTTAATCATACCTTTTTCTTTCAGGGCCTTTAGGCAATAATTAAGCTTTCCAAGACTAAACCCTAAATCATTAGCGAGTTTTCTTTGGGATAATGAGCTATTATTCTCAATTTTTCTAAGTATTTCAAATTCATCATTATTTAACATATTTAAAATATACATGATTGTTCAATTATTGTACAGATAAATGTTCATTTTTTGAACATTATAGTATATGTTTCTTATGATGAAATATTGCAAAAGATGCATAATGCCAAGTACCAGGCCAGATCAGATTTTTGATGAACAAGGTGTTTGTAACGCCTGTTTAAGCCACGATTATAAAGATAAAATAAATTGGGATAAAAGAAAGGATGATCTAAATGAAATTTTACAAAAAGCTAAACTAAATAAAGATAGTTGGAATTGCATAATTCCATCTAGTGGAGGTAAGGATAGTACATATCAAGCGATTTGGGCAAAAAAAAATGGATTAAATCCTCTTTTAGTAACTGCAACAACTTGCGATCTTTCAGAAATAGGAAAAAAAAACATTGAAAATTTAAAAAGTCTTGGATTTGACACTATTGAATTTTCTACTAGCTCTATTATTAGGGCAAAATTAAATAAAATTTCACTAGAAACCATAGGTGACATAGCTTGGCCAGAACATGTTTCTATTTTTACAGCTCCTATAAAAATAGCTGTTAATTTTAAAATACCTCTAATTATTTATGGAGAAAATCCACAACTAGAATATGGAGGGCCAAAAGAATCTTTGGACAACTCGACTTTAGATAAGCGCTGGATGGAAGAATTTGGAGGGCTTATAGGTTTAAGAGTTAACGATTTAGTTGAAAATTATGGATTTAAAAATAGTGACCTAAGTATGTTTACATACCCTAATCATAAAGAATTAGATAAACTAAACTTAAAAAGTTTATTTTTAGGATATTATGAAAAATGGGACTCTTTAAAAAATTATGAAGTAGCAAAAAAAAATGGATTTCAAAACTATGGGGATGACCTTGAGGGTTGCTATTTTAATTGGGAAAAAATAGATAATTATCAACACGGCGTTCATGACTATTTTAAATTTTTAAAATTTGGTTTTGGAAGAGCTACTGATCAACTTTGTTATTTAATTAGAAAGAAAAAAATAACTAGAGATGAGGCTATTGTAATATCGAAGAAATTAGAGGGTAAATTTCCAATTTCTTATATGAAAAAACCATTAAAAAAAATTTTGAATAAGATTGATTTGTCTATTGATGACTTTAAAAAAATTTGTGAAAAATTCACTAATAAAAAAATTTTTAAGACAGACCAGGGTGGCAACATTATTTATGATGATAAAGGAAACTTAATCAAAAGAATATAACAGAAATGTATACGGGTATAATTAATTATGGATTAGGAAATTTAGGTTCTCTTAATAGAATTATTTTAAATATGGGATTCAATGTTAAAATCATAAATTCTCCTCTTGAAATTTTAAACCTCGATAGAATAATTCTTCCTGGTGTTGGTTCATTCAACGCAGCAATGAAATTACTTAAAAAAGGGAACTGGATAGAGCCACTTTCTGAGTATGCTCTTATAAAAAAAAAAAATTTTTTTGGTATTTGTTTGGGTATGCAATTACTTTCATCTTCTAGTAGTGAACATGAAAAAACTCTCGGACTTAACTTTATTGAAGGAGAAGTAATTAATTTGAAACAATTAAACTGTAGGGAAAGAGTCCCTCATATGGGATGGAATAGTGTAAATTTCAAATCAGACTCAAAAATTATTAAAGATATAGAAAATTTTACAGATTTCTATTTTGTACATAGTTACGCTTTTAAGCCTAAGGATAAAAGGCTTATAGTAGCTACTACAAAATATGAAGTTGAGTTTTGCAGTATAATTAACAAAGAAAATATTTTTGGGACACAGTTCCACCCAGAAAAAAGTTCCAAATCTGGAAGAAAAATATTAGAAAATTTTTTAAATGCTTAAAAAAAGAATTATAACTACAATGCTATGGAATGGTTTTACTTTAGTGAAAGGGAAAGGTTTTGATAACTCAAGAAGCACTGGACATCCTCTGACTACAATGCAAATTTATAATAATAGAGATGTTGATGAAATAATTTTTTTAAATATTGAAAATAATGGAGAAGAAAAAATTGATAGAGATTTAATAGAACAACTTACTAGTTATTGTTCGGTGCCAATTACCATTGGAGGAGGTGTTAAAAGCATTGAAGACATTGAAGATTTACTATTCTATGGTGCTGATAAAATTACCTTAAATTCAGCTTTGTACAACAATATAAAATTGCTTGAACAGGCTTCAAAAAAATTTGGCTCACAAACTATAGTGGTAAGTATCGATTACGACAAAAATTTAGATTGTTTTAGCCACTCTGGAAAAATCAAAACTAAAAAAAAACTTTTTGAATGGGCAATTGAATGTGAAAAAAAGGGAGCTGGGGAAATTATGATTAATTGTATTAATAATGATGGCTTTATGAGAGGACACGACTTAATCAATTTAAGACAATTATCAGAAAAACTTGAGATACCACTAATAGCCTCTGGTGGTTTTGGTAATTACGAGGATTATTATCAAGCTTTTATTAATGGCGCTTCCGCAACCGCTGCGTCAAGCATTTTTCATTTTACCTCTATTACCCCGGCAGAAATAAAAAAGTACTTAAGTTCTAAAAAAATACCTGTTAGAAAAAACTATAAAATCTAAATGCAAAAAAAATATTTTAATTATGGTAAACAAAAAATCAGTAAAGATGACGTAAAAGCTGTAGTTAAAACATTAAATTCTAATTTTCTTACTTCTGGACCAAAAGTAAAAGAATTTGAAAAAATGTTTAAAAATTTTGTTGGTTCAAAATACTCAGTTTCATGTACTAACGGCACATCCGCATTACATATTGCATTTAAAGCAATCAATCTATGCAATGGAGATAATATTATTTTGCCATCAATTAATTTTATAGCTGCAGCAAATATGGCTAAAAATTTAGGCGCGAAAATTTTTTTAGCAGATGTGGATCCTTTAACTGGTCAAATGACTCCAGAAAACTTATTAGAATGTATAAAGAAAAACAATGTTAAAAAAGTAAAAGCTGTTTGTACCATGTATAATGGAGGATTGCCGTTAAACGCTGATAAGTTTTTCAAAATAAAAAAAAAATTAAAATGCTATTTAATTGAAGATGCTTGCCATGCTCTTGGAGCAAAATATTCATTGAAAAAAAACGTGAAAGTGGGAAGTTGTAAATTTAGTGATATTTCAACTTTTTCTTTTCACCCAGTAAAATCTATTACCTCTGGTGAAGGGGGTATGCTGACAACAAATAATTATAGATTTAAAAATTTTGCCGAAAAATTTAGAAACCACGGTATTGAAAAAAAAATTGAAAAAAAAAAAAATAATTGGTCATATGAGGTAGTTCATAGCGGTTTTAATTATCGACTCAGTGATTTACAATGTGCTTTAGGCATATCTCAATTAAAAAAATTAAATAATTTTGTTAATAGACGTAAACAAATATCAAAAATTTATAATAAATTATTTAAAAACAATCATTTAATTATTAAAAGTACTAATAAAAATCATCAAGATATTCAATCAGCGTGGCATCTATATATTATTAATATAAATTTTAAAAAAATGAATATTTCAAAAGAAAAACTTATTCAAACGTTGCATTCTAAAAACATAGGAGTTCAAGTTCATTATATACCAACATTTTTCCAACCAAATTTTAAAGATTTAAAAAAAAATAAAGTTAAATTTAAAGGTGCAAAAAGTTTTTTTAAATCTGCTTTAAGTTTGCCTATTTATCAAAGCTTAAAAGATCAAGAAGTAAAAAAAATTGCAAAAATTATTAATAGTACTCTAATTAGAAATGCCAAAAAATAAAAAACCTTTTTTTGTTGCAGAGATTTCATCTAATCATAATGGAAGGTTAAGTAACGCTAAAAAATTAATAGAAGCTGCAAAAAAAGGTGGGGCTGATGCAGTCAAACTTCAAACCTATGAGCCTAATTCGATGACAGTTAATTCAACAAAAAAATATTTTAAAATTACTAACGGTTTGTGGAAAGGGTACAGTTTGTGGGATTTATACTCGAGAGCTCACACTCCTTACAAATGGCATAAACCTCTTTTTGAACATGCTAAAAAGGTTGGTATTAAAATTTTTAGCACACCATTTGACGAGTTTGCTGTTGATTTACTTGAAAGCCTGAATTGTCCTTTTTATAAAGTAGCTTCTTTTGAAATGAACGATCTTGCTTTAATCAAAAAAATTGTTTCAACAAAAAAACCAATTATTATTTCAACTGGAATGTCTTCATTAAAAGAAATTGAATTTATCTTCAAAAAAACCAAAGATTTTGGAGCAAAAAAAATTACTTTGCTATATTGCGTAAGTAACTACCCATCTAAAATTTCAGACTTCAATTTAAATAATATATTAATAATGAAAAAAAAATTTAAATGTGATATTGGATTTTCTGATCATTCAGAAAACTTTCAAATCCCAGCATTAGCGGCTAAATTAGGCGCAAAAGTAATTGAAAAACACATATGTTTAAAAAAAGTTAAAGCACTTGATTATGAGTTTTCTATAAATGAAGAGCAAATTAGAGATTATAGAAATGCTATCAATCAAAAAAAATTAATTTCCGATAAATCCAAATTATTCAAAAAACTTTTAGGAAAAAAGTTTTTTTATAGAAATAGGACTGAAAATAGCAGTAAAAAATTTAGACGATCTATTTTTATTATAAAAAATATAAAAAAAGGAGAAAAATTTACTAAAAAAAATATTAAAAGAATCAGGCCTGGTTTTGGTATTTCTCCGTTACACTATGATCAAATCATTGGGAAAAAAAGTTTTTTTTCTTTAAAAAAAAATGAACCATTGATGAAAACAATGGTTAAAAACTTAAATCTTAAAAATGGGTATTAAACTAGCTGCTGCTAAACTAGAAAATTCAAATTATCTTTTTTATCTTAGAAAAAGTAATTTTAATAAAAAAAGTTTTATTAAAAATAAAAGTTCTAATTTGGTTAAACATAAAACTTGGTTCAGGAATGCTTTAAAAAATACAAAACATAAAATCTTTATTATAAAATTTAATGAAAAATTTTGCGGGTATTTGCGTCTAGAAAAAAAAAACAAAGAATACGTTGTTTCTATACTTATAGATGTAAAATTCAGAAAAAAAGGCCTTGCCACTAAAGCTCTTATTCTTGCAGAAAAAAAATTAGATATAAACTCAGTTTTAAAAGCCGAAGTAAATTTTAATAACATGGCTTCGATAGCAATGTTTTCAAAAATAGGTTATGTTAAAAAATATACGAATAATAAAGTTTTAATTATGAAAAAAAATTTAAATAAAGTTAAAATAATTGATCGAATAGAAAAAATTAGAGCTAAAAATAATGGTAGTTGGATGAATATACTTAGGTTGGCATATAAAAATGCGCCAAAAGAATGTGCGATATTAATGTCTAAAATTTACAAAGATGATATGAAAATTTCAAAGTTAGTTAAGCAATTAACTAAATAAAGCTTTTATTTATATTGCCATCAAAATAAACAGTT
>CACOWO010000005.1:0-27500 GCA_902630925.1 uncultured Pelagibacteraceae bacterium | reverse complement strand
AAAGTAGGGGTTGCGCTCGTTGCGGGACTTAACCCAACATCTCACGACACGAGCTGACGACAGCCATGCAGCACCTGTGTTTCGTCCAGCCGAACTGAAGAAACTAATCTCTTAGTCTCGCGACGAACATGTCAAGTGTTGGTAAGGTTCTGCGCGTATCTTCGAATTAAACCACATGCTCCACTGCTTGTGCGGGTCCCCGTCAATTCATTTGAGTTTTAACCTTGCGGTCGTACTCCCCAGGCGGTGTGCTTAATGCTTTCGCTGCGACACTGAAAAATATATTTCCAACGTCTAGCACACATCGTTTACGGCATGGACTACGAGGGTATCTAATCCTCTTCGCTACCCATGCTTTCGCTCCTCAGTGTCAGTAGTGACCCAGTAAGTTGCCTTCGCATTTGGTGTTCTTTCTAATATCTACGAATTTCACCTCTACACTAGAAATTCCACTTACCTCTATCACACTCTAGCTAAAAAGTTTTGATGGCAGTTCCAAGGTTGAGCCTTGGGATTTCACCATCAACTTTTTTAACCACCTACGAGCTCTTTAAGCCCAGTAATTCCGAACTACGCTAGGTCCCTTCGTATTACCGCGGCTGCTGGCACGAAGTTAGCCGGACCTTCTTATTCGGGTACAGTCATTTTCTTCCCCGACGAAAGAGTTTTACAACCCAAGGGCCTTCTTCACTCACGCGGCATCGCTGCATCAGGGTTTCCCCCATTGTGCAAGATTCCCCACTGCTGCCTCCCGTAGGAGTCTGGGCCGTGTCTCAGTCCCAATGTGGCTGGTCTTCCTCTAAGAACAGCTATTGATCGTAGCCTTGGTAAGCCTTTACCTTACCAACTAGCTAATCAAGTGCAGGCTCATCTTTCGGCGTTAAAACTTTCCCCGTGAGGGCTTATTCGGTATTAGCACAAGTTTCCCCGTGTTATTCCAAACCAAAAGGCAGATTCCCACATTATACTCACCCGTTTGCCACTCAGTATTGCTACTGCGTTCGACTTGCATGTGTTAGGCGTGCCGCCAGCGTACGTTCTGAGCCATGATCAAACTCTCAAGTTTAATAACGGCGCACACTAGCTTTAATAACTTTAAGGTAAATTAAAGTTATTTTTCGTTAAAGTGTGTACGACAATTTCTTTATTAACCTAGCCGTCCACACTTCTCTTCTTAAAATTTACAATTTAAAAAAGCTCAGATTTTGAGTTACAAAATCTACACACCTTAAGCTACGTTAAAATAATATTTTCGTAGAGGTGAGCGCTGGTTTTATTACAATTAAGCTATAAGTCAAGGCGTATATTGTTAAAAATAACAAGTAAAATAAGGCTTTTTCGCCCATAAGCGTTGCATTGACCATGTAATTTTTATAAAAAACAACTATGACGATTATCCAAAAAATTACAGCTCTTATGAGAAAAAAATACAATTTTTTAACAGTAATAAATTCAAAAGTGTTTCGAATTCGAAGGTTTAATCCATTAATTATAATTTCATTTTTAACTGTTTTTTCTATTATATTTTTTATTTCCTCAAATTTAATTAACAAAAAAAACCAGCAAAATGTAGAAAATATAAAAGAAATTACTAAAAATAATGAGTTTTTTATTTTCAGAGATTTTCTTATTTCAAAAATTAATAGCCCATATCAAGAAATCAATTACGTCATAGAGAACAACGATACAGTAGAAAGAATTTTAAAAAAATTTAAAATTAGTGATAAGGATATTCAAAATATAGCATTAGAATTAAAAAAGAAAAAATTATCCAATATTTACTCTGGCAGAAAACTATCTTTAATTTTAAAGAAGTTAGAAAATGGAAATAATACAGTAGTAAATTTGATATACCCTATAAGTAATACCTCAAGCGTAGAAATACGGAAATCTCAAAATAATTTTATTGTTAAAGAGAATATATTGCAACTTTATAAAAAAGAGGTTGTAGTTAAAAATATTATAAAGAATAATTTATATAATTCCGCTGTTGAGTCAGGTGTTGAGCCAAATATAATAATTGAATTTGCAAGAGTATTTGGTTTTGAGGTTGATTTTCAAAGAGATATTAGAAAAGGTGACTGGTTCGAAATTTTCTATGAAAAATTTGAGGATGAAAATAAGAGAGTAAGAGATACTGGTAAAATAATTTACGCATCTATGTATGTTAATGGAGAAGAAATAAATCTTTATAACTTTAAGTATAATAATGAAGTAGATTATTACGACATTAAAGGTAAAAGTATTACTAAATCTTTAATGAAAACTCCTATTAATGGAGCCAGATTATCTTCATCATTTGGTATGAGAAAACATCCGATACTTGGATATAATAAGATGCATAGGGGAACAGATTTTGCAGCACCAAGTGGGACTCCAATTATGGCTTCGGGTTCAGGTACAGTTACTAGAGCAAGATGGTGTGGTGGCGGTGGTAATTGCGTAAAGATAAAACATAATTCTTCTTATGAAACTGTATACGCTCACATGAAAACATTTGCTAAAGGTATTAAGGAGGGTAAAAAAGTAAAACAAGGTCAAATTATAGGTTATGTCGGATCCACAGGTTTATCAACTGGTCCCCATTTACATTATGAAGTAATTGTAAATGGTAAAAAAGTGAATTCTCAGAGATTAAAGCTGCCTTCGGGTAAAACTCTTAAAGGTGAGGAAAGGCAGCAATTTGAACTTGATAGAATTAAAATAGATCTAAGATTGGCAGATCTAAGATAATTAATTAGTTGATAATTGATTTTTTTTTTCTGTTAGCTCTTCTTTTAGTACTGATTTTTCTTCAGACACAGTTTTTTCGTTTAAGTTTTCTCTTTTTTCATTTAATTCATTAAATCTTCTTAAATAATGATCTGCATGTTGCAGATAATTTTGTGAAAGAACTGGATCTCCATTACTTTGAGCGTCTTTAGCAAGTTGTTGATATTTTTGCATTGTCTTTTCAACGTTATGGATATTATTCATTGATCCATTTCTATTAAAATTCATATTTCCGTTGTTGCTTAATGAGTTAGTGGCGCCCGTGCTAAGGGAACTGCTTCTTCTTCTAAAATTATTTTTTTGTGGTCTTGACCTAAAATTTCTTCTTCTATTGTTGTTCATTTAAATATGATTAGCAAATATACATCTAATATTATTTTTATAATCTTTAATAGTACTTTTAACTCTAAATTTATTGTTAATTAAAATTTTTGAAACTTTTTTTATTTGCTCATTGCCTATTTCTAAGGCAAGCGTTCCATTAATCTTTAAGATTTCTTTGGATTTGTAGATAACTTTTCTTATAAGGTCAAGCCCATCATTTCCTCCATCTAAGGCCATTCTAGGTTCATATCTCCTAATATCTTCACTTAAATTTTTTAAATTTCTAGAATCTATATATGGTGGGTTAGATACAATTACATCAAATCTTTTGTAGTGTATTTTCTCGAACGATTTGTTTACTAACTGTACTCTGTGAAATAGTTGATGGTTTTTTGCATTAATTCTAGCTATAGAAATCGCTTTTTTTGAGATATCTACGCCCATTCCTGAAGAAAGTTTAAGCTGACTTAATAAACTGAGAAGAATACAGCCAGAACCAGTTCCTATATCTAAAATCGTAATTTTCTTATTATTAAAATTTTTAAGTAATTTATTGACTAGTAGTTCTGTTTCAGGTCTAGGTATTAATGTATCTCTAGTTACATAGAATTTTTTACTCCAAAATTCTTTCTCTTCCAAAATATAAGCTATCGGTTCATTTTTCGATCTTCTGTACAAATAATTTTCAAATACTAGTTTATCTTTTCTTCCTATCTTTTGATTTAAATTTATTAGTATTTCTTCTCTAGTTTTTTTTAAAGTCTTGGATAATAATATCTCAGAGTCTAAAATATGAGATGGTATTTTTTTTTCTCTAAGAAAATTAGATCCGATTTTAATCATTTCTAAAATATTCATGTATTTAAATTTTTTAGTTTTAAATTTTGTTCTTTTAATCTTAGTTCTTGGTTCATTTCTTCATGAATTTCTCCACTTAAAAATTCATCTAACTTATGTAATGTTAAATTAATTCTGTGATCGGTAACTCTTCCTTGTGGAAAATTATAGGTGCGTATTCTTTCCGATCTATCTCCAGATCCTATTTGATTTCGTCTATTGTCAGATCTCTCTTGGTCTTTTTTTCTCTTTTCCGCTTCGTAAACTCTAGACCTTAAAATTTTTAATGCTTTTGCTTTATTTTTGTGTTGAGATTTTTCATCTTGTTGGCTCACAACTACTCCACTTGGAATATGTGTTATCCTAACAGCACTGTCAGTGGTATTTACAGACTGGCCGCCAGGTCCACCAGCCCTAAAAACATCAATTCTTAAATCAGACTCTTTTATTTCTATATCAACATCCTCTGCTTCAGGTAAAACTGCTACAGTTGCTGCAGATGTATGAACTCTCCCTTGTGTTTCTGTTTCAGGAATTCTTTGAACTCTATGAACACCTGACTCATATTTCAAATAAGAGTAGATATTATTGCCATTAACTAAAAAAATAACTTCCTTAAATCCACCTGCTTCACTCTTAGAAATATTTATTATTTCTAATTTCCATTTTTTTTTAGAGCAAACCTTTTCGTACATCTTAAATAGATCAGAACAAAAGAGAGAAGCTTCTAAACCCCCGGTTCCTGCTCTTATTTCTACAATAGCATTTTTGTTATCATCCTCATCTTTCGGTAATAAAAAAAGTTTTAAATCATTCTCATATTTTTCTTTTTTTTTAATTAATTCATCAAGGTCTTTTTGAGCTAAAAGTATAATTTCTTGATCGTTTGATTTGTCTTGTACCATATTTAATAAGTCTTTTTTTTCATTTTCAAAACTTATGTACTCTTTTGCAATTGATATTATTTCTCCTAGGCTAGAATATTCTTTAGATTTTTTTGCAAATAATTTAGAATCAATATTTCCTGAAGCGAGTTCTTTTTCCAAAGAATCGTGTTTTGATATAATATCTTTTACTTTGTCTATAGGAACCATAATAATGTTTTAATCTTTAGTTTTTTCTTCGACAAGTTTTACGACTTTGTCAATAATTTCTGAACTTGGAACTTTTTCATGAGGTATTCCGGACAAATAAAGCAGATTATTATCTTGTCCACCACCAGTTAAACCAATTTCTGTTTGAGCAGCTTCGCCCGGTCCGTTAACTACGCATCCGATTATTGAAAGATTAATTGGTTTTTTTATATGTGCTAATCTTTTCTCTAACAATTTTACAGTCTCGATAACTGGAAATGCTTGCCTGGCGCAAGACGGACAAGAAATAATATTTACTCCTCTTGATCGAATACCTAACGATTTAAGTATCTCAAAACCTGCTTTTACTTCATCTACAGGGTCTGATGATAAAGAAACTCTAATTGTATCACCGATTCCTTCCATTAAGAGTTGCCCAATGCCTATGGAAGACTTAATGCTTCCAGTAAATAAACTTCCTGCCTCCGTTACCCCAAGATGTAAAGGGTAATCGCAAATATCAGATAATTTTTTATATGCTTTTACAGTTAAAAAAATATCTGAGGATTTAACACTTATTTTGAAATTAAAAAAATTATTATCCTCTAAAAGTCTAATATTCTGTTGGGCACTTTCGACTAAAGCCTCTGGGCAAGGTTCTTTATATTTTTCCAACAAATTTTTATCAAGTGATCCAGCATTAACACCAATCCGCATAGAGCAATTATTATATTTAGCGGCTTTAATTACTTCCAAAATTTTTTTATTGTCACCAATGTTTCCTGGATTTATTCTTAAACAACTTGCACCCATATCTGCAGCTTCAATGGCTCTTTTATAATGAAAATGAATATCAGCGACAATTGGCACTGTAACCTCCTTTATAATTTTTTTAAGTGCTCTAGTAGAACCTTCATCAGGACAAGAGACCCTTACTATATCAGCTCCTGCTTCCTTTAAGGAGTTAATTTGATTAACAGTACCTTTTATATCTGTTGTTAAAGTATTAGTCATAGATTGAACACTAATTAGTGAGTCGCCTCCAACACTTACATTACCAACTTGTATTTTTTTTGTAACTTTTCGTTTGATTACTCTGTGAGGTCTAACTTCCATATTAATCTAATTCAAAAATTGTATGTAATTTTTTTATAGCTTTTAAAATTTTTTCTTCGTCAATTATTACTGAAAGTTTTATTTCAGAAGTTGATATCGCTAATATATTTATATTTTCATCTGATAGAGCTCTAAACATTCTATAAGTAACACCTGGTGTTGAAACCATCCCCGCACCAACAATTGAAACTTTAGCAACTTTCTGATTTTTTATAATTTCTTTATATTTAATTTCACTTTTAGCTTTTAATATCTGCAAAGTTTTTTGGACATCATTCCTTTTTACCGTAAATGTAATATCAGTTGTTTTAGTGTCAGAAGAAATATTTTGAATAACCATATCTACATTAATCTGAGCTTTATTAAGAGGTTCGAATATATTGGCAGCCACTCCTGGTCTATCCTCCACACCAGTAATAGTAATTTTTGCATCATCTTTAGAGTAAGCTACTCCTGTAACACTTTTTGTATAATCAATATTTTCTTGGCTAAAAATTTTTGTTCCTTTTCTTTCGGTAAATGTAGATTTTACCTCGAGGGGGATATCGTAAATCATGGCAGTTTGAACGGCGGATGATTGCATTACTTTTGCTCCTAACGAAGACAATTCTAACATTTCATCGAAAGAAATTTTATCAATTTTTTTTGCAACTGGTATTTTGTTTGGGTCTGTAGAATAAACTCCATCAACATCTGTGTATATTTCACAGGTATCAGCCTTAAAAATTTTAGCAACTGCTACTGCCGTAGCGTCAGAGCCTCCTCTTCCAATAGTTGTTATATCTCCTGTTTTAGAAATTCCTTGAAAACCAGGTACAATTGCTACATCATTATTATCTAAATATTTATTTATTCTCTCAATATTAATATTAATAATTCTTGCATTAGAATGGTCTCCGTCAGTTAATATAGGTATCTGCCAATTTAACCAGGATTTCGCTTTTACCTTAATTTTTAATAAAGCAGCTGATAAGAGAGCACATGTTACTTGTTCCCCTGATGACAGGAGAACATCAAGCTCTCTTTTATCAAACTCTTTTGAAATTTCTTCTGAGAGTTTAATAAGTTCATTAGTTTTTCCAGCCATCGCTGAGACAATAGCAATAACTTTATTTCCTGCAGATATCTCTTTTTTGATAATATAAGCAACATGTTGGATCCTTTCAGTTGTTCCAACAGACGTACCGCCAAACTTTAATACTTTTTTAACCATTTAAGAATGTAATATAATAAAATATAGATAATATAATTAATTTATAATTTTTTTTACAGAATGAGTACTACTATAAATAAAGACGAAATACAAAAGTTTTCAAGGTTAGCTGATGAATGGTGGGATGTTAATGGAAAATTTAAACCTCTCCATATGTTTAATCCTATAAGGATTGAGTACATTACAGCAAATATTAAAAAATATTATAAAATAAAAAAAAATGACTCCACCTATTTAAATGGTTTAAATATTTTAGATATTGGATGTGGAGGGGGATTAATAAGTGAGCCTATGGCACGTCTAGGAGCTAATGTTACAGGTATTGATGCTTCTAAAAAAAATATTAGTGTTGCAAGGTTACATGCCCAAAAAAGTAATCTTAAAATAAATTATTTAGAAACCTCCCCAGAAAATTTAAAAAATTTTGATCATTTTGATATCATTTTAAATCTTGAGGTTGTGGAACATGTAGAAGATGTGGGTTTGTACTTTCAATCTTGTAATAAGTTGTTAAAAAAAAATGGCTTAATGTTTACTGCGACTCTTAATAGATCTTTTACGTCTTATATTAAAGCAATAATTGGTGCAGAATATATATTAAGGTGGCTTCCAATAGGCACCCATGATTGGAATAAATTTATCAAACCGGAAGAATTAGAAAAACTTTTATCAGATAAAAACTTTTCAACATTGGATATAAACGGTTTAAAGTTTAATCCTTTTTTAAATAAATGGAAAAATTCCAAAGATTTATCAGTAAATTATATTGTCAGTAGTTTTAAAAATTAATTATCTTTATTTATCCAGGGAACAGTAAGTAAATCAATACCTTCTTCGGCTAATTCTTCTCTTTCTTTAGGTGTGGTAGTGCCATAAATAGCTTTTCTATTTTTTTTGTCGTAATATACCTCTCTAACCTTTTTACTAAAATCTTTTCCTACATAATTAAAATTTTTTTCAATATATCTTCTTAATTGAAGGAGTTGTTTTTTTTCACTACTAAAATTTTTATCTATTTTATAAATTTTTTCTTGTTTATTTTTTGAATTTGAAATCATCGGAGACATTATTGATTTAGTAATTTTTTTTGAAGAACAATAAATGCACTCTAATAATTTCTTTTTATTTAATTTATCGAACTCGTCAGAATTTGAGAACCAACTTTCAAATTCGTGATTATTTTGACATTTTAAATTATATCTTATCATCTAATTTCTATAATCAGCATTTATATTAATGTAGTCATGAGTAAAATCACATGTATAACATTTAAAGGCATCATTACCAAGTTTCAAATTAATTTCAATTTCGATAGATCCCCACTGCATATATTCTTTTAATTTCTCCTCATCATAAGTTTCAGAAATTTTTCCATTTTCTGCAACCACGAAATTTCCAATTTTAATTTTTAATTTTTTTTGATCAATAATTTCTCCAGATTTTCCTATTCCCATTGCAATTCTTCCCCAATTAGGATCTTCCCCAGCAATCGCTGTTTTTATCAAAGGCGAGTTAGCAATCGCAAAAGCAATATTTTTTGCACTTCCTAGTGACTTAGCATTAATAACATTTATTGTAACAAATTTCTTTGCTCCCTCTCCATCTACAACAACTTGCTTTGCTAAGTTTAAACAAAGTTTTTTTAGTGCTATCTCGAATTTCTGAACTACTTTATCATTTAATGAAATGTTTTGACCGATTTTAATTGCTCTAGTAGAAAAAATAGCCACCATATCATTTGTTGACTGATCGCTATCAACTGTTATTGCATTAAAAGAATTAGATGCTGCCCTTTTTAAAAGTGTTTTTAAAAGATTGGAATTAATATCTGCATTAGTAAAAATAAAGGATAACATAGTTGCTAAATTAGGAGCAATCATTCCAGATCCTTTTGCAATACCACAAATTTTTACTAACTCGTCACCAACAATTATTTCTTCATAAGCTAACTTTGGTTTAGTATCAGTTGTCATTATAGCAGATGCCATTTTAATCCAGTACATTTTATTATGTTCTGTTCTAAGTCTATCTACTAGATCGGGTAACCGCTCTCTAATTTGTTCGACGGGAAACTCCTCACCGATTACGCCCGTTGAAGCAAAAATTAAATCTTTAATTTTTACTATTTCACTTGTTCCTTTCTTATTTTTTGATTCTTTAATTGTCAAAACTCTAGATAAATTTTTAGCTAGTGTATCAATGCTATCTTTACCTTGTTTTCCTGTAAATGTGTTCGCATTTTTTGTATTTACTAATAAACCTTTAATAATTTTTTTATGTGAATTATTGTTCCATGGAATAAACTCGGAAGTTATACTGTTAGAAGTTGTTAATGATGCATAATTTGCGCCTTTGCTAAAATAAAATAAAGCTAGATCGTCTCTTCCATCTTTGTACAAATCTGCAGATATTGAAGCCATTTCTAAACCTTCAATTTGTTTGAGGGTTTGAAACTCTCCCATTTTTGATAATTTTGTTTTATCATTTAAAAAATTTTTTATATTTATTGTCATTATTTCTGTTTAATTTAAATTAATAATACATATATAGGTGTATAATGAATTTATTTACAAGGACTTTTAGTAAAATATTTAAAAGCTCTAATCAACAAGAATTAGACAAAATTCAAAAATTTGTTGAAGCAATAAATCACAAAGAAAATGAGGTTAAAAATTTAGCCGAGGGTGATTTTAAAGAAAAAACATTTAATTTTAAAAAAAATGCTCAAAATGGAACTTTAAATATTGACGAAATATTACCAGAGAGTTTTGCTTTAGTAAGAGAGGCTGCAAAAAGAACATTAGGCGAAAGACATTATGATGTTCAGCTCGCCGGAGGTCTTATTCTTCACAATGGTAAGATTGCAGAGATGAAGACTGGTGAAGGTAAAACATTAGTTTCTACCCTACCAGCGTATTTAAACTCGTTAACAGGAAAAGGAGTTCATATTGTTACTGTGAATGATTATTTAGCAAAGAGGGACTCCGAATGGATGGGGAAAGTTTTTAATTTTCTTGGAATATCTGTAGGCTGTATAACTAATGATCTTGAAGATATTGAAAGAAAAAAAAATTATAAAAAAGATGTAACGTACGCAACTAACAACGAACTTGGTTTTGACTATTTAAGAGATAATATGAAATATGAGTTAGAGGATATGGTACAACAAAACCATAACTATTGTATAGTAGATGAGGTGGATAGTATTTTGATAGATGAGTCTAGAACTCCCCTTATAATTTCAGGTAAACTTGAAGACAAAACAACTCTTTACAAAACATCGAACGAATTTATTAAACATTTGCAAAAAAATGATTATGAATTAGATGAAAAAAATAAGAATGTAATACTAACTGACTTAGGAATCGACAAAATTGAAAAACTTGCATTTCAAAAAAGAATATTAAAAAATAATAATTTTTATGATCCTGCTAATTTAGATTTAGTTCATCACATCAATCAAGCTTTAAAAGCCAATTTGCTCTTCAATAAAGATACTGACTACATTATTAGAGATGGTAAAGTACAAATAATAGATGAGTTTACTGGAAGAGTTCTAGGTGGAAGAAGATTTTCGGATGGATTGCATCAAGCAATTGAAGCTAAAGAAAATGTGAAAGTAGAGGAAGAAAATCAGACATTAGCATCTATTACATATCAAAATTATTTTAGACTATATCAAAAATTATCCGGTATGACCGGAACAGCCATGACAGAGGCAGAGGAATTTTTTGATATATATAAACTTCCTGTTGTCTCAGTTCCAACAAATAAAGAAATGTTACGTAAGGACTTTAACGATCAGATATTCAGGACCGAAAAAGAAAAATATAATGCAATTACAAATAAAATAATTGAATGTAATAAAAAAGGTCAGCCAGTATTAGTGGGAACAACAAGTATAGAAAAGTCTGAAAAAATTTCATCTTATCTTAACAGTAAAAAAATTAAACATAACGTACTTAACGCCAAGCAGCATGAAAAAGAGGCAAATATTATTGCTGAAGCTGGTAAAGTCAGTGCAGTAACTATTGCTACAAATATGGCTGGGCGAGGGACTGATATTAAGTTAGGAGGTAATAAAGATTATATAATTGATGGAAAAAAAGAAGATGAAGAAGTAGTTAGAAAAAATGAAATTAAAGTCAAAAATTTAGGCGGACTTTTTATCATAGGAACTGAAAGACACGAAAGTAGAAGAATAGATAATCAATTGAGAGGTCGATCGGGAAGACAGGGTGATCCCGGAGGTACAATTTTTTATATTAGCTTGCAAGATGAACTATTGAGAATTTTTGGTGGAGACTCTATCGATGGCATGTTGAAAAAGCTTGGTTTAAAAGAAAATGAGTCTATTGATCATCCATGGATAAACAAGGCGATGGAGAGAGCTCAAAAGAAAGTTGAAAGCAGAAACTTCGATATTAGAAAAACATTAATTAAATTTGACGACGTGATGAATGATCAGAGGCAAGTTATATTTTCTCAACGGTTAAAAATTCTCAAAGAAAAAAATATTAATGATATTTTAGAGGATTTTTTTAATGAAGTTCTTATTAACTTAAACAATATAAGAACTAATTTCCAAAAATCAGGAAATGAAAAAAGCTACCTTGCTGAAATCAGGAATATCACTGGAAATATGATCAATGATAGTGATTTATTGTTGTTTGGAAAATTAAAACAAACTGAATTTAATAAAAATATAAAAGATATTTATGCCAAAAAGAAAAATTCAAGAGTGCAGATTTTAGGTGAAAGCCAAAATAATAGTTTAGAAAAAAAAATATTTTTACAAATAATTGATTTTTCATGGAGATCACATTTACAATATTTAGAACAATTAAGGCAAGTAATTGGATTAAGACAATATGGCCAAAAGGACCCTTTATCAGAATTTAAAAAAGAGGCATTTATTTTATTTGAAGGCCTTTTGATAAAAATAAAAAATGATTTAATTAAATTTCTTATGAATTTAAACATTGTTGTATCAAATGAAGACGTAAATGAAAAAAAAACAGAAAGTAATCAAAATGACAATTCAGAAAAAAAAATCGGCAGAAATGAAAAATGCCCCTGTGGATCAGGAAAAAAATTTAAACATTGCCACGGAAACACATGATTTTAGATTTTTTTAAATGCGTTTAAAGCTTTTAATCTTGCTTCCTCGTGCTTGACAATAGGGTATGGATAATCTCGTCCTAATTTAAATTTATCGTCATCTAATTCCCAAGGTTTATGAATAAATTTTTTTGTTAAATTTCTTAATTCTGGTACCCATTTTTTGACGTATTCACCTTGCTTATCAAATTTCTCTCCCTGTAAAATTGGATTAAATATCCGAAAATAAGGAGCGGCGTCCGCACCGCAACCAGCAACCCATTGCCAACCAGCAACATTGTTTGCAGGACTATAATCTAATAAACAGTTTTTGAAATATTTTTCACCTTCTTTCCAATTTATTAACAAATGCTTTACTAAAAATGAACCAACAATCATTCTTACCCTATTATGCATCCATCCCGTAGAGTAAAGTTCTCTCATTCCAGCATCCACAATTGGATAGCCAGTCAAACCTTTTTTCCAAGCATTCAAAAATTTAGAATTTTTTTCCCATGGAAATTTATCAAATTTTTTTGAATAATTGTTTTTTAACATATATGGAAAATAATTTATCAACGAATGATTAAATTCTCTCCATCCAATTTCAGCTAAAAATTTTGATGTATTAATAGTTTTTATTTTTTTTTTTACACATTCCCTCCATATTGTTTCAACGTGAAGCTGACCGAATTTAATAAATGGAGATAGCTTTGATGTCCCAGGCAAATTTGGATAATTTCTCCCCTCAGAATAATTAGCAATTCTTTCTTTAATAAAATTTTGCAATTCTTTTAAAGCGCTTTCTTCATTAGGAGTCCATATTTTTTCAAAATTTTTAAACCAATTGTTTTTGGGTAATATCTTTTCTGGTTCAATAGAATTTTGAAAATAATTTATTTTATTTTTACATTTTTTAATTATCTTTTTTTTTGGTGGTATTTTATCAATATAATATTTTTCTGCTGTTCTCCAAAAAGGGGTGAATACTTTGAACGGAGTTCCGTCATTTTTTTTGATTTCATCAATTTCGTTAAGAGTATTACCTTTAAATCTTTTATAAATGATGTTTTTATTTTTAAGGTTATTTGATAAATACTTATCAAATTTTAAGTAATCAGGTTCATAAACTTTGTTCCAGTATAATTTAAAGTCGTTTTTTTTTAATAAATTATCAAAGAAAATTTTAAATGAATTAGTTTCAATTATTTCAAGTGTTATATTTAATTTATTTAATTCTTTTCTAAAATTAAATAGAGATTTGCTAAGCCACCATTTTTGAGCTTCTTGGTCTTTGAAAATATCTTTTTTAAACAAATAAAAAACTACGACTTGATCATGATTTTCGGTAGCTTCAATTAAACCATAATTTTGAGTAAATCTAAAATCATCTCTTAGCCAAAAAAGACCAATTTTTTTTTTCATTGATATTTTTTTATCGTAGGTGAAATATGAGAGTTTATAACTGAATATAGATTTGGAGAGTGCTTTTGCAAGTGAGACAGATTCCGATTTAAAAATTCTGTCTCTTTTTTCTGTAAATCTCTGTTATTTCTATCATACATATAAGAGTCAAAAGCAAAATTATTTCCGAAATCAACGTATAAAGAAAACTTTGTTACTTCTTTTGGAACTTCTGCAAAAAATTCCTTTGGTTTAAATGATGCTTGAAATTTATTTTTATCATCAATCGGTGACCCCCTGTGAATAATTCTACTATCCCATAAAACAAGAGATCCTGGTTCTGGATAAAGCCTTTTAGCATTTAAAGTTTCCATAAAAATTTTCTCCGGTAATTTAGTATATATTAAAGGTAAAAATTTTTGAAATTTAGTAATTAAAAAAAGTTTTAAGGATTTTAATTTTCTGTAAATGAAATTTTTAGATATTAATATTCTATGAGAGTTTGGGATAAGATCTATGCTTCCTCCATATTCAGAATTATGTTGTAAGTAAATGCCCATCTTACCAAAAATATAAGATTGGTTTGATATTTTATCCTTACAATATTTTTTAAGTAATTCTCCTGCGCAGTCTCGATGCCAGCCAACACCAGGAGAATTTTTTCTATCTACGTGGTAATTTCTTTGAATTATAAATCTAGGGATTAAATTAATTTTATGATCATAAAATTTTGATAAATCTATAAAAAAATTTTTTATATTATCTGAAGCATAAATTTTATAAATTAAATTGACAGTTTCATCGTCCTCGATATCAAATAGGTTAATCTCTTTTGGATTCCCTTTTAAGCTAAAAATTCTATTTAGTGACTTTCGTAAGAAAACTATTTCTTTTTCACTAATAACTTTTGATCCAATGCAAAAACCATTTTTTTTAAAACTTTCAAATTGTGTCATAATTTTAATTACTACACTTTTTTTATTTGCTTAACAAATTTTGTGGTGGCCTTGGTAAGAATCGCACTTACGACACATACCTTTTCAGGGTACTGCTCTACTACTGAGCTACAAGGCCTAAAATCTAAAAGTTATTCTACCTTTAGTTAAATCATATGGTGTCATTTCAACCATCACATTGTCTCCGGCAAGAACTCTAATTCTATTTTTTCTAAGTTTTCCTGCGGTATGTGCCAAAATCTCATGATTATTCTCTAACTTAACTCTAAACATTGCGTTTGGCAAAAGTTCAGTGACTTTTCCTTTAAATTCTAGAGTTTCCTGTTTTGCCAATTATTATTCCTTTTTTAATCTTAACTTTACTGAGTTAGCATGACCATCTAAATTCTCATGCTTAGCTAAATTTATAACCGATGTTCCTAATCTTTCAATACCTGTTTTTGTTATTTTTATAAGAGAGTGACGCTTTAAAAAATCATTAACAGATAGACCAGATGAAAATCTTGCTGAACCCGATGTTGGTAAAACATGGTTAGGTCCGGCTATGTAATCTCCAATTGCCTCTGGTGAAAATTTGCCTATAAAAATTGATCCAGCATTTTTAACACCTTTTATTATTTCTTGATTCTTATTTGTAAATAGCTCCAAATGTTCAGGTGCTATGGTATTAATTGCTTCTACAATTTTTTTTCTTTTTTTAGCAAAAATAGCTAAACCGAAATTTTTTAAACTTTGAGAAGCAATGTTTTTTTTTGGTAATTTTTTGAGTTGGTTTTTCAAAGATACATTTACCAGTCTGATTACATTTTTATTATTTGTTATCAATATTGATTGAGCGTTTACATCGTGTTCGGCTTGAGCTATTAAATCTGCAGCAACTAAATTTATATCAGCAAACTTATCTGCAACTATGCTAACTTCAGAAGGTCCAGCTACCATATCGATGCCTACATCTCCATAAACCTCTTTTTTTGCGCAAGCTACAAAGGCGTTTCCTGGTCCAACTATCTTATCTACTTTTTCAAATTTCTTTGTTCCGTAAGCTAATGCCGCAATAGTCTGGGCTCCACCAGTTTTATAAATTTTTTTTACACCACATTTTTTTGCTGCGTAAATAACTGCTGGATTTATCTTAGAGTTTAAAGATGGAGTAGTTAAGTATATATTCTTAACTCCAGCCACAATAGCTGGAATACAATTCATTAGGACAGTGCTTGGGTAACTCGCAGTACCTCCGGGCACATAAACCCCAACTTTTTCTAATGGAGAGTATTTATAGGATAGTGTATTTTTATATTTATCTCTAAATGTGAAAGATGAAAATTTTTGTTTTGAGTGAAATCTTTTAACTCTCGCATAGGCTAAATCAATCGATTTTTTTATTTTTGGTTCAGTCCTTTTTATAATTTTATTAATTTCTTTTTTTGAAAAAAGTAAATTGGTTTTTTTTGTTTTGATTTTAGAGAATTTTTTTTCATAATTTATTACTGCTTTATCTCCATTTTTTTTTACATTTTTTATAATTTTACTTACAATAACAGTTTGATTTTTTTGAATAGACTTTCTTTTATCTAAAAATTTTATTAAATTTTTTAGAGATCTATTGTTGTCTAGTTTAAGTATTTTTAACATTATAAGCTTTTATGTTTTGGTTTATTTTTTGTATCCCAAGCTTCGCCTTGATCATCTAGAGTAACTTCAATGACTTCGGAGATCACTCTTATAATTGCATCGCCAGCAAAAATTATTTTCATTTCATAGTTTTTATCAGGAGTAATATTTGTTTCAATAGCTAGAAAATCTAAAAACTTATCTTTTTTAAGCTGATTAATATTCCTAGATAAGACATTCATTACATTCTCAAATTTTAAGATAGTCCTAATGCGTTTATTTTTTCTAAATACTCCTTTTTCAACATCCTCCCACATAAAACGATTAAGTTGCATAAGAAAAATTTTATTCTTTTTTAAATTTGCCATGTCTGCAATACTCGCTATAGAGTCTTGGAGATGAGCAGATACAACTCTAAGATCTTCCTCTGTTCTTGCAATAAGTTTCAAATTTTTTGGTTCCATTTTAAACTCTTTTTACTTTAGCTTTGCAGTTTTTAAGTTTATTTTCTAGATGCTCGTAACCTCTATCAAGATGATAAATTCTATTTATTATTGTTCTATTCTCTGCAATTAATCCAGCTAATACCAAACTGACTGAAGCTCGTAGGTCGGTTGCCATGACTTCTGCTCCAGTTAGTTTTGTTGGTCCTTTAATTATTGCAGTTTTATCTTTTATTTCTATCTTTGCTCCCATTCTCTTTAATTCAGGAACGTGCATAAATCTATTTTCGAAAATATCTTCTTTTATTCTTGATATACCATTTGCTTGAGTGAGAAGAACCATTAGTTGAGCTTGCAAATCTGTTGGAAAACCTGGATATGGTTTAGTTATAATATTTATTTTTTTTAATTTTTTTGCTTTCTTGATTATAATTGAATTTTTATTTTTTTTAATTTTAACCCCGATCTTTTTTAAAACATTTAATTCATTCTTTATTATTTTTGGTTCAATTTTATTAATTGTTAAATTTTTTTTAGCTAGTAATGCACTAGCTATCATATAGGTACCTAATTCTATTCTATCAAAAATTACATGATGAATAATTTTTGAACTTTTAATTTTATTTTCTGAGATTGAAATTGTCCTTCCTTTAAGTGAAATATTTGCTCCTAATTTTTTAAGAAATTTTATTAAATCTTTTATTTCTGGTTCAATCGCACAATTTTTTAAAATAGTTTTACCTTTTGCTTTAAAAGCAGCAAGTAATGCATTTTCTGTTGCTCCAACTGAAATAGAAGGAAATTTTATTTTTGTGCCTTTAAGGCCATTTTTGGCTTGAGCTAATATGTAACCATCTTTTATTTTGATTTTTGCACCTAATTTTTTTAAAGCAAATAAATGTAAATCTACAGGTCTTGATCCAATAGCGCATCCTCCAGGTAAAGAAACTTTTGCTTTCCTATATTTAGTTAAAAGAGATCCTAAAACAAGCACTCCAGCGCGCATTGTTTTAACAAGTTTATAAGGAGCTAAAGTATTTATGTTTTTCTCTTTATTTTTAATTTGAATACTATTTTCTCTTTTTAATATTTTTGTCTTTAATCCAATAAAATTTAATAGTTCAACCATTGTAAATATATCTTTTACCAAAGGAACGTTCTTAATTGTTGCTTGATTGGATAGAATAGAGGCTGCTAAAATTGGTAGGGTGGCATTTTTAGATCCTGAAATTGAAATTTTTCCACTTAAATCTCTACCACCTTTAATTATAAGCTTTTGCATTAAAGAGTTTAAACTTTTGGTAGTGTCACGCCTTTTTGTTTCATATATTTACCTCTTCTATTAGCGTAAGTAACACTTGGACGCTCATTTCCTTTTAAAAAGATAAATTGAGCAACTCCCTCATTGGCATAGATTTTAGCAGGTAGTGGTGTAGTATTTGAAAATTCTAAAGTTACATGACCTTCCCAGCCTGGTTCCAAAGGAGTTACATTTACTATGATTCCACATCTTGCGTAAGTAGATTTTCCAAGACAAATAACTAAAATATCATCTGGAATTTTAAAATATTCGATTGTTCTAGCTAATGCAAAGGAGTTTGGTGGAATTATACATTCCTTTCCTACTTTAGTTACAAAACTTTCTTTTTTAAATAATTTTGGGTCTACTATTCCAGAATTTACATTTGTAAAAATTTTAAATTCGCTAGATACTCTAGCATCGTATCCATAAGAAGATAAACCGAAGGAAATTTTTCCTTTTCTTACTTGTTTGTCAACAAAAGGCTTAATCATGCCTCTTTGCTTTGCTGTTTTTTTTATCCATTTATCTGAGAGCACAGTCATTTTTTCTTTTTTTCTATTTTAATTTTTTTTCGTTTTTTAAGATTTTTTTTTAAAGCAGCCTCACGGCTCTTAACAAGAGAATCTTTTTTTTCAAAAGATTTCATTAAAAAATTAATTTTTATCTGGGTTGGTTAAGTCCTCTAGTGTTATGGGCTTGTCAATGTCATGCATTAATTTTTCCTCGGACTCTTTTAAATTATTGGTTGAACGCTTAGCTCTTCTTTGCTCAATTCTTGCTTTCCGCTTAGCCTCTTTTTTCATAGCTTTATCGCCTCGCGTAGATTTATAATCGTAGTGAATTCCCATATTGAGCGTCCCTTCATTAATTTCTAAATTTACTTCTTGAAGCTCTGTTTTGCAAGCCTCTAGATTGAACCTTCTGAATAATTATAAATAATATCGACAAAATTACGGCAACTATTACATCTTGCAGTGGAGTTGCGTTCGGAAAACCATAATTCCACAATATCACTAAAACTAACCATGCCAGCCAATTAATTTTTTTTAACATCTATTTTACAACCCTGTTCATTACAATTTTTTCCAGAAACAATTTTGTTAAAAAAATCTACAGCTCTTATAGCAGTCATCATATGATTTTTATAAATGTTTAGATATCCATTTAAGCTTAACGATAATTTTTTTGCTTCTTCCATCATCCCACATTTTATTAGGTTTATAAGCATGATTGCATTTCCATTAGGAATTGTATTGTCTCCTATATCAATTGGATTAAAAAAAACATCATTATTAGTCTTGGGATTTTTTTGAAAAATATTTTTTTCTTTTAAGAAAAATTTATCTATTGCCTCTAGTGTCAATTTTCTTGCTAAGTCCTTATATTTAAAGTTCATTGTTTTATCTGATAAGTCATTTATTGCATTTATTAAAAAGGCATAGTCCTCTATAAAAACAATATCTTTTGAGTAACTATGGTAAATTGTTTTTTCAATATATTTTTTTTCTATCTTTAAGAAAAATTCCTCAGCTAATTTCAAGTATCCTTTATTTGGTAAGATTTCATTTGCAGCAATTAATGCACTTATCATTAGACAATTTAAATCTAATTGTGTTTTGTCATCGAAAAAAGGTTTTTTTCTTTTTAATCTTATTTGTAAGAGTTTTTTTAAGATTTCTTCGGTAGGTTTTTGTTTTTCAATTAAGATAATTTTATTTTCCCAATTTCCTTCTGACTTTATCTCAAAATATTGGCCAATATTTTCTATATCTTTAATCTCGTTATAAGAATAAATATAATATTTTCCTTCCTCGCCTTCGCTATCTGCATCGAAAGCAGACCCCATTAAACCTTCTTTATTAAGAAAGTTTTTTTTCAAAAAATCAATTGTTTGTTCTAATTTTTCTTTAAAATAGTTATTTGAACTTATTTTACAATATTTCGAGAGCAACAGTATAAATTGAGTATTATCATAAAGCATTTTCTCAAAATGTGGGATTATCCAATCTTCATCTACAGCATACCGGGCAATACCACCTTCTACGTGATCATATATTCCTTTTGAACATAATTGCTGAATGATTATTTCTACTGGCTTTAAATACTTTAGGTCATTAGAAGTATTATAAAAATAAAGTAAAGTTTCGAATAGATTAAAAGTAGGAAATTTAGGAGCACCTTTGTAACCTCCCTTCACTGGATCCAAATGACTTAAAGATATTTCTAGAATAGGTTCAAGATCTTGGTTTAAAACAGAATTTTTTTTCAAATCTAAATTTTTAATAATTAAATCTTTTTGATTTATTATTTTTTCCCTCTGATCTTTGTAAGCATCAGCAACTTTTTGAAGAACATCTTTAAATGATGGTAAACCATGTTTTGCTTCTTTAGGAAAATAAGTTCCTCCCATAAATGGTACACCATTTTCATCCAAAAACATTGTTAAAGGCCATCCTCCTCCAGTTTGATTAAATAATTGAAATGAGCTTTGAAAAATAAAATCCAAATCTGGTCTTTCCTCTCTGTCGACTTTTATATTGACAAATAATTGATTCATTATTTTTGCAGTTTCTTGATCTTCGAAACTTTCATGAGCCATTACATGACACCAATGACAACTTGCATATCCAATGCTTAATATTATCGGCTTTTTATTTTGCTTTGCGTAATCCAATGTTTCATTAGACCAAATTTGCCAGTTAACGGGATTTTCCTTATGTTGTTTAAGATAAGGACTTAAATCATTAGAAAGATTATTTTTATTAATTTCTATCATTAAAAAATTTTTTTTTAATCAGTAAAGATACGAACATTAAAAAAACAAACATTAGGATTGGTAAATAAATTTCTTTTGATAAAATTAGATTTATTAAGCTAAAACTACTAGCTTCCTTAACGTAAATATTCAATCCAGCCCCTATCGTATTCATAATAAAAAAACTTGGTATGAACCCAAAACAACTTGAAAGAAAATAATTTCTTTTTTTCATTTCAAAAAGAATTGGTAATAGATTTTGTAAAAAGAAGGGTACCCCTAGACCTCCAACAAACCTATAGATAAAAAAATAAAAAAATTCATTTTTTTGAAATAGTGAAATATATTTATCAAATTTTTTTTCTAGTATCAGCTTTAATAAATCTTTAAAAAAATAATTTCCAATTGAATATAATGCTAAAGCTCCAATTGAAAGTGATAACACAGATACAAAAGTTCCAAGCCACTTCCCAAATAGTATTCCTGAAATTATTAAAATTGGTGAGCCAAATCCAAGCAAAACAACCCAAAAAATTCCAAAAATAAAAAAATAAAATAAATTAATAAATATATTGGTACTTATATAATTATCTAAATTTGACTGGAGTTCCTTGTAATATGAAAAATCATCAAGTCTATTTACTTGAATAATTCCAAAAATAAAATAAAGAAATACAATTAAAATGAACAAGTAAGTGACACCTAAAAATATTTTCAAATTTTTGCTCATAATTTACCTGTACAATAGACGACAATTAAAATATATACCTTTTAATATTTATGAAAAGAACATATCAGCCTAGTAATTTAGTCAGAAAAAGAAGACACGGTTTTAGAACAAGAATGGCTTCAAAAGCTGGAAGACAACTTATTGCTCGAAGACGAGCAAAAGGAAGAAAAACTCTTTCTACATGATAATAGATGGTTAAGCTTGAAAGTTTAAAAAAAAGCAACCAATTCAAAAAAGCACTTAAAGAAAAAAAAGTCCATACAGATTACTTTTCTATTTTTGCAGCTAAAAATTTTTTTAAAGCAAAAAATAAAGCTAGCTTACTTATAAGTTTTGTTATGAAAAAAAAAATTGGAAATGCTGTCAAAAGAAACAAAATTAGAAGAAAATTAAAAGCAATTGTTCAAAAATTATTAAAAAAAAGAGGTGCAATTAATAAGGATTACACTTATATAGTTTTCGGAAAGTCTAATGCTTATGCTCAAAAACAAGATGTGCTTTTGCCATTAATGGAGAAAAGTTTTAGTAAATTAAAAAAATAAAATGACAAAAATTTTAATATTAGTAATAAAATCTTATAAATATTTCATTTCTCCATTACTTGGAAATAGATGTAGATTTTTACCAACCTGCTCGGAGTATTTTATTGAAGCTCTCAGTGCTCATGGTCTCATAAGAGGGTTTAAATTAGGAACAAAAAGAATTTTTAAATGTCATCCATTTAAAATACTTGGTGGCACACATGGTGTGGATTTCGTCCCTATTCCAAAAAATACTAACAGACAAGAAAGATTAGAAATAATAGTAGAAGGTTTGCAAAGAGCAGGTTGGAAATTAAAGGGCAAGAAGGATAGTAAAAATGGATAATAGAAACGTATTTGTAGCTATAGCTTTATCAATGTCTGTTTTGCTTTTTTGGGGAGCTTTTTTTGAAACTCCAAAAAAACCTATTAATCCGAAAGACAATCAAAAAGTTGAACAAAAATCTGAAACAGGGTCAATAGCTCCAACAATAAATCAGCCAACCATAGTAAAAAATATTTCTAGGGAGGACTCAATTAAAAAGGATAAAAGGGTCAAAATTGAAAATAATAGTATTGTAGGTTCAATAAATTTAAAAGGTGCACAAATCGATGATATTTCTTTTAAAAATCATAAACAAAAAGTTGAGGGAGAAAAAAATATTATTTTTTTAAATCCAGCAGAGACAGAAAATGGTTTTTATATTGAAACTGGTTGGACCAGTGTAGGAAATAAAATTAAGATACCCACAAAAGAGAGTATTTGGTCCGTAAAAGGTAATAATATTTTAAGTGATAACGATCCAGTATTATTGCAATGGAATAACGGAGAAGGGATTGTCTTTGAAAAAAAAATAGAGTTAGATAATAAATATTTATTTAAAATTACCCAGCAAGTAAGAAATAATTCTAATTCTACAATTGATTTATACCCATATGCTCAGATGACTAGGAATAAAATTCCTGATGATATACAAAATTTTTACATTCAGCACGAGGGATTTATTGGGGTATTTGATGATGAGCTAAAAGAAGATGATTACGACGATGTAAAAGAAAAGAAAATTGTTAGAGAATCGAATGATGGATGGTTAGGTATTACTGATAAATATTGGATGACAGCTTTTGTTCCTAAAAAAGGAAAAAATTTTAAATCAACCTTTCTTTATGATAATGGCTATAAAGCGAATTATATAATTAATAATCCTACAACAATAAATAAGTCGTCTACAGGAGTAAATGAACTAAGATTATTTGTTTCAGCAAAAGAAGTTGAAACAATTGATGGTTACGCTGCTGATCAAAATATTAATAAATTTGATTTAGTGATAGACTGGGGTTGGTTTTACTTTTTCACAAAACCATTATTTTTTGTAATAGATTATTTGTTTAAAATTTCAGGAAATTTTGGTTATGCTATAGTTTTACTCACAATTGCAATAAGATTAATTTTTTACCCTCTAGCAAACTTCTCATTTAAATCCATGGCAAAAATGAAGGCCGTTCAACCTGAAATGATGAGACTTAAAGAGCTTCATAAGGATGACAAGGTAAAATTACAACAAGAAATGATGGCTTTATATAGGAAAGAAAAAATTAATCCTGCTTCAGGATGTTTGCCAGTCTTGATACAAATACCGTTCTTTTTTGCCATATATAAGATGTTGTTTATTTCTTTAGAAATGAGACATCAGCCTTTTTTTGGTTGGATAAAAGATCTTTCAGCGGCTGACCCGACTACAATTTTTAATTTGTTTGGACTTATACCGTGGGATCCACCGAGTTTTATGATAATTGGTATTTGGCCAATTTTAATGGGCGCTTCTATGTGGGTCCAGCAAAAATTAAATCCTGCTCCTGCAGATCCTATTCAAGCTAAAATTTTCGCTTTCTTTCCACTATTTTTAACAATCATATTAGCATCATTTCCATCGGGTCTAGTTGTTTATTGGACAGTAAACAATATTTTAACAATAGCTCAACAGTACGTAATCGTAAAACAAACTACTGTAAAAACAAATTAAATGTCTCAAAATATTTCTCTTGAAGAAATCAAAAAGTTTTGGCCTGAAAACGCCCCTGATGTCCATAACGTTCAAAAATACGTTTCTAAATATGAGAAAGAAAAAATTGTCATAAAGTATGGCGGAAACGTATTGATTGATAGAGGTGTATTTAATAATTTTATCTTAGATATTAATATTCTTAATAAATTAGGTCTATCAGTAATTATTGTTCACGGAGGCGGTCCAAGAATAAAAAGAGAATTAGATAAAAAAAATATTAAATCAAATTTTATCGATGGATTAAGAGTAACTGATAAAAATATTATTAATGTTGTTGAGAAAGTTCTAATTGATTTCAATAATGATATAGTTCAAAATTTAAAAAAGTTAGGTTTAAATGCTGTATCTTTTCATACAAAAAGTAATAATATTATTGAGGTTAAACCTGAAAGAAAAGAGTTAGGTTTTGTTGGGATACCAAATAAAATTAACTCTCAACTAATTAACGACGCAATAAATAAAAACGAAATTCCAATAATTTCACCTCTTGGTTTAGGAGAAAATCAACAAACATATAATATAAACGGAGATACAGCGGCCAGTGCTATAGCCAAAAAACTCAAATCCAGAAGACTATTATTAATGACTAATGTTGAAGGTGTTTATGATGATCAAAAAAAACTGATTACAGAAATAAAACCCTTTGATTTAGAAAACCTTATTAAATGGAAAGTCGTTCAGGGTGGCATGATACCAAAAATACAAAATTGTGTTGATGCAGTGGAGAACGGTGTCAGAGGTGTTGTTATACTTGATGGAAGGAAGCCTCATTCAATACTACATGAAATTTTTTCTGATAAAGGTTCTGGAACATTAATAAGGGAATGAAAGATTTATCAAAAATAAAATTTTGGTTATTTGATTTGGATAACACTCTATACGATGGGGCAACTAAAGTTTTTGACCAAGTAGACAAAAAAATGTCAAAATTTATTTCTGAAAAACTAAATGTTAGTTTAGAAGAAGCTAGAAAAATTCAAAAAAGCTATTTTCAGGAATACAACACTACTTTAAATGGAATGATTAAAAACCATAAAATTGATGCTGATGAATTTTTGGAATTTGTACACGATGTTGATCTTAGTTTTTTAGATAAAAATGAGTTTTTAGAGGAAGAAATTAAGAAATTAAATGGAAAGAAAATAATTTTTACCAATGGATCAAAGGCTCATGCTTTAAATGTTACAAAAAGAATTGGAATTGATAGACTTTTTGATGGAATCTTTGATATTCGTGATTGTGAATTTATTCCAAAGCCTTCTAAAGAACCTTATAAAAAATTAATAGAAAATTACAAAATTGAGCCACAATACTGTATATTCTTTGAAGATATAGCAAGAAATTTAAAACCAGCTCACGAATTAGGAATGAAAACAGTTTGGATTAGAAATAACGAACCCTGGGCAGCTAAATATTCGGATCAAGATTTTATTAACTATAAAACGGATAATTTGGCAAAATTTTTAAAGGAGATAAATGAAGTTAGATAAATTAGAAAATATAATTAATAATAGTTTTGAAATTAAAGAAAAAATAGGACCAAAATCAGATAAAAAACTTGTCAATGCAATTAATGAAACAATAAATTTAGTAGACTCAGGTAAAATAAGGGTAGCGAATAAGGTTAATGGATCTTGGGTTGTTAATCAGTGGATTAAAAAAGCAATTCTTTTAAGCTTTAGAGTAAATAAAATGACAATGTCAAAAGGACCCTACACTACCTGGTATGATAAAGTTCCAGGTAAAACAGTGAAGTGGAAAGAAAAAGATTGGAAAAAAGCTGGATACCGACATGTTCCGAATGGAGTTGTTAGAAGAGGATCTTTTATAGCTAAAAATGTTGTACTTATGCCATCGTTTGTAAATCTAGGAGCATATGTAGATGAAGGTACAATGATTGACACTTGGGCTTCTGTTGGTTCATGTGCGCAGGTTGGAAAGAATTGTCATATCTCAGGTGGAGCTGGAATTGGTGGCGTACTTGAACCGCTACAAGCTGGTCCAGTAATTATCGAAGATAATTGCTTCGTAGGCGCTAGGTCTGAAATAGCTGAAGGTGTTCTAGTTGAGGAGGGAGCGGTCATTTCAATGGGAGTTTATATCGGGGCTTCAACAAAAATTGTAGATAGATCAACTGGTGAAATCACTTTTGGAAAAGTACCTGCATATTCTGTAGTTGTGCCAGGAAGTTTACCAAATAAATCTAATCCTGATGGTCCTTCTTTGTATTGTGCGGTGATTGTTAAAAAAGTTGACTCGAAAACAAGAAGTAAAACATCTATAAATGATTTATTAAGAGACTAATGCCTAACATTAATGAACTTACATTAGCAAAAGAGCTTATTAAATTTCCTAGTGTAACCCCAGTGGATGCAGGTGCGATAGGATTTTTAGCAAAGCAATTAAGAAAGCTAGGATTTGATTGCAAAATTTTAGAATTTAAAGATAAAAATGGAATTAGTAAGCCAATCAAAAATATTTATGCAAGACTTGGAAAAAAAGGGCCAAATTTATGTTACGCAGGTCATACTGATGTAGTGCCTCCGGGTAACATAAAAGATTGGACCGTAAATCCTTTTAAACCAATAATTAAGAATAATCATTTAATTGGTAGAGGTGCTAATGATATGAAAAGCTCGATAGCTTGCTTTATATCTGCTGTAGAAAAATTTTTAAAAAAAAGAAAAAAATTTAATGGATCCATAAGTTTTTTAATCACTGGTGATGAGGAATCCTTTGCAATTAATGGGACAAAAAAAGTAGTAGATTACCTAAAAAAGAAAAAGGAAAAAATAGATTTTTGTATAGTTGGTGAGCCTACCAATCCTAATAAACTTGGAGAAATGATCAAAATAGGAAGACGTGGTAGTATATCTGGGTCAATAATGATTTTAGGATCGCAAGGTCACGTTGCTTACCCTCATCTTTCTAATAATCCCATAAATACATTAGTAAAAATATGTAAAAAACTTAATGAACACAAATTGGATAAGGGTAACAAAAATTTTCAGCCTTCGAATTTAGAAATTACTTCTATTAATGTTGATAATGCTGCTACAAACGTGATTCCAGCCATAGCTAAGGCTCAATTCAACATAAGGTTTAATAATTTTCATACCTCAAGCAGTTTAAAGAAAAAAGTTTATTCAATAGTCAAAAATTTAAGTAAAAAAAATAAATGTAAATTTAAAATAGATTTTCATGTAAGTGGGGAGTCTTTTCTGACTAAACCTAATAAGACTATTTATATGGCTAAAAAAATAATAAAAAAAATTA
>CACOWO010000004.1 GCA_902630925.1 uncultured Pelagibacteraceae bacterium | reverse complement strand
GCAAGTTTTTACAGAAAAGCAAATGTAAGTTTATATCAATTCCATGTAATACCGCGCACTATTGGTACAAAGATCTCAAAAAGAAAATAAAAATACCAATTTTAAATATGCCAGAAATTGTATATTTGAATGCAAAAAAAAAATTAAAAAGAAATTCTAAAATTGGTTTATTAGCAACTGAAGCAACAATAAAAACTGGTGTATATAGTCATTACTTCAATAAAAAATTTTTATTAATTTCGCCAAATACAATATTGCAACAAAGAAGCGTTAATAAATCCATTAAACTTGTTAAAATGGGTAAAACCAAGGAAGCTGAGAGAGCTATAAAGCCTGCGGTAAATTATCTAATTAAAAAGAAATGTAAAAAAATCATTTTGGGCTGTACAGAGTTGCCAATTGCAATTTTTGCATATAAATCTTTTAAGAAAGCAAAGCTTTCAAAAAAATTTATGGATCCAAATTTGATTTTAGCTGAAGCCTCTATGAAAAAATATAAATGAAAAAAATAATTTTAATTATTCTATTAATAATTCCTTTCACTTTAAATGCGAATGAAAACGCAAAAGATAAAAAAGTTGCAAAGTATGTCATGGAAAATATTCAAAGAGATTACGTTAATTGTTATAGTTTCTACAAAGTTGCCGCCCAAAGTTTTAAAGATGCAGGAAAAGATAAAAATATTATTGATAGCTTAGAGAATAGTGCGGATGTATCTTTAAAGTATAACTATGATCTTGGGGAAATAATGGGATTAAATCCAGAAGTAATGTCCCAAATGACAAAAGATAAAGTTAATAATTTTGTAGAATTAGCTAAAAAAGATTTTTCTTCACTTGCAAAAGAGTATGGCATGATGTGTAAAAGTTTAGTTGAGAACCCAGAGCAAAGAACGAATTTTTGGGAAGCTAAAGGGAATAAAAAATTTAAGTGAAAAAAAGTCTCCTAAAATCAAAACTTAAAAAAATATTTTTAAAAAATAAACTCTCAAAAAATCACGCAGAAATTTGCTCCAACTACCTAGTTAAAGCTGAAATATTGGAAGCAAAAGGTCATGGTTTAGCTAGACTGAAAATGTATTGCGATAGAATTAAAGCAAAAGTAATTAATCCTAAACCTAAAATTAAAATAAAGAAAATAAGTTCTTCAATTTCTTATATCAATGCAGATAACAGCATTGGCTATGTAAGTGCTGATATTGGTATTAAACAAGCAATTAAAAATGCAAAAAAAACTGGAATAGGTTTAGTGGCTATAAAAAAAAGCGGACATTACGGACTTTCAAGTTTTTATGCAGAACAAGCAGTCAATAATAAATTAATGGTTTTTTGTTTTACTAATGCGCCTGCCGCTTTAGCTCCGTATGGTGCAAAGAAATCTTTATTTGGAACAAACCCTATTTGTTTTGGTGTACCCACAGGAAAAGTTCCTTTTATTTATGATGCATCAACGTCAATAATAAACAGGGGAACTATACGAAGAGCTGAAAAGTTAGGTTTGAAAATTCCATATGGTGTTGCTCTTAACAAAAAAGGTAAAATTACTACCAACGCTAAAGAGGCTCTTGCAGGTACTCAATTACCCATTGCAGATTTTAAAGGTTCTGGGTTAGCTTGGATGGTTGATATTCTAAGTGGTGTTTTCACAGGCAGTAGTCATGGAGGAAAAATAAAAGATCCTTTTGATGATTTTTCAGGACCCCAAAATATGGGTCATTTATTTATCACTATTAATCCTAAAATTTTTATCGGAAATAAGTTTGTTAAAGAAATGCAGAAAAATATAAAGCTTGTCAAGAAACTTCCAAAAGCAAAAGGATTTTCAAATATTTTATATCCAGGTGAAAGAAAAAATAAGGCGTATAAAAAGAATTTAAATAAAGATATATCTATTCCTGCTAAAATTTTAAAAGAAATGGATGAATTAAATGCTTAGTAAAAAAGATGTTATATGCCCTGAAAGTTTGCTTACGATAGCTAAGACAAAAGGACCTGCAAAAGCAGTAATAGTTAATGCAGTAAAGCCAGTTTCAGTAGAGTCTGCAAAACAAGCCGTAGATGCAAATTTAATCATACCAGTTTTTATTGGCGATAAATCAATTATCGAAAAAAATGCTAAGCAAATAAACTGGGATATTTCTAAATACGAAATAATTAATGAACCGGATGAAAACAGCACTGCTCCGATTGCTGCAAAACTTGCGAGTGAAGGTAAGATAAAAATAATTGTTAAAGGGCATATTCATACCGATGTACTTATGAAGGCAGTTTTGAAAAGAGATTTAAATTTAATTGGAAAAAAAAGATTAAGTCATATTTGGCACATGACTTTGGAAAAAGATGATAAACCATTTATCATAACTGATGGAGCTTTAAATGTATTACCAAAATTGGAAACAAAATTACACATATTAAAAAATGCAATAGATTTTGCAAATAGAATAGGAATTGAGAAACCTAAAGTTTCAATATTATCAGCCACTGAGGAAGTTTTAGATAGCGTGCCTAGCTCACAAGAGGCGAGCGAACTTACCAAAAAAGCCAAAGAGGAAGGCTTAAACGCAGATGTATTTGGTCCAATGGCTTTTGATAACTCAGTTTCTGAAAAAGCTGCTCAAATAAAAGGGATAAAGAATGCGGTCGCTGGTAAAACAGATATTCTATTAGTTCCTAACGTAGAAACTGGAAATGCTTTAGTAAAAATGATGATTTTTTTTATGGGAGCTTGTGCAGCTGGTGTAGTAGTAGGTGGAAAAGTTCCTGTTGTAATAACAAGTAGAGCTGATGATACTCAAGCAAGACTTGCCTCTATGGCTGCTGCTGTTGTTGCGCTTTAATGAAAAAACTTAAAAACTGGGATAATAAAACCTGGTTATCATCTAAATTATATATCTCTCAATTTAATAAATTTCTTAAAACAAAAATTAATTTTAATAAAGATACAAAAATATTGGATATTGGATGTGGAAGAGCAAATATTATTTCTGCCCTACAAAAGAAATACAAATTTAAAAATAAGTCCACAGGAATAGATGTTGTCGCAAATAAGGATATTAAAAAGAATATCGTATTTAAGAAAATTGAGGCTTTAAAATATCTAAAGAAACAAGAAAAATATGATTTAATCTTAATCAAACAAACTATTCATTTTTTTTCAAAAACAAAGTTAAACCGCCTTCTAAATCTCGCTAAAAAAAGTTTAAATCCCAAAGGCAAAATATTAATTTTTTCACTTAAAACAAAAAATAATAAGATACCTTGTTTTAAAAAAATGAGAAAAAATTTAGAAATAAGCCTTAAAAGAGATGAAAACTTATTCAAAATAATAAAAAAAAACTTAAAAAAAGTAAGCTACACCAGCTTTAATTTTAAAGTAAACATCTCTAAGCAAAAGTACATAAGAATGATTAGGGAGAGATATATTTCATGCTTATTAAACATGAATAATAGGGAAATTAATTTTGGTATCAGTGAAATAAAATCTGAATATAAAAATCAAATAAAATTCACTGATACCTTAAAATGTATTAGCTACAGGAAATAATTATTTTCCAGGCTCTTTGTATGATGAAGCCATTTTCTGAGCAGTTTTTGCTATTTCATTTAGATCTACATCTTCTAAAATTGTAAAATCTGAAACAGCACCACTAGAAACAGCAACCATAGCAGCTGCAGCAGCTTGTTCAAAAGTTCCTTCAATCACTGCCATAAAATCATATTTTCCTCTTAGGCCTGAGTATTGAGTTACTTTAGCTCCCACAGAAGCAGCAAGTGCAGATGTAGCAGCTTTTCTGTCTGTAGACGGATTGCTTACAAATCCTCCAAGACCTTTAGCTGTGTAACATCCTAATGTATAAAATTTTGCCATTGTTACCCCTTTCCTATTTTTCGATTACAACTGTACCAGAGTGAGGATCTGTTACTCCCAAATCTGGTGACAGTTCTTCTAAAGTGTGCCGAAGTGTGTCCAAAAACTCAATCATTTTTGGTCTTGCTTTGGCAATATCATCTTCAGAATTCCATTCACCTATCATAAAAAATTCGTTGGGCTTTGTCTCAACATATTTAGCTGAAGTCTGACCATCGAACTTTGGCATCTCATCTATTTTTTTCAAATATTCTTCTCTGCTAGATGATTTCACTTTACACCTAACAATATTCATAAACTTAGCCATATATCTCCTTAAACGTAGATCTTATCTGTTAAGCCATAACAAAGAATAGCGCTGATAATTACAAGAACTAATGGTGCGTAAATTCCATCGTTTCTAGTTTTTTTGGTTAAACCTGTTTTATCAATTTTTAAAGTGTAAAAATTTGTCACCAATATTGAAGCATTAATTATAAAAACTAAGTTAAAGAACGCCCAAGTACCTATTAAGCCATTGGGTCTAATAAAAGCTAAATAAATTGCCATTATAACAATTGCAATCATAAATGAGCCTGCAAATCTAGTGATTAAAGTTGCAGTTTTATCAACTCCTCTGCCCTTTAGAAATTTTTTAGTATCAAAGACTAATTGGTAACCATAGCTACCAACTATAATAAAATGAGCTAAGTAAATAATTAAATAAAATGCGTTTCCAAATTTATCTATCATGATTACCTCTGTTAATTTTAATATATTCCTGATTTTACCAATTTATCTATTTCAGCTTTGGACTCAGGAATTAATTTGTAAATATATTTAGTACAATCGCCTGTTTTTTTCTCATCGTATGGTTTGCCATAAAGTTCATCTACAGATTTATTAAGTTCTGCATTTACAAGATCTTCTTTAACTCCCTCTTTAATTAAATATGATGTTAAATATTTCTTAGCCGCAATCGAGAATACAATTTTATCTAATTCCAATGTTCCTTGAGGTATCATACTATTAGCATAATAAAGTCCTGTGCATTTTAAAGTAGCTTTCCTATCTTTTTCGCTTAAGTGACCCATAGCCACTGCCAAACTGCAATAAATGAAAGTTGAGGTTACTAAAAAAAAATTTTTCATAATTATATTATTTATGTAATTTTAAATCATTTTAATTGTGTTAAAAGTAGATTACAGGTATGCATAATGTCTACAACCACAAGGTTAAAAGTTAATGAAAATCATTGATTGTACTTCATTCTATAACGAGCATATGATGTATGAAGTAAGACTTAACGTTCTAAATGAAAAAGTTGATAAATTTATTGTTACAGAATCTACATTTTCTCATAGTGGAGAAAAGAAAAAACTAAATTTTGATATTAAAAATTATCCAAAATTCAAAGATAAAATAATTTATATCGCTATTGATAGAGAACCGGATGGAATTGTAGAAGAGAATAACGATCCGTCATTGCAAAGATCTAATAGCTTGAAAAGGATAGCTTTATCCTACGATGAGAGTCTAAAAGAATTAGATAATTTTTCTGATGACGATTTTATAATGTTAAGTGACAATGATGAAATTCCTAATTTAGACTCAGAAAAATTTTTAAAAAATAAAAATTCGATTGTATTATTTAATCAATTATTTTTTTATTATAAATTTAATTTACTCTACGATAGAATGATTTGGCCTGGCACAAAAGGATGTACAAAAGAAAAATTAAAATCATTATCATGGTTAAGGAATATTAAACTTAAGAAGTATCCTTTCTGGCGTTTAGATACTTTGTTTTCTGAAACAAAATACATTGATTTAAATATTATAAATGATGGTGGGTGGCATTTTACTAATTTAAAATCCCCAGAACAAATGTATGATAAATTTATGAATTTTGGTCATCATGATGAATTTAGATTAAGCGGAATAACGGTAGATAAAATAAGAGATAAAATAAAAAATAAAGAAATGTTTTATGATCATTTCGCAGATAAATCCTCAACAAATAAATGGAAAAGTGATTACAAATTAAAATTAGTTAATGAAAAATTATTGCCAAATTTTTTAATCAAAAATAGAAATAGATACAGTGAGTGGTTTAGCGATTAAGGAATAAGAATGATTTTAGGAGCCACACAAGTACCATTATGAATTTCCTGAAAGGCATCCGAACCTTTTTTGAGATCTCGATATTCTATCCATCCTAAATCTCCTAATTTTTTGTCTTTTAAAATTACTAAACTATTTTTAAAGTCATCATTTGTGTAACAATAAGTTCCAACTAATGTTACTTCTTGGATTGTTAGTTTTTTAAAATTAAAAGTTCCAGAGGGTTGAGTTAAACCAATGTGAACTATAGTGCCTCCAGGCGCTATTGAATTAATCGCTTGATGTCTAGTGATCTCTAATCCCACAGACTCTAATATTAAGTCAAAATGATTTTCTTTTATAGATTTATCATCTGGTGCAACAAAACTAGCTTTAAGATATTTTCCGCATTCATCTAATCTTTTTTTATTAGGATCAGACATTATTATATCACTAGAATTTTTTTCCTTATTTAGCACCAGGCCACAAAGTAAACCTATAGCCCCCGCACCTTGAATTAAAATTTTACACTCCGATAAAGGTTTTTTTAAATTTGCCTCAGCTAATAAAACTGCATGTAAAGCAACAGCTGTTGGTTCAGCTAGGGCTGCTTCTTTCATATTTAAACCTGTTGGCACCTCAAAAATATTTTGCTCCGGAACAGACACTAATTCTGCTAAACCACCATCTCTTTTTGTAGGAGTGCTCATTCCAATCATTGTTCTTTGCGGGCACAGATGTTCTCTTTTGTTTTTACAATAATCACAATTTTCACAACTGATAAGTGGATTGATTACGACTTCTTTATTTTTAAATTTACCATCTAAACTGGTTCCACTGAACTCATGACCTAGAATAAGTGGAGGGACTCTTCTTTCATCTTTACCGTGATAAGCATGCATATCTGAACCACAGATGCCTGAAGCATGAACTTTTACTAATGCCTCGCCGGGTTTTTTAGTGGGATCTTTTTCTTCTCTGTAAACTATTTTTTCTGTACCAGTATAAACTAAAGCATGCATTAATTGGAAAAACCGTATTTTCTTAATCTCACATCTCCCGTTCTAGCGTGAGCTTCCATTCCTTCATATCTTGAAAGTCTAGCAGCAGCTGCTCCTACTTCCTTGGTCGACTCTTTTGTCATTCTTTGAAAGCTTAATGTTTTTATAAATTTTCCAACAAATAAACCACCTGTATATTTTCCAGCGCCTTTTGTTGGTAATATATGATTTGTACCTGAACATTTATCACCGTAAGCAACAGTAGTTTCTTCTCCAATAAATAAAGATCCATAATTTTTAAGTCTTTTATGAAACCAATCTAAATTTTTTGTTTGAACTTCTAAGTGCTCTGGAGCATATTCATCACTTATCTGAACCATCTCTTCATCAGTTTCACACAAGATAACTTCTCCGTAATCTTTCCATGCAGCTTCTGCACTTTTTCTTGGCAATTCAGGAAGTTCTTTAATTAGTTCTGGAACTCTTTTTAAAACTTTGTCTGCTAAATCTTTGCTTGTTGTGTAAAGCCAAGCTGGTGAATTATAACCATGCTCTGCTTGCCCAACTAAGTCCACTGCAACAATTTCAGGATCAGCATTTTCATCAGCTATTATTGCTATCTCTGTTGGTCCAGCAAATAAATCAATCCCTACTCTTCCAAATAAAATTCTTTTAGCCTCTGCAACAAATTGATTACCAGGACCGACTAACATGTCTGCTGGAGCATTTTTAAATAATCCATATGTCATTGCAGCAATCGCTGGAATTCCTCCTAAATTCATTATTACATCTGCACCGCATAAGTTTGCTGTATAAATAATTGTCGGATGAGCACCAACATTTGGTTTTGGAGGGCTACATGCAATGATATTCTTAACACCAGCTACTTTTGCTGTCGTAACACTCATAACAGCTGATGCGATATGAGCAAATCTTCCTCCCGGAATATAACAGCCTGCAGTATTGACTGGCACAAGTTTTTGTCCTGCATATAAACCTTTTGATAATTCTATTTCGAAATCATTACCGTAATTTTTTAATTGAGCTTCTGCAAATTTTCGAACTCTATCATGAGCAAACTTAACATCGTCTTTAGTTTTTTGATCTATAGATTTATTTATTTCTTCAATTCTTTCTTTAGAGACAATTATATCTCCTTCATATTTATCAAATTTCTTTGTTAGTTCTTTACATCCAGTTTCTTTAGATGTTTCTAAATCTTTTAAAAGCGTTTGAACGATTTCACGAGTTTTTGCATCATCTGTGGATGCTGTTTTAGGTGCCTTTTTTAAATATTTAATTGCCATATAAAAGTGTTGGTAGCCACAACGCTATTTGTGGAAATATAACTATTAATATTAATCCAATTAATTGTAAAACCATAAATTGCATCATTCCAAAATATATATCTTTTAAATCCCACTCAGGAACAACACCTTTTAAAAAATAAGCCGATAAAGCGACGGGCGGTGAAAGCCAACAGGTCTGGAGATTTACTGCGACTAGTATGGCGAACCAAGTTAAGTTAAAGCCAAGTGCTTCAACTAAAGGTAAAATAATTGGAATTATAATCATAACTATTGGAACCCATTCTAAAGGCCAACCAAGTAAGAAAATCATCGCCATAATCATAGCTAAAATTAAATACTTATTCATTTCAAGACCAAGTAGAAACTCAGTTAGTAAAGTAGGTGTACCCAATCTAGCAAATACAGCCCCGAAGAAGTTTGAGGCAGCTACAAGAACCATTATTAGAGCTGTTATTTCCAAAGTTTTCACAAGAGCCTCTTGTAATTTAGGGAGAGTTAATTTTTTATAAGCAAGTGATAATAAAAGTGCACCCATTGCACCGCAGCCTGCAGCTTCAGTTGGTGTTGCAAAACCTAATAATATACTTCCAAGCGCTGCGAAAACTAATGCTGCTGGAGGAACTAATCCTAAAAGAAATTCAATCCAAACAGTTTTCATACTGGTAGGTCTCATGTCTTCAGGTAATGGTGGACCTAGTTCAGGATTTAACATACATCTAATTGTTGTGTATGCAGCAAACAACGAAGCTAAAAGTATTCCTGGTAATATTGCAGCTGCAAATAAATCTATAACCGGAATTTCCATAATTGGTCCCATCACAACAAGCATGATGCTTGGTGGTATTAAAATTCCTAAAGTACCACCTGCCGTAATTGTTCCCGCAGCAAGCTGAACATTATAACTAGATCTATTCATAGATTTAGCAGCCATAATTCCTAAAATCGTTACTGAAGCTCCAACTATTCCTGTCGCTGCAGCAAAAATCACAGAAACAAATAAAACAGCATAATAAAGTGATCCTCTAACTCTAGCTAACATAAGTTGGAATGATGAGAACAGCCTTTCCATTAACCCAGCTTGCTCCATCATAATTCCCATGAATACAAAGAGCGGTACGGCGGCCAGAGTTTGTTCGGTCATGACCATCGAAAATTGTAAGGTCATCAAATAGAAAACTAGTTTACCAAATCCTAGATATCCAAATACAAAACCTAAAAAAATTAATGTAAAAGATATTGGAAATCCAATGAAGATTGCAAAAAGCATTACTCCAACTAAAATAATGCCTAATACTGCTGGATCAATTAATTCTGCTATCATTTTTTTTCTTCTCCAGGCCACTCACCTTTTTTAGCAGCCCAATAGCTTTTAAATAATTCTGATACGCCTTGAATTAAAAGAAATATTATACCTATCAATAAACATGTTTTTATAGGCCACATAAATGGCATCCAAGTTGTATCCATTCCCCTTTCGCCTCTACGAATTGACTCTTCGACATATCCTATAGTCATGAAAAGGAAGACTGTTAGTCCCGGAAAATAAAATAAAATATATAACCAAAAATCTACGAGACCTTGATTTTTAGTTTTGAAATTTCTGTATAAAAAATCTGCTCTTATGTGAACTCCTTTAGAGAGAGCGTACCCTGCTCCTAACATAAATAGAGCCCCATATAAAAATCTACTCATATCGTAAGCCCAAATTGTTGGAGCTAAAAATAATTTTCTCATTATAACTTCATAAGTCATTGCTAAAATTAAAGGCACAAGAATCCAACAAACTATATTACCTACACGTTTGCTGAATTTATCTATTGAAGTTATAGTGTTCGCCATCCATGCTGGCATATCGGCTGGCATTTTACCTGAACCGCTGCGTCTTTCAGCAATCATCTCATCTGAAATGTCTATCTTTGGTGGCTTGTCATTCATAATCTTATCCTAAAAAATTAGAGCGGACTGTTAAGTCCGCTCTAAAATATTTTAAAAGTTTTTGCTTATTACTTTAATGTCGCCGCGTGAGCCATTCCTAGCTTAGCGTTTGACATTTGAGCACCACTCCAGAATGGTACAGCAATATCAGCAAATTCTTTCATTGATTTGTAAACTTTAGCAAAAAATTTATTTTCTGCTGCGTTTTTGTTCAATGTTTTCTTTGCTGCTGCCATATATTCTTTAAAGTAGTCTGTTGGAGTATCTTCTAAAATTACCCCGTGCTTAGTCGTTAACTCTCTTAAAGCTTTTCCATTTTCATAGATTCTGTAGCTTAAAGATTTAGCTAATGAAGCATTTGCAGCTACTTCAAGAGATTTTTTCTCATGAGCAGTCATTTTTTTGTAAGTTTTTCCAGTAATATAAAAGTCAGCATTTACTACTACTTGGTGTAAACCTTGTAGGTAATAGTGTTTTAATACTTTTTGGAAACCAAATGTTAAATCTGGTTTTGGACAACACCATTCTGCTGCATCGATAGTACCTGCTTGTAATGCTGGAAGAATATCTCCACCACCCATTGCTACAGATGCGATACCGATATCTTTATATGTTTGACCAGGAATTCCTGGAGGTGTTCTGAATTTATATTTTCTAAAATCAGCCATGTCTTTAATTGGTTTTGGAAACCAACCTAAAGCTTCTGGGCCAACTGGTTGAAGCATAAATCCTTTAATGTCTCTACCCATTTCTTTCCATAATTGGTCATATAGTTCTTTACCACCACCATATTGGAACCAAGATAAAAACGCTAAGTTATCTATACCTACTCCACCACCTGCTACTGGCGAACCAAATAACATGGCAGCTGGGTGATCTCCAGACCAATAGTGTGTCCATGCGAAACCACAATCAATTAATCCTTTATCAACCGCGTCTAAAGTCTCTTTTACTCCTACAACAGCACCTGCTGGCAATATCTCAAATTTTAAAGATCCATCAGTAAGCTCTGTTACAGTGTCAGTAAAGTCCTTTAACATTTTCACTTCATCAGCTTTAGTGTTAAGAACGGTCTGACATTTTAAAGTTTTGGCATTTGCTGAAGTCATAGAGAATCCTACAAGAACAGCTAAACCAAAAACTACAGATAATAATTTTTTCATTATTATTTCCCCCGTTTTTTATTAATAAAAGTGGAATTAAACCTCTAATGAAAATCAGAGTCAAACCAAACTAATTAAACCTGAAGTTGAATAAGTCATATTAGTATGTATGAGTTTTCTTTAGTATAGGTTAAATTCTTTACATGGACGAATTTGATTTTGTGATTATTGGAGCAGGCTCAGCAGGATGCGTACTTGCGAACAGGTTAAGTGCAAATCCAAATAACAAAGTTCTACTATTAGAGGCAGGCGGAAAAGATACTTATCCATGGATCCATATCCCAGTTGGATATTTTAAAACAATGCATAACCCAAAAGTTGATTGGTGTTTTCACACTGAAAAAGATGAAACAATGAATAATAGATCAATAAGATATCCTAGAGGAAAAACTTTAGGAGGAAGTTCGTCTATCAATGGTCTTCTCTGGATTAGAGGTCAAAGTAATGATTATGATAATTGGAGACAGCAAGGTAATGCTGGTTGGGGTTGGGATGATGTTTTTCCTTATTTTTTAAAATCAGAAAATAATGAACTTGGTCCTAATGAATTTCATAATGATAAAGGGCCTATTACTGTTTCAAATAAAAAGATTAATTTAGATATGCTAGAGGAGTTTCAAAATGCTGCGGAAGAAACTGGGATACCGAGAACAGAAGATTTTAATACTGGAGATAATTTCGGTATTGGTTATTTTCAATTTACCACAAGTCGAAATAAATTATTAAAATTACGATGTAGCGCTGCTAAAGGATATTTAAATCCTGTAAAAAGTAGATCTAATTTAAAAATTGTTACAAAAGCCCATGTGCAAAAGATTAATTTTGAAGGAAAAAAAGCAGTTGGTGTTAATTATTATCAAAAAGAAAAAGTAATTACAGTTAAAGCTAGCAGAGAAGTAATTTTATCAGCTGGTTCAATTGGATCACCACACATATTACAAATTTCAGGAGTCGGAGACTCTGAAAAATTAAAAAAATATGGAATAAAAACTATTCATGAATTAAAAGGTGTGGGCAAAAACTTACAAGATCATTTAATGTTTAGACCTGTATATAAAGTTAAAAATTTAAAGTCATTAAATAGTAAAATTAATAGTCTAATAGGAAATTTCTTTATTGGATTAGAATACATATTTAAGCAAAGTGGTCCGATGACAATGGGCGCAAGTCAAGTATGTGGTTTTGTCAAAAGCGATCCCTCAAGAGCTACTCCAAACTTACAATTTCATGTTCAACCAATAAGTACTGATATTTTGGGAGCAACAAAAATGCATGACTTTGACGGAATAACTCCAACTGTTGCTAATGTGAGACCAACAAGTAGAGGAGAAATTAATATAGCAAGTAATGACAGTAGAGATAATCCAAAAATTAAGATGAATTATTTATCTACTCAAGATGATAGAGATGTTGCGGCTAAAGCGCTAAAAATTGTAAGGAATATAATGCTTAATACTGAAACATTTAAAAAATATGAGCCTGAAGAATATAGACCAGGTTCGCACATTACCGATGATGAGGAATTAGTTAAAGCGGCAAGCGATCATGCACAAACTATTTTTCATCCCGTTGGAACTTGTAAGATGGGTAAAGGAGATGAAGCTGTAGTAAATGATAAATTGCAAGCACATGGAATACAGAATTTAAGAGTTGTGGATGCATCTATTATGCCCAATATAACCTCGGGTAATACTAATGCACCGACAATAATGATTGCAGAAAAAGCCTCAGACATGATACTTAACAAGTAATCATGCTTGCAGAATTATTTACACCTGAGCAAATAACTGTATTAACTCAAATTATTTTTATCGACCTAGTCTTAGCAGGTGACAATGCAATTATTATTGGAATGGTGGCTTCAAAATTTCCACCTGATCAAAGAAAAAAAATTATTTTTTGGGGAATTGGAGGTGCAGTAGTTTTAAGAATAATTTTAACTCTTTTCACAGCTTATTTATTACAAATTACAGGTCTCAGACTTATAGGTGGAATTCTATTATTATACATTGTTTATAAACTTTACGTTGATGTAATCAAAGGGGCCTCAAAACAAGAGGATATTAAAGTTGATAGTTCAAGTTTTTTTAAAGCTATATGGACTGTTCTTTTAGCAGATTTTACTATGAGTTTAGATAACGTTCTTGGTGTCGCTGGCGCTGCAGGTCATCATTATCATTTATTAATTTTTGGATTAATTCTTTCAATAGTGCTTATGGCAGTAGCTGCTAATCTAATTTCAGGATGGATTAAGAAATACAAATGGATAGCTTGGTTAGGTTTATTAGCGATTTTAATTGTAGCTGTTGATTTAATATATACAGATATTAAAATTTTATTACTTTGATGTTAAAAAAAATAAATCTTAAAAATAAAACAGCTCTAGTAACTGGAGCTGGAAAAGGTCTTGGCAAAGCTTGTGCAATAGCTTTAGCCGAGGCTGGGGCTAAGGTAATAATATTAAGTAGAACAAAATCTGACCTTATTAAAGTAAACAAAATTATAAAAAAAACTAAAGGTTCAAGTCAACTATTTGTTTGTGATGTAACAAACTTAGATGATTTAAAAAAAGTTTTAAGAAAAATTAGTCGATTGGATATTTTAGTAAACAACGCTGGAAATAATAGACCTCAACATTTTACAAAAGTTAGTCAAGAAAATATGGAGTACTTAACTAATCTGAATATGAAAGCTGCATTTAACGTTGCACAATTATGCTCTCAAAAAATGGTAAAAGCGAAAAATAGAAAAAAAATTGGGGGATCTATTATTCATATGTCATCTCAACTAGGTAGAGTTGGTTGTGAGGGACGAAATGTCTACAACATGAATAAATTTGGGGTAGAAGGCCTTTCGAGAGGCATGGCATGTGAATTAGCTCCTTACAATATAAGAGTTAATACAATTTGCCCTACATTTGTTGAGACACCGATGGTTAAAAAATTTTTTAAAAATAAAAAATTTAAAGATAAAATGCTTAAAAATATTCCACTAGGTAGAGTTGCAAAAGAAAGTGATGTTGCAACTGCTGTAGCATTTTTAGCTGCAGACTCTTCTGAAATGATTACAGGGACATCTTTATTGGTTGATGGAGGTTGGACAGCACAGTAATGGGAATTTTTTTAAAAGATATAAATTTAAAAGGCAAGACTGCTTTAATAACTGGTGCAACAAAAGGTTTAGGAAGAGGAGCTGCGTTAGCGATTGCTGAGGCTGGCGGTAATGTTATTGCCATAGGTCGAAATCAATCAGAGTTAGATAGTTTGAAAAAAGAAATTAAAAAATTTAAGGTAAATTACTCCTCATTTAATTGTGATGTTACAAATTATAATCATATTAAATCTTTTATTTCTAAATTAACTAAGTTAGACATTTTGGTAAATAATGCAGGAACGAATATTCCAGAGTCTTTTTTATATGTTAAAAAAACTTCAATTGAGAAATTATTAAACGTTAATACTAAAGCAGTTTTTAATGTCGCTCAACTTTGCGCTAACCAAATAATCAAATTAAAGAGAAAAAGCGGGTCGATTATAAATGTCTCCTCAATTTTTGGTCTTGTAGCAGGTCAAAAAAGGACTGTTTATAGCATGACTAAATTTGGAGTAGAAGGTCTTACAAAAGGTATGGCCCTAGATTTAGCTAAATATAACATAAGAGTAAATAGTGTTTGCCCCAACCTAGTTTTAACTCCAAGAACAAAAAAATATTTTGATGATAAAAAATACAACAAATATGTGAAAGAAAATACCCCAATTAACAAAGTTGTAACAGTAAGTGACGTTGCAACCTCTATTACGTTTTTAGCATCGGATGCTGCATCTATGATTACTGGTACTTCAATAGTAATAGATGGGGGATGGACAGCAAAATAATTATTAATGAGAAAAATTTTTATTATAAATTTAGCAGTAATAATATTATTTATTATCTTTTTAGAATTAGTCTCTAATTTTTTTAAATTATCAAATATAGTTGGAATTCAAAAAGAATTAATTAATAATAATGATGAAGTAATTTATTTACGCCCAAACAAAAAAGGCCTCATTTTTGGAGAAGAAGTGTTTACAGATAGTTACGGTTTTAGAGTTCCATCAAAAAATTTTAAATATTTGTATACTGAAAATATTTTCATTTTAGGTGATAGTGTGGCTTTTGGGAATGGAATTAAAGAGGAATATACGTTCGTTGGATTGTTGAGAAAAAAATTTGATAATATTAATTTTGTAAATAGTTCTGTTCCTGGATATCAAATGAAAGATCAAATTAATATTATCAAAAAATCTAAAGAATTTAAAAATATTAACTCTATTTTGTATTTTTTTACTTTAAATGATGTTTATGGTTCATCAAATATCGTTGATATTACTAGTAAGAAAATTAGCAATGATACATTTAATTTGACTAAAATTAAATTTTTGGATGATTTAAACAAATTTTTAAGGAATAAATCATATCTGTATTTATTTCTCAAAGGAGTTGGAACAGATCCTTCGAAAAGATGGTTTAATGCTTTGCATGCAAATTATGAAAACTTAGATCCAAATGTAATAAAAGACAATTTTAAATTTCTTGATAATTTCTCTAAAAATATTGGGACAAATTTAATTGTAATCTTATTGCCATACGAGTATCAAACAAGGGATTGCAATGAAAATATTTTAAAACCCCAAAAAAAGTTAATAAAAATTTTAAAAGATCTAAATATTGATACGAAAGATTTAACTTACAAATTTTGTAATGACAAAAAATCTAAAAAAAACTTTCTAAAATTTGATCCAATGCATTTATCGAAAAACGGACATAAATTAGTGTATAATAATTTATTAAATGAAATTAATTTTTAAATTTGTAATAGCGTTTTTTGTTTTTAATTCTAATCTTTTTGCTTTAGAATTATTTGGAAAATTTGAACAAGGATCGTTTATTTTGGGTAAAACAGAACCCAATTCGAAAGTAAAAATAGACAACAAAAATGTTAGGGTTTCAAAAGATGGATATTTTGCTTTTGGTTTAGATAGAGACAGAAAACATAATGTTCTAATTACGATTAAAAAAGATGGAGAAGTAAAAAAAATTGAGAAAAAAATATTAAAAAGAGAATATAAAATTCAAAGAATTGATGGTTTGCCTTCAAAACAAGTTACTCCTCCACCTGAAGTCTATGAAAGAATAAAAAAAGACAATATATTAATAGGTAAGGCCAGATCAATTGATACTGCTTACGATTTTTTCAAAGATAATTTTATATATCCAATTGATAAATATATAATTACAGGCGTGTATGGTAGCCAAAGAATTTTAAATGGTAAACCTAGAAGACCACACTATGGAATAGATTTTCATGCTCCAGAAGGCACACCAGTAAAAGCAATGATGGACGGAGAAGTAACTTTATCAGAAAATGATATGTATTTTACAGGAGGAACAATAATTTTTGACCATGGTCATGGAATAAGCACTTTGTATATGCACATGAAAGATATAAACGTCAAAGTTGGACAAAAAGTTAAAAAAGGTCAAATAGTTGGAACTTTAGGACAAAGTGGAAGAGCAACTGGGCCACATTTAGACATTAGGCTTAATTGGTTCGAAGTTAAATTAGATCCTGCTTCAATTTTGAATTAATCCAACTCAAATTTATTTTTGTAATCTTTAATTAATGACTTGTCTTGATGGTTTTTAAATAGAACAAAATCTTCTATCACTAAAATATCTAAATTAGTTCCCATAAAACAATTAAATGCGTCATCAATAGAACAAACGATGGGCTCACCTCTAACATTAAAAGAAGTATTTACTAAAACTGGACAATTTGTATTTTTCTTAAACTCTGTAATCAAGTCATAATACCTTGGATTGGTTTCCTTGTGTACAGTTTGAATTCTTGCTGAATAATCTACGTGCGTTATTGCTGGAACACTTGATCTTTTAATATTTAATTTATCTATACCAAATAATTTTTCATCCTTTGCGCTCATTTTGATTTGCTTATTTTTTTTTACCTCTGAAACTAGTAGCATATAAGGACTTTCGTCATTTAATTCAAACCATTCATTAACATCTTCTCTTAAAACAGATGGAGCAAATGGTCTGAAGCTTTCCCTGAACTTAATTTTTAAGTTTAATTCTTTTTGCATTTTTTCTGATCTTGGATCAGCTAATATTGACCTCCCTCCAAGTGCTCTAGGACCAAATTCCATTCTTCCTTGAAACCAGCCTACAGTTTTTTCATTAGAAAGTTCTTTTGCAATTAGAGAAATCATTTCTTGTCTACTATACTTTTTATAATTCGCATTTAATGATTTAAGTTTTTGCTCAATAAAATCATTTTCAAACTTAGGTCCAAGGTAAGAACCTTTCATTTGATCTTTAAATTCATTTCTTGGTTTTTTTAATTCGTGATGCCAGTAAGCTAGAGCTGCGCCTAAAGATCCGCCAGCGTCTCCTGCAGCAGGCTGTATCCAAATATTATCAAATATTTTTTCCTTGAGAATTTTTCCATTGACAACACAATTAAGAGCTACTCCTCCTGCTAAACAAAGACTCTTTATTTTATATTTTAATAAGATATTTTTTGTTATTCTTAATACTATTTCTTCTGTTACAGCTTGGATTGATGAAGCTATATCCATATGAAATTGTGTTAATAAATCTTTTTTTGGATCTCTAACAGGTTGTCCAAAAATTTTAGAAAATTTATTATTAGTCATTGTCAATCCCGTGGCATAATTGAAATATCTCATATCAAGTTTAAAAGAACCGTCCTCTTTTAAATCCATGAGTTTTTCTAATATGATATCTTTAAAAATTGGTTTGCCGTATGGAGCAAGTCCCATTAATTTGTATTCGCCACTATTAACCTTAAAACCTGTGTAATAGGTAAAAGCCGAATATAATAATCCTAATGAATGAGGAAAATGTATTTCTTTAATTATCTCAAGTTTATTTTTTTTTCCGACTGCTATAGTGGTGGTTGCCCATTCACCCACTCCGTCTAATGTTAAAACAATAGCCTCTTCAAATGGTGAAGGGAAAAATGCACTAGCTGCGTGACTGTAATGGTGTTCTGAAAATTTGATTTTAGTTATATCATTGAAACTTTTGTCATGTTCTTTAAGCTTATCAAAAAGATATTTTTTTTGAAAAAGTTTTTCTCTAAGCCATATTGGCATAGATAAACTGAATGATTTAAAACCTTTTGGAGCAAATGCCATGTAGGTTTCTAAAAGTCTTTCAAATTTCAAAAATGGTTTTTCAAAAAAAACAATATGATCAACCTCATTTAGACTTAAATTTGATTCTTCCAGAACATATTTAACTGCCTGAAATGGATATCCTGAATCGTGTTTCTTCCTTGAAAATCTTTCTTCTTGAGCTGCTGCAATTATATTTCCGTCTATAATAATTGCTGCCGCGCTATCATGGTAAAATGCTGATATTCCTAATATTGAAGTCACTAAAATATTGTGTAAATAAATGGTGCTACTGCAGATCCTTGGCTAAGAACAATCAAAATTCCGAATAAAGCCAAAACTATTATTATCGGTAACAACCAATATTTTTTTCTCTCTCTTAAAAATTCCCAAAATTCCTTTATAAATTCAAACATTTAAAATTGCCTTTTCATTGATCCAAGAGATTTTTTTCTTTTAATCCAATAAGTTTCTTTTTCTTTTAAAAACTTTAAACCCAATAAGTCTTTACCAAATATTCTAACAATAATACTTATTGGTGTTAGAATTATAAAGTATACCAATGCCATTACGATCGGTGCTATTATAATTCCTAATATTTCACCTAATTTAATCCATGATTTATTTAATGGAGATAGAAGTTTTGAATTTATTAAGCCTAAAAATAAGAAAATTATAGAAGCTGTTATAAAATAAAAGTTTAGATTTTCAGCATTTTTTAATGGCCATAAACCTATTATTAAAAAGACAACAAAAAATAATAAGCCAAAGCTTTTATTGGAACTCTTAGATTTCATTTCTTTAACTAGTTTAGGCCCTTTTGAGGTTTCATGTCTTCTTTTTTAATACCAGCCACTCTAACTGGTTTTTTCATAGCATCTCTTCTAAAGGGTTCACCCAGTTCCTGGTTTAATATTACTTCAATAAATGTCGTAATACCTTTCTTTTGATCTTCGCATGATTGCTTTATTGCTTTTGTGGTCTCCTCCATAGTCTTAACTGTGACACCTTTTAGTCCACAAGCTGTAGCAACTTTTGCATAACTTAATTCTGGGTCTAACTCTGTGCCTATAAAATTATTATCAAACCATAATGTGGTATTTCTTTTTTCTGCACCCCACTGATAATTTCTAAATATAACCATTGAAATAGCAGGCCATTCCTCGCGTGCACATGAACTCATTTCGTTCATACTAATTCCAAACGCTCCATCACCCGCAAAACCAATTACAGGAGTGTCAGGGCATCCAATTTTTGCACCTAAAATAGATGGGAAACCATAGCCGCAAGGTCCAAATAAACCTGGAGCTAAATATTTTCTTCCTTTTTCAAAAGTTGGATAAGCATTTCCTATCGCGCAATTGTTTCCAATATCGCTTGAAATAATTACATCTTCAGGCATTCCAGCTTGAATAGCTCTCCAAGCCTGTCTAGGAGACATTCTATTTTTGTCTCTATCTCTTGCTTCTTTATTCCATACTGTTCCTGGATCATCATCTTCATGATCTAGGCTTGAAAGTTTTTGTAACCAAGCTGATTTTGTTTGGTGAATTAAATCTTTTCTCTTCTGTCTATCGGTATCGCCTGCTGTCGGAGATAATTTACTTAATATTTGTTGAGCTACTAACCTGGCATCCCCGCAAATACCTACTGTAACTTTTTTAGTTAAACCTATTCGATCTGAGTTCATATCAACTTGAATAATTTTTGCATTTTTTGGCCAGTAATCGATTCCGTAACCTGGTAATGTTGAAAAAGGATTCAATCTTGTACCTAGGGCTAGAACAACGTCTGCTTTTGCAATTAATTCCATCGCAGCTTTAGATCCGTTATAACCTAATGGACCAACAGCAAGAGGATGACTTCCAGGAAAACTGTCGTTATGTTGATAACCAGAGCAAACAGGCGAGTCTAATTTTTCAGCTAATTTAACACAATCTTTTATTGCTCCACCAATCACTACTCCTGCACCAGATAAAATCACTGGAAACTTTGCATTAGATAGTAATTTTGCTGCTTCTTCTATCGCTGCTGCACCTCCAGCTTGTCTTTCTAATCTAACAATAGGAGGTAACTCAATATCTATCACTTGCGTCCAATAATCTCTTGGGACGTTAATTTGTGCTGGTGCTGAACCTCTAATGGCTTTTTCGATAACTCTATTTAGAACTTCTGCGATTCTTGATGGATCTCTAACTTCTTCTTGATAACAAACCATGTCTTTGAATAAATTCATTTGTTCTACTTCTTGAAACCCACCTTGACCCATTGTTTTGTTTGCAGCTTGAGGTGTTACTAAAAGAAGTGGAGTATGATTCCAATAAGCAGTTTTAATCGGTGTAACTAAACCAGTTATTCCTGGTCCGTTTTGAGCGACTACCATTGACATTTTTCCAGTAGCCCGAGTGTAACCATCAGCTATTAAACCGCCATTAGTCTCATGAGCTACATCCCAAAAAGTAATTCCTGCATCTGGAAAAATATCTGAAATAGGCATAAACGCGGAGCCGATAATACCAAAAGCATGTTCAATACCATGCATTTGTAAAACTTTTACAAAAGCTTCCTCTGTTGTCATTTTAGCCATAAATCTCCTTAAAAAGTTTTTTGAAATCTAGCTTTCATTATACTAAATTTTAGTCTATATCCATTAGATATTTTTATGTCACAGCCCGATCTAATCATACATGATGAAAAAGATAACGTGGGAGTTGTTGTAATAGAAACCACTAAAAAAGGCCAAGATTGCAGTGCATGGATAATGGAAAACGATAAAACTGTTAAGGTCCCATCCGCAAATGAGGTTCCTTTAGGTCACAAAATTGCACTAAAAGACCTTAAGGTTGGAGACACAATTTTTAAGTACGGTCATGATATTGGAAAAGTAGTTAAGGAAATTAAAAAAGGCGAACACGTTCACGTTCATAACGTAAAAACAAAAAAATGGTAAACTAAATATGGAAATTCCAAAAAGTTTTTTAGGTTATAAAAGAGAAAATGGAAGAGCTGGAACAAGAAACCACGTAATCATTCTTCCTGTAGATGATATCTCTAACGCTTGCGCTGAAGCAGTTGCAAATAATATTAAAGGAACAATAGCATTACCTCATTCTTATGGAAGATTACAATTTGGTGCAGATTTAGAATTACATTTTAGAACAATGATTGGTACAGGTAGAAATCCAAACGTTGCCGCTGTTATTGTAATTGGAATAGAACCAAAGTGGACAAAAAAAATTGTCGATGGAATAGCTGAAACAGGAAAGCCAGTTGAGGGTTTTCACATCGAGCGAAGTGGAGATATTCAAACAATTATGAAAGCATCAAAAAAAGCTCAAGAATTTTCAATGTGGGCATCTGAAAAACAAAGAGAAGAATGTCCTCTTAGTGATTTATGGATTTCAGTTAAATGTGGAGAGTCCGATACTACATCGGGTTTAGCTTCTAATCCTACTGTTGGTAATTTAATGGACAAACTTGAACCATTAGGAGTTCATTTATGTTTTGGGGAAACATCTGAATTAACTGGAGCAGAACAGGTTTGTGCAAAGAGGGGTGCTACACCTGAAGCTCAGAAAAAATTTATGAAGACTTGGAGCGAGTATAATGATTTCATTTTAAAAGAAGCAACAGATGATTTGTCAGAAAGCCAACCTACTGCAGGAAATATTGCTGGGGGATTGACAACTATTGAAGAGAAGGCTTTTGGAAATTTTCAAAAAATAGGTTCAAGAAAATTTATAGATGTTTTGGAGCCAGCAGAAGAACCAAAAAAAGGTAAAGGTTTATATTTCATGGATACTTCGTCAGCAGCAGCAGAATGCGTTACCCTTCAAGCAGCTGGGGGATTTAACATTCATCTTTTCCCAACTGGACAAGGAAATATTATAGGAAATCCGATAGAACCTGTTGTTAAACTTACTGCAAACCCTTTAACAGCTAAATTAATGAGTGAACACGTTGACTGTGATGTTTCAAAAATTTTATCAAGAGAAATGAATCTCGATCAAGCAGGTGATAAATTAATCGAAACAACTTTAAAAGTTGCTAACGGAAGACTAACGTGTGCTGAAGCTTTAGGTCATAGAGAATTTGTGATGACAAAGCTTTATAGAAGTGCTTAAACTATTTAACTGGGAATTTTACTTCTTCTTGTTTAGGTTTTTTGTATCTTAAATCGTGAATAATTTTTCTAAACCAAGCCATTAATGCTCCAAGCACCACTGCAAGTATAATTGCAAAAGCTCCATATAGAAAAGGCACTTCACTAGAAATTTTTACGATAAATTCTGCTAAGCTATTCAATTCAGGAGCATCAACTTTATTTCCGTTAAATCCTGTTTTTTCTCTAAAAAAAGAGTCATAAGCAATTGCAATAGCGACTGTTATTAAAAGCATTGCAAATAAAGATTTAAGCTCATTACTATCTAGAAATTGACCAATCTTTTGTCCAACTTGAACTCCAACTATTGATCCAAGAATTAGAGGAACCACTAGAAATAGATCAATCGTGCCATAATTAAATGAATGTAAGATTGTTACGACTGCACTGATAAAAACTGTAACAAACAAAGAAGTACCTGGAATTAATTTTACTGGCATTCCAATAATATAAATCATAGCTGGAACCATTAAGAACGCTCCACCAATTCCCATCATTGAAGCAACAAATCCAACAACAAGTCCTAATAAAATAGGAGTGAATGCACTTTCGTACAGTCTAGATTTATTAAACCTCATTCTTAATGGAAGACCTTGTAGCCAATTGTGATCATGTAATTTTTGTCTAGTTTTAGTTTTGGATCTTAAACGATTTCTTTCTTTTATGCCTTCGATCAACATCAACGTACCGACAATTGCTAAAAGATACATATACAGCAAAGAAATTATTAAACTTATTTTTCCAATTTCTGAAAAAAAAGTAAATGTCATAATGCCTATGATAGTTCCCACCACTCCGCCTGAAACTATCATTAATCCCATTTTATAATCTAAAGTTTTTTTGTACCAATGAGTTAACGAACCAGAGACAGATGTTGCAAGAATATTGTTAACTTCATTCGGTACAGCATACACAGGAGGTATTCCCATGAAGATGAGAAAAGGAGTCATTAGAAAACCTCCACCTACACCGAACAAGCCAGATAGTACTCCAACAGCTAAACTTAAAAATAAAAGAAGAAAAATATCTATATTTACTTGGGCTATAGGAAGGTAAATTTCGAGCATTAATATTAGGATTATGCCTGAAACATTAAGTTGTCAATCTTAATAAATTGTAGCTCCAAAAACTTTTACAAGACCATCCTCTTCACCTAAAACTAGCCTGCCTAGAAATTCACCAGGCATTGTTTGGCTTGTTTGTTTATAGAGGACAGTAATAAATTGGTTTCTTCTTATTGTACCAATAAATTCCTGTTTTTCTGAAAGACTTGTAAGTAATTTATTATTAGCCCATTGTTTTCCAAGCTCAACTTCATTTGCTCCATAAAGCATTTGTGATGAAAAATCTCTGGTAAAGCCACCGTAATCTTTAATATTTGATGATTTAACTAAATTATCCCAAATTGGCTGAGCAATATCTTTAATCTCTTTATCGGATTTTTCTAGCAACTCCATTAAACTTTATGAAGCTTTCTTTTCCTTCTTTTCGTCTACAATATGATAAACTGGAACTTTCTCCATTGTAAACTTTTTAGTTTTAGGGTCACGTCTTGAAACAGTTAAACAATGCCAATTATCATCATCAAGTTTAAGATGGTCACCTCTATAATAATAACCTGGCCATCTAGTTTCTTCTCTAAATTTAGTATGCTCTGTTACACATTGCGAAGTAATAGTTCTATGTTTTAATTCCCATGCTCTCATAAGTTGGTGGTAATCTTCAGCACCAACATTTTCTAAATCTTCTTCTAACCATTTTAATAATTCTAGACCTCTATTAAGCATGTTCTCATTAGTCATATAATTTGTGGCTATTCCCCCAACATACTCATCCATAATTCTTTGAAGTCTTTGTAGCCCTTGAATAGGAGAAATATAACTTGGAGATACAGTTCCACCTGTTATTTCATTTCTGCCTACTGTGTAATTTTCTAGAGGTTTATAGATAACTTCTTTTAAATCTTTATATTGTTTATCGCTTACTTTAATTCCATCTGCTTTTTTATCTTCGATATATTTCACAGCGGCTTTTGCGGCTAATCTTCCTTCCGTGAAAGATCCAGAAGAAAATTTATGTGCACTTCCGCCTACAGTGTCGCCTGCTCCAAATAATCCATCAACAGTTAACATTCTGTTGTAACCCCAAAAATATTCTGGAGGAGATAAGTCTTCTGGTCCACTTACCCAAGCTCCAGAGCATGTTGCGTGCGAACCCATTACATAAGGTTCTGAAGTTGTAAGTTCTGGATTTGTGTATTTTGGATCAATGTTTTGTGAAGCCCAAACAACAGCTTGACCGACCGTCATACCTAAAAAGTTTTCCCAACCTACAGTTTCTAAATGAGGATCTTGGAAGGCTTCTTTAGTCACCATGTGAATTGGTCCACCTCCAGCTTGCACTTCTTGAATAAAAGCATGATTTCTTAAACATGTGGGTGTTGGATGATGATCAATATATTCTCCAACTAATGATTTAGTTTGTTCATACCATTTTTTTTCATAATTCTCACCATTAGCATTTTGTGTGTAAGTTTTTAAATGAAGGAAGTAAGCTCCAACCGGACCATAGCCATCTTTAAATCTACATAAAACAATTCTGTTTTCCATTTGAGTCATTTTAGCACCAACAGCTATTGGAAGTGCATAAGCAGAACCGTTGCTCCAAGGAGCGTACCAAGTTCTTCCCATTCCTTCACCAACTGCTCTTGGTTTAAAAATATGTGAAGCTCCACCTGCTGCAACAATTACAGCCTTTGCTTTAAAAACATGATAATCGCCAGTTCTCATATTAAAACCAACTGCACCACCAATTCTATTTTCTTTTTCATCATCCATTAAAAGATGAGTAATCATTATTCTGTTATAAATTTTGTCAGCAGATTTTTTTGCAGCCTCTGCAACGATTGGTTTATAGCTTTCACCGTGTATCATGATTTGCCACTTACCTTCTCTTAAATACCTTCCAGTTTTTTCATTTTTCATCATAGGTAAGCCCCATTCATCAAACATATGAACTGTTGAGTCTACGTGACGAGCCATATCATAACCTAAATCTTCTCTAACCATTCCCATTAAATCATTTCGTGCGTATCTAACATGATCTTCGGGTTGATTTTCGTCCCACTGCATACCCATATAACAATTAATTGCATAAAGACCTTGAGCTACAGCACCACTTCTATCGATGTTAGCTTTTTCAACACAAACTATTTTTAGATCTCTTCCCCAATGTCTAGCTTCAAATGTGGCTCCTGTACCAGCCATACCGCCACCGATAATAAGAATGTCACTTTCTTCAACGTGAGTTTTTACGTTAGCCATTAGTAGTAAACACCTTTTTTAAATGAATCTTTGCTTACAGTTGGAAGGTCCCCGTCAATATTTAAACCTTTTGGTTCAGTGTAAAGTCTTTGTGTAGTTATTTCTCCTTGATTTGGTTTATCTTCCTCTGCAAGTTTTGGAATAAATTTTCCCCAAGGTTTTGTTGTGATTGGTGATACAAAGTTTTTCTCTGTTCCGTTTCTAAATTTTATTCTCCAAGAAATAGTTCCTTTTTCTTCTTCTCTTCTTACTCTTACACTATGTCCCATCGGAGCAAAATCAGCGTAACCTCGAACATCAATTGCATGATTTGGGCAAGCTTTCACACATGAATAACATTCCCAACAAAAGTTAGGCTCAATATTTTTTGCTCGTCTAATAGTCTCATCAATATGCATGATATCTGATGGACAGATGTCTACGCAATGTCCGCAGCCATCACATCTAGTCATATATACAAAAGTTGACATAAATTATTTTTCTCCCTTCAAGTTTATTAACATAAATTTTTTAATAATGCTTCGGTTGTTCTCTTTTAATTCCCAGCCCGAATTGCTCCGGTGCATCTGCAGGTGGTGGCAAATTGTCTCTAGAACCATCAGCTTCAGCTAAATTTTTTTGAATAGCTGCACCAGGTTTATAAAACATATGAGCGAATTTTGACCAGTAAACACCTCCAAATAAAACTAAATTAGAAATAATAAATAAAATTAAAAATAAATAACTTAGACCAGTCATACCTGAATGTTGTGTATATGACCATGCCAAACCAAATGTTGCGCAAGCTAATAATGCTAATACAAATAAATCTGCTTTTATAATCCTATACCAAGGATGAGCCTCTGCAGACACATCTACTCTTAAAAAAAACCAAAACCAGTAACCACCTAAACAAGTTAAAATTGCACCAATGTGCCATAATGCTGATAAAGTTGCCGGAGTATCTATTCCGACTGATGAGTAAGAAAAAATTAATATAATAGAACAAACCCAAAAAATAATGGTTCCGTACATACCTAAAACATGTGCAAATCTTCTTTTACCCCATCCAAGTTCAGAAGTTGTTGCAATGTCATGAGCAACAGTTTTTAAAATAACTGCAGTTCTCTTCCCTGTTGTTAATTCAACTTTGGCATTCTTTTTAGCTTTTTTTGCATTTTCAAAAAAATATTTAACATTTTTCTTGTGAAGAATATCAACTAACACGCCAACTAGAGTAAGAGCAGCCATAGCAATAACAAATCCCTGCATTACTATCGCTGGAACTATTTCTGCTAATGCTGAGAATGGATTGTTTGTAATCATTAAACTTTTATATATATGCGTATTTTAGAGGTCAAGTGAGAACAGTTCTCAATTATTTGAGTTTACCTTCTTTTCTCATTTGTTCTCTAATTTTTGTAGCTGAAATCTGTTGAGTTTTCTCGTCTAAAACTATCTCTTCTATTTTATAACCCACTCCTCTTCCGTAGCAAATGTTAGTAATATTAGGAACTAAGGTCACTTGAATTCTATTTTTATAATCTTTTAAAGCTTCAAGAATATTTTTTTTAACAGTTTCAAAGTCAAATGGATTATCGTCAACACCTTTAACATCTCTTACCATAATGTTTACTTGACCTGTTTTTTTTAATATTTCTTCAAACAGTTTCTGATGACCAGCGTGCCAAGGCTGCCATCTTCCGAGCATTTGTGCTGTTGGTTTTTTGTTATCCCAAACGTGGTTATCATTTTTTAAGTCAATCATAATAGCTCTTAGATTAAAAAGATTTACAAATCAAATTAATTAATATTGTTGAATATGTTGATTCCTTCACAATATTTTGAAAACCTTGACTCTTTTAAATTAATAATTCTCTCAATTTTATTTTTATCTATTTTATCACTTTGAATTTTTACCTCTAATATTATTTGACCAATTTTTTTTGAATTGTGTGAGTTTCTATTAGGATATAAAAATTCAATATTTCTATCCATCGTTATCCTGCCCACTCCTTCTAATTCATAGTAACTTCTTAAATATTTTACTCTAATTTTTTTTTCAACAATTTTATTAATACCAAATTTTTTTAGATTATTATGTAAATTGAAATTATCAAATTTAAAGTCTCTTAGAACAATCTTTTCTCTGTGGTAATTTCTAGTTGTTTTTATTTCTAAATTATTTAATTCACCGTTATCATATCCTCTTATCCTTATTTTAATTCTTGGGGTTATGCCCTCTTCGCTCAAGGAAAAAAGCCTCAAATCTTTAGTATCAAAATAAACACTTTCTACAATTCGATCTGGAAATAAAATTTTTAAATTACTATTATTAATAAAATTAATTTTTTCTTTCTGGTTTAAAATAAATTTTATTTCATGTCTTTTTAAGTTATCTTTTAAAAATTTCATTTTAATTATTTTATTTCAAGATTAAAATTTTTGATAAATTGTCTGTCTGTAATTGAGTTTGGTATTTATCACAATTTAAGTTTTTTACTTTTATTATCGATCCTTGAAATTCTTTTTTTTTATTATAGGCGGCAAGACAAGTATTAATATTTTTTATCATTACATTATTAATACTTGTTACAGCATCATCTTTAGATGCCACTCCAATTTTACTATTAAGTATTGTTGCATTTGTTAAATTTAATTTTGATCTTTCGCCTACTGAAATACCTTTATCTCCACAATAATCTAATTTGGCCTGAATTATTTTGTAATCACCAAATGAAAAATCTAAACAATCATTTTTAGCATTATCCACGAAAAGATCATTTATTGAAATTTGAGAAAAATCTAGGTCTAATGCGTCGTATTTTGAATTACTAATTTCAACCTTCTCTATATTTCCAAACGAATTTTTTATATTTACTGAGTCCTCACAGTTCATTCCTGAGCTTTTAATCGAAACATTTTTAAAATCACTATCAAAAAAATTTACGCATCCTGTAAGTAAGTTTTTATCGTATCTTGCTATTTCTTTAGGTAATGCCTTTTCTTTATTAAATTCTGTTTTGAAATCAAACTTAACATCATCAAATTTACCTTGGATAAATAACTTTGACTTATTATTCTTAAAAGAGAATGTAACCAGCTCTCTTTTAATTTCTTTATTTATAAAATAATAAGTTGCTTCCTCGCTTAAATGGAAATTTTTTTCATTTTGATCATTTATAAAAATGATTGGTGTCTCCTTATTAAATGTGCCAAGATTAATAGGAAATGATTTAAAGTTATCTGTCTTAACAAACTTCCCACTTTCAGAAATATATTTAGCATAAGCTATTTGATCAATCTGTTTACATGAAATAATTTTTTGACTTTCAATTCCTTCAAAACACTTAAAGTATTTATCGTCAAACATAAATGTATAAAGAATTGCTTTTTCACTAGGTTTTTCAGATCTGAGGCTATCTATATTATTTTTATTGAGAAAATTTAATATTTTATTTTTAATTTGAAAATATTTGATTGATTCTTGTTTTTGATTTTGATCATAAGAATTAACAAACTCATAATGATTTGACAAACGATTTAAACTATCACTATAAATATTGCTAAAAGCACAAGACTGTAATTTGCCCAATTTTTTATTTGTTAAGTTAGCGTACTCGATTTTAAAATCACTTAGTAACTTGTCATCAATTTTGTTATCACAATTAGTTCTTCCTGGCATGAATTTAATGTTGCCATCATAGTATAAAGGTAAGAAAAATTTTTTGTTTGGTAGGTAAATATATTTTCGATTTACAGGAGCTAAAGCATGGGGTGCATATTTTTTATGGATTTCTTCAAAGAAATCTTCATTTATAATTCTTTCATCAAAAAAATTAGAATTAAGACTTTTATTAATTGCCTCTGAGGCTATAAAATTAGATGTATCGTTTTTTAAAAAATTATTATTGTCTACAACATATGAGAGAAGATCTAATTTTTCATAAATTTCGTTCTCTTCCTCATTAAGATAAAATACGAAATCGTTATTCTTTAAAATTACTGTCTCAGTAATTTTATTTCGTTCTAGAAATTCTTTCGTTGCATCCTCTTGAAAAATAGCTTTATAAATATTTCCATTTAAATTTACTTCCACCATTCTAGTATAAAGAGATGGAAATTTTAACTTTTTTAAGACTAAAGTCCAAAAGACCTCATGTTCGGCATGTCTTGTCTCCGGTAAAAAAAGATTAAATCGAGTGACTCCGAAATAACTATCATCAACCGTTTTAACTTTTAAGCTAGTTAATGGAGGTCTTAAATGATCTTTCCAATCACCCAAAATTCTTATTTTTGATGAAATTTTTTTATCTCCAATTAAAATTTTAGCTTTTACCCACTTCTTATATTTTTTTTTAATATTTTTTTTTCCATAAAATTCTCCATCGGTGTAAGCTCTCATGGCTCTACGAATATATTTATTATATTCAGAATTTGATAATTTAAATTCTATATTTGAGGGAATTTTGAGTTCTTTTGAATTTGCTGAACCAATATTAGGATCTAATAAAATTATAATTAAAGAAATAAAAATAAAACATTTAATAATTTTCATCTAACTCAACATTATAACTATTTATTCTCTTTGACCACTCTTCCAGGAAAATATCTTTTTCTTTTATCGAATTAAATTTTGCATAACCAGAAACATTAACAAGATCTTTTTCATTTTTCACAGAATAATTCTTTATATTTTTGTTTCCTACAAGTTTTTTAAAATCTTCATTATTCATTGAACCCTGAAAGCTAATTGATAAATTTTCTAGACTTTGTTTTTTGTGAAAATTAGTGATTGAAAACCTTTTAATTAGATATGGTAATAGCGAAAGCAGTAAAACTAATATAAAAGTTATACCTAAATCAACCTTAGCACTTATCCCAATCGTCAATAAGCTAAAATAGTGAACTAATTCGTATGGAGTTCTGATTGGTGTTCTAAATCTTACGATTGATAGTGCACCTATCATTCCAATACTTAATGCTATATTTGATCCAATGACTGTTGTAATTATCAAACCAATCACTGGAAGAGTTATACCTACATAAAGATTAAAATTATTTCTAAGCCATTTATAAGAAAACTTTGAATGTATATAGGTGACTACTAAACCACCTAACGCACAAAAACCAATTTTTACTAATAAGAAAACAATTACTATGTTAGCGGCAGAAAGCTTTTGATAAGCTTTAGTAATTAATTCAAGAAATTCTAGCACTAAGTTGCCTTTTAAGCTGCTTGCTGTAGTTTATGCTTAGAAGTCATACCACTCAAAAAATTCCAAAGATATCTAGCGGTCAACAAAGAGGCTATTTCAGCTTTTTCTTGTTCGTCTTTAGATAAACTATCTAATAATTTTTCGCACTCAGCTCTATGAATTACATCTGCTGATTTGTGTGCTTCAAAAAACTCAAGTCCTTCCTTAGAACTTACTCCATAAAACTTTTTTAAACCTTGAATTTTAGTCTCAGCTATTTCAGGAATTTGTCTTTCATAAGTATATAAAGATGCAAGTCCCTCTGCATAAGATTTTCTAGCTTGAGAAAAAAAATTATCAATCATATCTTTTGTAAACCAGTCAAGTTTTACTTTTTCAATTTCTTGTTCATTAGCTCCTAAAGCTTTAGCAAAATTTTTCCATAACTTAGGATGGTCCCCGTCTTTATTTTCCTCATCTTGTAAGTTTTCTAATAGAATTCTTCTTTTTTCTATATCTTCACAGATTGAGTGTGTTGCACTAATATATCTTGGGAACGCTTTAACATGCTGATAATATTGTTCAGCATAATCTTTAATAATCTCTCTAGTTAATTTTCCCTCATTCCAATAGATTTGATAAAACGGATGTTTAAGTAAATGATACTTGTCTAGTTTTGCCCCAAGTTGTTTTGAAAACATTTTTGCTCCTTTTGTTAAAATTAAAATAAAGACTATAAATATTTATAAATTATTTAAATAAAAAATTATCCACACTTTTTAGTTGAGTGTTTTAAATGTTCATGTTTTGATTCACTTTTGATTCACTTTGAGACTCATAATACAACCTTAGATAGTGTTATCCACACGCTGTATTCTGGTTTCATTAATCGGATAATGGATCAGAGTTGCAAAAATAGAGAGGACTATAGCCATATACCAAGCATAGTCGTAACTGCCATAATTATCATAAAAATATCCTCCAAGAAAAGCCCCGGTAAAAGCTCCAAATTGATGACATAAAAAAACAATTCCAAATAAAGTACTCAAATATTTAGTACCAAATATTTGGGCAACTATTCCGTTAGTTGGAGGAACAGTAGAGAGCCACAACAAACCAAAAGTAACTCCAAAAATAATTGAATTTAACATTGAAGGTGGTGAAAAAATAAAAACACATATACTTACAGCTCTTAATGAATAAAGAATACTTAATAAATTTTTTTTCCTATATTTAGTTCCAAGATAACCCATGCCTAAAGTGCCAAAAATATTAAAAAAACCTATTAGTGCTAAAATGATAGTTGCAGACCAACCATCCATACCCCTAGCCTGCATATAGCCTGGAATATGAGTTCCAACCAATGTTATTTGAAAACCGCAAACAAAAAATCCCAACACTAACAGCACATACCCTTTGTGTGAAAAAGCTTCTTTCATAGCAGACCAAAAAGTCTGTTCTCTATCTACCTGAGATGAATTAATTACTGTTTTTGCTGGAAATAAAAATAAAGATACTATTAATCCAAAAACAATAAAAATCAAAAAATATCTTAAAGTATCTTCCCAATCGAACTGGACTAAACTATATTTAGTTAATAGAGGTGACAAGAAATACCCAATTGAAGCTGCTGCAGTCACTATTCCAGTTGCGATGGTCCTAGTTTCGTTAGGAAAATGTTTTCCTACTTCTGATACAGGAACGCCAATTGCTGTAGCTCCTAAAGCTGTTCCAACTAAAACTCCAAGAGCAATTTGAAAATAAATTCCTGTATTAGGCCCTGAATACAACATAAAAATTCCTAAAGCAAAAATTATAAATCCCAAAAATACAGCTTTGTTTCCTCCAAATTTATCTGCCAAAATTCCAAAGATAGGAGCAAAAATACCCCAGAATAACATTTGAATTCCTATAGCAAGTCCGAATTCAGTTCTAGTAACTCCTAAACCATTTTCAAATGCTTCAAAAAATAAACCAAAGGTTTGCCTTAATCCCATTGAAATTAAGATTACGCAACAAGCAGAAATTAAAACAATTAAAGATAGTCTATTTGCGAAAAATTTTTGCATTATTTAATATATCTTAAAGAATTTTTTAAATCTTTAATTAAATCTTCAGGATCCTCTAAACCAATATGGAGTCTTACGATATGATCATCTTTATTAAAACGAAAGAAGTGTCTTCCTTTTGTGTATTCAGTTTGTTTTTTTAAATCTTGCAAAAGTGCTAAACTTTCAAATCCGCCCCAACTATAACCGATCCCAAATAATTCTAAAGAATTTACAAACTTAATTACAGAAGATTTTTTTTTACTTTTTATTACTATTGACAATAATCCAGTAGCTCCAGAGTAATATTTTTTCCAAAGTTTATAATCTTTACTTGATGGTTTATAAGGATATAGAATTTCTTTAACCTTTTTTTGTTTCTTTAAAAAATTAATTACTTTTTTTGTATTTTCATAATGTTGATTTAATCTTGTATCTAAAGTTCTTAAACCTCTTATGATTAAATAAGCTTCATCAGCTGACATCCGATATCCAGATAATTTATAAAAAAACATTATTTGTTTAAAAACTTTTTTATTAACGGCTAATGAACCGCCCATAGCATCTGAGTGCCCTGAAAAATATTTAGTTGCGGATGAGAAAGACATATCAAAACCAAGTTTTAAAGGTTTAAGGTATAGGGGGGTACCCCAGGTATTATCAAGAAACGTATATATCTTTTTTTTCTTAGCCAAATTTACAATTTTAGATAAATCTTGAAATTCAAAAGTATTGCTTCCTGGATTTTCTACTAAGATCATTTTTGTTTTTTTAGTAATTTTATTTTTCAAATCATCAAAAGAGTCTGGATTATAAAACCTTGCTTTAACATTAAATTCTTTAAGTAACTTCTCCGAAATTTCTTTTGTAGGTCCATAAACATTATCTGAAACAAGAAATTCATCGCCTGGCCTACACAAACTCATTATAGCTAATGCAACTCCTCCAAAACCAGTGCCAGTCAGGAATACATGGAAAGCTTGTTCTAATTCTTTCAGCATATTTTCTAACTCAATTGTTGTTGAACTGCCATAACGTCCATAACTGTAGTGACTTACTTTTTTATGCTTTTTAATTTTCTTTTCATGTTCATATAATTCTTGCATACTATTAAAAAGAATAGTTGAAGCCCTTATTACTGCAGGATTTGCAGACCTATTTGAATTATCTTTAGTAGGATGTTTTAAAAATGTGCGTATAGACTTTTTCATAAAATAAGTTTATTGAACTTTATATATCACATAAGTAATTAAGATATAAAAAAGGAGGCAAAAATATGGGTTACCCTAAAAAACACCGTGGTAGAAGAAAAATTGGCTCAAAAAAAAGAAGAGCAAGAAAAAGAAATAAAAAAAAATAATCACTATAGCTTTTATGAATGAGATAGCTCAAATAAGAAGGTTGAGTTTATGGATATTTTTTATTCCGTTAATAGCAATAAACCTGTGCCTTATAATTTCTCAAAATTATGGGTTTTTAGAGGGAACTTTTTTCTCTGTTGAAATGATTGGAAGATCAGGTTTTTCCATACCTTACTTGGATGGAAGTTTATCAATTAGTAGAGCTTCAAGAACATTTCCACAATATTTGATTTTCAAACCTGCAATGATAATTACAGCAATTACGCTATATTATTATTGGAAAAATAATAATAATTTAATGAATAATTATAATTACACGAATATTAATTATAAATTTAAAACTTTCGGAATTTTATCTGCTGTTTTCTTAGTTATACACTCAATTTTTCTTGGAATAAAATTTGATATTCAAATTTATAAACTAATGAGAAGAGTAATACTGTTGTTATTCATTATATTTGAACTAATTGCTCAAGGGATACTTGTATTTCATTTATTTAAAATTAAAGACAAAATTACAAATATAATAAATAAAAAAGTTTTATACTTGAAAGCTTTATTAGTTTCAATTTTAACTATAGTTGCTGTATTAAGTTTGCCTATCCTGCTGAGTAAAGGTAACACGCACTTTAAGCATGCTCTGGAATGGAATTATTTTGTTGGAGTTATTTTATTTTATTTATTTACAAGATTTTTTTGGAGAAGAACCACATAAATTTCTAGGCTTTCGCCCAGAAATTTAGTAGTTTTGGCTCGTCGTTTTAGGCGCTACCGCCAAGCCATCCCGATGAACTATTCTAGCGCTACTAGGTTCATCTTTCTGCCCTTTAAGCTTGAACCTCTCGGTTTTTCCTTAAATGGCCAGTTAAGAGTTGCCTCTTAATTAAGAACATTAAAACATATTAAAAAATTAGATGTTATCACTTTAAAAGTGAAAAAATTTAAGCTGTTAATTTAGTGGATAAATTTTTGTTGAAAGTCTTATGTATCCAGCCCCCACCCAAAACCTTATCCCCAATATCATCTTTGGAATAAAATACACATGCTTGACCGGGAGAAATTCCAGTTTCTCTATCTAAAATTTCAACATCCGCCGAAGTTTCTAAAAAATTAATTTTAGCTTTCAAAAGCCTACCCGTAGACCTTACTTTTATATTAATCACATTATTAAATTCTTTTTTTGAACCAAGAATATTTAAATTTCTTAATTTAATTTCTTTTACTTCAAGACATTCTTTGCTTCCAACTATAATAGTATTTCTGCCTGCATCAATATTAATTACATATAATGGATCACTACTTGCAATCTTGATTCCTTTTCTTTGACCAATAGTATAATTTATAATACCGTCGTGTTCTCCTATTTGCTTTCCTTCTATATCCAGAATTTTTCCTGATTTAAAAGACTCTGGTTTAAATTTTTTTATGACTGATGCATAATCTCCATTAGGAACAAAACAGATGTCTTGACTGTCAGGTTTTGTAGCAACATTTAGCTTCAGTCTTTCGGCTATTGCTCTTGTCTCTGACTTATCAATTTCTCCTAAAGGAAATCTCAGATAATCTAATTGTTCTTGAGTAGTACTAAATAAAAAATAACTTTGATCTCTATTTCGATCTTTAGCTCTGTACATATTTGCGTGTCCATTATTTTGTACTCTTGAAACATAATGACCAGTTATAAGCGCATCAGCTTTTAATTCTTTAGCATATTTAAATAGATCTCTAAACTTAACTGTTTGATTGCATTGGACACAAGGTATTGGTGTTTCGCCGGCAGCATAACTATCAATAAAAGAGTCTATTACCTCTGATTTAAATTTTTTTTGATAAAATAAAATCTTATGATTAATGTTTATATTTTCTGAGACCCTTTTAGCATCTAAGATATCCTGACCAGCACAACATTGCCTGCCTTCTTTTGATTGCTTACTATCATCATATAACTTTAACGTTATACCGGTAACGTCGTAACCCTCTTGTTTCATTAGGGCCGCTACGACAGATGAGTCTACTCCACCGGACATAGCAACTACTACCTTGGTCTCTTTTTTTGGTTTATTAATTCCTAGTGAATTCATTATTAAAGTGTATAATCTAAAAAAGAGTAATTTTCCATGATGCTTATTGATTTTGAACCCGGGGATTATGTTATAAATCCAACGAATAAAAATTGGGGAATAGGTCAAGTGCAATCAATTATTGGTAATAAGGTTACCGTAAATTTTGAAAATTACGGTAAAAGAGTGATAAATATTGAAAATATTTACCTTGAAAAAATTAACAATGAAAATAAATGATTTAAAAACTATTAGTGAAAGTTTGATAGATACGTTCAATCATGCAGGAAAGGTATCTATTGACCTTTTTAAAAAAGGTTTACAAATTGAAATTAAGAAAGACAAATCTCCAGTAAGTAATGGGGATCTAAAAGTTAATGAAATAATCTCAAATAAGATTAAAGATCTAACTCCAAATATACCAATAGTATCAGAAGAGACTGTAGATTTAGATGTTAAAAATAAAAATAAAATATTTTGGTTAATAGATCCCATTGATGGAACTAAAGAATATATTGCAGGTAAAGATGAATATACACTTAATGCTGGCTTAGTAATAAATACAGTTCCAGTCGTTGGTTTAGTGGGGGTTCCCAAAAAAAATAGACTTTTTTACACTTATAACTCAGGAGAAAGTTTCTTAATTGAAAACGGTAAAAGTCGTAAAATTAATTGTAAAAAACAACAACCAAAAGGAAAGATAGTTGCATTGTCTAGTGTAATCAAACCATCTGATACCATTTTAGATAAGTTAAAAGAGTTTAATGTTACTTCTATAGTTAAAATGGCAAGTTCATATAAATTCTGTGTGATAGCAACAGGGGAATATGACATTTATGCTGCTAGAGAGAGAGCTAACGAGTGGGATTACGCCGCTGGTCACGCAGTAGCACAAAATGCCGGTGCTATTATAAAAACTATGGATGAAAAGCCATTCTTGTATGGCAAAGAAGACTATAAAAACCCAAGTATATTAATTAAAAGATCACAAAATTTGAATGATTAAAACTATTGCAATAATTTTATTATCGGTAACTTTTTTTGGTATTTTATTTTTCATATTAGTTAGAAATGCTTTAAAAAGGAAACTCGATACCTTAGTTGAAGAAGAAAAAAAAAGAAAATCAGGCAATCTTGATTAGCTTTTTAAATTCAGTTTTTTCTAAATCTAAAACCCTTTTTGATAATTCAAAACTAAATCCTCCCCTAGCTAGAATACCCATATCTTTTTTATAAAATAATTCTCTGTTTTCTTCAGGTCTTAAGGGGCCAATTCTTCTTCTTTTGCATAACTTTAAAGCCGAAACAAAATCAGGTTCTATTTCATTCTCTTTAATTTTATCAATACTTTGTTTTACAAATTTATCTTCTATGCCTTTATTTCTTAATGATTGATTAATTTTGTTTAATGAATATCCTCTTCTTAAAAACATTCTTGCTTTAGAGTCAGAATACATTTCATCGTTTAAAATTTTATTTTTCTCAAGATTTGAAATAATCTCATCTATAATGGAAGTAACTTCCTTTTTAGATTTTGTACCTTTTATTTTAGTCAAATATTTTTTTAGTAAGTAAACCTTTAATTGTTGTTTTGAAGGACTGTATTTTTCTAAATATGAATAAGCTAAGTCTCTAAGATTTGTAGTTAAATCTTCAAAATCACTTTTATTAACTGTGGGATTCATTTGACTAATATACTATATTATTTTTTATGATAAATAATTTATTGTCTTTATTAACTTATGAAAATATTTATTTTGCCGCTAATTTGGGAGTTATACCTTTCTGGCTATTATTAATTTTTTTACCTTATCACAATTTGACAAATTTTCTTGCTCAGTCAGTTATTGTTCCGCTTATTTTGGCTGTAAGCTATGCTTATTTATCTTTTATAATTTATCAGGAGGGGAATATTTTTGATGGTTTTGAATTATATTCTGGATTAGATGGACTTTACTCAATGTTTGCTAATGAGGTTTTATTATTAATTTTTTGGCTACACTTCTTGGCAATTAGTTTGTTTGTTGGTTCATGGATTGTAAGAGATAGTAAAAGATATTTCATGCCCAAAGTAATTATTATTCCCTCTTTAATTTTAACGTATTTCTCGGGTCCAATAGGATTAGTAATATATTGGTTTTTTAGAATTTTCTTTGCTAAAAAAATTAGCTTTAATGATTAAGCCTTTTGAATTTTATTTTGATTTTGTCAGTCCTTATTCGTTTCTAGCTCACAAAGAGATTAGAAAGATAGAAAATAAAGAAGGGATTAAAATAAAATATAATCCAATATTATTGGGAGGGCTACATAATTTACATGGAATTAAAGCTCCGGCTTTTATTCCTGCAAAAGCAAGGCACATGATTAGAGATTGCAAGCTTGTAGCAGAGAGAAATGGTGTAAGATTTAAATTTAATTCATATTTTCCAATTCGAAGCTTAAATTTAATGCGCGGTGTTTTAGTTGCAGAGGAAGATAATATAAAAAGTTATTACATAGATAGTATTTTTAACACAATTTGGCAGGATGGGTTAAATATGAACGATGAGATTGTAATTCAAAAAGTATTAAAAAATTTAAATATTAATCCAAAAACTTTTGCATTACGTTCAACTACTTCATTGATTAAAGATTCATTAAGAAAAAAAACTAAAGACGCGTATGAAAGAGGGGTGTTTGGAGCACCAACTTTTATTGCAAATAGCAAAATTTTTTGGGGTCAAGATAGAATTGAGTTTGTTCTTAAAGAGGCAAATAAATAATTTATTTCTTTTCTTTTGCAATAACTTTTAAACCACTTTTTTTTAAAGCATCAAAACCACCATTTACATGGGCAACATTTGTAAAACCCATATCCACTAATGATTTTGTAGCCAAAGCAGAGCGCCATCCAAGAGCGCAAAATAATACTAGCTTTTTTATATCTTTAATTTTATTAGATTGATAATAAGTGCTTTCAGGATCTAACCAAAACTCAAGCATTCCTCTTGGAATATGTTTTGAGTTTTCAATTGTACCCTCTTTCCATAGTTCTCTTATGTCTCTAACATCTATTAGAGTAATTTCTTTATTGTCATAAAGTGTTTTGACTTCAGTTGAGCTCAAAGTTTCAATGTTTTTTTGAGCCTCTTCAACTAAAGTTTGTGATGATTTAATGGTCATAGAAGTACACTATAAACTAATATATATGATTTTATACAATGAAAAAAATTGAAAATATAAAAAAGCCTAATTTTTTAAAAAAATTATTTGTTAAATTATGTCGAATTATTGGATTTGAAATTATTGATCAATCTAATCTTTATTTGCCAACTCTGGGAAAACAAGCAAATGATAATCTGTCTTCATTAGGGGAAAAAAACATTTCTATTCCATTGGGAGAGTCAAAAATAACTAGAGCGGTAGAGTCTTTGGATATTATTATTAAAACTTGCACATCAATAAATTTAGTAACACAGAATAAAAAAAGAGTATTTGAAAAAGATAAAGCTGAATACACTTTTCGCTCAATAAACTCGATAATTAATAGTCTAAAGTTTAATGAGAATGATTTAAAAAAAATCAAAATTAAAATTTATATTATTGATCATAATTCAAAAAAAGAAGATTTAGTAAAAATTGAGAATAAATTAAAAAGAAGTAATATTGAATTTGAGATTTTAAATTTAGACCTTGAAAAATTTAATGAAATAAAAATTTTAAATAAAGATAATCCTTCTATTGAAAAAAATATGAAATCTACAATGGCAAGTATTCGAGCTTCATTTGATTTGGCTAAAAGAAAGTCTAGTGATCTAGTTTACTTTGTAGAAGATGACTATATCCATAAAAAAGAGAGTATTTTTGAGATGGTAAGTACTTATGAAAAAATTTCATCCGAACAGAGTAAGGAGTTATTTATTTGTCCTTCGGACTACCCTTATCTTTATAAAAAATTAGATAATTCTCAAATTTTAATTGGAAATAAATATCATTGGAGAACAGTTAATGAGTCTCTTTTAACTTTTTTAACAAGCAAATCTTTAATTGACAAATATTGGGATGACTTAGTTTTAATGAGTCAAAATGAACATGTTCCGTTTGAGGCGCCTCTCCATAGCATTTATGAGAAAGAAGTTTGTATTTCACCTATTCCATCGTTAACCATGCATTGTACTAACATAAATTCAGTGTTCGGTTTATCTCCAAATATAGATTGGGTTAAATTGTGGGATGAAAACGAAACTTAAAATAGATAAAAAAGGCCCGATTTCTCGGGCCTTTATTTTTTCTAACGAGGGGGTTAGAATTAGTCTCTGATTGAGTAAGCCGAAACTCCTATTTCAGCTTTATCTGTACCTTGTTTTTCTGCCGCCTTACTTATTCTTAATCCAACAGTTGTTTTCAACGCCGTGAACAAAGCGTATGAAAGTACAAAACTAAAACCACAAACTGAAATTGTTCCAATTAATTGTGTTCCAAAAGATGTGTCTGAGTTACTTACTGGCACAACTAATGTTCCAAAAATTCCAGCAAACATGTGAACAGGAATAGCTCCTACCACATCGTCTAAACCAAAACTTTCTAACATTTTTGTTCCAAAGTACATTATTAAGGCACCTATAGAACCAATCACAATTGCTAAACCAGGCGTTGGTGCTAATGGTTCGGCAGTAATCGCTACTAAACCTGCGAGTGCGCCGTTTAACATCATAATGATATCTGTTTTTCCACCAATCAATCTAGTCACTACTGCTCCAGTTACTGTTCCAGCAGCTCCTGCTAAATGTGTATTAACTGCAATTTTTGAAATTGCATTAACATCATCAAAAGTTCCCATTGCTAATTGGCTAAATCCATTAAAACCAAACCAACCAAACCATAATAGAAAAGTACCTAAAGTTACTAGTGGAATACTTGAAGCTGCAAATGGTACCATTACTCTTTTACCGCCACTTGAAGTAAACCTTCCTTCTCTAGCTCCTAAAACTATTATTCCAGCTAAAGCAGCTGCTCCACCGCATGCGTGAACGATTGTTGAACCAGCAAAATCTGAAAAGCCAGCGGTACTTAACCAACCGCCTCCCCATTGCCACCCCATGGATATTGGATAAATTAATCCAGACATAACAACCGCGAAAGTAAAGAAAGGCCAGATCTTTATTCTCTCTGCTACAGCACCAGAAACAATTGAAACTGTGGCACAAACAAACATTGTTTGAAAAAACCAATCAGAACTATCCGAATAACCTGTTCCTACCTCTGATCCGTCGCTCCAAATTGAAAATGATCCAATGTAACCTCCTTCGGGAATGCCATAAGCAATATTATAACCGAATAAGAAGAATATTATTGAGCAAATAGCGAATTTACCTATATTTTTCGCGCCAATTGTCGATACACTCTTTGTGGTTACCAAACCACTCTCAAGCATACAAAATCCAGCTGCCATGAATGCTACAAGAACACCTCCAATATAAAATCCTAAAGAATTAAAAATGTATTGCCCCTCTTGAGACATTGTGCTTTCCGCAAAACTGTTAGAGCTTGCAAGTAAAGCAAAAATACAACTTAAAAAAATTAACGTTATTTTTTTCATAATTTCACCTCCATTAATTAATTTTTGAGGATCTTTTACTTCGAATTTATTAATAGAAGTAACGATAAGACGGTGATTTAGCTATGCAGTTTTTGCAAGTAGTTAGCCCTTATTTGAGATTATCAAATAAGGGCTAAATAAACGTTTATCGATTAAACATTTCTTTTAAGCTTTTAGCAGGTAAAAACTTAACTTTTTGTGATGCAGCGATTTGAATTGACTCACCTGTTCTAGGATTTCTCCCTACTCTAGCTTTTCTTTTCGCTACTTTATAAGTACCAAAACCAGCTATCTTTACAGTATCGTCATTTTTCAAAGCATCTAAAATTATTGTCGTTATTGAGTCAAAAGTTCTTTCAGCATCAGCTTTACTCTGACCCAAAGTTGACGATATTTTCGCTACTAGTTGTTTTTTATTCATTTTACGCCCCTTTATTGGTTAATTTCTAATCTGCAGAAAAACCTAATAAAATCAATGATTTTTTGGTGTTTCACGTAAATGTTAACACAATATATTGTGCCTCAAAAAGTATTGATTTTATTGACTTTTTTAACTTAAAAAAGTGGCTTAAAACAAGCCTAAATCTTTAAGGTCATTAAATGTTGTGAAAAACATTAAAGAAAGTAGCAAAAATAACCCGATTCGGAAAAAACCTTCCTGTGTTTTTTGAGTTAAAGGACGACCTAAAATCTTCTCAAAAGCGTAAAACATTAAATGTCCGCCGTCTAGCATTGGTATTGGTAAAAGATTTATAAACCCTAAGCTTATTGAAATATAAGCCATTATACTAAGAAAGGCGACAATTCCAAACTTTGCAACCTGCCCTGTAATTTTAGCGATTTTAATAGGACCTCCTAATTGAGAGGTGTCTCCTGTCCCTTTAAACATAGAAATCACAAAGTCCCAAGAAGCTTCAATGACAAACCAAGTTTCTTTAACAGCATAATATAATGCTGTTGCAGGCCCTAATCGTTGCCTATTTATCTCTTCATTTAAAGGTGCAACTTTAATTCCAATAATCTTCTTATTAATTTGATTTCCTAATGAGTCTTTTCCTTCAATAAATTTTGGCTTTACTTGTAAAGTAAGTTCATTACCATTTCTCAAGACTTCTATGTCAATAGTTTCTGAGGATGAAGCGTTTATAAAAGTTGAAACTTCCATGATACTTTTTACTTCTCTATTGTTAATTGATTGTATTAAATCTCCCGATTTAATTCCTGCAATATAAGCTGGACTTTCAGGCTGTACTTCTTGTATTTGCGCAGGTGTAAAATCTTTGCCAGCAAACATATAAATAAAGGCAAAAATCACTATAGCCAGTAAGAAGTTTGCAAATGGTCCTGCCGCAACAATTAAAGACCTTTGGTATAAAGGTTTTACAACAAAAAGCTTTTTTCTATCTTCCTCATTATATTCTTTTAAAAGCTCTTCTTGCTCTGCCTGGCTAAAAACATTTCTATCTCCAAAAAATTTAACATATCCACCTAAAGGAATTGCACAAAATTTCCATCTTGTGCCTGATTTATCGTTAAAACCAAATATTTCTTTACCAAAACCGATAGAAAAATCAGTAACACCAACACCATATTTTTTTGCAAAATAATAGTGTCCATATTCATGGATAAAAACAACTATGGTTAGTAGAATTATAAATGGAATTATAAAAGATATTAAAATTTCCATTCGTTAACCTTTGTAAATATAAAGTTTCTAAAAGCCATTAATCTAGCATTATTCTTTAAAGATGCGGGATAAACAAAATGTGTTTCTGTAGGTTTACCTGTTTCCTCAGGCAAAACTTTAGTTATGTTGCTTACGTTATGTGCAATGTAATCTGGTAAGGCAGCTAAACCTACTCCACTTTGCACTGCTAATAACAATCCATAAACACTGTTTACTTTCATAATTGATTTTCTTTTTTTTCCGTCTTTAACACCATGTTTTAAAACCCAGTCAGGATTATAAACTGGAGATGGTGCTCCTTTTCCATAGGTTATAAACTTATGTTTATCTAAATCTTTTAAAGTTTTTGGATATCCATTTTTTTGCAGGTAATCATTTGAACCATAAATATGATAGTTAAAATCAACGAATTTTTTTTGAATCAAATTTAATTGTTTAGGTCTTCTCATTCTAATTGCCACATCTGCTTCTCTAGTACTAAGATCCAGTTCTCTATCGTCAAATATTAATTCGATTTCAATATCCGGGTGTAAGTCCATGAATTCTTTTATTCTTGGTGTAAGCCAAGTAGTGCCAAAACTTACTACTGTAGTAACTGTGAGTTTTCCATTTAGTTTATCTTTGTGTCCACTAAGATTAGACTCAACATCTTTTAATTTTGAAATTATCTCATGTGCTGATTTAAAGAGATAATCACCATTTTCAGTCAAAACTAAACCTCTAGCGTGTCTTTCAAAAAGTTGAACTTTTAAATCGCTCTCTAATGCTTGAATTTGGCGGCTTATAGCTGATTGGCTTAGATTTAATATTGTGGAGGCTTTGGTAAAACTAGAGGCCTCAGCAACAGTATGAAATATTTTTAATTTATCCCAATCCATAGATAAAGTTAATTATAAGTTATTTATTTGGATTTACTATAGCTCTTCCAAAAAACTCCCCTTTAAGAAGTTTAGGATATGTTTCTAAAAGTTCAGTAAATGAGAGCTCTTTAGTGAAGGATTTTACTTTAGAAAAATCTATTAATTTAGCTGCTTCACCCCAAACGAATTCTCTTCTTTTTATTGATGATCCTGACGAATCAACTCCCCACAGTTTAATTCCTCTTATAATAAATGGCATAACATTTGTATTAATTTTGATACCACCAGCATTTCCGCAAGCAGCTACTATCCCACCAGGTTTTGTTTGAGCAAATATTTTGGTTAAGGCAGCTCCACCAACGGTGTCTACTACTCCATCCCACACACCTTTTTCTAATAATTTACTCTCTCCCTCAAACTCTTTTCTGTCGATAATATTTTTTGCACCTAAATCTTTTAAATAATCGCTCTTATCTTTTTTACCTGTAACAGCATGAACATCGTATCCCATTTTTGATAAAATCATTACAGCAATACTTCCAACACCACCAGTTGCACCAGTCACCAAAACATCTTTAACTTTTTCACCTAATAGTAATTCTTCTTTCGCTTTTACAGCAAATGAACAAAGTAAAGCAGTGAAACCTGCTGTACCCAACATCATGGCTTTATGTGTATCTAATTCTTTTGGTATCTTAATTAAAAAATTTGAGTCAACTTTTGCGTATTGAGAAAATCCTCCAAAATATGCTTCTCCAACTCTAAATCCTGTAAGAATTACTTTATCGTCTTTGGTAAATTTACCGTCTTCGCTTTCTACAACGGTGCCTGAAAAATCTATTCCCGGAACAAAAGGAAATTTTCTTACGATCTTTCCACCATCATTTAAAATTAGGGCGTCTTTATAATTTAAACTTGAATAGTCAACTTTGACCAATACATTTCCATCTTTTAATTGGTTTTTATCTATTTCCTTAATTTCTCTTGAGAACTTTTCGTTTTGATTATCAATGACAATAGCTTTGAATTTATCAGACATCTATTTTCCAATATATTTTAGGTATCTATTTTGAATACTTAAATCTTCCTTAAAAGAGCCTAAAAAATAGTTTGTAACAGTTGTTGCTTTCTCTTTTTTTATGCCTCGCATAGTCATGCACTGATGAGCTGCATCAATTGTAACCGCTACACCTTTTGCGTCCAAGGCACTCATAAGCGTTTTTGCTATTTGCATTGTCAATCTCTCTTGAGTTTGCAGTCGTTTAGAAAAAATTTCAACTGTTCTGGCCAATTTGCTAAGACCTACAACCTTTGTATTTGGAATATAAGAAACATGGGCAACGCCTATTATTGGGGCCATATGGTGCTCGCAATGACTTTCTAAAGTAATATTTTTTTCAATTACCATATCATCGTAACCCTCAACGTCACCGAAAGTCTTTGATAAATCTTCCTCTGCGTTTTGATGATATCCTTTAAAATACTCTTTAAATGCTTTTACAACTCTTTTCGGGGTCTCTTGAAGTCCCTCTCTACTTGGATCTTCACCAATCCAAGCTAATAATTTTTTTATTGCCTCTTCAGCCTCTTTATCACTGACTTGAGGTTTATTTGATGTCTCTTTATTAATGTCTTTAACTAATTTCATTATAGGATGTTTCTATAGGACATGGTTAATTATTGCAAATTGCTATTTTGTCTTTTTTTCACTATTTTACTGTCATGTTTAAAAAAAGAGAAAATGTATTTGAAGTTGAGGAAGGAAAATTTCTCTCTCCAAAATTTGATGACGATGGTCTAATTCCTGTGACCACTACAGATAGTAATTCTGGAGATCTTTTAATGCATGGATATATGAATGCAGAAGCTCTTAAAAAAACTATTGAAACAAAAGAGGCTCATTACTGGAGCAGATCTAAAAAAGCTTTATGGCATAAAGGTAAAACGAGTGGATTTGTTCAGAAAGTAATCGATTTAAGAATTGATGATGATCAGGATGCTTTATGGATGTCAGTTGATATAGGTAATGGTGCAAGTTGCCATGTTGGATATAAGTCTTGTTTTTATAGGTCAATACCTTTAGGGCCGTTTAAAAATGCTGAAGAAATTGAGCTTGATTTTAAAGAAAAGAGAAAAAAATTTGATCCTGAAGAAGTTTATAAAGGTCAACCCAATCCTACTAAATTATAAGTATGAGAGTTCTAAGTCCATTTGGTCCTAAAATTGCAAGTCTTAAACTATCAAAAAATGTTACAAAAAAAATAAACTTTGAAGTCGATAAAATTATTTTAAAAAAAAACTTACTTGAGAAATTAGATTATTCAGATAAATTAGTAGGGCAAGTCAAACAAGAATTTCAACTACCAAAAAAATTTATAAAAACAAACTTAGAAAAAATTTTATTTAAAGCGGTGAAAGACTATATATCTAAAAGTTTAGGAAAAAAAATTTCAAAAATCAAAATTAAAAATTTTTGGGTAGTTCGCCAATTTAATGATGAATATAATCCTATTCATTTTCATGATGGGCATGTCTCCGGGGTGGGTTATTTAAAAATACCTAAATTTATTTCTAAAAATAAAAAGCATATTAAAACTGATGGATCAATTGACTTTATAAATGGAAGTAGAATGCTCCTGAGTGAATGTATTTTTAATCATCAACCAAAAGTAGGCGATATGATATTGTTTCCTCATTATTTAATGCATACAGCGTATCCATTTAAAAGTAGAGGTGAAAGAAGATCTTTTTCTTTTAATTTGGAAATTGATAAAAAAATAGCAAATGTATTTAGCAAATGAGTAAAGAAATTCAAAAAAATGTTTTTGGAGAACCTCTTGAACCATGTTCTAAAGATCCTTTAACTGGATGGTTTAGAGACGGATGTTGCAATACAGATAAAAATGATAGAGGAGTTCACACAGTGTGTGCAAAAGTAAGTGATGAATTTTTACAATGGTCTAAAAAAGTTGGTAATGATTTAATAACACCTCATCCCGAATTCGGATTTCCTGGTTTAAAAGATGGAGATTCTTGGTGCGTATGTGCTACCTGGTACGCAAGAGCAATTGAGGAAGGAGCTGCTTGTCAGGTTTACTTAAAAAAAACTAATAAAAAAACATTAGAACTTATCTCTATTGAAAAGTTGAAGAAATTTGCTTTAGACTTATCTTAATAAATTTTAACGCCTTTATTTTTAATAATTAACTCAAGCTCTTTATACTCATCACAATTGCAATTTTTTAGAACTGCTAATCTTTCGTTAGCTTTATCAATTTGATTTGTTTGGACGTAAAGTTCTCCTAAATATTCATTTATTCCATTGTGGTTCGGTTTAATTTTTAAACCCTCTAAATAAAATTTCTCAGCTTTTTGAAAGTTTCCAACTTTCCTAGTTGTGAATCCCATATAATTTAAAATATCTGGATTTTTTTTATCTGATTTATAAGCTTTCTCAAGTTTTTTAAAAGCTTGGGCGTATAGCTTTTTAGCTTTGTCTAACTTTTCCTTTTTTTCTAATTTACCTGCTCTTTTAACCAATTTAACAGCATCATCATATAATGAGGTTTTTATAGACTCGCCTCCAGAGCTGCCGCCACCGCTACTATCACTTCCTGCAGCCATTAGGTGGGTGCTCAATAATATGGAAAATAATATTGTTACTATTTTTTTCATGATCGTAATGTAAGTATTTTAATTATAATTGTCATGCGACAGATGATCTTCCTCCATCGACACCAAATACTTGTCCTGTTATCCATGAACTTTCATCTGTGAGAAGAAATTTTGCAAAAGATGCTGAGTCCCCTCCCTCTCCTATTCTTTTGAGCGGATGCATTTTGGCAATACTCTCAGCCATTTTCTCATTTTTAAGTAAAAAGTTTGATATTTTTGAGTTAGTCAAACTTGGAGCAATACAATTTACTCTTATGTTCGGAGCATATTCAGCAGCAAGAGCTAGGGTTAAACCCTCAACTGCACCTTTTGCAGATGATACTATGGCATGATTTGGAAAACCTTGTTTAACAGCTACTGTTGAAAACAAAACAACTGAGCCTTTGCTTGCTTTTAAATTATCAGCTAAAGATTTTATAATTTCTGTTGCAGAAACTAAATTTAAATTAAATGACTGCATGAAATCGCTTTTTTTAGTTAGCTTTAAAGGTTTAAGATCTATTGATCCAACACAATAGGCTAAACCGTTAACTTGTTCATCTTTAAGATCATTCACTATTTTTTCAGAAAAATTATCTTCTAACACATCGCAAGTTGTAAATGTGGAACTTAGTTCATTTGCTAAAGTTGACAAACTAACTTCATCTCTTCCTGCCAAATGTACTTGCTCTCCTGACTCCACAAGTTTTCTTGCTAGCGAAGATCCAATTGATCCAGTTGCACCTAATATTACTTTTTTCATAATTAAAAATAACATTATTAAAGGTTATTTACATGCAAATAATGACGCGTGTAATATCTAAATAAAATATGTATTTTATTACTTATGAAGCTTTTTATAATTTTAGGAAATCATCTTTTTAACCCAAAATATCTCTCAGAGTATAAAGACCATACTTTTTTTATGGCAGAGGACTATGGATTATGTACTTTTGAAAAACATCATAAATTAAAAATACTATTATTTTTGTCTTCGATGAGATCATTTAAGAATGAGCTTAAATCAAAAAATTTTAATTTAATATATAAAGATATAAATAAAGATTTCAAATTATCCTACGAAAAAAAATTAGAAAAGATTATTAAAGAGAAAAAGATAAAAGAAATTACTTTTTTCGAAATTGAGGATAAATTTTTTGAAAAAACAATATTTAATTTAGGAAAAAAAAATTCGCTTAAAATTAATCAAATTAAGTCCCCAATGTTCTTAATGGAAAGACAGGAATTTAAAGATTACCTTTCTAAAAATAAACGACCTTTTATGGCAAATTTTTATAAAATTGTACGAACAAAAATGAATTTATTAATGAATAAAAATGGAACTCCAAAAGGAAATAAATGGAGTTTTGATGAAGATAATAGAAAAAAGCTTCCGAATAATATTAAAGTTCCTGTAATTTCTAAAGCAAAAGAGACAAATGAAACCGTTACTATTAAAAAATTTATTAATGAAAATTTTAAAGACCATCCTGGAAATACTGATAAGTTTTGGTTTCCGACAACAAGAAAAGACGCAAATAAATGGTTGGATGAGTTTTTAAAAGAAAGAATAAAACTTTTTGGAGATTACGAGGATGCTGTAACGGACAAATCTAATACTGTTTTTCATAGTGCACTAAGTCCACTTATTAACTTAGGTTTAATAACTCCCTGGGAGATAATAGAGAAGTTAAGGAAGATCGAAAATAAAGTGCCTATGAATTCCTTAGAAGGCTATATCAGACAGATTATAGGTTGGAGAGAGTTTATGAGAGGAATTTATCAAAACTATGATCAACGATTAAATAACACTAATTTTTTTAATCATAAAAGAAAAATGAAAAAATCTTGGTATGATGGAAATACTGGTTTGGATCCATTAGACCATGCAATCAATAATGCTAAAACCTTTGGCTGGTCGCATCATATAGAGAGACTGATGATATTAGCTAACATTATGAACCTTTGTGAAATAAATCCTAAACAAGTTTACAAATGGTTTATGGAAATGTTTGTAGATTCATCAGACTGGGTAATGGCACCAAATGTTTATGGAATGGGATTATTTAGTGATGGCGGTATATTTGCAACTAAGCCTTACATTTGTGGGTCTAGTTATTTTCTAAAAATGATGCATTTTAAAAAAGGTCCTTGGTGTGATGTAATGGACGGATTATATTGGAAATTTATAGACAGACATAAAAAATTCTTTTTAAAAAATCCTCGTCTTGCAATGATGGTTAGAGTTTCTGAAAAAATGAATAAAGAGAGAAAAATAAGAATTTTTAAAGCTGCAAACAATTTTATTAAAGAAAATACTAATGGTTAAAGTTTTTTTTAATAATTCTTGTAATATTTGTAGAGCTGAAATCAATCATTACAAAAAACATAGTGATAAAAATGTAGAATGGATAGATGTAACTAATAATGATGAAGCTCAGAAAGTTACCTCAAAATCATATAAAGAACTTTTAAGAAGAATGCATGTTATACAAGATGGTAGAGTAATTGATGGAGCAGAGTCTTTTTTAATAATTTGGAAAAATGTTCCTAAATATAATTTTTTATATAAAATATTCAAAAATAAACCACTATTTTTCATATTAAATATTTTCTATGAAATTGCAGCTTATTTTCTATTTATAAAAAATAAACACCTTCTGAAAAATGAAAAAAGCTAATTTACCCAAAAAAACGTGTCCAAATTGTAATAAACCTTTTACTTGGAGAAAAAAATGGAGACTTAATTGGGATAAAGTAAAATATTGTTCGAAAAAGTGTTCTTCTAAATAGATTATTGTAAATTAAAACTAGTCAGAATTCTAGGAATGTTATTTTTAAAATTAAAAAATCCTTTATTAGAAAATTGCCAAGAAAATTTATCTTCCTCACTCAAAACGAAATTTAATTCTAAATTTCGCTTTTTTCTAATATTATTTAAAAAAGAAAAATTCTCTCCAATGCATGGGTGAACTATATCAAAAGAGTTAATTTTATCTGCAAGAGTTTGAAATCTTACCTCATCTATGATCTGTAAATCTTCAAATCTTTTTTTTTGATCGTTAATTATTTCTGACTTATAGTCTAGTACCTTTTGTCCGAGCTTTAACTTTCGAATATTATTACTTAGTAAAACTAAGTAAATATTTTTATATTTTTTTAAATCTTTATTTTCTAAATTTAATTCGTTCTCAAAAAGTAATAAATTTTCATTTGAATTATCTTCTGTAATAAAATTAAGTGGATTTAATTTGTATTCTCTTTTGTCTGTTAAAGGTAAAGCGTTCTCATTTAATTTAACATTCTTATATTTATTATTAGTAAATTTGCTTATGTTCCATGATTGAGCAATGTAGTGCTTTCCTTTAGTTTGAAGTCCAGCAACCCATCTCCAACTTAAAGTATTAGAGGCGGCGTCACCATCATATAAATGTTTCATAAAAAACTCTGCGCCTTTCTGCCAGGGTAAATTTAGAGTAAATATCCAAATGCTGGCAAACCACATTCTAGTATGGTTATGTAAATAATTATTTTCTTTAAGCTCTTTTACCCAATCATTAAAACATTCAATTTGAGTTTCACCATTAATTGCCTTTTTATAACTTTCATCTTCCTTTAATCCTTTCAAATCTTCTATAAAGTCAGTCCAAACTTGAGGTCTTAGTTCCAACCAACCTTTCCAATAAACTCTCCAAAATATTTCTTGTATATATTTTTCAACTTTTTGATATGGAAACTTTGCTAAAACTGACTTCGCAACTTCATATTCAGTTATTAATCTGTGAGATATGTAAGGTGATAAACAAGATACATTTGATTTGTCTTTGGGCCCGAAATCAAAATTTCTTTTGAAACTATAATTTGCTAATTCACTGTTTATAAAAGCATCAAGCTGTTTTAAGGCTCCTTCTCTTGAGATTTCGAATTTCATTAGTCCTCGTCATCCCTCCAACCATCAATGAATAGTTTCCAACAAGCGAATGAAACACAAACTATTCCTACGCTAAACCCTAGAAGAACGCCATTATCTTTTCCTAAAAAAATTGTTCCATAGTGTGTGCTAAGAATTGGTGGCAAAACTAATATAGCTCCTATTATAAAATACCTAACTACAAAAGGGGGTTTTTTCAAATTGAATTACCTTGATCTGTGGGCATTGAAACTCCTGATGTAAACCAACAGTTATTGCAATCCTTATCGTTACCTTTTTCAACATGCCATAAATAATAAAATTGTTTTTTTTCTTCACTTAAAACTTTTACTCCATAAACATGTTTTTTATCAGTATTCATAATTAAATCTATTTTGTGCGAAACATGGTTTAACAGAATTCTATAATGTACATCGTACAACATTGTTCTAAAACGCGGGTAAGGTCCTGTCATCTTTTTGTTGTCTGGATGAGCAAACAACCATGTTTGCTTTATTCCTGCATCATTATCATCATTATTTTTAAGAGCGTCTAACTGGATCTTAATCACATCATATGCAGATAAGTTTTCTGCTGGTTTGATCATCTCAGCTTTAGCAGAGCTCACGAAACTAACAAAAAAAAATGTTATCAGTAATTTTTTTAATTCCATATTTTTTTTAAGGTTTCTTCTCTTTTACACCCCTTTTTGTACAGAAGGTATCGAATAAAGTTTTTTTCGTAATAATTTTGGTGATAATCTTCCGCAGGGTAAAATTTTTCAAATTTCCAAACTAGAGTAACTATTTTTTTATTGAACGTATTCTCCAATTTTTTGAAAGATTTTTCTATAAATTCTTTTTCTGGTTGTGTTTGAAAAAATATTACAGATCTATAGCTTTTTCCTTTGTCGCAAAACTGCCCTGCGGAGTCAAAAGGATCAATATTTTTCCAATAAATATTTAATAGTTTTTCATAGTTTACTATCTTCGGATCATAAACAACTTTAATGGCCTCTACGTGACCAGTATCTTTGTAAATGACATCTTGGTAAGTAGGATTTTTTAAATGACCTCCTGAATAACCTGAAATAGTTGAAATTACTCCCTCTACTTGATCAAAGGACTCTTCCATGCACCAGAAACAACCTCCAGCGAAATAAGCTTTTTTATTTTCATCTGCATTTAAGTTACTATGAAATAAAAATATTAAAATTATTAAAACTTTTTTCATATAAATATGTTATCTTAAATACTATGGAATACGATGATCAAATTGTCTTAGATAAAAATTTGGAAAAAACTAACAATTTTTGTGAAGAGTGTAAAAAAGAAGATGAAAGTGTTAGGCAAAATTTAATTATGCATGGTTATAAAATTTGTAAAAGTTGTAATTTAGCTAAAACAATATTTCCAATTTAAACTCCTTTAAATAAAATTATCACCAAAAATAGGAAAAAGGCTTGAAATAACCAAGAAACAATAACTACTCCAAACGCCTTCCATAAACTGTCATAATCTAAAGCAGCTTTGACAGCTACTACCATACAAGCAAGCATCCAAAAAGCTGAACCAATGAATGTAACCGTCATAAGTTCTGGGGTAATCCCAAAAACTCTTATTAAACCTGGTGCGCTTGAAAAACCTATAGTTCTTAAAAGTTCTCCATGATTACTTTTCGTTTTGACTCCACCAAAAAGTTTGACACCTACAAAATAGATAACATAAGCCCAAACATACCAGCTAAGTAATGATAATGCAGGAGCGACTAAAAAATTAGATGCACCTAAATGTAAAGACCCAACACCAGCTGCTAAACTAGACAGCACAACTACAATACCCGCTTGAAAGGTTGCTTTTTTATCTTTCTCAACTTCTTCGAACAATTCTATATCAATTTTTATTGCTCTGAACACCCTATTTAAAAATAAATTAATCATTTTTTTGCAAATGGTTTCAATAGTTTTAGAATTTTATTATGTAAAATTTTATTGGATGTTGCTAATATATTCCCTCCATTTTCTGCTGGTTCATTTTTCCAATTTGTAACAATTGCTCCAGAATTTTTCATAATTGGTATCAAGGGAAGTATATCATAAGGTTTTAAATTTGCCTCGATTACTGCATCAACATTACCTTCGGCTAGTAAACAATAATTTAGTGCATCGAAACCAGCTAATCTAAAGGACCATCCAAATTTTTTTATAACTTTTCGTTGTCTTTCATAACTTAAAGTGCCATGAAAATTTCCAATAATTTTTATAGTCTTTAAATTGTTGTTATTTGAAGACCTTAAAGTAAATCTTTTACCATTTCTGAAAACATAGGATCTTTTTTTATCATTAAGGTAATACTTATTTAACTCCGGAAAATTAGCTAATCCTAAAATAGATTTTTCTAAATAAGACAAACTAATCAAATTCGACCACGTTGGTGCTCCTATAACAAATGCCCGAGTTCCATCTATAGGATCAATCGACCATTTTAAATTATTTGATAAAAGTTTATCTTTAAACTCCTCTCCAATAATTGAGTCTTTAGGAAATTTTTTATTTATAAGCGATCTAATATATTTTTCGATCGATTTATCTAAATTAGTTACTGGATCAAAATCTTTTTTAGATTTAGATTTGTTATTCACTCTTATACCTGAACTTGATTTTCTTTTATAAAACGCGTTTAATTTTGGTGGTAAACTTTTTAAAAAGTTGAATGATTTTTTATAATTCATTATGTGTATATAACTTAATTAAAAAAAAAATATATATGAAAATATCTAAAAAATTTGAACCTATACTAGCGGGACTATTTGCATCAATCATTATTGGAATTCTCTCTTTCCTTAGCTTCGAAACATCCACAGGTTTTTGGTTAATGTTTTCTTTTGGATCATCATCTTTAATTGTATTGGTATTTTACGATAGTGAATTTGCCCAGCCAGCGAATATTTTTTTTGGTCATTTATTAGCAATAATCATAGGAATACTTTTTAATGAATTTTTTCAAATTTCTTTTCTAACACTGGGGTTATCTGTGGGGACTACCGTGACACTAATGATGTATTTTAAAATTATCCATCCACCGGCAGCTGCTAATCCTTTAATTGCATTATTTGCTGATGTGTCACTTAATTATATATTTTTTCCTGTAATAGTTGGCTCAATAACTATCATTATTTTATCTGTGATTATTAATCGATATCTTTTAAAAAGAAATTATCCAATCAAATGGTTTTAGTTTAATATAACAATTGAACTATTGAGAATAAATGCATAGCTTGACCAAAGCAAATAAGGGGTCATTAAATAAAAGCTTACTTTATCTTTTGTATAATACTCTTTCATTAAAATTATAATGAATGTTAAAATAATTATTAAATTTAAAAGAGCTAATCCAATTAAATGAAATCCGAAAAATATAATGCTCCATGTGCTGTTAAAAAACAAATGAATAAAATAAATTTTTATTAGCTTAGTATCAAAAGATTTAATCCATACTTTCCAAATTGCAAGTGACATTAAAAAATACAATGTCGACCACACAGGAGCAAAAATCCAGCTTGGCGCATTAAAACTTGGTAAAATGATTTGTGAATACCAGGGTTCTTTAAAAGTAGATGTAACATAACCGCCAATCATCGGTGCTAAAAATGTTATTAAGAGAATAATAAGCAAAGATAAGTATTTATTTTTCATAAATATATAAGATATAACTAATTTATGTCTGAAAATCAGAAAAAAATTTGGATTACTGGAGGAAGTAGTGGCATTGGTAGAGCAGTTGCAGAAAAGTTTGCAAAAGAAGGTTGGAAAGTTGCAGTATCCGCTAGAAGAGAAGAAATATTAAATGAGATGTCAAAAAACGATAATATTTTTTCATTTCCATTAGATGTTACAAACATTGATGATTGTAAAAATACTTTTGATAAAATATTAAAACAATTTGAAAATATTGATATTTGCTTCTTATGTAGCGGAACATATGACCCAAATAAAGAGAAAGAAATTAATATTGAACAAAATAAGTTTGTAATGAATGTAAATTATTTTGGAACGTTAAATTGTGTAAAAACAATTGAAGAATATTTTAAAAAAGAGAGCAAAGGACATATTTCTATTGTTTCTTCAATTGCAGGTTACAGGGGTTTGCCGAATTCAAGCGGTTATGGACCTTCAAAAGCTGCTCTAACAAATTTTGCTGAAAGTATTTATTTTGATTTTAAAAAACATAATGTAAAAGTTTCAGTAATTTCACCAGGCTTTATAAAAACACCTTTAACAGACAAAAATGAATTTCCTATGCCTTTTTTGAGATCTCCAGAGTTTGCGGCAGAAAAAATATATAATGGCCTAATAAATTCAAATACTTTTGAAATAGATTTCCCAAAACAACTAACTTTCACTTTAAAATTTTTAAGAATCCTTCCATATAAAATTTATTTATACCTGGTAGATAAATTAGTTAAAAGGTAGGCATGCTCACACTTGGATTTCTTTCACATCATAGTAAACATTTAATAACTAAATTAGTGGAAAATATTATAAATTATAATTTTGATGTAAAAATTATAATTATTGAAAATTCTTTAGACAAAGAGTTAAAAAAAAATCTTGAACTTAAATATAAGAACCATGTTAGAGTTTTTTTACCAGATCAAAATCTTGGATTCTCTCGTGGCATGAATAAAATTATTGAACTATCAGAAGATCAATTTGTTTTTTTAAATCCTGCTGATG
>CACOWO010000003.1 GCA_902630925.1 uncultured Pelagibacteraceae bacterium | reverse complement strand
ACCCCATCTTCACTTAAAGAGAAAAATAAAACTGAGCAAATTTTAAAATTAGCAGTAAAAAGAATGCTACCAGGTGGCCCTTTAGCTAAAAAACAGCTGACTAAATTAAAAATTTATAATGGAGATAAACATCCTCATGAGATTCAAAAGCCAAAGTTAATTGAATTTGAAAAACTTAATAAAAAAAATATTGTAAGATAATGGAACAAACAAACCTTAAAACAGATAAACCGAAAAAAATTAAACTAGATTTTAAAGATAGTAAGTACGCCACAGGTAGAAGAAAAAGGTCGATCGCGAAAGTATGGGTTAAGAAAGGATCGGGTAATATTCATGTGAACGGATTAAAAATGAATGAGTATTTTAAAAGACCTGTGCATCAAATAATAGTGACTAGACCTCTAGAAATATCTGAAGTTGCTTCAAATTATGACGTAAAGTGTTCGGTGAAAGGTGGTGGATTGTCTGGTCAAGCAGGGGCGATTATTTTGGGAATTTCTAAAGCATTAATTGCTCATGATGAAAATTTAAAGAAAAACTTAAAAAAAGATAAACTCACCACAAGAGACTCGAGAGTTGTAGAGCGTAAAAAATACGGTCATAGAAAAGCTAGAAGAAGCTTTCAATTTTCTAAAAGATAATCATTTAAATTTAACTATTATAAAGGACGATGGTATAAGACAATATGTCTATATATAACAAAATAAACGTAGCAGTAATTGGAGCAACAGGATATACAGGGCTTGATCTTGTTTTGATTTTATCGAAACATCCTAGAGTAAAAATTAAGTTTTTGTGCGCAACAAAAAATATAGGAAAAAAAATTAGTTTTTTTGATAAGAGAATTAAAAAAAGATTACCAAATATCACACCAGTTTCAAGCATTCAGTGGGATAATATTGATTTAATCTTTTTATCATTACCCAATGGAGAAGCTCAAAAGATTATAAGAAAAAAATTTTTTAAAAATAAAAACATTAAATTTATTGATTTATCTGCTGATTTCAGAATAACTAACTCTAAGGTATATCAGCAAAACTATAAGATAAGTCATAAAGCAAAGGAACTTATTAAATATTCGCTATACTCAATTCCTGAATTAAACAAAAGAGAATTTAAAAATAAAAGAATTATCTCAAATCCAGGATGTTATCCAACATCTATTCAAATACCTTTGGTGCCTTTAATTAAAAAAAATTTAATCAAAATTGATAATATAAGTATAGACTCTAAATCAGGATATTCAGGTGCAGGTAAGAATTTAGAGAAAAAATTTACTCATAAAAATCTATATAGATCAGTATTTGCATACGGCATAAAAAATCATAGGCATGTTTGTGAGATTGATCAACAATTATTAAAATTAACTAGAAAAAAAATAGATTTTACTTTTAACCCTTATTTACTTCCGACTTTTAGAGGTATTTTAACTACTATTTATATAAATACAAAAAAAGGTGTTTCTGCTAAATCGTTAAGAAATAATTTAATTAAGTTTTATAAAAATTCAAAATTTATTAAAATTTTAAAACTTAATTCTCATTTAGGTTCAGGAAATATCCTAAATACAAATAATTGTGAAATCTCAATATGTGAAACAAGAAGTGATAATAAAGTTGTAATATTTTCAGCGTTAGACAATTTAGTCAAAGGAGCGGCAGGACAAGCAGTACAAAATATGAATCTAATGTTTAAATTTTCTGAGAATTTAGGCTTGAAATGAGATTTATATTAATTTTTTTATTTATAATAATGCTTTCAAATTGTGCAAAACATAAGACTGTAATGATATGTGGTGATCATGTATGTGTGAATAATGCAGAAGCTGAGAAATATTTTGAAGAAAATTTATCTTTGCAAGTAAAGATTTTAAATAAAAAAACAGATGAAGAGCAAGACCTTATTGAACTTAACCTTAAACAAAAAAGTGGTGGACAAAGGGAAGTAAATATTTTCCAAAAAGAAAAAAAAGATACAAAAGTAAAAATTTTATCTAATAAAGAAATTAATAAGATTAAAAGTGAAATAAAAAAAAAGAAAAAAGTTAATAAAGTTTCAAAAAAAATAACGCGTAAAAAACAGAATAAAGATATCAAAGATTTAAAAATTAAAAAAAGTGTGAATAAAAATAATAACAATGTTGTTGATATTTGTACAAAATTGGAAAAATGTAGTATTGATGAGATATCTAAATATTTAATAAAACAAGGAAAAAAGAAAAGTTTTCCAGATATAACTTCAAGAAGATAGATTAAATATGAGAAAGTTAAATATTGCAATAATTGGTCTTGGTAATATTGGCAGTTACCTCTTTAAATATCTTAATGATAATAAAAAAATATTGACTGAAAAAAACAATTGTTTGCCTGTCATTAAATATGTATCAGCAAAAAATAAAAAACGAAAACGACACATAAAAATTAAAAAAAAACAATGGCTTAAAAATTATTTAGATTCTACAAAACTTGATGATGTAGATTTAATAATTGAATTAATAGGTGGCGCAGAAGGACCTGCAAAAAAATTAGTTTTTAACGCACTAAAAAATGGAAAACACGTTGTTACTGCTAATAAAGCACTAATTGCTAAATACGGTGATCAATTATCCAGGATTGCAGAAAAAAATAAAGTAAATTTAGAATTTGAAGCATCTGTTTGTGGAGGTGTGCCAATAATTAGATCTCTAAAAGAAGGATTAATTGCAAATAAGATCTTTAAAATATACGGAATTTTTAATGGTACATCTAATTATATTTTATCAACAATGGATAAAAAAAATAAGAACTTTAATGATGTATTATCTGATGCAAAAAGATTAGGTTATGCTGAGTCCAATCCATCAGCTGATTTAAATGGAGATGACGTGTCCTCAAAATTAAAGATTTTATCTTCACTATGTTTTAATTCTTTTTTAAACAATAAGATATATGTAGAAGGCATTAAAAACATTGATAAAACTGATATCGATAATGCAAATCAACTTGGATATAAAATCAAGCTTCTTGCTTTTGCTGAACTAATAAATAAAGAAATCTACCAAAGAGTACATCCAACTTTAATTAAAAAAGACTCTTACGTTGCAAGTATTGATGGTGTATTAAATGCTGTAATAATTGATGGCCAACCACTAGGTCAAAGTATAATACAAGGAGAAGGGGCGGGTCCAGCAGCCACTACTTCAGCATTAGTATCTGATATCTCCTCTATTTTAAGAGGAAACATTAAATTCCCTTTTTCATTATCCTCTAAAAAGAGAAAAAAACTTAAATTTCAAAATATTGATAATCGATTTTTTTCAGCATATTTACGCTTTGAAGTTGTAGATAAACCTGGTGTTCTTTCTAAAATAACAAATATTTTTTCAAAAAATAAAGTTTCAATCAAAAGATTGATTCAGAATCCAGATAAATTAAGAAAATCATCCTCGATTATAATAATCACTCATGATGCAAAAGACATTGCCTTAAATAAAATACTAAAAGAGGTTTCAAGGAAAAATTTTATTAGATTGAAGCCTAAATTAATAAGAATTGATGATAACTAATTAATGTCAATTGATAAAAAATTTTTAGATTTATTCATTAAGGTTACTGAAAAAGCAGCTATAGGTGCATCTAAATTTATTGGCAAAAAAGATAAAATTGCTGCTGATAAAGGAGCTGTTGATCCTATGAGGAATGAACTAAATAAGATTAACATGGAGGGAAAAGTAGTTATCGGAGAAGGTGAAATGGATGAGGCTCCTATGTTGTATATAGGTGAAAAACTTGGGACACTTAACGGGCCAAAATTTGATATTGCAGTAGATCCTTTAGAAGGAACTAAGTTTACTGCAAATGGAGAGCCGAATGCTTTTTCAGTTTTAACAATTTCTGAGAAAGGAGGTTTACTTTCAGCTCCTGATAGTTATATGGAAAAAATTGTTGTTGGATCAAACTTACCTAAAAATTTAATGGATATTGATAATGGGGTGGAAAAAAATATTAAAATTTTAGCTGAAGTTAAAAATAAAAGAATATCAGAATTAAAAGTTTGTGTGCTAAAAAGACCAAGACACGATGGGATAGTTAAAGAATTAACAAAGATGAATGTCAAAATTAATTATATAACTGATGGCGACATAGCTGGAGCACTTAGTGTTGTAGGAAAAAATCCAACAAATGATATTTATTACAGTACAGGAGGGGCACCTGAAGGCGTGGTTACAGCAGCAGCTCTTTCTTGCTACGGAGGTCAAATACAGGGGCGCTTAGTTTTAGATAAAGAAGAAAAAATTAGAGCAAAAAAACTAGGCATAATTGATTTTGATAAAAAATATAATATAGATGATATGGTGAAAGGCGATGTAATTTTCTGCGCGACAGGTGTTACTAATGGAGATTTAGCAAAAGGTGTAAGAGATTTAGGAAATAAATATGAGGTTAATACTTTTGCCCTTCATAAAAGTCAAAATGTGATAAAATTAGTTACCAATATATATAATAAATGAATTCACTTTCAGTAAGTGGTAAAAATTGGATATTAAGAAAATACAGTGAAGAAAATTTAAATTTCTTGAAAGATAATTTTTCATTAGATGAAATAACTTCAAAATTACTATCGATTAGAAAAATTAAGAGAGAGGAAATTAATTCTTTTTTAAATCCATCAATTAAGAGTTTTTTGCCTAATCCATATAATATGAGTGATATGGAAAAATCTACGTTAAGAACTGCTAAAGCCATCAATCAAAGAGAAAAATTAGGAATTTTTGGTGATTATGATGTTGATGGTGCTGCCTCTACCGCGCTACTGGGAAATTATTTTTCAGAATTAAACTTAGAGTATGAAACTTACATTCCTGATCGTAAAAAAGAAGGTTATGGTCCAACTATAAAAAGTTTTAAAGAATTAATAGAAAAAAAAGTTAAGGTAATTTATACAGTAGATTGTGGAACCCTTTCTTATGAAGCAATTAATTATGCAAATGATAATAAAGTAGACGTGATTGTTTTAGACCATCACCAGTCTGAGGTTAAATTACCAAATGCGTTCTCAATAGTTAATCCAAATCGTTTAGATGATAAATCTAACTTACAGTATTTATGTGCAGCAGGCGTCGCCTTTATGTTTTTAATTTCATTAAATAGAGAATTAAGAAATACTAATTGGTTTAGTAAAAATGATATTAAAGAACCTAATTTAATAGATTGTCTTGATTTAGTTTCATTAGGAACAGTATGTGATGTTGTACCATTAATTGGATTAAATAGAGCAATTGTAAAACAAGGGCTAAAAATTTTAAAACTTAAAAAAAATTTAGGTTTAAAAACTTTATTAGACGTTTGTAAAATTAACACTAATCCATCAACTTATCATCTTGGGTACCTAATCGGACCAAGAATTAACGCTGGAGGAAGGGTCGGCAAATGTTCTCATGGAGCCAACTTATTATTAAATAAAGATCCTAAGTATTCTTTTAAATTAGCCTCAGAATTAGATCATTTTAATAGAGAAAGACAATTACTCGAAAAAGATCTTTTAATAAAAATCTTAAATGAAACTAAAGATAAATCTGATGAACCTGTTCTAATTTTAAGTGGAAAAAACTGGCATGAAGGTGTTATTGGTATAGTAGCAGCTCGGTTAAAAGATAAATTTAACAAACCAGTAATTTTAATTTCTTTAGATGGTAATATTGGAAAAGCTTCAGCAAGATCTGTTGTTGGATTTGACATTGGTTCAGTAATAATTGCTGCCGCACAAGAAAAAATTTTAATAAAAGGTGGTGGGCATAAAATGGCAGGAGGATTTTCAATTCAAGCAAAGAACATTAAATTATTAAAAGATTTCGTTTTTAAAAGACTCAAAGGCATAAACGAAGATCTAAAAAGTGAAAAACCGTTATTATTAGATAGTGTTATTGCGCCCTCGGCAGTCAATTTAGAATTTTACAATAAAATTGCATTATTATCTCCATTTGGTTCGGGTAATCCAGAACCAAAGTTTATAATTGAAGATTTAAAAACAATTAATGGAAAAATTGTTGGAGAAAAGCATATAAAATCTGTTCTTATTGGAGCAGACGGCTCTGCTATTAAATCCATAGCTTTTAATGCGACAGAAAATGACTTGGGTGATTATCTTTTAAAAAAGAATAATAAATCATTTAATATTGCGGGAAAATTATCCCTAAATGAGTGGAAAGGGCAATCAAATGTAGAGTTTATTATCGATGATATTTCTGTTAATAAGACTTTCAAAAATACGGTCCCATCGTCTATCGGTTAGGACAGTTGGTTTTCATCCAACAAAGAGGGGTTCGATTCCCCTTGGGACCGCCAAAAAAACACAACCAACTACAATTTTCCTCACCAAACGTATCTAATTTTACATTAAATAAATAAACAAAGTAAACAGTACTGTGTCCGCACTGTGTCCGTCTTGAGTCTTAGGATAAGTATTAGTAGAATAAATTAATGAATAGATTTTTATCAATAATTCTTTTTATAATTTCTTTTACGACAATTGTACAAGCGAAAAATTATGAATTATTTGACCGATCGGAAAATGTTGTTTGGCTAAAATGGTCGCAAAATAAAAATATAATTGAAGCAATTTCTGGCTATGCATATCATGGTCCTTATACAAACCCGCCTCCCAACGATAAAGATATAATGTCTAATCCAATTGATGCTAAAAGTCATTGTGATACTAGAAATAAAAAAACTTATCATGTTATAGGTGATTGGTACAAAGTCTCTGATTTAGGTGTTCCTAATGCCTTTGTACGATTTATATGTGCTGATAATATTAAAGATCTAAAAAGTAAATATATTTCCCTTTTGCAACAAGATTTAGAAAAACCAAATTTAAATAATAAAAATAAATTTCAAAAGAAATTACTAAAGAAAAAACATAAAGAAGTAAAAAAATATTATGTGAAAGTAATAAATTCAAATTTTGAAAATATAAAATGGAGCAAAACAATTAATGGAGTATCTGGCAATAGTCTCATTTTGCGTAATATGCATGGGAGCTTATACCATGTTTCTAGACATTTATTAGATCCGATTGACAAACAAATAAATAGAGAAACTTATAAAAAATATCATACTCATGCTATTGAGTATAAAGAAGAGATAAGAGATCAGGTTAAAAAAATTAAAAAACCAAAAACAGTAGCCAAGAAACCTGAAATTAGTTCGTTTAAAAAAAAGATAATTACTAAGATAAACAATTCTCCAAACCCTGATAATAAAAATAGACTAATTTATTATTTCTATGCTTATACATCTAATCACAATTTATTCTATGGGTTTATGCTACCAATTGTGAAGAGTAATGGTAAAATCGAAAAATTTCATGGAGTTGCTCTCACAATAAATTATAAAACTGGTAAAGAAGGCAACACTTGTAATGTATCTTCCAAACAAACAAATTCATCTGCTCCCTTTGAGGGTAAATTTGAAATGGAATGTCCTTTTAATTTAAGTCAAAATATCTTAGGTACTTGGAAACAAGAAAGATTAAATTTACCAGGTCTTGGATCAGGCTTTAATAGAAATGGTGAACAAGTGTCAGTATTTTTTTCATTGGAAAAAAACACAATAATTAACTCAATTAAATCATTTGACTTAGATAAAACAAGAGTTGCCTCTAAACCAAGTTCTAAGGTATCGAGATCAAAAGATATTAATCCCTCTTTGATTACTATTGGTAGCGGTAGTGGTTTCTATATTAACAATAAAGGATTTGCGCTGACGAACAATCACGTTATAGATATCTGCAAGCAATCAATTGCTGTGATTGACGGAAAGGAAACTTTATTCAGAGTAATAGCCACAGATAAAACTAATGACGTAGCAGTATTAAAAACAGATTATAAATCTCGTAATTTTATAAAAATTAATGAAGATGGAGCCAAGTTAGGGGAAAACGTTATAGCAGTAGGATATCCTCTTGCTGGACGTTTAAGTGATAGTGTTAAGATTACTAGAGGAATAGTAAGTTCTTTAAGTGGATTAGACAATAACATTGGTCAAATACAAATTGATGCAGCACTCCAGCCAGGTAATAGTGGTGGTCCAGTACTTAATGAAAATGGTGAATTAGTTGGTATCGCTTCAGCAGGCTTAAATAAATTATTAATGGCAAAAGAAGCTAGATATATACCTGAGAATGTTAATTTTGCTGTTGCTTCTCCGATAGTAGTAAACATTTTAAAAAGTAAAAAAGTTAAATATACAACGCCAGGAATGTTTGGTGGATCATATTCAAACACGGAACTTGCAGAACTAGGTGATAGTTCAACGATACAATTATTCTGTAGAAATACGAGAGCAGAATATGCAAGACTTAAGAAAAGCAAAAAATATTCACAAGTACTACTTGATATTGATTAAGTGTGTCACCAGTGAGTCCATTCTTGCTAAATCTTTTAAAATTGTTTATTTTGCTGACTTAATTGAGAAAGGAGCGGGGAGTTCGATTCCCCTTGGGACCGCCAATATTCTATGAAAAAAATCGCTGTAATAGAAAAAATACATAATGACGGTTTAGAATTATTAAAAAAGACCCAAGGTTATGAATATGAATTAATCACAGACGTTTCAGAAGAAAATTTAATTAAAAAACTCCCGGAGTTTGATGCATGCACATTGAGAGTTTCAAAACTTAATGAAAATATCCTTAAACATTGTTCAAACCTCAAAGTTATATCAAGACATGGAGTGGGTTACGATAATGTCGATTTAGATTATATTAAAAAAAATAATATCTCTCTTCTAATAACAGCAACTGCTAATGCTGTAGCTGTAGCAGAGCATGTTTTCTATATGATGATGTCTATTTCAAAAAGTATTAATCTGTATGACAATGAGGTTAGATCTGGAAATTTTAAAAAAAATGCATCTAGTATAGAAACATTAGAATTATGTAATAAAGAAATTTTAATATTGGGTTTTGGAAGAATAGGAAAAACTCTGATCAAAAGATGTTTAGGTTTTGACATGAAAGTGAAAATATATGATCCGTTTGTATCAGAAGATGTAATTAAGAAACATGGAGGATTAAAAGTTGAGAACTTAGATAGTGGATTGAAAACATGTGATTATTTATCCTTGCATATCCCTTTAACTGAAAAAACCATAAATATGCTTGATTATTCTAAACTAAAGGTAATGAAAAAAACTGCAATTGTAATTAATACTTCACGTGGAGGAATAATTAATGAAATTGATTTGAATAAAGCAATAAATGAAAAGATTATTTTTGGTGCAGGTTTAGATGTATTTGAAAAAGAACCAGTTGATATAAACAATCCATTACTAAAAAATAAAAAAGTTTTATTAAGCCCACATTCAGCCACTTTTACAAATGAGTGTAAATCAAGAATGTCTTTAGAGACAACTAAAAATATTATTGATTTTTTTGAAAATAAAATAGATAAATCGATGATAGTCAAAATATGATTGAATTTAGAAGAAAATTAAAAAATTTTGGTCCTCTTGAAGCTTTAGTTTTAAGTTCATTAACTTATGTCATAATAATGTTAATCTGGACTGCCTCTACAAGATCTGCAGTTGTGCAAAAAGCTAACGATATAAAGGCTAACCATAAAGTAGTTGTAGAATTTATTAATAATCAGGTTAATGAATGTAGTTCAAATGATGAGGGTACTACATCATGGGGCGATAATTGTAATTCAGTTTGGATCTCTTCAAAAATTGTTGAACATATATTAAAAAATATAAAACTTAATAATCCTTACAATATTGACAAACCCTTAATACAAACATCGCAGGATCCAAGAATTCAAGCAGAAGGTAAGGCCGGTCAGTCGACAGATAGAGGTATTATCTTTGTCTCAGAAAGTAATTTTGAGTCCGAAGCTGGATCTGAATGGATGATTGGGACATGTGTTAAATCACCCTGCGTAGCTGCAGGAAATAACGAGCTTGTATCTGCTTATCGTTAACGAATTATATTAAACCCGCATTCTTTAGCAGTTTTACTTAAATAGTTATAACCAATTTTAGCGTATTTAAATGGATTGGCTTTTGCAGGATCTTGTTCAGCTTCAACTACTAGCCAACCACTATAATCTTTATTTTTTAAAAGAGTTAGGAATGGCTTATAATCAATGCTTCCATCACCAGGAACAGTAAAAGCTCCATCAAGAAAAGCTTGTCTAAAAGTGCTATCATTTTTTAAAGTTTTGTCTAAAACATTTTTTCGAATATCTTTACAATGAACATGGATTATTCTTTCAATAAAATCTTCGGTAATTTTGATAGAGTTTCCACCAGCAAATAACATGTGACCAGTATCAATTAATAATTTAACACTATCATTAGTACTTTCTATTAATCTTCTTGTCTCAGCTTCAGTTTCAATAACTGTTCCCATGTGGTGGTGATAAGCAAGGGGCATATTTTCATCTATCATCATTTTGCTTAATTCGTTTATTCTAGAAATTAATAATTTCCATTCTTCTTCAGAAAGTTTTGGTTTTTTTGATAGTGGGGTTTTCGGGTCACTTTGAACTGAATTCGTAACTTCTGCAAACACCATGCATGGAGATTTACAATCTTTGAATAAATTCATCTGTTCACGCATTAATTCAAATTCTTCTTTTGGAGTATTTTTTAAAAGTGTTGCTCCATACCATCCAGAACAAAGTTGCAAATTTTCTTTTTCTAATTTTGGTATCAATTCTTTTGAATTTTTTGGAAACTTTCCGCCTGACTCTATTCCGGTGAAACCAGCTTTGCTTGCTTCAGATAAGCATTGTTCTAACGTGGTCTCACCGCCCAATTCAGGCATATCGTCATTACTCCAGGCTATTGGTGCTATACCTAATTTTATAGACATAATTTTAATAAAGTACTAAGTTTATATTATTATATATCAACTTAATACAAAAAATATGATTAATGTAGCTTTATTTGGATTTGGACGTATTGGTCAAATGCATGCAGAAAATCTCAGTAAAAATAAAAAAATAAAATTACTATACGTTTACGAAAAAATTGACCAATTAAGTAATAGAGCAAAAAAACTTTATGGATGCAAAATTGAAAAAAATTATAATAAAATTTTTAATGATAAAAATGTTGATATAGTCTTTATCTCTAGTCCTACAAACACTCACATAAAATTTATTGAAGAGGGGATGAAAAGAAAAAAAACTATTTTTTGTGAAAAACCTTTAGATCTTAATATTAATAAAATTATTAAAACTTTAAAAAAAGTCAAAAAAATTAAACCTAAAATTCAATTAGGATTTAATAGAAGATATGATCCTGGACATTTCTCATTAAAAAAATATTTAGACAAAAATAAAATAGGTAAGTTAGAAAAAATCATTATTACAAGCAGAGATCCTGCTCCGCCAGCAGTATCTTATCTAAAGTCCTCTGGTGGAATTTTTAGAGACATGATGATTCATGACTTTGATTTGTGCAGATTGTATTTAGGGAATGATGAAATTACTGAAATTCATGCATTTACTTCCTCATTTACTCCCTTTTACAAAAAAATAAAAGATCATGAGTTAGCTGTAGTTACAATGAAATCAAAAAAGGGAGTAATTTGTGTTATTACTAACTCAAGACATTGTTCCTTTGGTTATGATCAAAGAGTTGAATTATTTGGTAAAAAAGGAATGTTAATATCTGGAAATAAGAAGGAAAACTCGACAGAATTATTTAATTCTAATCAAACTAATTCTCAAAAACCCTTTTTAAATTTTTTTATTGAGCGTTATAACGATGCATACAATATTCAACTAAAAGAATTAATCTCTCTTCATAAAAATAAGATTAAATCTAGATCATCATTTGAAGATGGTTACGTTGCTTTAAAATTAGCTAATGCAGCTTATAAATCATTAAAGCTTAAAAAATCGATTAAAATCAAATAAAATTAGCATTTTTTTTATATACTCAGAGTTGTATTTAAAGATTTTTTTTTGATCTTATAGTTTTTTTTTGTTTTAATGCCTAAAAATTAACTAACAAAAAAGAGGGAAATAATGAAAAAAGTATACTTAACAATTGCTGCTCTTTTAACATGGGCGATGACATCAGTTGCTGCTTTAGCGGTTGATATTATTGTTGTGTCACACGGGCAAGCTAATGACCCTTTCTGGTCAGTTGCAAAAAATGGTGTAGATAAAGCTTGCAAAGATATGAAAGTATCTTGCAAATATACTGCTCCAGCAACATTTGACATGGTTGAAATGGCAAAACTAATTGATAATGCTGTTTCTCAAAAACCAAAAGGTATCGTAATAACTTTACCAGATGCTGCCGCTTTAGGTAAATCTGTTAAAGCTGCAATATCTGCAGGTATTCCAGTAATATCTATGAACTCTGGTTCAGATGACTACATGAAACTAGGAATTAGTGCTCACGTAGGTCAAACTGAATTTGAAGCAGGAGTAGGTGGCGGACAAAAAATGAAAGCTGCTGGTGGAAAAAAAGCATTATGTGTTAACCACGAAGTTGGTAACGTTGCTTTAGATAGAAGATGCGCTGGTTTCAAAAAAGGTTTTGGAGGTTCTGTAGATATATTAGGAACGTCTAATGACCCAACTGAAATTCAAAAAGCTGTTGCTGCTAAGTTAGGTGGTGGATATGACACTATTCTTACTTTAGGAGCTGGTCTAGCAGGTGAAGCTGCTCTTAAAGCATTAGAGTCAGCTGGTAAAGTTGGAAGCATTAAACTTGGAACATTTGATATGTCTCCAGGAATGCTTAAAGCTGCTGCTGCTGGAAAAGTAGAGTTCTTAATTGACCAACAACAGTACTTACAAGGTTATTTACCTATAGCTATATTTTCTCAATATATGAGATACGGAACTATGCCAGCTGGTGTAGTAATGACAGGACCTGGTTTTGTTACACCTAAAAATGCTAAGAGTGTAATTAAATGGGCTGCTCAAGGTTATAGATAAAAAATATATCAAAAAGGCCTAGTGAATTTTCACTAGGCCTTTTTTTTTAAGTTTTTATTATGTCAACAAAGTCTAAAAGTATAGAAAGTAAAACTGATTTTAATCAGGACGATAGGCTTAAAAAAGTTTCAAAATTAAAAGTTTTATTAAATAGACCCGAATTAGGTGCTTTGGGTGGTGCAATTTTAGTCTTTATTTTTTTTGGTATTGTTGCAGGTGATACTGGAATGTTTAGTGCTTATGGAATTCTTAATTTCCTAGATGTATCTGCTAATCTTGGAATTATAGCTATCGCAGCTGCAATGCTGATGATTGGTGGAGAATTTGATTTATCTATAGGTTCAATGATTGGTTTCGCTGGAATTTGTATAGCTATTCCAGCTATCTATTGGGGATGGCCTTTGTGGATGAGCATTATATTTGCTTTTTCGATGGCAGTTTTAGTCGGTTATTTTAATGGAATACTCGTTGTTAGAACAGGTTTACCTTCCTTTATAGTTACTCTTGCAATGTTATTTATCTTAAGAGGAGCAACATTAGCATTAACAAGATTGATTACTGGGCGTACTCAAGTACCCGGACTAAGAGTTTTAATTGAAAATGATCCAATAGCTTGGATTTTTGCTACAGACACATTTAAGTGGCTCTTTACATGGCTTGGTTCAATGAATTTAATAGCTTTAAGAACTGATGGAACTCCTTTAGCAACTGGTATACCTCCATCGGTTATTTGGTTTATAGCTCTTGCAATTTTAACTACTTGGATACTTATGAAAACTAGATATGGAAATTGGATATTTGCTTCTGGTGGAGATAAAAATGGAGCAAACAATGTAGGTGTTCCAGTTGGAAGAGTAAAAATAAGTTTGTTCATCGGTACCGCGGTAGCGGCAACAATATTTGCAACTATTCAAGTTTTAGATGCCGGTTCTGCGGATACTATGCGAGGAACCTTAAAAGAGTTAGAAGCTATTGCAGCTGCGGTTGTAGGTGGATGTTTACTAACAGGTGGATACGGATCTGCCATTGGTGCTGCATTTGGTGCTATAATTTTTGGAACAGTATCTATGGGAATTTTTTATACTGACGTTGATACAGATTGGTTTAAAGTATTTTTAGGTGCAATGATGTTAATAGCCGTAATATTTAATAATTATATAAGGAAAAAAGTTACAGAGAGCAAATAATGTCTGAATATTTAGTTCAATTTAATAATATCAGTAAATTTTTTGGCAAAGTAATTGCGCTTAAAGACGTTACCATGAAACTCCGTAAGGGTGAAATTATGTGTTTGTTAGGAGATAATGGAGCAGGTAAATCCACTTTAATCAAAACACTTGCCGGAGTCCATAAACCTGATGAGGGAGAAATTATATTTGAAGGAGAAAAAATAGTTTTTGATAGTCCGAAAGAAGCTTTGGATATAGGTATTGCTACAGTTTATCAAGATTTAGCTTTAGTTTCCTTAATGAGTGTTACAAGGAATTTTTTTATGGGCAGGGAACCTTTAAAAGGACCTCCTTTTTTTAAAACTTTTGATATAGAAAAAGCGAATAAAATTGCTGCAGAAAGAATGGGGCAAATAGGAATTGATATAAGAGACCCATCACAAGCGGTCGGGACTATGTCTGGTGGAGAAAGACAATGTCTTGCAATTAGTAGAGCTATATACTTTGGGGCTAAAGTCTTAGTTCTCGATGAGCCTACTTCTGCATTAGGAGTTCATCAAGCCTCAGTAGTACTAAAATATATAGTTAAAGCTGCATCACAAGGTTTAGCAGTAATTTTAATAACACATAACGTGCATCACGCTTATCCAGTAGGAAATAGTTTTACAGTTCTCAATCGAGGTAAAAGTTTAGGAACATATGAAAAGAAAGATATTTCCAGAGAAAAACTTCTGAGTATGATGGCCGGTGGAGAAGAACTTGATAAATTAGAGGTTGAACTTAAAGAAATGAATAGAATTTCTTCTTAGAAATGCAAATAGGTATAGATTTAGGCGCTACTAAGATTGAATATGTTGTTTTAGATAGTAATAATTCAGAAATAGTTAGACAAAGGGAAAATACACCAAGCAATTATAAAAAACTCTTAGAAACAATTTCATCTATCATTAAAAGATTATCAACAAAATATAATCAAAATTTAAATGTAGGTATTTGCCACCCAGGGTCAATGGATTCAAAAGGTAAAGTTTTTAATACATATAACTTAAAATGTATTAAAGATAAAAAAATTAAAAACGACTTATCATCATTAATTCCAAATAAATTAAAATTCGAAAATGATGCAAACTGTTTTGCTTTATCAGAGTCAATTGATGGTGTGGCAAAAGATTATAGCTCAGTTTTTGGAATAATTCTTGGATCGGGTACAGGTGGTGGATATGTAATAAATAAAAAAATAATACGTGGAGCAAATCATATAGCTGGTGAATGGGGTCATAATTTTTTACCTGGTTATGGATTAGATGAAAAAAGAACTAAGGTTAAATATAGTTATAAATTTACATCTCAACAATTCATATCAGGAAAGGGGTTAGAAAAATTATATAAAATCAAAAATAATTCTAAAAAAAGTGCTCATCAAATTCTAAATGATAAGAGAAATAAAAAATTTATATTATCTTTTAAAGATAGACTCGCACGTTCTTTAGCTTCTTTAATAAATATTATTGATCCTGATATAATTGTTTTCGGTGGTGGTTTATCAAATGAGATTAAAAATTTAGACAAAATTAAAAATATTGTATTAAAATATCTAGAAGTTAAAAAATTGCATACAGTATTTAGTCATCCTGCTCATGGTGATGCGAGTGGAGTCAGAGGCGCAGCGTTTTTAGCAAGAGATAATCTTATTTAGTAATATTTTTAATCTCTTTTTTCGAGAAAACACTAGGTCTATTACACAACTGATTTATTTTAACTTTTTTTCCTTTTTTTGCTGAATTGTGTATTGCATCTATGATGTTCAACACATGTAAAGATAGATCTCCGTTACATTTATGCAATTTTTTTTTTTGAATAGAACTTATCATCTCAGACAAGCCTACGCCTCTATAATTAGCATTAGTCGGAGATTCATTAGCTCTTGAACTTTGTGTTCGAATATTAATTTTTCCAAGAGTCATTTTATTTGTCTTAAAATTTTTCCATGAACTACCTAATTTTTTACTAATCAAAACTGATCCACCGAACATATTTGGATCAGGAACAATCATTGATCCATTATTACCATATAATTCAATATGATTTCTTAAATGTGAAATTACATCGAAAGAAAGTGTCAGTCTGATTATAGTTCCATTTAAAAATTTAATTGTTGAAAAATAAGTTGTTGGGCATTCCACTTTAAACTTTTTACCTTTTTTAGGGCCAATGCCAATAACTCTCTTTGATTTACCTTTTTCGGATTGACTAAAAACTTCTTTTGCTGGACCTAATAAGTTTACTAAAGCAGTTAAATAATATGGCCCCATATCTATTACAGGACCACCACCTTTTTTTGCAAACCACGGTTCAGGATTTGGATGATAAGATTGGACACCTGGATATGCAAAGATTGCATTTCCAAATTTAACTTTACCAATAGTTTTTTTATCTAGAAGCTCTCTTGATTTCTGAATACCTCCACCCAAAAATGTATCTGGCGCATTTCCAACGTACAATTTCTTTTTTTTTGCTAATTTAATCAATTTTATTCCATCAGATAGATTTATAGCTAAAGGTTTTTCCGAATAAACATGTTTACCATGTTTAAGAGCAAGTTTTGCAACAGAATAATGAGCTGCTGGAATTGTTAAATTTAGAATTACTTTTATATTTTTATCATTTAATAATTCTTTTATTGAAACAGCTTTAATTCTATTCGCTTTAGCACATTTAATTGCAGCTTTTTCATTGATATCAGCACATTTTATTATTTTAAAATTATTAAAATATTTATGTGCTCTAAAGTATGTCTCGGCTATATGACCACAACCTATCAGGCCTACGTTAAAAATTTTCTTCATTAATTTTAAACACCTTTTCTTTGTTTTTTCTTGCCTTCAAGATGTTCTTTAAGAGATTTTTTATTTTCTTCGGTTGTAGGTATGCCGAGAGTAGGGCTTTCCCAGTAAGCTGAACCTTCTAACCATTGGTAACCATCTGTATGAATTGAAATCACATAAGTTTTTTTGGATTTTTTTGCTCTTTTAAATGCCTGCTCTAATTCAGCAATTGAATTAACATGTTCACCATCTGCTCCCATACTCTTAGCATGACCTGCGAAATCTACAGGTACCAAATTAGGAGCGTTTGAACTCTTAAGTAAACAATTAAATTCTTTACCACCTTTATATAATTGTAATCTATTAATTACAGCGTGACCACCATTGTCACAGACTATTAGAATTAATTTGTTGTTTGTAATTACAGAGCTATATATGTCAGAATTATAAAGTAGATACGACCCATCTCCTACAAATGAGACTACTTCTTTTTCTGGATTTGCCATTTTAATACCAAGTGCTCCAGAAATTTCATAACTCATACAACTAAAACCCCATTCTGTCTCATGAGTATTTAGTTCTCTAGGTTTCCATACTTGTATTACTTCCCCAACTAATCCACCTGCAGCAGTTACAGCTATATCAGATGGATCTGAATTTCTATAGCATGCTCCAATAACTTGAGCATAACTTGGAAGTTTTTGGTTAGTTGGTCCACTTTCTTTTTCAACATAAGCTTCCCATTTTTTTAGTTCTATTCTTGATTTTTTGTGCCAGCTATCATCTGCTTTCCAACTTCCTAATGCTTGTGAAAGTTCTATCAAAGATACTTTAGCATCTCCAACTACAGCTTGAGCCATGTGTTTATTTGCATCAAATCTAGCTGCATTAATGGAAACTAATTTAAAATTTGGATTTTCAAAATTAGCCCAAGAACCAGTTGTAAAATCTGCAAGTTTTGTTCCAATAGCTATTGCTGTGTCAGTTTCTTTACTTAAATTGTTTGCAGCTCTTCCGCCTAAACCGCCAATAGTTCCTAAATAATGAGTATGATCTTTTTTTATAGATGAATAACCCATTACGGTTTGTGTTACAGGAATATTATGTTTTTTTGCAAAATCGCTTAATTCATCTGTTGCATCTGAATAAAATATCCCTCCACCAGCTATGATAATTGGTTTCTTTGATTTTTTAATAAGTTCAGCTGCCTCTTTGATTTGAAAATCGTCTGGTCTAGGTCTTCTAATCGTATGAACTCTTTCATTAAAGAATTCTTCTGGATAATCGTAAACTTCACCTTGAACATCTTGACTTAATGAAATGCATGCTGGACCACAATCTGCTGGATCTAACATAATTTGAATTGCTTGTTGTAGACTTGAAATAATTTGTTCCGGTCTTGTAATTTTATCAAAATATCTTACAACAGGTTTAAATCCATCATTCTGTGTTACTCCAGGATTATTAAAGTGTTCAACTTGTTGTAATACTGGGTCTGGCATTCTGTTAGCAAAAGTATCACCAGGTAAAAAAAGTATTGGTAGTCTATTACTCATTGCTACAGCAGCTGCTGTAATCATGTTTGTTGATCCGGGTCCAACTGAAGAAGTTGCAACAAAAATCTGCTTTCTTCTTTTAGCTCTTGAGTAAGCAATTCCTGTTAGAGCCATGTTCTGCTCGTGATGTCCTCGCCAAGTAGGAAGCTTTTTTTGGTTTTCTTGAAGCGCCTGACCTAAACAAGCAACATTGCCATGACCAAAAATTCCAAACACACCTGGAAATAAAGGCTCTTTTTTTCCGTCTATAAGAGTTTTCTGAGCAATCAAGAATTTAACTAAAGCGTGAGCACAAGTAAGTTGAATGTTTTTCATAAATTCAATATAAACTATTTAATTAATATTCTTTATTCAACAATAATATATGTACGATAAATTCGGACAGTTCATTGATGGTAAGTGGCAAAAGTCTGCTAGTGGAGAAACTTACGATGTAATTAATCCTGCAACTGAAGAAGTAATAGGGAAGGCCTCAAAAGCAAATAGTTCAGACGTTCAAAAAGCTCTTAAATCAGCTGAAAAAGGTTTACAAATTTGGAGAAATACATCACCTTGGGAAAGATCTAAAATTATAAGAAAGATATCTGATTTAATCAGAAAGAGAGTTGATATTCTCTCAAAATGGTTAACACTTGAAGTAGGAAAACCATTAACAGAGGGCCCAGGGGAAATAGGTGGTGCGGCTGATATATTTGAGTGGAATTCCGAGGAAACTAAAAGAATTTTTGGAGAGATAAATCAAAGTAGGTTTCCAAATACTCAAATTCACGTTATGTATCAACCAGTTGGTGTTGTTGCGGCCTTAGTCCCATGGAATTTTCCAGTTATTCTTGCTTCAAGAAAGATTTCAACAGCTTTAGCAGCAGGATGTTCAGTAATAGTTAAACCAGATGTAATAACACCAGGCAGTGTGATGGAAATAATTGATATTTGTAGAGAGGCAGGTGTTCCTCCAGGGGTAGTTAATTTATTATCAGGTGATCCAGCGGGCATTTCTGAAGAATTGATAAAGTCAGATATAATTAAAAAAATTTCAATAACTGGATCAACAAGAGTTGGTAAATTAATTTTAAAACAAGCTGCAGACAAAGTTCAAAGAGTAACTATGGAGTTAAGTGGTCATTCACCTTTTATAGTTTTTGATGACGTTGATTTAAATAAAGTTACTGATATGGCAATAACTTCAAAATTTAGAAATAACGGGCAAGTATGTATTTCACCAAATAGATTTTATATACACGAAAAGAAAAAAGATGAATTTGCAAATTTGATGGTAGAAAAAACAAAAAAACTTAAAATTGGAAACGGTATGGATAAAGATACATTACTTGGACCGCTATGTACTAAACAACGATTAGAAGGTGTTGAAAAATTAGTAGAAACTACAAAAAAAGAAGGTGGTAAAGTTTTGCTTGGAGGCAAAAGGGCAGCCAACTTTAATAAAGGATATTTCTACGAGCCAACAATATTCGATAATATAAAAGATAATTTTACTGTTATGAAGGAAGAGCCATTCGGCCCAATAGTACCTATTTTAACTTTCAAAGATTTTGATGAAGTAATGGACAGAGCAAATAACAATGATCTAGGTTTATGCAGTTATGTTTATACAACTGATTTAAAAAAAGCAAATAAAGCATCTGAACAACTAGAATCTGGTTGTGTTGCAGTTAATACTCCTGTTGTAGCTGTAGCAGAAGCACCTTTTGGTGGAATAAAACAAACTGGGTATGGAAGAGAAGGTGGTTCAATGGCAATAAAAGATTATTTAAATATAAAATATACTCATTTCGGAATCTCATACGAATGAGAAAAAATAAAATTAAAGAACTTTTCAAAGCAGGTAAGCCAATTATAAACAGTTGGTTGGCAGTTCCAAGTTCATTTTCAGCTGAAGTGATGGCTAATCAAGGGTGGGACTCACTCACGATTGATATGCAACATGGCCTAATAGATTATCCTAATGCAGTGAATATGTTACAAGCCATTTCAACTACAGAAACAACCCCTATGGCTAGAGTCAATTGGAATGAACCAGGACAAATAATGAAAATTTTAGACGCTGGATGTTACGGAGTTATCTGTCCAATGGTAAGTAATAGAAAAGAGGCAGAAAAATTTGTACAGGCATGTTTATATCCCCCGAAAGGCTACAGAAGTTTTGGACCCATAAGAGCATCAATATACGGTGGAAACGACTATGCAAAAAATGCTGATAAAGAAATATTAAAATTGGCTATGATTGAAACTAAAGAGGCATTAGAGAAACTTGATGAAATATTAGATACACCAAATTTAGATGGAATTTATATAGGTCCTGCAGATTTAAGTTTAGCTTTGGGTGAAGAACCGGGTTTTGATAAACCTGAAAATTCAAAAGCCTATCAAGAAATTTTGAGAATTCTTGAGTCTGCAAAAAAAAGAAATTTATTAGCAGGTTTACACAATGGATCAGCAGAATATGCACAAAAAATGATAGAAAAAGGTTTTAACTTGGTAACGGTGGGATCTGATAGTAGATATATTACATCAGGTGCAAAATCTGATATTGAAAAATTAAAAGGCATTAAAGCATCCAAGTCTAAAGGATATTAATTGATTTACTATGTATATATGCTCAAATCCAAGGGCATAAGATCAGTTACTTATGTTGGTTATACAAATAACTTAAAAAAAAGAATTAATCTTCATAACTCGGGTAAAGGAGCAAAGTTTACTAGGGGTAGAAAATGGGTATTAATTTATAAAGAAAAATTAAAATCAAAAAAAGAGGCAATTTCTAGAGAATATTATATAAAGAATAACCGATCATTAAGAAATGATATAAAAAAGAAATATTTGTGAAAATAGGAATTTTATTACCATACAAAGAAAATTTTTCTCCAGAATATCCGGGGGCAGTATCATTATTTGTATACGAAACTACAAGAAAAAGTAAATATAAAAAAGATATAATTGTTTTTGGTAATACGAATTTTAAAAAAAAATTTAATATAAGATACGAAAATATAAACTTAACTAAACAATTACTAAGTAGTCAAACTAAAAATTATGTAAATAAATTTATTAATTTGCAAAATAAATATAAATTTACAATTATTGAAGTACATAATAGGCCTAGTTATATTAAACAATTAAGTAGTAAATCTCCTAATAGTATTTACTCGTTATATTTTCATAATGATCCATTATCTATGGATGGCTCAAAAACAATCGAAGAAAGGAAAAAATTATTAAAGATCTGTTATAAAATAATTTTTAATAGTAATTGGTCAAAAAAAAGATTTCTAGAAGGACTGGAAAATAAATTTGTTAATAGCAATAAGTTAGCTGTTTTTTTTCAATCAGCTAAAAAGGGAAAAATTTCAAATATCATCAAAAAAAAAAATTGGATTACATTTGTTGGGAAGTTAAACAGAGCAAAAGGATATGATATATTTGTTAAATCAATTCAAAAGATTTTAAAAAAATATCCAAAATGGAAAGCAAAAATTATAGGAGATGAAAAAAGAGAAAAAATTAATCTTAACCACAAAAATGCAGATCTCCTTGGTTTCTTAAATCATGAACAAGTACTGAAAGTTTTTAAAGATTCAAGTATAGCTGTAGCTTGCTCAAGGTGGGAAGAGCCTTTTGGCAGAACAAGTTTGGAGGCATCTGCTAATGGTTGTGCTGTAATAATTACAAATAAAGGAGGATTGCCTGAAACAATTACCAATGCAAGAATTTTATCTAATCTATCAGTCAAATCCTTAACAAGAGAAATTAATTTTTTAATTAAAAAAGAGAATATAAGAAAAAAATTACAAAAGCAGTCAATAGAAAATTTTTACCTTACACATGAATTTGTTACAAATATGATAGATAACTATAGAGATGAAAAATTAAAATTAAATAAATTTTTTTTTAATAAAAAAGAAAAAAAATCGCTACGTATTTTGCATATAACAAATTTTAATGAAAGATTGGATGGAAGACTTTTTTTTAATACTGGCAGAAGAATTAATAACGGATTTATAAGACAAGGTCATAGTGTACTTGGATTTAGTGATCGAGATATCCAAAAATATTACAAATCGATAAGAGATTTTAAAGGTGCAAAAACTCTGAATGATAAACTTAAAAAAACTTGTTATAATTATAAACCTGATCTAATTGTATTAGGTCACGCTGATCTTATTTCAAAAGATCAAATAGCGGAGTTGAGACAAGATTATCCGAACACAAAATTTTGCCAATGGTTTTTAGATCCGTTAAATAAAAATGGACCTGATTTTGAGAGAAATAAAGATAGAATATTAGATAAAATAAAAGTTGTAGACTCAACTTTTCTTACGACTAGTCCGGACGTATTAAACTTTTTAAAAAGTGATAATAGTTTTTATATACCTAACCCTAGTGATAGATCTTTTGAAACACTTAATAATTTTAATAAATCTTGTAATGTTGATGTATTTTTTGCGTTAAGTCATGGGGTTCATAGAGGAGTGTTAAAATCTGGTAAAACAGACGATAGAATACTTTTCTTAAACAATCTAAGAAAAAATACTCCTAATATTAAATTTGATATCTATGGTATTGATAAGATTCAACCTATTTGGGCGGATCACTACTTTAAAACAATCTCAAATGCAAAAATGGGATTAAACTTGAGCAGAGGGGATGCAATTAAATATTATAGCAGTGATAGAATAACACAAATTGTAGGTAATGGGCTTGTATGTTTAATCGATGAAAAAACAAAGTATAAAAATTTTTTTAATGATAATGAGATGGTTTTTTATAAAAATGTGAATGATCTCTCTGAAAAGGTTATAAAAGTATCCTCAGATGAACGATTAAGAAAAAAAATTGCAAGAAATGGAAAAATAAAATATATGAAATATTTTAATTCTGATCTTGTATCAGAATACATAATAGATAAAACATTAGAAATAAAATCAAAAAAGAAATATTTATGGGAAAATTAAGAAAAAGAAAAACAGCAATTATTTTTGGTATTACTGGTCAAGATGGCTCTTACCTAGCTGAACTTCTTTTGAAAAAAAATTATATTATTCACGGGGTAAAGAGAAGATCATCGAGTGCAAATACAGAAAGAATAGATCATTTGTTTGATAGTTTAAACTTTACTAGTAAAAATTTTTTTATACATTACGGAGATATATCTGATGGTACGAGTACATTAAGTATTATTAATAAAGTAAAACCAGACGAAATATATAATCTTGCAGCACAAAGTCATGTAAGGGTTTCTTTTGATGTGCCTGAATACACAGCAGATATTACAGCATTAGGAGCTCTTAGGATACTAGAAGCTATCAGAATATTAAAATTAAAAAAAACAAAATACTATCAAGCCTCAAGTTCTGAGATGTATGGATTAGTAAAAAAAAGAAATTCTCTAAATGAATTAACCCCTTTTCATCCTAGATCGGTTTATGGTGTTTCAAAAGTTTTTGCTTTTCATGCAGCAGTTCATTACAGAGAGGCATATGGAATTTTTGCTTCTAATGGTATTTTATTTAATCACGAGTCGCCTAGACGAGGACCCACCTTTGTAACTAAAAAAATTGTCCAAGGTTTAGTTCGTATTAAAAAAGGATATCAAAAAAAATTAACTTTAGGGAATTTGTACGCAATTAGAGATTGGGGCCATGCGAAAGACTACGCAATATCAATGTGGAAAATTTTGCAGTATAAAAAACCTGATGATTGGGTTATTGCGACAAATAAAGAAACCACTGTAAAAACATTTGTAAATAAAGTAGCAAAAAAGCTTGATATTAAACTTAAATGGACGGGTAAAGGTGAGAGAGAAAAAGGTATTGATCAAGAGAGTAAAAATGTAATAGTTGAAATCGATAAAAAGTACTTTAGACCTTCTGAGGTGGATTTCTTAAAAGGAGATTTCTCTAAAGCCAAAAAATTACTTAAATGGAAACCTATCTATAATACTGACGATTTAATTGAGGATATGATTTCTTCCGAATTAGAGAATAGTTAATGCCAAAAAGCTTTTTTTATCCTCTTCTTGAAGATCCCTACAGAAAAAAAGATCTTAGTAGAGCTATAGAAGTAATAAAAACAGGTAAGCTTACTATAGGCAAACATACTAAAAAATTTGAAAATAAATTTACCAAGACAATTAAGACAAAATTTTCTTTAATGGTAAATTCAGGATCTTCCGCAAATCTCTTAGCTATGCAATGTCTGATAAATCCATATAGAAAAAAAAGGTTAAAAAAGGGAGACTCAGTTCTTATACCAACTGTTTGTTGGTCGACATCTTTATGGCCTATAATTCAATCAGGGTTAAAGCCTGTTTTTGTCGATATTGATCCTGTTACATTAAATATTGATATCAAAGACCTAATTAAAAAAATTAATAAAAAAACGAAAGCTTTAATGTTAGTCCATGTTTTAGGAAATTCAACGAATATGGATCAATTAATGAAAATAATAAAAAAAAAGAATATTATTTTAATTGAAGATACTTGTGAGTCACTTGGCTCAAGATATAAAAATAAATTTCTAGGTACATTTGGTGAATTTTCATCTTTTTCTTTTTATTCATCACATCAAATTTCCTCAGGTGAAGGTGGTATGATAACCTGTAGAAATCTTGAGGATTATGAAATTCTCAAAGCTCTTAGAGCCCATGGTTGGTCAAGAGGATTAAAAAATGAAAAAAGAATTTCTAATAAAAATAAACATCTAGACTCAAGATTCATTTTTTTTAATTCTGGTTTTAATTTAAGACCAACCGATATTTCAGCTTCTATTGGCTTAAGCCAATTTAATGATATGAAAAGTTTTATATCTCTAAGAAATAAAAACAGAAATTTTATTGTCAACTCTCTAAAAAAAAGTAAGATTATTAACGACAATTTCTATTTTATAGAGGCCAATGAAAACGTTAAGCCCTCGTGGTTTGGTATACCTATTTATATTAAAAATAAAAATAATCGAAAAAAGATTATTAAAAATTTAGAAAAAAGAGGTATAGAAACAAGACCTATTATAAGTGGAAACTTTATTAAACAACCATCAGTAAAAAAATATAAACTACTAAAAGGATCAAAATTTTATAATTCAGATATAGTGAATGATCGTGGTTTTTTTATAGGTTTGCCCACTAAAAAAATTAATAATATTTTTGTAAATAAAATAGTTAAAACTTTTGAACAGAGTATCTAAAAAAATTATTGGAATAACAGGTGCAAGAGGGGCTTTAGGAAGTCATTTAATTAGAAAATATAAAACCAAAGTAAGTTTTAGGATTTACAAAAATAAAATTGAAAATAAAAAAAATTTTAAATCTTGGCTAAGTAAAAATTCTGATATTCAATACTTTATTCACTTAGCAGGTATATCTTCTATAGAAAAAGCTAATATAAATCCTAAAAACACTTATAAAGTAAACTCATCAGCAACAATTGATATAATCAAAATATTAAATAAATCAAAATTAATTAATCTAAATTATTTTTTATTTTCTTCTACATCACATGTATATAAACCCTCATTAAAATCATTATCTGAGAAATCGACTAGAAAACCCTCAACTATTTATGGAAAATCCAAGAAGAAGGTTGAAGATTTTATCTTCAAAAATCATAAAAAAATTAAATTTAAAATTGGAATTGCAAGGATCTTCAATTTTTATTCCCGCAAACACGGAAAGGGTTTTTTTATTCAAGATATTAAAAATAGATTAAGAATTAATAAAAAAAAATTAAAAATTGGGAAAATCAATACTTCAAGAGATTATATAAATTTAAATCAACTTTGTGAGGTTTTATTTTTTATATTAAATAAAAGAATAACTAAAGTGGTAAATGTTGGAAGCGGTAAGCAACTTAACCTAATCAATTTGATTAAGCTTATTAAAGATAAGAATAACGTCAAAACTAAATTAATATTTGAAAATAAAAAATATCCAGGATTATTTGCTAATATAAATTTATTAAGAAAATTAGGATATAGAAAAAGAATAATTAAATTTATTTTATAATGAAAAAATTTATTATATTTAGAACTGATAGATTAGGTGATTTTTTAATTATTACAAATATTATTAAAGCAATTAAAAAAAAATTTAAATCGTCACATATAACAATAGTAGGATCACCGTATAATAAGAAACTTATCAATTCTTATAAAAACATAAACAAGGTAATTGTTTATGATAAAAACAGTAAATTAATTAATAAAATTTCAATTTTTAAAAATATAATAAGACATAATTATTATTGTTCATTAAGCTTAGATGGAAAATCTTTTTCCAATTTAACTAATTTATTTTTGAAAGCAGAAAAAAAATATGGAATTTCTTACGTTTTCAATTTTTTTAATTCAATATTAAATTTAACATGGTCAAAACCAAATTTTATTTATAATCATTTAATTTTTGATAAATTCGAGTCTTTTACTAGTAAGAAAAATCTATCTAAAGCAGAACATTTACCATCTCTTTTGATTAAATTAGCTAATAATCTAAATTTAAAAATAAGCTCAAAAGAAAATTATTATTACGAAATTAAAAAAAAAGATATTTTTCTATCTACAAAATTATTTAATAAAAAAATTAAATCAAAATATGTATTGATTCATCTAGATGAAAAATGGAATGATATTCATCTTATCAACAAAGATCTTTCAAAAGAATTAATAATTTTTCAAAAAAAAATTAATAAAAAATTAGTAATTACATCAAATAAAAATAATGATTTTTACTATAAAACTTTAAAACAAAACCTAAAAACAAATAAAAAAATTATTTTTTTAGAAAATTTAAATCTAGCTTTGTTTGAAAGGTTAATAGCGATGTCTTCCTTTGCTATAAGCTGTCATTCTGGATTTTTAGTTCAAATTTCAGGGTTTAATAAGACAAATGTTATTGATATTATTAATAAAAAAGATTTAACATGGTATAGTTGTTGGAGACCTTTAAATACCAACCATAAATTTGTTTTTAAATCAAACTCTAAAGGATTAATAACTTTAAATAATATCTTTAAAAATATTTTTAATAGTTCAAAGAAATTCTAATGATTAAGATTTGGGGCACTTCATTTAGTTTAATAGGGGATTTAATTATGAGTTTACCTCAGCTCAAATATTTTAAAAAAAAACATAAAAATACATATATAAATTTTGTGATTCATAAGAAAATATCTTACTGTGCTCCTCTTTTTTTTAATCATCCAGATATAGATAAAATATTAATTTCTGGTGAATGGAGTTCGTTTAATTTAAACGATTATAATATTGCTTCTAAGTGTGATGTTATTACAACTAAACTTGATCACAAAAATAAGAAAATTCTAGACAGATTTCATAGTGATAAGTACTGGTATAATCAAAGATCTTGTATTGAAGAAACAGCTTTAATGTCTGGTATAACCGATTTAGATATTGCTTTAAGTGAAATTGAAAAAATTCCATACTTGAACAAATGGTTTGATGTTGGTTTTGAGAATGAGCAAAAAAAAGCTGCTTATACATACGATAAAGTAGATTCTAAAAAAAATAAAATCTTAAGTAAATCTTTGGCTATATGGCCTTTTGCTGGTTATGGAAGAAGCATTAACCGTAATCCCTCTCAAAAATGGTGGGGTGAATTAGTAAAAAAATTAACTGATAACTCAATTAATGTTTATCATTTTGGTTATTTTAAAGAACCTTTTTTATCAGAAAATAAAAAACATTATCATAACCTAACTAATCTTAATTTTTTTAATCAAATTAAGATTTCTTTAGGTACAAAGCTTGCTCTGGGAACTGACTCAGGATCTATGTGGGTATTGGCTGCTTATAATCATCCAATGATCGTATTGGGGACTAATTGGTACGAAAATCACAAAAATAATTTAAAAGCTACAATTCCACCAATTGTGAATGGAGAATGTATTTTTAATCAAGATAATTTTTCAAATTTAAACTCTAACACAGTCTATGAAAAAATTTTATCTTACGGTGTTAAAAGTGAAAATTTTATTGATAAAATATTAAAATTTTAATATCACCTTATTTACTCGAAATTTTATTCAAAGCGTTATTCTTAAATAAATCAGCTTCTTTAATATATCTTCTAACCATATCAACAGACTTGTGGCCTGTCATAGCCATTATATTTCTTTCGCTGGCTCCATACTCCGCTGTTGTAGTAGCAAAACCAGATCTTAAGCTATGTCCAGCATATTTTTTTTCATCTAATCCTGCCTTTAATGCATGTTTCTTGATTATTAAGGCTACATTTTTATCAGATATTGGAAAAATCAAATCGCCCTTATTCTCGAACATCCAATTTTTAAGATGATTAACGGGACAATATTCTATGTATTTAAAAGAGGGGATAGCTTTAGTCATTCCTTCTCCTGATTGATCGGATTTTGATTTTTTGACAAATATTTTTACCCCTTCATTAACAAATTCTACATCATCTCTTGTTATAGAAACTAATTCTGATCTTCTAAAACCACCAGCAAATCCAATTAATATTATGGATTTATCTCTAAGTTTTTTAAATTCACTTTCATTAGATGCATTAATAACTTCAATTATCTTTTTTAAGTCATTGTATAATAAAGGTTTTTTTGCTTTTTGATGAACTCCTATTAGTCTTTTAATCCCTAATAAGTTTTCAATAATAATCGGATGTTTGGTGTCCAGGTAATGTCCTTTGTATCTATGCATTACATTTATAGAGGCTAAACGTCTTTTTAGGGTGCTGTATTTTGATTTTTTTGATAAGTAAGTTAAGTAAAGCGACACTACCTTAGGGTCTGTTGGCATACTTTTCATTCCATGTTTGGAGCAAAATAAAACAAAATCATTAAAATCAGATTTATACGCTCGAATAGTATTTTTAGCTTTTGAAAGCTTTAAATTGTCTAAAGTCTGGATTTCTAATTTTTTTATTTCAGTCGTTAAATCATTCATAATTTCCGATAACCATTAATTATCGGAAATAATATAATAAGTGATTTTAGATGTCAATATGTATAATTTATGATCTCATGATTAAGTTTTTACTTCCCATAGCAGTATTTATAGCTGCTGTTTACGGAATTTCGTACTTCTGGACTAACTCAGACTCAAAAGGCAAAAAAATGATAGCCTTAGGCTTAATAATAGCGCTTATAACAGGCATATCTCTAACAATTTATCTAATATTTGACTAATGAAGCTAATAGGAACTAAATTTCAACTAAAAGTATGGGCTTATTTGAGGAAAATACCTCGTGGGAGCATTAAAACCTACTCTCAAGTGGCAAAAGCCATAGGAAAACCGCTTGCAGCACGTGCTGTGGCCAATGCTATAGGAAAAAACCCCTACGCTCCCAAAATACCTTGCCATAGAGTGATCAGATCAGATGGATCACTTGGAGGCTATTCAGGGAAAGGAGGTGTAAAAACTAAGAGATTTTTACTAAAAAAAGAGGGTATAAGGCTCTAGAATTGTTATTTGACGGGCGATCGGGTCTATTAGCCCATATTTCAATGTATTTTTTACCCACACACCAGTAAGTTGTACTCTAAAATCAATGATTGCAAAAAAAACACCCTCTATGGCCGTTTAAACGCTATATTCAGGACACGCAAAGCTTGTAGAATTATTGATTATTGCTGCTTTAAGAGCAGTCTAAATCACCCTATTTTGCTGAATTTTAGCCTATCAATCCTTATTTTTTAAGAGTTTATTTTGTAAAACCCTAATTTTAAGCACTTCTTTTAAATAATTTATTGTTTTTTTTAGTTTAAATAAGCTTTATTTTTCAATGTTTATTTGCATTTTTAATTATATATATAAATAATCCTTACCTATTACTTTACTAACTACTTTAATTATATCTTGTAAATGACTGTATTTATTGAAAATATTTAAGACTATAATAAACTACAATTGGGATAGTGAGAAATGAGAAAACAGTAGATGTCACGATAACGCTTGCTACGCTATCCACCACCTTTCTCTCTGAATACATTGAGCCCACTAAATAAGTTAAAACCGCACTTGGCATACATGATTGAATTAGAAGAACACCAGCAGCAAAACCATTTAAATTAAGAAATTTAATTAATCCAAATCCTATTAAAGGTCCAATAATAACTCTAACTGCTCCTAAAATTGATGCATGAGTCCAAGACACTACTTTTAATCTTGATAAAGCAATACCTAAAGACATTAAAACTAAAAATATAGTAGCGTATGTAAGCAAAAATGTAGTGTTTTCTAAATATCCAGGAACATCCCAATCAAAATATAAAAATATGACTGAAACAATTATTCCATAAATTGGCATATTCTTAATTAAGATTTTAAATGAAAAGCTTTTTTTGGCTAATAAAACTCCAAGTGTAAAATGAAGAAGAATAATTACTGATGCAATAGCAGATGCGACCCCTAGCCCAGCTGTTCCATAAGCGAATAAACAAATAGGAATGCCCATATTTCCAGTATTGGGTAAAATTAATGGTGGTAATTCACTTATAAAATCTTTTTTAAGTATTATAAGAAATAGAATACCTACAAGAGAAAAACCTCCGATTATAATTAGTGCATAAACGAAGTATTCAATAAAAACGCTTAAAGTTACTCCAGTGGTTGTTATTGTGTAGAAAATCATTGCGGGTGTACCTACGTTACCTGCGAATGTAGTTATGAAATCAGTACTAATTTCTGGATTTTTTTTTCCAAGGTAATATCCAATGCCAATGACAAAAAATACAGGGGCAATTACATCAATGAGTTTTAGGTAGAGCTCCATTAAACTCTTACATCAGATTTCCTGGGTTTTCTCAACTTATTTTTGAAGTTAATAGCTTCCTCAAATTCCATTAAACGTTTGTGAATTGATCTTAATTCAGTAATTCTAGTCCAATTTTGTAAGAATAGTGAGAAGCTACTTTGTACTTCTCTAAAAGCACTAGATGTTTGTATTAAAACACCTAACGTCATAGCACCGGTAAATAAGCCTGGACCCATTAACAAATAAGGTACTATAATCATAGTTTGGTTATACATAATTAACCAAAGATCAAAATATCCATAGTGTAAAAAAAGCCTGTGATAATTAAATTTTATTCCCGTAAATAATTGTAGAATAGAAGGAGCTTGAGCATAATTTTTTCTATCATCTTCTCCATAAACTAATTCTTTTCTAAAGGCAGCTTCTACTTTTTGATTATTATATTCAAGCCCTGGAAGTTTGATTCCCACAATCCAACTAATTATTAAACCACCTAAACTAGCTACTAATGATACCCATACTAATGATCCTGAAATATCTTTGAAAAAAGGAATTACTACATTAGATGAAAGTCCCCAAAGAATTGGAAGAAAAGCAATAAGAAGCATGATTGCTCTTACTATTTGTAAACCTAAACTTTCTACAATTTTAGCAAAATTCATTGCATCTTCTTGAATTCGTTGAGAAGCACCTTCTACTTTTGCATCGACAGCACGCCAATAAGGCATGTAAGAAAAAGTCATAGCTTCTCTCCATCTAAAAGCCCATAGCCTAGTAAAGTAATTTGTTATCGTATAAATAATTACATATGGAATAGCTAATTTCATAAATAAAGCTATTCCATCATAAAATTCTGATAATTCTCTCTCAGGGGCTTTTTGTAAAAGATCGTAAAAACCCTTGTACCATTCATTAATTTTAACATCTATATATGTTTGAGCTAAAAGAGATAAAATTATAAAAGCAAAACCACCCCAGGACCAAAGTAACCACTTGCTTTCTGTAAAATAACTACGCCACATAATTAGTTCTTAAGAAAGTTGTCTGCATAAGATTTAATAACAAATTCTCTCTTTTTAGGTTCAATAACTTTAAATGAGATATTATTTTTTTTTGCATATTCTATGGCTTGCTCCCTTGTAGAGAATTTAAGAATAACTTCTTCTAGTGTATCTGAAGAAGTCTCCCAGCCCATAAGAGGGTTTATAGATGGGTCTTTTGTTTCAAATTCTAAAACCCATTTTTTGAGCTTACCCCTGCCCGATTGCATAGCAGTTTTAGATGGTATGTAAATTTTAGCTTTTTTCATGTTATATGGTCGGGGCGGCAGGATTTGAACCTGCGACCCTCTGGTCCCAAACCAGATGCGCTACCAGGCTGCGCTACGCCCCGATCGTCTGTTTTATAGGTTAATTATGCCTTTTTGGCAATTGAAAGATAACCGCTATACAAGTAAATAGTACCTATGATCCAACATATAACTAAACCGTTTAGAGAATTTTTTAAATTAGAGGCATCCTCTGGAATTATGCTTTTGATAGCAGCGATACTAGCGTTATTTATAAGTAACGGATCTTATAGTGATGAATATTTTTCTATTTTAAAACGATACATAACGCTAGGGACAGATAGTTTTGGACTTAAATTAAGTGTACTGCATTGGATTAATGACGTTTTAATGGCGATTTTTTTCTTTTTTGTTTCTTTAGAAATTAAAAGAGAATTTTTGCAAGGTGAATTATCAAATCCTAAACAAGCTATGTTGCCAATAATTGGAGCAGTAGGAGGTATGGTTGTACCTGCTCTATTTTATATATTTATTAACTACTCTGATAGCACCACATTAAACGGTTGGGCTATTCCTTCGGCCACCGATATCGCTTTTTCTTTAGGTGTTTTATCTTTGCTTGGTAAAAGAGTTCCTATTTCTTTAAAAGTTTTTTTAACAGCACTAGCTATTATAGATGATTTAGGAGCGATTGTTATTATTGCTTTTTTTTACTCAGGAAAAATTCAATCTATTTACTTAGTTTTAATGTTATTATCCTTAATAGTTTTAATTGGATTAAATAAATTTAAAGTAAATAATTTTTTACCTTATTTAATAGTTGGAATTTTTTTGTGGGACTTCACCCATCAGTCTGGCATTCATGCCACAATAGCGGGAGTTCTTTTGGCATTAACAATACCTCACAACACTAAAAATAATAAAGATTCTTTATTGTTAAAATTGGAACATGGCCTTTCCCCTTATGTAGCTTTTGGAATAATGCCAATATTTGCATTTGCTAATGCAGGCGTTTCATTGGAAGGTTTAACTTTCTCAACTCTTTTGAATCCAGTGCCGTTAGGAATTGTTTTAGGATTATTTTTTGGAAAACAAATTGGAGTTTTTGTTTTATCTTATATATCAGTAAAGCTAAAATTTGCTGACAAACCAACTAACTCAACTTGGCCGGCTTTTTATGCAGTGTCAATTCTTACAGGAATTGGTTTTACTATGAGTTTATTTGTAGGAAACTTGGCTTTTGCAAATAATATGGAATATATGGATGGTGTAAAAATTGGAGTTTTAGCTGGATCATTGCTATCAACATTATTCGGTTATTTTTTATTATTATTATTTTCAAAAAAATGATTAGCAAAGATATTATTAGAATAGCTTCTAATACACACAATGTAGGATTAAATAATGAATATTCACATAAAATTTCGTTAAAAAATAAATTATGTGGAGATAAAATAACTTTAGAATTAGTAGTATTAAAAAACAAAATAATATCAATGAAATATGAGACTGAGTCCTGTGTATATTGCGAGGCTTCAGCAAGTCTATTATCTAAAAAAATTAATAAATTTAATATTGAAACCATAAAAAGTGATTTTAGAAATTTAAAAAATTTTTTTAAAAAGAAAGAGCTTAAAATTCCTAAAAGATTTGAAGAGTATAAAAAACTTTTAAATAGCGACAATTTAAATAGATATAATTGTATATTTTTACCTTTCGATGCGGTAATTAAAGCATTAAAGTTATGAGAAAATTATTAATAATTTTATTTATGTTTAGTTTTTTTAGTAAATCAGTTTCTAGCAGTTCTGGTGATGCTTATGATTATAAATTTGATAATATAGATGGTGGCCAGATTAAACTTAGTGATTATAAAGATAAAGTAATTGTAATTGTAAATGTTGCAAGTAGGTGCGGATATACTCCTCAATATGAAGATCTTCAAACGCTTTATAATAATTATAAGGATAAAAATTTAGTTGTAATAGGAGTTCCAACAAATAACTTTAAACAAGAGCCAGGATCTAATGATCAAATAAAAGATTTTTGCGAGACAAATTTTGGTATAACATTTCCAATGACAGAAAAGATTGATGTTATTGGAGTAAATTCCCATCCATTTTATAAATGGGCAAAAAATGATTATGGGATTAGTGCTATTCCTAAATGGAACTTTCATAAAATTATCATAGATAAAAATGGTAAAGTTGTAGATACCTTTGCATCTTTTACAAAACCTACATCAAACAAATTCATCAAATCGATTGAAAAATTAATTTAAAAATTAAAACTCAAACCATCAAAGGCAGGAATTATATTTTTTGGTAATTTCTTTTTAAGAACAAAGTAGTCTAAATCTACATGCAAATTAGTTAAGATTGTTTTTTTAGGATTAGTAAATTTTGCAAAATTAATAGCATCATCATAATTAAAATGTGAAGGATGTTTCTTTCTTCTTAAACAATCAATAATTAAAAAATCTAGGTTCATAAGTTTTTTTGTAACTTTATTACTAATTTTGTTACAATCACTAATATAAGCTATTTTATCAAACAAATAGCCAGTTGCTTTAATCATTCCATGAGTAACTTCAAGGGGCTCTATTTCAATGCTATAATTTTTATTAGAAATTTTAAATTTCTTTTTTACAATGTTAGCTTTCATTATTGGTTTGTAGCCATAACTATGTTTAAAACAAAAAGTGTACTTATCTTTTAATTTATTGATTGTTCTTAAAGATCCATATATTGGTATTTTCTTTTTGTTTTTCCAAAAAAAAGGCCTCATTTCAAAAATACCTGTAGTTTGATCAGCGTGTTCATGAGTGTAGATTATTGCATCCAATGTATTAATCTTATTTTTTAAAAATTGGTTTTTAATGTCAGGAGATGTATCAATAAGTATTGATAAATTACCTTTTTGGATATGAGCACAACATCTAGTTCTAAAATTTTTCGAATCTTTTTTAAGTTTTCCTAAATAATTTGTTATCCAAGGCGAACCAAGAGAACTTCCACATCCAAGAATAGTAAATTTATTTGTCAATTTAACTCACCAAATAAATTAAAAAAGTTCTTGGTAGTAATCTTTGAAAAATCTTCAAAAGAAATATTTTTTAATTTTGATAAAAATTTAACAGTATGAATAATATAACTGGGTTCATTAGGTTTTCCTCTTAAAGGTACTGGCGCTAAGTAAGGTGAGTCTGTTTCAACTAATATTCTGTCATTCGGAAGTTCTTTAAAGGTATTTGCTAAAGTATCAGATTTTTTAAAAGTAACTACTCCGCTTGCAGAGATATAAGCACCAAGGTCTATTAATTTAAACGCAAATTTTTTTGAACCTGTGAAGCAATGGATTAAAATTTTGAAATTCTTTTCTTTTAGTTTTTTATTAAGTATTTCTAACGTTTCTGTTTCTGCATTCCTAGTGTGAACTATTAGTGGAAGCTGAGAGCTCTGTGCGGCAGTTATATGTTCTTCAAAACATTTAATTTGGTCTTTTTTATCAGAATAATTATAGTAAAAATCAAGACCACTCTCACCTATTCCAATTATTTTTTTATTAAGTTTAGTTTTTTTAATTATTTCATCGGATTTTAAAAATTGATGATTTTTAGCTTCATGAGGATGAATTCCATAAGAGCCATATACACATTCATTATTTGAAATAATATTTAAAATTTTATCATAAGATTTATCTTCAGTTGAGATTGTAAGTAAATATTTTACTCCATCTCTATTCGCTCTTTCAATCGTCTCTTTTAAAGTTAAAGACATAGGTTCATAATTTAAGTGACAGTGAGAATCAATTATCATTTTCAATCTTATTAAATAGTATTTCTAATTCACCTAATTCTTTTTTATGATTTAAGATTTTCTCATTTTTTATGTTATCAATTTTTATATTTTCATTGGAAATATTAATCATAGCAAGAACTTTGTTTGTTGCCTTTGGAATTATTGGGTTAAGTAATATACTAATGTTTTTGATTTGAACAACAACAGTAAATAGAATTGTATTCATTCTTTCTGGGTCTTTTTTTTTAACTGTCCACGGTTCGGAGTCGTTAAAATATTTATTAGCCTCAAAAGAAAAACCTACAACTGTTTTTATATATTCATTTAAATCTTGATTATCCATCAAATTTTGAAGTTTTGGTAAACTATTCTTTAAATTTTCCAAAAGTGCTTTATCTGAATTATTTAATTTTGTACTATAAGGTATTTTATTATCACAATTCTTTTTAATAAATGAAAAAACTCTTTGGCATAAATTTCCATAATTATTTGCCAAATCATTATTAATGCAATTTTTCAAATTTTCTAAAGAAATTGATCCATCGTTCCCGAGTGATACCTCTTTTACTAAATAATATCTTAATTGGTCTATTCCAAATTTATCAATAATTTCTATAGGGTCTAGAATATTTCCTAATGATTTTGACATTTTTTTATCATCTGAAAGAATCCAACCGTGGCCGAAAACTCTCTTTGGTAGTGGTAATTTTGCTGCTAATAAAAATGCTGGCCAAAAAACAGCGTGAAACCTTAAGATATCTTTACCGATGATATGAACATTTGCTGGCCAAAAAGCTTTATATTTTTTGTCCTCGATATTTGGAAAATTTAAAGCACTTATATAATTAGTTAAAGCATCTAACCAGACATAAATTACATGTTTTTCATTTTTAGGTACAGGTATGCCCCATGTAAATGATGTTCTGCTTATAGATAAATCTTTCAATCCTTTCTCTACAAATCTAACAACTTCATTTTTTCTGGACTCTGGAAGAATAAAATTAGGATTCTTTTTATAAAATTCTAAAAGTTTATCTGACCAAGCTGATAATTTAAAAAAGTAAGACTCTTCCTCAACCCATTCAACTAATGAGCCAGAAGATTTAGATATTTTCTTACCATTCTTATCTTCAATTTCATCTTCGTCATAAAACGCCTCATCAGAAACTGAGTACCAACCACTATATTTATCAAGATAAATATCGCCTGAATCAGCAAGTTTATTCCATATTTCAATTACAGATTTATGGTGTCTGTGCTCAGTAGTTCTAATGAAATCATCATTTGATAAATTTAAGGTCCTTGTTAAAGATCTAAATGTTTCAGAGAGTTCGTCACAAAAAATTTTTGGATCTTTGTTATTTTTTTTGGCTTCCTTTTCAATTTTTTGACCATGTTCGTCAGTTCCTGTTAAAAATAAAACATTATAATTCTCAAGTCTTTTAAAACGAGCAAAAATATCAGCCACTATACTTGAATAAGCATGACCCATGTGTGGTTTGCCTGAGGGATAATAAATTGGAGTAGTAATATAATAGTTTTTACTCATTTTTTAATTTTTCATTTACAGCATTAATGAGAGAATTTTGATTTAAATTATACAACATATAATTATTTAAATTATCAAAAACAAAGTTTTTTGTCTCAAATATTTTATCATTTTTAAATATGCTTTTTTCTTTTAAGGATTTAAAATAATAATCAGTTATAAAAAAAATTAAGTTTATAAATAAAACATCTTTATTTTTCTTGTATAAATTTAATAATAACGAGAGATTTTCTACAAAATTATTAGTTGGGGATATGTTAAATTCATGGCACAAATGGTTAAATTTTAAAAAATTTCCGGGAGATAATTTTGAACTTTTTGGATCAAGCACTAACGTAGGCTTATAAAAATTAACAAGTTCATTGATAATTTGAAATCTCTTTTTTTCATTAAAAATACTCTTAATTTCTAGACATCTTGATTTAATTGTTTCCAATAATGGTTTTGATTTATTATTTATCAGAATAAAATAGTTTTTTTCAGACGGTTCCTCAATTATTTTGAGCAAGGCATTAAGGCTATATTGGTTAAAAAGCTCAATATCATCAAAAATTATAAATCTGTCTTGATTAGAGATTGTAGATTGTAAAATTTTTGTTTTTAAATTTCTGATATCCTCAACTTTTACCGAATTGAATTCTTCACCTTTAATATAAATAATATTTGGAAATAAGTCTTCCTGAAATTGTTTTAGAAAAACTGAATTTTTTAATAGAATAGAATTTTTTTTATCGTAATTTTCAATATCAAATATAGAAAACAAAAAATGATTTATTATAGTTGATTTACCTGATCCTTTATTACTAGTAAACATCAACACCTTGGGTAAATTTTTTTTTAAATACAAATCCTGAATAAAATTTAGATCGCTTTGTAATCCGAATAAATTTAGAGAATTTTTAGAATTAAAAAAAGCGGGATAATTCATTTAATCTTTAAATACTTCTTTGTTATTTTAAAAACCTCATTCTCTAAAGAATTGTCATTTGTTGAGGAGTTAAGCACATAATAATTCTTTTTATTTTTAGCTATTTTGATAAACGCTTTTTGCGCTTTATCGTAAAAAGACTGAGAAAAATTATCATAACGATTTCTAGTTTTTCTCTTTTTTAATCTTTTTTTTGAAGATTTTTTTGAAACTTTTAGAACAAACACTATATTAGGTCTAACTCCATCTAGTATTTTTTTATGGATATTTCTAATAAAATTTAAATCAACTTTCTTTCCATAAACTTGGTATGCTAAAGTCGAATCAATAAATCTATCACAAATGACAACTTTCTTTCTCAATAGAGCAGGTTTAATTTTATTTTTAACATGTTCATTTCTGGCAGCCATGTAAAGCAGAGTATCTGTGTATTTATCAAACTTTTCTAATTTGTTTTTTGAAAAATAATCTTTAAGTATGAGATTTCGTATTAATTCCGAGCTTTTTGTTCCACCAGGTTCTCGAGTTAGTACAGTATCAATCTTGTTTTTTTTTAATTTTTTGAAAAGCTTTTTGCTTTGGAAGGATTTTCCACAACCTTCTACGCCTTCAAATACGATGAAAAAAGGTTTTTTTTTATACATCTCCCCAAATCAAATAATTTAGAGAAGTTATCAAGCTTTTAAAAAAATTTACTTTTTTTAAATCTTCATTAGCATACAATGGTAATTTCTTAATCACTTTATCTTTTTTTGTTATAATTACGTTTGCTATTTGTGTTCCTTTGTCTATTGGAGCAGAAATTGGTCCATCATATTCTAATGTAACATTTAAATGTCTTATGTCTTTTTTGTTAATTGTAATATAGAAATCTTCTTTACTAGATGCATTAATTTTATTTTTTTTACCAAGCCAAGTATCTAGCTCAAAAATTGTTTCGTCTTTTTTTGAAATTTCAAATGTGCTAGTATTTCTAAGTCCCCAATTTAAAAGCTTTAATGACTCCAAACTTCTTGCATTTTTTGTTTCAAAACCAGAAGCAACTGCAATAATTCTTCTATCTTTTTTCTTCATCGAGCTAGCTAAAGAGTATTTTTCGACTGCTAAATATCCAGTTTTAACACCATCTACGCCAACATTTTTGTATAATAAAGGATTGCGGTTTCCTTGTTTAATTGGTTCGCCACCAGTTCTATCCCATGTAAAGGTTTTCTCAGCAAACATCTCGTAATAAATAGGATAATTTTGAATTAAATATTTACTCATTATAGCAATGTCTCTCACAGTTGAAACATTGTCAGGATCATTGATACCAGATGAATTGGTAAAATTAGTTGATGTCATTCCAATTTCTCCAGCTTTTTCATTCATCATATCTGTAAAGTTCTCCTCAGATCCTGCTATACCTTCTGCTAAGGCCACGCATGCATCATTTCCTGAAGCAATAATTATACCCTTAAGAAGATCTTCAACACTTACCTGATCATTTATCATTATAAACATAGATGAATATCCTGCTTGAGATAATCTCCAAGCATTTTCAGATACAGTGATTTTATCATCTAAAGATAATTGATTTTTTTTTAAAAGATCAAACGCAACAATTGACGTCATAATTTTTGTCATTGAAGCAGGATAAATTTGAGCATCAGGGTCTAATTCAAACAAAACTTCTTCAGAATGATAATCAATTAGTATTCCTGTCCTAGCCTTTATATTTGGGTTTGCTAGTACGTTAATTGTAATATTAAACGTAAAAAATATAATTAATAAAAATTTAATCATTTAAAAAAATATCTAATTCTTCGAATCCAAAACTTTTCAGCTTAATGTAATCATTTTTCAATGAATTAACAGAGATATATGGTCCAACTATAACTTGGTTTTCTTTATTATTAATCTTTTTAATTTTAATTTTTGAATTGTCAAATTCTGTTAACTCTTTAATGATTCTCTTTTTTAAAAATTTTGCAGTATCCATAGAGTAAAATATACCTAGATCAAAATAAATATTATCAATTTTTTTTTTTGTCTTTTTAGCCTTATCTTTTGAAATATTTGAAATTTTTACTGAAGCCACTGGTGCTTTTGAAGAAATTTTTTTTTCTTCATTATATACCTTTGCTTTTTGAGCAACAAATGATTTATTTTTCTTAATTTCATTTATTTCAAGTAAGGGTAATTCATTTCTAAGTTTAAGTTTTTCTGCTACAGGTTTTGTTATTAGAATTTTATAAAATTCGGGATACCTAATTCTTTTTGTATTTTTAAGAACTATACTTTCTTTATTTCTGGGGTTTGAAATCATTAAGTAGGTACCAGTTTTTAAATTCTGATGAGAAATTTGAAATTTTTCATTGTTCATTTTTCCATTAATAATTTTTTCATTAAAATCTTTTTCGTTATAAATATATGCAAAACCTTTTGCCGAATAAGGCTTTTTTAGATTAAAAGTTTCTAAATGTGGAGCACAAGAGACAGTAAATAATAAAAGAGTAAAAATTTTAAATTTCATTTTTGAAGTTTTCTTTTAAAGTGCAAACAGCCAAGGCAAATCTTAAAGATCTGTTCCAATTCAATATTTTTTCGTAATTTTCAAAAACAATGTATGCAGGAGAAAGAGTTTCAGCTCCAGGTATTATATCTTTATCTGGAATAATTATGGCAGCAATTAAATTATTATTTATATTTAGATTTTCATTATCCTTGATGTATTTTTTTAAAAATTTGACTCGTTTTTTATTTTTAATATTTCTTGCTGATGAGTTTAAGTATTTTTTTGGAATATTATCTTTAAGTTCTATTTTAAAAAAACAAGGCTCTTTTTGTTTCCAACCAATGGATTTTAAATAATTTGCAGCGGATGCAAATGAGTCTTCAATATTTTTGAGTTCAATTGTTTTATTTTTGTTATAATCTATTGCATAATTTCTTATAGTTCTAGGCATGAACTGAAAGTTTCCAAATGCACCTGCCCACGATCCATATAAAATATCTTTATCAATAATGTTTTTATCTACTAGTTTTAATAAAATTAGTAATTCTTCAGTAAAAAAATCACTTCTTCGTTTATCAAAACTAAGGGTTGCAAGTGAAGAAATAATATCCATCTTACCAAGATACTTACCAAAGTTTGTCTCGATTCCCATTAAAGCTAGTAACAATTCTTTCTCAACCTGAAAATCTTTTTCTACATTTTCTATTATTTTTTTTTCTTTTTTATAAAGTTTAATTCCCTCTTTTACTTTTTTATTTGAGGATCTTTTTTTTACATAAGTAAAAGTATCTTCATAAAATTCGGGTTGGTAACGATCATATTGGATTACTTTAGGTAAAAATTTTGCATCTGACATTATTTCATTAACTACTTTTTTGGATATGCCTGAGTCTATCGCTTTTTTTTGAAATTCTTTAAGCCATTTGTTGAAATCTTCGTTTGCGCAAACAGGCTTGAAAATAAGAAAGCATAAAAAGAATGTCTTAAAAATAAATTTAAACATTTAATTAATTATCATAATTAATAAAAATTAACTAGTTTAACAAATTTATACTTAATTATTGTTATTTTACTACTTTGATAGTATTAAAGAGCTTAAATTTATTTTTAGGAGAGGTGGCTGAGCGGTTGAAAGCACTGGTCTTGAAAACCAGCAACGGGGCAACTCGTTCGTGGGTTCGAATCCCACCCTCTCCGCCATTATAATTTAAAATTACTAAAAAGTTTCGAAATCTCATTTTTATCAATTTCTTTTTCTGTAATCTTTTTATTATAAAAATTTAGTATTATTTCATCTTCAAAATTTAAAAATTTCTCCAATTCTATTAAAAGATTTTCATCAAAACTGTGTATATGTTTATTCACAAATGTGCTTAATAAAATATCCATTTCTTTAGTTCCTCTATATCCAGCTCTATAAATTAATTTTTTTTTAAATAATTCTAATTTATTGTCCATAATGTAGTATTATACATAATTTAACCTATTTAATGAAAAAAGAATTTATATTTAATGAAGTTAATAAATTAGACGGAATTGGTCCTCAATTATCAAAGTATTTAAAAAAAAGAAAAATTGAAAAAATCAAGGATATAATTCTTAATCTACCGTATTCAGAAACAGATAGATCTAAAATTGTTAACTTAAATTCTTTAGAAGTTGGTAAAATTCAATCTATAAAAGTTAAGGTTAAAAAATTAAATTTTCCAAGGATAAGAAATTTACCTAATAAAATCATTTGTGAAGACGAAACTGGTAAAATTGATATCGTTTATTTTAATAGTCGAGAAGGATACCTTAGAAAATTATATCCAATAAATGAATATGTAATCATAAGTGGAAAAATTAATTACTTTAATAAAAGTTACCAGATTACAAATCCTGATTATGTAACATCTATAGAAAATAAAGATTATGTTGTAAAAAATATTCCAAAATATGCTTTAACAAAAGGTATTAATGAAAAAAAATATAGATCAATAAGTGAAAAAGTTATCAATGATCTCCCGGTAATTTCTGATTGGTTAGAAGATACATTTATTAAAGAAAATAATTTAATTAGCTGGAATGAATGTATCAAAAAACTTCACTATTCGAATGACTCAAAAAATATTCAATCAAAAAGCTATCGAAGAATAGTTTTTGATGAACTTTGTGCTAATTTTTTAACATTATCTGAAAACAGAAAAAGAATTAAAAAAATCAAAATTCCAAAAAAATTTACCAATAAATACTCTGAAATATTAATCAAAAAATTGCCATTTGAATTAACCTTAAGTCAAAAAGAAGTTTTAGATGAAATTAATTATGATCTTTTAAGTAACCGTAGAATGTTTAGAATTTTACAAGGGGATGTCGGATCTGGAAAAACTATTGTTTCTTTAATCGCAATTATAAATGTTATTAAAAGTGGGTACCAGTGTGCTTTAATGAGTCCAACCGAAATTTTATCAAAACAACACTTTGAATTAGCTAAAAATATTTTTAAAAAAGATAATTTAAAAATTGAATATTTAACTGGAAAAACTGATTATAAAAAAAGAAAAGAAATTTTAAACAATCTAAAAAATGGTGAAATAGATTTAATTATTGGAACACATTCTTTATTTCAAAAAAAAATAAATTTTCAGAATCTCGGTTTAATTGTAATTGATGAACAACATAAGTTTGGGGTTAAACAAAGAAGTGATCTTGCAAAAAAAGGTGGGAACAATTGTGATGTATTGCTTATGTCCGCAACACCAATCCCAAGAACAATGATGATGTCATTATATGGAGATATGGATGTTTCAAAAATTTTAGAAAAACCAAAAAATAGAAAAAAAATAATAACTCTAAGTAAACCAGAAAAAAAAATTAATGAACTTTGGCCTTTTATAAAAAAACAAATAAAAGAGGGAAATCAAATATTTTGGGTTTGTCCCTTAATTGAAGACTCAGCTTTTTTAGAATATTCCTCAGCCAAAAAAAAATACCAAATAATTGAAAAAAAATTTCCTAACACAGTCAGTCTTATTCATGGGGATTTAGAAAAAGATGAGAAAGAAAAAATTTTAAAGAAATTTTTGATTGGAGATAAATCAATACTTGTTTCAACAACTGTAATCGAAGTAGGTATAGATTTTCCAAATGCAAATTTAATAATTATTGAAAATGCAAATAAATTTGGGCTTGCTCAATTACATCAACTTAGAGGAAGAGTTGGACGTGGAGGAAAACAAGGAACTTGTATATTGTTATTTAAAGATGGTTTGAGCAAAAATGCGATAAAACGAATAAAAATTTTAAAAAAATCTGATGATGGTTTTTTTATTGCTGAAGAAGATTTAAAATTAAGAGGTTTTGGAGATTTAGTAGGCTTCCAACAAAGTGGCATAAAAAACTTTAAGTTTGCTGATCCGATAAATCATAATGATTTATTTAAATTGGCTGAAAAATTTGTAAAAAACGTTATAAGTGATATTAATCATGAAAAATTTACTTTTCTTTTAAAACTTTTCGATAAGGCTGAAATCATAAACTTTGATAACGTTTAATCAATATTTGTCGTACCAGCCGAAACAATGAATTTTGATGCTTGTTCAAAAGAGACATCTAAATAAATTAAATCTTTTTTTGGAACCATTAATAAAAAACCACTTGTTGGATTAGGAGTTGTTGGAACAAAAACATTTATTACCTCTTCTTTAATTTTTTCTTTAATTAAGCCCTCGTTTTCTTTTGTTGCAAAACCAACTGCCCAAACACCTTTTCTTGGATATTCTAGAAGTACTACACTTTTCTGTTTGTTATCCGTTTTTGTAAAACTCTCTGTCATTTGACCTATCGCAGAATAAATAGTTCTTAAAATAGGAATCTTTTTTAAAAGATTGTTAAATAATTCGAAAAATTTTTTTCCTAAAAAAGAAAGAGACAACCAGCCTATAAAAGTAATAATAATTAATGCTATTAATATTTCTACTCCCGGTATATCAAATGGTAGGTAATTATTAGGATTGATCTCTTTTGGAATAATTTTACCAAAAACTCTTATTAAAAAAACAGTGAGGTACAATGTAATACCTATAGGAATTAAAACCACAACTCCTGCAATAAAGTTATTTCTAATTTTAGCGAAAATAGATTTTTTTATATTTAAATCAGACATTTATTAAGAATAACTAGAGTATATAATGAAAACGATGATTAATATAAAAATTGCAATTAATAATTTATTATTTAATATCATACTTATAAAATGTATAACATAAATAGAAGAAAATTTCTTAGCTATTTTGGATGTGGTTGTTGTTCTTTATTGTTACCCTCTTGCGCAACTGTTCCAATAACTGAAAGAAAACAATTAAGCATTATTCCTGAGTCTCGTATTAATAGACAAGCAGCAACTGCATATGAAAAATTTAGACAAAAATCAAAATTGATAACATCTGGTGTCCAGCTAAAAGAAGTTCGAGAAATAGGTGGTCGGATACAATCAGCAGTTAGTGCTTTTTTTATTAATCAAGGAAAAGAAGATCCAACTAGGAATTTTGGTTGGGACTATGTTTTAGTTGATAACGACAAAATAGCAAATGCTTGGTGCATGCCAGGTGGTAAAATTGCAGTTTATACAGGGTTGCTTAAAATAACAAAAAATACTGATGCACTATCAATAGTGATGGGTCATGAAATAGCTCATGCTGTTGCAAGACACTCTTTAGAGAGAATGAGTCACGCTATGACAATCAATTTAGGTACAAATGTTGCAGATATTTTTTTAGGTGGTGCTATTAATAGAACAAGAAATACAGTTGGTCAAAATACTGGATTAGATATTTTTCAATTAGGTATAATGAATCCTTTTGGCAGGAAACAAGAAACTGAAGCAGATTACTTAGGTTTAATTTTTTCTTCATTGTCAGGTTACGATATTAGAGAGTCTGTTAAATTATGGAAAAGAATGGCGATAAAAAATAAAGGTAAAGAGCCACCGATTTTTTTGAGTACACATCCTAGTAGTGAAAAAAGAATTGAAAATTTAAATAATTGGATAACCGAAGTGATAATTAAGTATCCACCAATAAAGATTTAATATTGGTGAGCCCTGATGGACTCGAACCATCGACACCCTCCTTAAAAGGGAGGTGCTCTACCAACTGAGCTAAGGGCCCTAAAAGAATGATCTTTTATATACTAATTAAATAAATTTCAAATATTTAATCAAATAATTTTATATATTTTTTATAGAAGGATTTGAATGTGCCATTTTTTATACTAGATCGAATTTCGCGCATAAATTGTTGATAAAAGTATATATTATGTAAGGATATAAGCATTGAAGCCATCATTTCATTAGATTTTATAAGATGATTTAAATAACTTTTAGAGTATTTGTTCAAGTCTCGTACTTTGCAATTTTCATCTAATGGTGATTCTTCATTTTGATATCTTGAGTTTTTTAAATTAACTTTACCACCCCAAGTAAAAGCTAAACCTGTTCTACCTGATCTGGTCGGCATTACACAATCAAACATGTCGATACCTTCATTGACTGCTCCCAGTATATCAGAAGGAGTTCCAACACCCATTAAATATCTTGGTTTATTTTTTGGTAAGTAATCAGTGGTTTCATTAAGAATCTGAAACATATCTGATTGTTTTTCACCAACAGCTAAACCACCCATTGCATAGCCATTAAAATTAATTTCAATTAATTTTTCAATACTCTCGACTCTTAAGTCTTTATATAAACCTCCTTGAGCTATTCCAAAAAGACCTTTGGATTTATTATTTCCAAATTCAATTTTGCTTCGTTTCGCCCATTTAGTCGATGTGTCGATAGCATTTGATAAAATTTTTTTATCTTTTGTTAACTTCGGACATTCATCTAAAACCATTATAATATCTGAATTTATAGATTTTTGAACTTGAATACTTTTTTCTGGGCTTAAAATTATTTTTTTTCCATCTATATGAGAATTAAATATTGCACCTAACTTTAAATCTATTTTATTAAATTTTGATAAGGACATTATTTGATATCCACCCGAGTCTGTTAAAATTGGTCTATTCCAATTCATAAAATTATGTAAACCTTTAAAATTACTTAAGATTTTAGCTCCTGGTCTAAGTAATAAATGATAAGTATTCCCTAAAATGATTTGAGTATTAGTTTTTAAAAGATCATCTGTGAAAATTCCTTTTACAGTTCCTTGTGTTCCTACAGGCATGAAAGCAGGGGTATCTATTATTCCTCTTTTGGTAAAAATTTTACCTAATCTAGCTTTGTCATCTTGAGTAATTAACTCAAAAGAAAATTCTTTATTAAACATTAAATGTTATTTTGATCTTAGAGAAATTATTTTATCTGGATCTAAAACAGAACCGCTGTTTGGGTCACCTTTTTTAATCATATCTATAAACTCCATTCCCTTGGTCACTTTACCAAATGCTGAATATTGTCTATCTAAATGAGGAGCTGAGTCAAAACATATAAAAAATTGACTATTTGCGCTGTCAGGATCAGCTGATCTAGCTGCAGAAATAATTCCTCTCGTATGAGCTATATCAGTAAACTCAGCCTTTAAATTTGGTAGATCTGATCCTCCAGTTCCTGCTAGAGATAAATCAAAATCTGAACTATTAGAATTCCCGAATTTCACATCACCCGTTTGAGCCATAAAACCATCTATCACTCGATGGAAAACTACTCCGTCATATTTACCGCCATCAGAGAGTTCTTTAAATCTTTTTACATGATTTGGAGCTTTATCTGGGTAAAGTTCTATTTCAACTTCACCATATGTTAATTTAAGAATCATAATATTATTTTGTGCATTAATTTTAGTACTTACTAAACTAAAAAAAATGATAAATAAATAGATAACTTGTTTCATTAAAATTTATTTTTAAAGAGTTTCACCGTTGACCTAGTTACAAATCTATCTATGTTTCCACCTAAACTTGCAATTTCTTTAACAAATTTTGAGGAAATTATCTGGTTTTCTATATCTGACATTAAAAACATAGTTTCGATTTTTGAATTAAGTTTTTTATTCATTCCAGCAAGTTGAAATTCATATTCAAAATCTGAAGCTGCTCTTAAACCTCTTATAATTGTCCAAGCTTTGTGCTTTTTACACAAATCTATGGTTAGATTATCAAATGAAATAACCTTAATTTTATTTTTATTTAATTTTAGATCATTAAATAGAGAATTATTGATAATACTTAATCTATCTTCAATAGAAAAATGGTAGTTTTTGTTAAAATTATCAGTTGTAGCAACAATTAATTTATCAAATACATTTAAAGATTTTTTAATTACGTCAATATGTCCATATGTAATTGGGTCAAACGTGCCTGGATAAATAGCTATTTTCATTTTATTGAATATTGTCTTCAATTTTTATAACGGAAACTACTTTTTCGCTACCTGATAGTTTTTTAATTCTCACACCTTGTGTATTACGGCCCGCAACTCTAATTTCTTTTACAGCACAACGCATTATACTTCCTTTATCAGTAGATAAAATAATTTCATCATTCTCGCTTACCACTAAAGAAGATGCGATATTACCATTTCGTGGTGAATTTATAATTCCTATAATGCCTTTTCCTCCTCTGTTTGTAACTCTATAATCCAAGTAAGAAGATCGTTTCCCATAGCCATTTTCTGATACAGACAAAATAAATTTATTTACACCATTTTTTAATTGTTTATCCTTTTTTAATGTTTTTGTGTCTATGCTAGAATTATCCAGAATAGACAATGATATAACTTTATCTTTATCTTTTAGTTGAATTCCTTTAATGCCTTTTGAGGATCTGCCCTTAAATAATCTCAATTTTTTTGACTTAAACCGTATACATTTTCCAAATTGTGAGCTAAGTAAAATATCTTGATCATCCTTACAAATTTTTACACCTATAATCCTATCGTCTTGATCTAATTTCATAGCAATTTTTCCGCTATTATTTATATTGATAAAATCCTCTAGTGTATTTTTTCTAATATTTCCTTTAGATGTTGCAAAAATAACCATCAAATTTTTCCACTCTGACTCATCCTCTGGTAAAGGCATGATAGAACTTATTGAGTGATGGCTTTTTAATGGAAGAATATTAAATATTGATTTTCCTTTTGATGCAGCAGTGCCTTCTGGAATTTTATGAGCTTTAATCTTATAAACCAAGCCTTGAGTTGAAAAAAATAAAACAGGTGTATGTGTGTTAGCAGTAAATATTTGAACAACGAAATCCTCTTCTCTTGTAGATATACCAGTTTTACCTTTTCCACCACGTTTTTGAGCTTTTAAAGAACTTAAAGGACTTCGTTTTATATATCCTTGATTAGTAATACTTATTACTACAGATTCTTTTTGTATTGTTTCCTCTATATTGTAATTAAGAACTGCATCTATAATTTTTGTTTTTCTTGGTTTTGCAAATTTAGTTTTAATATTCTCTAGTTCATCAATAATTAGTTTATTGAGTTCTTTTTTTGAGTTAATAATCTTATTATATTGTAATATTAAATTTGCAATTTTATTTATTTCACTTTCAATTTCTCCAATACCATATGCTGTAAGTTTTTGTAATCTTAATTCAAGGATAGCATTAACCTGCTCTAAAGATAATGAATAGGAAGAAATATTTTTTTTTCTTTCGATTTTAGAAATTAGTTTTATACTTTTTTTAATTTTCCATTTTTTTGATAATAAATTTTTTTTCGCAATCTCGGTATCTTTTGAATTTTTAATGATCTTTATTACCTCGTCAATATTCTCAACTGCAGTTGCTAAACCAATTAAAATATGAGCTCGCTCTTCAGCTTTTTTTAAATCATATTTTATTCTTTTTAAAACTGTATCTTCTCTAAACTTTAAAAATTCAGAAATAAATTCTTTTAAATTTAAAATCTTTGGTTTATTGTTTACTATTGCTAAAGTGTTAAAACCAAAAGAACTTTCAATATTAGTTAGTTTATAAAGCTGTCTTCTTATGGTTTCAGGTTCTACTCCTTTTCTTAATTCAATTACAACTCTGATACCTTCCCTATTTGACTCATCTCTTAAATCTCTAATACCTTCAATTTTTTTATCTCTAACAAGCTGAGCTATCTTCTCGATTAAAATTGACTTATTTACTTGATAAGGAATTGATTTTATAATTAATGTCTCTCTACCACCTTTTTTTTCCTCTAGGTCAATTTCACCTCTAATTTTGAATGAGCCTCTTCCTTTATTGTATCCTTGTTTAATGATATCTTTTCCTATAATAATTCCACCGGTTGGAAAATCTGGTCCCGGTACATGCTTCATTAATTGAGCAATAGTTATATCTTTATTGTTAATGTAAGCTACAGTTCCATTTATAATTTCACCTAAATTATGAGGAGGAATACTTGTTGCCATACCAACAGCAATACCACCAGCTCCATTGACTAAAATATTCGGATATTGTGAAGGTAAAACTTCTGGTTCTTTTTCAGTTTCATCATAATTGCTTCTATAATTAACTGTGTTTTTTTCTAAATCCTCTGTTAAAAATTGTGCAATCTTACCTAATTTAGTTTCTGTGTACCTCATGGCTGCAGGCGGATCGCCATCAATAGATCCAAAATTACCTTGACCAGTTATTAATGGCACACTCATTGAAAAGTCTTGAACAAGTCTTACTAGAGCATCATAAACAGATTGATCTCCATGGGGGTGGTATTTACCAATTACATCTCCGACTATACGTGCTGATTTTCTAAAAGGTTTAGACCAATCGTAACCACCTTTGTACATTGCGTAAATGATTCTTCTATGAACAGGTTTTAATCCGTCTCTTACGTCTGGTAAAGCTCTACTAACAATTACACTCATTGCGTAAGACAGATAAGATGAGCTCATCTCATCTTGTACAAAAATAGGCTTGAATGATTTATTATTCTCTACAATATTTTTTTCCATGAAGCTTTAGAAAGGAATTTCATCGTCTAAATCTGAGCTATCTTGATTTAGGCTGTCGTTAGGTAAAGAGCTTTTATTCTCAGAGACCAAATTTGAATTACCGTTGTTACTTCTGCTATCTAACATTGTTAAGCTTGAGTTATATCCCTGAAGAACGATTTCTGTTGAATATTTATCTTGACCAGTAGACTCATCTTTCCATTTTCTAGTGCTTAATTGACCTTCAATATAGACGTTAGCTCCCTTCTTCACATACTGTTGAACAACATTAACTAAACCCTCGTTAAATATCACAACTCTATGCCATTCAGTTTTCTCTTTTCTCTCTCCACTAGATTTGTCTTTCCAATTTTGGCTTGTTGCTATGCTTAATCTTGCAACACTTTTTCCATTAACCATTTGCTTAATTTCAGGGTCTGCGCCTAAACGACCTATTAATTGTACTTTATTTAAACTTCCAGCCATAATAATTTTGAATAAATTTTGATTTATAATTTATAAAAAGTATTTATTTATATCATAATTACAAGATAATTATAAGGTGTATGTTATTTTAGAGAAAAAAAATGTTGAAAAAAATCGTTGTAAAAGGCGCTAAAGAACACAACTTAAAAAATGTTTCTCTTGAGATACCAAAAGAGAAACTAGTTGTTATAACCGGTCTTTCTGGATCAGGAAAATCGTCTTTAGCTTTTGATACAATATATGCTGAGGGACAAAGAAGATATGTAGAAAGCCTTTCTTCTTATGCAAGACAATTTTTAGATAAAATGAAAAAGCCTAAAGTTGATTTAATTGAGGGTCTAAGTCCAGCTATATCAATTGAACAGAAAAATACATCTAAAAACCCAAGATCAACAGTTGCAACTGTTACAGAAATTTATGACTATATGAGGGTACTTTTTGCAAGAGTTGGGGTTCCTTATTCACCGTTCACCGGTAAACCTATAGTATCTCAGCCAATAAGTGAAATGGTTGATAAAATAAAGAAATTACCTAAAGATAGTACTATATATCTCCTCGCTCCAATAGTAAGAGGAAGAAAAGGTGAATATAAAAAAGAAATTTTAAATTACAAAAAAAGAGGTTTTACAAAAATCAAAGTTGATGGAAAATATTTAAATATAGAAGAATTTCCAGATCTTAATAAAAAACTTAAACACGAAATTTCCATAATCGTCGATAGAGTTATTCTTAACTCAAATCTTGGAAACAGATTGGCTGACAGTGTGGAGTCAGCTGTAAATATCTCAAACGGATTATTAGTGGTAGAGTATGAAAATGAGACGTTGCCAAAAAAATTTAGAAAACGTGAAACAATAACTTTTTCTTCAAAATTTTCATGTCCCGAAAGTGGCTTTACTATTGAAGAAATAGAGCCAAGATTATTTTCATTCAATTCTCCTTATGGGGCATGTGAAGAGTGTGAAGGTATTGGGCATAACTTGAATGTAGATCCAAATTTAGTTGTTTCTGACTCAAAAAAAAGTCTGCAAGATGGTGTCATTGAACCTTGGGCTAAATCGACTTCTCTTTATTATGCTCAAACATTAGCATCAATTGCGAAGCATTATAAAATTTCAATGGCAGATTCATGGAAAAAAATCCCTAAAAAAATCCAAGAAATTATTCTATATGGTTCAGATGATGAGGAAATAAAATTTACCTACGATGATGGATATGAGTCTTACACAACAAAAAAAACTTTTGAAGGTGTGGTAAATAATCTTGAAAGGCGATATTTAGAAACTGATAGCGAATGGAAACGGGAAGAAATATCTCAGTACCAAAGTGAAACGGATTGTGAGAAATGCAAAGGTATGAGACTTAAAGATGAAGCTCTTTGTGTAAAAATTAATTCTTTAAATATTAGTGAAGTAACAGAAAAGTCAATCGATGATGCACAAAAATGGTTTGAAAATTTACAAAATTTTCTCTCTGAACGTGAAAACAAAATAGCACAACATATTTTAAAAGAAATTAATGAAAGGCTAAATTTTCTTTTAAATGTTGGTTTAAATTATTTAACCTTATCAAGAGAGTCTGGAACTTTATCAGGTGGAGAAGCACAAAGAATAAGATTAGCCTCTCAAATTGGATCTGGTTTGACAGGTGTTTTATATGTATTAGATGAGCCTTCAATAGGTTTGCATCAAAGAGATAATAAAAAATTAATAAAAGCTTTAAAAAAATTAAGAGATTTAGGAAATACAGTAATTGTTGTTGAACATGATATAGAAACAATGGAAAATTCTGATCATATAATAGATATTGGTCCAGAAGCGGGATTGAATGGTGGTCAAATTGTTGCTGATGGACCTATAAAAGAAATCATTGCTAATCCAAAAAGTATTACTGGTGAATATTTATCCGGTAAAAAATTTATAACGATACCAAAAAAAAGAAGATCTGCTAAAAATGGTAGATTTATAGAAATAAATGGAGCTAGTGGAAATAATCTAAAGAAAGTAAATCTTAAAATACCAGTAGGAACTTTTACATGCGTTACAGGGGTTTCTGGAAGTGGTAAATCAACATTAATTTTACATACTTTGTACAATGCTTTTAATTTGATGTTAAATAAAAATAAAAGTCGTAAAGTTCCTAAAGCTTTCACTGGTTTTAAAGGAACTGAATTAATTGACAAAATAATAGATATCGATCAGTCACCTATTGGAAGAACACCTAGATCTAACCCTGCAACATATACTGGAGCATTCGGTCCAATTAGAGAATGGTTTGCTGGATTGCCTGAGTCAAAAGCTAGAGGTTATAAAGTTGGGAGATATTCATTTAATGTCAAAGGCGGTAGATGTGAAACATGTGAGGGCGACGGTGTAATAACTTATGAAATGCACTTTTTGCCAGATGTTTTTATTCCTTGTGATACATGCAAAGGTGCAAGATATAATAGAGAAACTTTAGAAATAAGATTTAAAAATAAAAATATTGCTGATGTGTTAGATATGACTGTTGATGAAGGGTGTGAGTTTTTTGAAAATATACAAACTATCAGGTCAAAATTAATCACCTTAAAACACGTAGGATTAGGGTATATGAAAATAGGTCAACAAGCGACAACTTTGTCTGGTGGTGAAGCACAAAGAATAAAGCTTGCGAAAGAATTGTCGAAACGACCTACCGGACGAACTTTGTACATATTAGATGAACCTACTACAGGTTTACATTCACATGATATTAAAAAATTATTAGAAATACTTCAGGCCTTCGCCAACACTGGAAATACAGTCGTAGTAATTGAGCATAATTTAGATGTTATAAAGACAGCTGACCATATTATTGATATGGGACCGGAAGGTGGAGTAAATGGTGGAAAAATAATTGCTGAAGGTACTCCCGAAAAAGTATCAACAGTAAAAGAGAGTTATACAGGTAAATTTATCAAAGAAATTATGGGTGAAAATTCCATGAAAAAAACTGCCTGATATTAAAAATTATGTTATTATGAATCATGGCAGGTATACTACAATCCTTATCAAAAACAGTTCATCTTTCGCTAGGAATAGCAATTTTATTATTTTTAGGATTACACTTTTTTGGTGACGGATTTGCTTTTGATACTCTCTTTTGGAGTTGGTTATTCAGATTTGTTCATGTGGTTGTAGCTATAATGTGGATTGGTTTGTTATGGTATTTCAATTTTGTTCAAATACCAAGTATGCCTAAAATACCAGATGAACAAAAACCTGCAGTCGGAAAAGTAATTGCCCCAACAGCACTATTCTATTTTAGATGGGCCGCCGCAATCACGGTTTTATCTGGATTAATATTAGCATGGATTAATGGATACGTTCACAGTGCTATGATATTAGGTTTAGATGGATCCGGAGGCAAAAATACTGCGATAGGCATAGGTATGTGGTTAGGAATAATAATGGCATATAATGTTTGGTTTGTAATCTGGCCAAATCAAAAAAAAGCTTTAGGCATGATAGAATGTAATCCAGAAGAAAAAGCTTCTTCAGCTAAAACCGCAATGTTATTTTCAAGAACCAATACACTCCTTTCTTTACCAATGTTACTTTCGATGGTAGCAGCTCAAAATCTCTATTAATTTAGGGAACTATTTTTTCTTCTTCTTTCTCTATAGTTTTATAACTTACCTTGAAAAATTTTAAAATTGGTGAAGCTACAAATATAGAAGAATATGTACCTATTAAAACACCTAAAATCATAGCGAACGAAAATCCTCTTAAAATTTCACCACCTAAAATAAATATTGAAAATAATGCTAATAAGGTAGTAACAGATGTAATAATTGTTCGAGCTAAAGTTTCGTTAATGGATAAATTTGCTATATCACTAATATTTAATTTATGAAATTTTCCAAGATTTTCTCTGATCCTGTCGTATATTACTACAGTATCATTCATAGAATAACCGACAATAGTTAAAACAGCTGCAATTATTGAAAGGTTGATCTCTAAAGATAAAAGTGAAAAAATACCAAGAGTTATTATTACGTCGTGAAATAATGCTATGATAGAACCTATACTAAACTGCCATTCAAATCTTACCCAAATATAAAAAAGCATTGCAACTAACGACAATGAGATAGCAATTACACCGGATTGTAATAATTCTGCACTTACTTTTGGACCTACATTTTCTACTCGCCTAAAGTTAACATCAGAATTTAAACTGTTAGATAGATTTTTTTTAATTTTCGGAATTAATTTGTTGTTATCTCCCTTTTCTTCAACTTTTATTAAAAAATCACCTTCTTTACCAAATTTTTTTACATTAACATCTCCTAAATCCATATTTTTAAGAACATCTCTAATTGAAGAAGCTTCAGTATTATTTGATCTTAATTCAATAAGCGTGCCTCCCTTAAAATCTATTCCATAATTTAATCCTTTAAATGCAATCAAAATGATACTTATAAAGAATAGAGTCACTGAGAAAATATTTGCATGCTTAAATTTTGATGAAAAATTATAATTTGTCATTAGATTTTAATCTCTTTATTTTTCGTATTTAAAACCACTAATGAAGTGAGGTGCCTTGCTAAAAAATATGCAGTAAAAAGAGTTGTAATAATTCCAATTCCTAAAGTGATAGCAAAACCTTTAACTGGGCCAGAACCAAACGCAAATAAAATGACAGCTGCAATTAGGGTAGTTATGTTTGCGTCTAAAACTGTTATTTTTGCTCTAGTATAACCAGAGTCAAAAGCATGGATTATTGATTTTTCTGTTTTAAGCTCCTCTCTTATTCTCTCAAAAATTAATACATTAGCATCAACAGCCATACCCACAGTTAAAATAATTCCAGCAATACCTGGTAATGTAAGTGTTGCCTCTAAAATTGTAAGAACGCCAATTAACATTAATAAATTTGCAATTAAGGCAGTGTTAGCGATTAGTCCAAAAATTTTGTATTTATATAACATAAATAAAATCACTAAAATAAAGCCTACTACTAAAGATATAACTCCAGATTTAATTGAGTCTTCACCTAAATCTGGTCCCACTGTTCTCTCCTCTACTACAATTAATGGTGTAGGCAAAGCTCCAGATCTAAGCAATAATGCTAAATCTGTTGCCTCTTGAAAAGTAAAATTTCCTGAAATCATTCCATTGCCAGAAGTAATAGGTTCATTGATATTTGGAGCACTTACTATTTCACCGTCCAAAACAATAGCTAATCTTTTTCCAACATTATCAGTGGTTGCTCTTCCAAATTTTTGGGCTCCAACCCTATCTAATGTGAAAGATACAGTTGGTTCATTATTTTGATTTTGAATACTTGGCTGAGCGTCTATTAGATTTTCTCCACTCATAATTATTCTTTTGCTTATATTAAGTTTTTCTCCATTTTCAGAAATTAACTCATCAGTTCCAAATTCATTATTATCTGAAACAAGTCTAAAATTAAGTTGAGCGGTTTTACCTAATAAGGCTTTTATTCTTTCAGGGTCCTTCAATCCAGGAAGCTCTACGAGAATTCTTTTTTCACCCCTTTGAAGTATAGTTGGTTCTTTTGTTCCAACATCGTCTATTCTACGTCTAACTATTTCTATTGATTGTTTCAAAGCTGAATTGTTTATAGTTAGTAATCCAAACTTTGAAAAAAATATTTTGATTTGGTTATTATTGATCTTTGTATAATCTAATTCGTGAGATCTATAATTATCAATATAAGGATTTATAAGATTATCTTTTCTAGAGTTAAATAATAAATCAAATTTTTCTAAGTTATCTATTGATAGCGATAAATTATCATCATTTATTTTGAAATTTTTATATTTTATTTCATTGTTCTTAAGCAATTTTTTTATAGGAATGACTTTAGATTGAATTTTTTCTTTAACTAAGCTGTCTGAATTAATTTCCAATAATAAATAAGATCCCCCCTGAAGATCTAAACCTAAGTTTATTTTTTTATTGATTAATTGATTGTTATCATTTTGAAGGTTTAAAAACGAAAATACAGCTATAAATATGAATAAAAGATAAATGATTAAAACGTTTATTTTAGAAAAATTTAACACGAAAAAGAGTTATTTTTTAACTTCTTCTTTTTTAAGTAAACTTGTTATTGTAGATCGAATTATTTGAACTTTTGTATTTTCACCAATTGTCACCTCTATACGGTCATCTTCCATTACTCGATCAACAATGCCTATGATACCACCGGATGTTATTACTTCGTCACCTCTTTTTAAAGACTCCACCATAGCTTTATGATCTTTGACTCTTTTTTGTTGAGGTCTTATTAAAAAAAAATAAAAAATTATAAAAATTAATATTAATGGTATAAACTGTGCTATTCCCTGTCCACTCATTAAAAAACAATTATATTAAAAACTTTAGATTAACAAGCAAATTATATTTAGATTTTTTCTAGATTATTCATGTATTTTTTTAATTCATTGGGGATATTAATAGACCCATCTTCATTTTGATTGTTTTCTAATAAAGCAATCATCAGTCTTCCTACTGCCAAACCTGATCCATTAAGGGTTCCTACAAAATCACCATTGTCTATATGTGGATTAAACGTTGGTTTGTTTTTTCCTCTAAGAACTTTTGAGACGTATGCCGCTAGTCTTCCAACAGCAACGTTTTGAGCGTTAATGATATACCAATTTTTTTTTACTTCTTTTTTTTTAATAAAAGGTGTCATGATGTTGGGCGATAAATACAAAGATTGTGTATTAATGTCAATTTATTTAACTTTGAAAAAATATAGATTTAGAGCGCTTAATATCAAAACCACACTAGTAATTTGGTGTACTGAAGCCAAATAAATATTCAAACCACTTATAAGAGTTAAAATTCCCAATAATCCTTGTAAAACTAAGAAAAATAAAAAAATTTTTAAAGGTAAGAAGAGATGTGTCATTTCCCTTTTATAGATATATATACCTAAAATTATAATATAAATAGTTATTATATACGCTAAATTTCGATGATAAAATTGTACTAATGAATGATTATCAAACTCAAAAATATTTTCAAAATTTTTTACGTTTAAATCATTAGGAAAATAAGAATTTCCCATTAATGGCCAAGTTTGATAAATTTTGCCTGCATCCAACCCAGATACAAACGCACCAATTATTATTTGGGCAAAAAGTAAAAAAATTAAACTCAAGAAAGGTAAGTTATTATTTGAAAAATCGAAAAAAATTTTCTTAGTTTTTGAAAATAAATTTTTGATAAGCCAAAAGATAATTGAAATAATCAATAAAGCTGTAAATAAATGCATTGCTAATCTATAATGACTTACAGATATATTGTTTACTAATCCACTTTTAACCATATACCATCCAATAAAACCTTGTAAAATTATTAAAGAAAATATTAAATAACATTTTTTCATATGGCTAATGTCAATTTTTTTTGAGTAATGAAAGTAAATTAGAGGCACCAGAAAAAATAAACCAATTATTCTTGCTAGTATTCTATGAAAATATTCCCAATAAAATATAATTTTAAATTCATTTAAACTCATATTAAAATTTAATAACTTGTATTGCGGGATTTCTTTATATTGATCAAAATAGAATTGCCAAGAGCTCTCATTTAATGGTGGTAGTAATCCTGTAAATAGTTCCCACTCTGTTATCGAAAGTCCTGAATTAGTTAATCTCGTCAATCCACCTACGATAATAATCATAAAAACAAGTATTAATGAAATGATCAGCCAATAAAGAAATAGCTTATTAATTTTTTTCTCGTCTACGTACATTTTTTATAATATATATATTTTATTTATAAATCTTAAATTTAAATTTTGTCGCTATGGTAAATAAAAGCATACTTAATATAAGAAAAAAATTAGATAAACTAGATAATAGTTTACTGGATATCATTAAAAAGAGATCACACTTAGTTGATATTGTTATAAAAAATAAAAAATTTAAAAAAGATATTGTTGATAAGAAAAGAATTTCAATAATCTTAAAAAATATATCTAAAAAATCAAAAAAAAAGAGAATAGACCCTAAAATAACTAACAAAGTATGGAAAGCTATGATTAAGGCCTTTATTGACTATGAATACAGAAATTTTAAAAAAAAATAATTACTTACTATGCGGTGGTAATTTTTTTTCAACGAAGTATTCGTGTTTACGTGTATTAGGATTATATTTTTTTAACTTTAATTTTTCTTTTGCCTTTTCACCCTTTGTAGGTTTTTTTGCATAGTAAATAAATTTGCTATCAGGGTTGCTTTCAGGAACCATTCTGACTTTAAGATGTGTTTTTTTTGCCATTTTTTTTTATTTTATTAATCTTACTAAGAAGTAATTTACTTTTTAATTTTATTTTTTCTTTATAATATTCAGCTTTTAAACTATCAGACTGATAATCGTCAAGTTTATTTCTATTTAAGTATAACATTTTTTTTGCCCCCATAATACTCATACCTTTGTTTTTAAGTAAAAATTTTATTAATTTAATCTTTTCTATTTGTTCAGATGAATAATATCTTCTATTATTAATTTTTTTTGGTTTAATTTCTTTGAATTCTTTTTCCCAATATCTTAAAACATGATTTGTTGGTTTTTTTGTTTTAGGATTTATTAAATTTAACATTTTTGACAATTCTGAAATATTTATTAATTTGCTCATTAATTTTTATTTAACATATCTAATATCTTTTTTGAGGGAATAAAAACAACTGAATTTCTCTCAAAAATAATAAATTTTTCTTTGGTTTTGGGATTTCTGCCTATTCTCTCTTTTTTTTTCCTTATTTTAAAAGTTCCTAAATTTTTTAAAATAAGGTCCCCTTTTTTAATGTTCTGAATTATTATTTCAATTAAATCATTTATTATTTTTTTTGAATAATTAGAGGAAAAACCTATTTCCTCACTAAGATTATTTATTAAATCAATTTTTCTAAAATTATTCCTTAACACTTTTTGAATGGTTTAAATTTTTTCTTATTTGACTCATTAAATCGCCTTTTATTATTTTATAACATAGATCTATCGAATGATAAAAACCAATAGAGTCAATTCCACCATGACTTTTTACAACTGGTCCATTTAAGCCTAGAAAAATTGCTCCATTATACTTTCTTGGATCTAATTTATCTTTAAATTTTTTTAAAGAAAAATAGGAAAAAATTAACGAAATTTTTGAGATTATATTTTCAGTAAGAGATTTTTTTAAATTATTTGTAATGAATTTTGCTGTTCCCTCTGCTGTTTTTAATGCAACATTTCCAGTAAATCCATCTGTGACTATGACGTTAGATACACCGTTCATAATATTATTTCCTTCGATATAACCCTGATAAATAAAATTATCTTGATTAGATAAATTTCTTAATCTTTGAGAAGCAATTTTTAACATTTCAGTGCCTTTCATTTCCTCTGATCCTACATTCAGTAAAGAAACTTTAGGTTTTTCATTTGGGAATAAAGATTTAAATAATGCTGAACCTAATTCTGCAAAATCTACTAAATTTTGATCACTGCACTCAATATTCGCACCTAAGTCTAGAACAACGTTCATCCCATTCTCGTTAGGCCAAAGACCAGCAAGCGCCGGTTTGTTAACGTCATTAATCATTTTTAAGATCATTCTAGAAATTACAAGTAAAACACCAGTATTACCTGCAGACAAACTTATATCCGATTTTCCATCAAGTTGATGTTGAATACAATCCCACATACTTGTATTTTTAGAATTCTTGACTGCAGTAAGTGGTTTTTCTTCATCGGACACTACATGATTAGAATTTATAATGTTTATTTGATTAGATGAGATTTTATATTTATTAACAATATTTTTAATCTCTTTTTCTTTCCCAAAAATATTCAAAATAAAATCATCTTTGGTTTTATATTTATCTAGAAATATTTTTATTCCAGCAATTGTCTTTTCAGGAGAATTATCGCCGCCCATTGCATCTATTGCAATAGAAATTTTTTTTGACATAAGGATTTAGATATCCAGAATTTTCTTACCGTTGTAATATCCTGATTTTAGGTCTATATGATGAGAGAGCTTATATTCACCGCTTTTTTTATCTTCAATAACATTTACAGAAGTAAGTCTATGATGAGATCTTCTCATTCTTTTTTTTGAAACAGATGTTTTTCTTTTTGGAACAGCCATAATTAATACCTAAAATTTATAGAGTCTCTTATCATATTTTCTAAAGGTAGTTCAAAGCAAAAATTAAAGAATTTGGTAAAATAAGAAGAAAAATACCTATAATAATCGCCTTTTGCATCATCTAACATTTTAAAATATTTTATTATTAATGATTTATTAATATTAAAAGAATTTTTTTTGGTCTTTTCTTCAATTTTTAAAAGTATATCGTAAAGCAGCTTATTTAGGTCTTTCATTTTTTTATTTACTGATACATCTCCAAATCCTAATTCTCTAAGATTATATTCAATATTATGAAAAAATAGATCATATATTTTTTGATCAAATTTTTTACCCTTTTTTTTTGATATTATCATCAATAAAGAAAAATGAATAAACATTAAATAAATACGCGTCTCAAATGTATCTGGAAGTTTAATTTTTTCGTAAAAAAATTTGTTTCTAGATAAAGTTAATAATATATTATATAGATTATTGCTCATGTATATTTTTATTAAAAATAATATTATTTTTTATATCATTTTTTTTATTTTAGTTGGATGTCAATTACAAGAGCCAACTAACAAACATGGTATTTTATATTTGGAAAATAGAGCAAATCAATTAGCAATTAATAAACAAAATAAAAACGATGTTATCGGGCTTTTAGGAATCCCTCACACTAAATCAATCAATGATAACAACCAGTGGATATATATTGAAAGAGTTCTTACTAAGGGAGATTTTCATAAATTAGGCCAAAATGTTATTAAATCAAATAATGTTCTAGTACTTAAATTTGATAAATATGGAATTTTAAAACGTAAACAATTTTATGATAAAAATGATATAAATAAGATGACCTTTTCTGATAAAAAAACTGAAAATAATTTATCAAAAGATAGTTTTGTTCAATCTTTTCTAAGTAGTATTAAATCTAAGATGTATTCTAACAAGAGCAATAGATAATTTAATGGGCAATAACAGCCAACAATAATAAAGCAACAATATTGGTTATTTTGATCATAGGATTAACAGCAGGTCCAGCTGTATCCTTATAAGGATCACCGACCGTATCGCCAGTTACTGCAGATTTATGTGCCTCAGATCCTTTGCCACCAAAATTACCATCTTCAATATATTTTTTTGCATTATCCCAAGCTCCACCACCAGCTGTCATTGATACTGCAACAAATAAACCGGTTATGATTACTCCCAATAACATAGCTCCCAAAGATGATAATGCAGATTCAACCCCGGCAATTTGTAAAATTACAAAATAAAGAATAATTGGAGATAAAACTGGTAAAAGTGAAGGAATAATCATTTCTTTTATTGCCGCTTTTGTAAGTAAATCTACTAATCTACCATAATCAGGTTTTCTTTTACCTTTCATAATACCAGGTATCTTTTTAAATTGTCTTCTAACTTCTATTACGACGGCACCACCTGCTCTTCCAACAGCTTGCATACCCATTGAACCGAATAAATACGGAAGCATGCCTCCAATCAATAAACCTGCTACAACAAATGGATTTGATAGATCAAAAGTTACATTTACACCTTCTAATACTGAACCCTTTACTGTTGAAAAATATTTAATATCTTCAGTGTATGCTGCAAATAAAACTAAAGCCCCCAACCCTGCAGAGCCTATAGCGTAACCTTTTGTTACAGCTTTGGTGGTGTTTCCTACTGCATCCAAGGCATCTGTGGTTTTTCTGACGTTTTTGGGAAGTTTAGACATTTCTGCAATACCACCAGCATTATCAGTAACCGGACCATAAGCGTCTAGTGCTACTACCATACCAGTGAGTGCCAGCATAGATGTGACCGCTATTGCAATACCAAATAATCCTGCAAGACTATTTGTGTATAAAATACCCGCTACAATTATTAGAGCTGGGATAGCTGTTGCTTCCATCGAAATAGCTAATCCTTGAATAACATTAGTTCCATGTCCGGTTGTTGACGATCTTGCAACAGTTTTTACTGGTCTATAATTTGTTCCAGTATAATACTCTGTAACCCAAATTAATAATCCAGTGATCACAAAACCTACAACACCACAAACATATAAATCAAAGCCTGTAAAAATTGCACCAGCGTTATTATTATAGGTGCTATTAATCCCCACTATGGAATTAGTAACCGGGTACAAGATTATTAAAGATGTTATTGCAGTAACGATAAAACCTTTGTACAAAGCACCCATAATATTCTTACTTTTACCTAATTTTACAAACCAGGTTCCTATTATAGACGTAATGATGCAAGCACCTCCTATAGCTAATGGATAAATCATTAAATTAAAATCTTGCGGAGAAAAAATTGATGCCAACACCATCGTTGCAACAATAGTAACTGCGTAAGTTTCAAATAAATCTGCGGCCATACCTGCACAATCTCCAACGTTATCACCAACATTATCTGCTATTACCGCAGGGTTTCTTGGATCGTCTTCCGGTATGCCCGCCTCTACTTTCCCAACTAAATCTGCTCCAACATCAGCTCCTTTTGTAAATATTCCACCTCCCAGTCTAGCAAAAATTGAGATTAACGAAGCACCAAAACCTAGGGCCACCAAAGCGTTTATAATCTCTCTGTTATCTACATTTAGATTAATTAAAACTATGTAATAAAAAGTAATCGATAATAATGCTAAACCTGCAACTAATAAACCTGTTATCGCTCCAGACTTAAAAGCTATTGTTAGGCCTGATTGCAAACTTTGACGAGCTGCTTCAGCTGTTCGCACGTTTGCTTTAACTGAAATAAGCATTCCTACGTAACCCGCAACTCCTGATAAAAATGCGCCAATAAAATATCCAATGCCTACCAAATAATTAAAAAAATAAGTTACTATTGCTAGAACTAATATTCCAACTATGGCTATAGTTTTATATTGTCTATTGAGATAAGCCTTCGCACCAATTTGAATTGCCTCTGCAATTTCTTGCATTCTTGAATTGCCGGCGCTTGATGAAATAATTTGACCAGAAAGAAGATAGCTGTAAGCTACGGCTAGAATTCCTATGAAAGAAATTAAATAAAGTAATTCTAAATAGTTTGTCATGATTTAAAGGGCATAAATGCCAAATTAATATTAAAAACGCAAGCTAAACTTATACCTAATAACATTTTTATTCATCTTTTCTAAGTTCTTTGGCTATTTTGTCTAGTATTGCGTTTAAATAACCTGTTTGGATTTTCTCTAAAAAATGTTCTGATGCTAGCAAATATTCATTAATAATGACTTTTTTAGGTGTTCCATGTTTAAACATTAATTCAAAAATAGCTGCAAATAGTATGATTTTAAGTAATTTATCAGTTTTTGTTAAATTAATATCCTTTGTAAGAAAAATATTTATTTTTTCCTCAATTAAATCTGATCTTTCAAGAGTGCCTTTTACGATATCTTTAATAAATTTTTTATACTGACTTTTTGGATATTCTATTTGAGCATCTGGATTCATCAATGAATTATATAGTTTTTGAATTACTTTTATTCTAGGTGAGGAGTTTTTAGATTTGTTTGTTTCCATTTTTTAGAATTGAAATCATTGCACTAGCTGCTTCAGATCCTTTATTGGGTTTTTTACTTTTAAGTAGTCTGCTCCTACTTACGGCTTGACTAAAATTATAAGCTGTTATGATACCGTTAGAAATAGGTTTATTAAACTGGATTGATATATTTAATATCGTATTAAATGTTGATAAACAAATTAAATCAAAATGAGGAGTTTGTCCTTTTATAACACAACCTAATGCAATAAAACCATCAAACTTTTTAATATTTTTTCTAATTGCAATAGGTATTTCATAAATACCTGGAACATCTAAAATACTTAACTTGAAATTAGTTTTGTATAATATTTTTTTTGCCCCTAAAACTAAATTTTTAGAAATGTTTTTATAATAATTAGAATTTATAATTAAAATTTTTTTCATTTTATGATTAATTGTTTTTTTATTTTTAGTCCAAAACCTTCGAGACCAATAATTTTTTTTCTACTTCTAGAAATTAATATCATATTTTTTACGTTTAGGTCTTTAATTATCTGCGCACCAATTCCATAATACCTTAATGTGCTTATACTGTTATCTTTATAATTAGTATCTTGATTATTAATGATTAGAAATAAAAAATTTTTATACTTCATCAGAAATTTCAATGATTTTTTAATCTTTATATTGTTTAAAATATTCTTATATTTGATTTTAGTTGAGAGTACTCTAACCGGAATAGATTTTTTTTGATTAAACTTACCTTTTGTTATTACATAATTAGTATTTTTTTCTAATTTATTTTTATAGTTGTAAATATTAATTTTACCATTATTTTTAATGATTGATGTTCTAAACGATTGTCTTTTTACTAATTTTTCATATTTTAATCGATAAGAAATTAGATCTTCTATTGAAGCTAATTTGATTTTATGTTTTTTTGAAAATTTGAAAAGATCATTTAACCTTGCCATCCTTCCATCCTCATTCATAACTTCACAAATTACTGAACTAGGATTTAATTTAGATAATTTAGAAATATCCACCGATGCCTCAGTATGACCCGCTCTCTCTAAAACACCACCATTTCTTGCCACTAGAGGAAATACATGTCCTGGAGAAATTATATCGTTTTTTTTAACTTTTGGATTAATAGCAGTTTTAATAGTTTTTGCTCTATCTTGAGCAGAGATGCCGGTTGTAATTCCTTTTTTCGCTTCTATCGAAATTGTAAAAGCTGTTTGCATCCTCGATCTATTTACGGAAGACATCAATGGTAATTTTAAGTTATCAACTTGTTTTTTAGTTAATGCCAGACAGATTAAACCTCTTCCATGTTTAGCCATAAAATTTATACTTTTAGAATTACACTTAGAGCCAGGTATAATCAAATCACCTTCGTTTTCTCTATTTTTATCATCAACCAAAATAAACATTTTACCTTTTTTAGCATCTCGTATAATCGAAGATATTTTTGAAAATTTATTTTTAGCCATTTAATTGGAATATTTATATATATATTTACTTAATATATCTAATTCTACATTAACTAAACTATTTCGTTTTAAATACTTTAAGTTTGTAAGTTTTAAAGTATGGGGAATAACGCTTATTTCAAAAAAGCTTTGATAAACTTTTGAAATAGTAAGTGATACTCCATTAATAGATATAGATGCTTTTTCAGCTAAAAATTTATTTAATTTATTGTCTTTAATTTTTAATTTAATTAACCATGTTTTATCAATAAAATTTACTTTAATAATTTTTGCCGTAGTATCAACGTGACCTTGAGAGAAGTGACCGGATATATCTTGGCCGTAAAGTAATGATTTTTCTAAGTTAATTATTTGGTTAATCTTTAATAATCTAAAATTTGATCTTTTTAAGGTTTCATTTGAGATGTAAAAATAAATAATATTTTTAAACATCTTGGTTACGGTTAAGCATACGCCATCGCAACATACTGATGATCCGATATCTTTTTTTGTGAAATTAATATTTGTTTTGATGCCAATATAAGTGCTATTTATACCCTTTTTTAAATATTTTATCTTGCCAGTATTATATATAATTCCATTAAACATCTTTTAAAAATTTTTTTTGAAAAGCTTATCACCATTTAAATTTATTGTTACCTCTTTAGATAAAAAACTTTTTTTTAAATACTCTGTAGTGTCATTATTTTTACCGTTTTTACCCAAATTATTGTTAGATCTAAATATATATAAATCATTCATCATTTTATTTTTAATCAAACAGTTTAAAAATGTAAGTCCTGACTCAACTAACAACCTCGTATAGCCGATTTTGTAAATTCTTTTAAATAATTTACTAAAATCTTGTTTACTTTCTAATGAATTAATTAAAATAAATTTGTACCCTAGTTTTTTGTATTTGAATATTTTTTTAAAATTCTTTTTTAATGTTATTAAATAAGTTTTTCTTTTTTTTAACAAATTATTTAAACTTAAATTCTCTTCAATCCTTAGGTTTAAATCAACAATAAATAAATCTGGTTTATTATTATTTAGACCATCAATCCTACAATTAAGTAATGCATTATCATAATTAATAGATTTTGAAGTTGACATAATACAATCGTGTTTATTTCTAAATAAATGAGCAATTTTTCTTGAGGTATTGTTTGTTATCCATCGTTTTTTTTTATTTATAGTCTTATAGTCTTTAGAGATCGCAATTTTACCAGTAACATATGGTTTTAAAGTTTTTTTATTGTAAAAATAACTTTTATAAAAATCATTAAATTTTTTAGATTTAATTAATTTACTATTTATTCCATTAATTTTTAAAATATTTTTTGCTTTTTTAAATGTTCTAATATCGGGATCCTCAAAAGCATAAAATACATTTTTAATTTTTTTTTTAATGATAATATCCACACATGGCGGAGTTTTTCCAATATGTGTACAAGGCTCAAGAGTTGTATATAAAGAAGCTCCAGTGCAATTTTTTAAATTATTTAGAGCGTTAAACTCAGAATGAGGCCTTCCTTTTTTTGATGTAACACCTGAAGAAATAACTGACCCATTTTTTACTACTACACATCCTACTGATGGGTTTGTTCCTGTATGGCCTATATTTTTTTCTGCTAAATAAAAAGCTAGATCAAGAAAATGATTATGATTTGTTGTCATCCAAATTGCCTACGAACTGTTCAAAATCTTTAGCCTCTTTAAATTTCCTATAAACAGAGGCAAAACGAACGTAAGCAACCGTATCTAAATATTGTAGTCCTTCCATAATTAATTTGCCAATTGTAGATGTTGGAACTTCGCTTTCGCCCAAACCTTCAATCTTCATAATTATTTTAGAAACAAAATTGTCTATAGCATCAATATCTATCGGCCTTTTTCGTGTTGCAATTCTAATTGATTTTGAAATTTTATCTCTGTCAAATGGTTCTCTTCTACCATTGCCTTTAATTACAGTTAATTCTTGAAATTGAACTCTTTCAAAAGTAGTAAATCTCACTCCGCCATTACACGTACATAATCTTCTCCTTCTAACTGCTGTTCCCTCCTCACAAGGTCTTGAATCTACTACTGCTGTATCTTTTTCTCTACAAAATGGACAAAGCATAAATTTATTTAATTTCCATATATTGGAAAAGAAGAACAAAGGTCAATAATTTCTTTTTTAACTTCGTTTTCTATTTTTGAATTATCGGTCTTATTTTCACTTAAACCTTTAACTACCTTATAAATTAAATCTGCAATTAACTTAAACTCTTCCTCCTTAAATCCTCTTGTGGTGCAGGCAGGTGTACCTAACCTAATTCCAGAAGTTATAAAAGGACTTTCTGTATCAAATGGAATTCCATTTTTATTACAAGTAATATTGGCTCTTCCTAATGAAGCTTGTGCGTCTTTGCCTGTAACTTTGAATGATCTCAGATCAAGGAGCATTAAGTGTGTATCTGTACCGCCTGAAAAAATTTTAAAACCTTTTTTGGATAATCGCTCTGCTAAAACTTTTGCATTATTAATTACATTTTTTGTATATATTTTGAATTCATCTGATAAAGCTTCTTTAAAACAAACTGCCTTAGCCGCAATCACATGCATTAATGGGCCGCCTTGTAAACCTGGAAAGATTCCACTGTTGAATTTTTTTGCTAACTCTTCATTATTAGTCAAAATAATTCCACCTCTTGGACCTCTCAATACTTTATGCGTTGTAGAAGTTACTACATCAGCATACTTAGTAGGATTTGGATAAGCTCCTCCCGCCACTAAACCAGAAAAATGAGCCATATCAACTAATAAATAAGCTCCAACTTTATCACATATTTCTCTAAATTTTTTAAAATCAATTATTCTTGAGTAAGCACTGCCTCCTGCAATAATAAGTTTAGGTTTGTTTTCTTGAGCAAGTTTTTCTACAGAATTATAATCAATTAAACCCGTTTCTTTATCAACATCATAATGAAGTGCATTAAACCATTTTCCAGATTGAGCTGGTTTTGCACCATGTGTTAAGTGTCCACCAGAATTTAAACTCATTGCTAATGTAGTATCACCTGGCTTTAAGAGTGCTAAATAAACTGCTCCATTTGCCTGTGCACCAGAGTGAGGTTGAACATTGGCAAATTTACATTCAAATAATTTTTTTGCTCTCTCAATTGCAAGATTTTCTGATACATCCACGTGTTCACAGCCGCCATAATATCTTTTTCCAGGATAACCCTCAGCGTACTTGTTGGTTAAAACAGAACCTTGTGCTTCTAAAACAGCTTTTGATACAATATTTTCTGAAGCAATTAATTCAATATGATTTTGTTGTCTTATAAATTCATCTCTAATTGAATTGTAAAGTTCTTTATCTGCATCTTGCAGTTTTAATTTAAAAAAACTATTTAAATATTTATCTATCTTAATTACTGACATTATATTTTTTTAACTCTTTTTAGGTGTCTACCGCCTTCAAATTTAGTTTTTAAAAACAATTCCACTAACTTCAATGATAGACTTTTTTTCGTTAATCTTGCTCCTATAGCAATTATATTAGCATTATTGTGCTGTCTAGACAATCTAGTAGACTTTGGATTATAGCAAACAGCCGCCCTTATATCTTTGATTTTATTGGCACTTATGGCCATACCTGTGCCAGAACCGCATACTAGGATTCCAATATCACTTTTTTTTGCTTTGATACGTTTTGCTAATCTTTTTGCATAATCTGGATAGTCTACTGATTTGTTTTCGTATGGTCCTAAATCAAAGATTGATATGTGTTTATCAATAAGGTGATCTTTAATTATTTCTTTTAAATTATAACCAGCGTGGTCTGAAGCGATACAAATTTTTTTAAATAAGAAATTCAATTTAATTAAATTTATAATCTAATACACAAGCGACAAGATGAATTCTATTTTCCTCACCTCCGTTAAATGCGTTATGATACTTAGTATTATTTGTTATCCAAACTGATCCGTCTGCAGGCATGTGTTTGGCAACATTATCAATAACCATTATACATCCTGGATTTGTAATTATAGGAATATGTAACCTAGGTTCTGGATCTCTATGCCAACTTAAAGTTGATCTAGGTTCTTTTAACAAAATTCTTACTCTGCCTAGCTTGTATTTAGATGATAAAATGTCAAACACTTCTTTAAAATAAGTATTTTCATAATCAGGTATAAATTCTGAATATTCAGCTTCATCTATATTTACGTCTCTTGATACCTCTTTTCCTGATTTATCTGGCTTAGTCCAATATACTCCTCTTGCTTTATTTCCTTTCACTGACTCTGGATCTCCAGGTTTTCTTGTTAAGCAAATTGCTCCAAAATGAGATATTCCTCCACCATCATCAAATTTTTTTGTTTGTATTATTTGCATGTATGCCTGTTGTAGCTTTACAATATCAAATTTAATATTTTGTTTTTGGAAATCTGAAAAATTTAAAATTTTTTCTTCTTTTTTTAAATTTAAATTAACTATATTTTTTGTCTCTATGGTCATGAGTTATTGTTATTTATCTCTTTGTACTATATATTTGTATAATACATTTGTCGCATTAAATATATTATAGCATGATTACTGGTAAATATCCTAGTTTAAGACTTCGTAGAAGCAGAAAATACGATTGGTCCCGAAAATTAGTTCAGGAAAACAACTTATCCAGTAGTGACCTTATTTATCCAATTTTCCTTATCGAGGGAAAAAATAAGAGACAGCCTATTAAATCAATGCCTGGAATATACAGATATACTATAGACAAACTTGGAGTTATAATAAGTAAAGTTATTAGACATAGAATACCTATGGTGGCCCTTTTTCCGCTAACCCCCAATAATAAAAAAGATAAATATGGAAATGAATCTTTGAATGAAAATAATTTAGTTTGTAAAGCTATAAGATATATAAAAAAAAAATTTAAGAATAAAATTGGTATAATGTGTGATGTTGCATTAGATCCATATACTACACATGGACACGATGGTTTGTTAAAAAATAATTACGTGCTTAACGATAAAACTGTAGAAATTTTGATGAAACAATCTTTATTACAAGCACAAATGGGATGTGATGTGATAGCTCCATCAGACATGATGGATGGAAGAGTTGGAAAAATTAGAAAACTCTTAGATAAAAATTATTATCACGATGTACAAATTCTTTCCTATGCAGTCAAGTATGCTTCACACTTCTATGGACCTTTTAGGGATGCAGTTGGATCAAAAAAATCTTTAAAAGGTGATAAAAAGAATTATCAAATGGATTTTTCTAATAAAGATGAATCTTTGAGAGAGGTTGCTTTAGATATTAAAGAAGGTGCAGATATGATAATGGTAAAACCTGGTATGCCCTATTTAGATATTATTCAAAAAGTGAAAGAAAATTTCAAAATACCAGTAATAGCTTATCAAGTTTCAGGTGAATATAGTCTTATAAAAAATGGGATTAAAAATAAATTAATAAGCGAAGACGCAATTATCGAAAGTTTAATAAGTTTTAAAAGAGCTGGAGCAACCGCTATCGTTTCATATTTTGCTTTGGATATATCTAATAAACTTTAAATTTAGTTAAAGTAGTTTTCAAAAATTATCCTTGATTTTGGAAACGGTAAGTTATTTGGAATAAAAAATTTATTAAGCATAACTTGTCTTGTAAAGTAAAGGGATTTACGAATAATCAGTTTTGAAAATTTTTCAGGTATTTTTTTATTAATTAGATAGTTTGGAATTTCGTAAATATATCCGTCAATTTTAATTTTCAAAAAATCAGTCTTTTTATTGATATTATTAGAGTGTTCAATCAAGTTTGTATCATAGCCTAATTCTTTTATAAGATTAATCTCAAAAAAAATATAAATAAATATCCAGTTTTCTAAGTTAAGTGAATTAATCAATTTTTCAAAAGAATTGTAAATTTTTTTGTTCGGCTGCGAGTCTGGCAGTAATAAATTTAATAAAGTGCAAACTGAAACTAAAGCAGAAGTTTTCTCTTTATCATTAAAATATAAAGGTGAAATAGGTTTAATTAATTCTGTTTTAAAATATCCAATTTTATTTTCACTTTTAGAGATATGAGATACAAAAAGTTTATTTGATATTTGAAGATAGTTTCTTATTTTTCTTGAGGTGCCGCCGTAAACCACACCATCAATTTTACCTTTATTTTGTGTAAAAATATTTATAATATTTGCATTTTCTCTGAATTTCCTTTTTGATAACAAATAACATTCATCTTCCCAAATCATATATTTAAAATTTTCAATAATTTAGCCGCAGCATTTTGTTGAGCATTTTTCTTCGATGAACCAATTCCAATAATTTTTTTTGAATTAGGAATTTGTACTTCTGTTTTAAATAATGGCCTATGTTGTGGTCCAGTCTTTTTAAAAAAAACATATTTTGGTAACTCCTTAAATTTTTTCAAACTAAACTCTTGAAGTTTTGTTTTAGAGTCTATTAATGTGAAATTAGATTTTAACAAAAATTCTTCCCAAAATATAAATATAAACTTTTCAACTGATTTTAGTCCACCATCCAAATAAATAGCTCCAACTATGGCCTCTAAGCAATCACTGCTAATTTTATCCGCAGATCTTTCAAGTTTTTTATGGGAAGCTCCTAATTGAATATATTTTTTTAAATTTATTTTTTTCGCTATAAGTGAGCACGTTTTTTTATTAACTAAATTAGCAAATTTTTTGTCAATTATCCCCTCTTTCTCACTAGGAAATTTTTCTAAAAGTTTTTCAGAAATAACCAATCCTAAAACTCTATCACCTAAAAATTCTAATTTTTCATTATTGATCGTATTATCAAAACTTTTATGGGTAAGTGCCTTTTCTAATAAAGGTAATTTCTTAAAATTATAATTTATAATTTTTTCAAGCTCTTTAATCTTTTTTTCCATTATAAAACTTTAAATAATCTTTCTAATCTAAATGATTCTTTTAAATTCCAAAATTTTAATAAACTACTGATGTTCGTATCATTCGAAAAGAATATTAGTTTAGCTTCTCCTACTAAATTTAAGTTATTAACATATCCGACACTGTCTAGATATCTACTGTCTTTTGAACAATCTCGATTATCGCCAAGTAAAAAATAATGATTAGCAGGAACCTTAAAAACTTTAGTATTTTGTAATGAGCCTTTTTTTTTATAAACGACTATGTGCTCTATGCCATTAGGTAAAGTTTCCAAGAAAGAGTTTGTTTCTAGTAAAAAATTTCCACATCTAATAATTTTTTTATTTTCAATTTTTTTACGTAAAATTTTTTTATCATTTATTAATATTGAACCTTCAATAAATTGGATTGTATCACCAGGCATTCCTATTAATCTTTTTATATAATCTGTTCTATTGTCAGCTGGAGTTTTAAAAACTACTAAATCGCCTCTCTTTGGTGATTTTGAAAATAAACGCTTATCAGTAATGTTTGGACTAAATGGAAATGAATGTTTGCTATAACCGTATGTATATTTCGATACAAATATACGATCTCCAACTAATAATGTAGGTTCCATAGATGAGGAAGGTATGTAGAATGGTTGAAAAAGAAGCGATCTAATTAAAATTGCTATTATTAACGCTCCTATTAGAGTTTTAGCATTATCATAGATTATATAAAGAATTTTATTTTTTTTCATAATGATATAGTTACAAAAGCAACCGCATATTTTTTTTCATCGGATAAAGATAGTGAAATTTTAGATTTTTTTCTTTTAAATTTCTTATTTATTATTTTCTTAGTTTCGCCAATAATATTTATATATGGTTTACCTGATTTTTTATTTAATATAATGATCTCATTAAAGTTTACGCCATTAGATATTCCTGTTCCTAAAGCTTTTGAAAAGGCTTCCTTAGCTGCAAATCTTTTCGCATAACAATTAAAAGTATTTTTAGTTTTTTTACATTTCAAAATTTCTTTTTCATTAAAAATTCGATTAATGAATTTTTTGTTTTTTAAAGAATTTTTAATTCTATCAACACTGACAATGTCAGTACCGATACCAAAAATACTCATAATTTTAAAATTTTCTTAAATTTTCTTATTGTTACCGGCATTCCCTCAAAAATTGACTCACCAATTAAAAAATGGCCAATATTAAATTCCTGGATTCCTTTTATCTTGGATAATATTTTGGCTGAAGAATATGTTAGCCCATGACCTGCATGAACTTCTAAACCTAGTTGACCACCTTTTCTCACTGCTTTCTGAATTTTTTTAATTTCATTTTTATAATCTTTTTTATTATTTATTAGATTGCAAAGTTTGCCCGTGTGTATTTCAACACAATCGGCACCTAATTTTTTTGCTTTTTCTAAATCATTTAAACTTGGTTCTATGAAAAGACTAATACGAGATTTTCTTTTCTTCAATTTTCTAATTAATTCACTTAAAAAATTTTTATTATGATCTAAGTTAAGTCCTCCTTCTGTTGTAATTTCTTTTCTTTTTTCCGGAACTACGCATATAAAAGGTGGTTTACTTCTTGAAGCTATTTTTAACATTTCCTTAGTAGCTGCTATTTCAAGATTTAGAGGGATCTTCAATTTATGTATAATTTTTTTTAAATCTAATTCATTAATATGTCTTCTATCCTCTCTTAAATGGATGGTGACAGAGTCTGCTCCATTTTTTTCAGCTAATAATGCTGCTCTTAAAGGACTTGGATAAGTTTCGCCTCTTGCATTTCTAACTGTTGCAACATGGTCTATATTTACACCCAACCTAATTTTTTTCATTAAAGATTTCTACTTCCAGGTTTGACTGCCTCAATAGATAATAATTCTTTTGGTAGATTGTCTTTTTTATAAGTAGGTATATTAAGTTCTACTTGAGAAATGATTTTTTCTTTAATTTCTGATTTACCGTTTGATCTATCTATAATACATGCATAACCAACTATGTTTGCATTATTTTCTTTAACTAATTTTGAACACTCCAAACTAGACTTACCAGTAGTAATTACGTCTTCAACCACTAGTACTTTAATACCTTTTTTAATTTGAAAGTCTCTTCTTAATTTAAATTCTCCATTCACTCTCTCTGAGAATATAGTTTGTTTATTAAGGATTTTGCCCAATTCGTAACCAATAATAATTCCTCCCATCGCAGGTGATAGGATTAAGTCAAAATCTTTAAACTCCGATTTAATTTTATCAGCTAGAGACTCACAGATTTTAATTGCTTGATCAGGTTTGCTCATTAATTGAGCACATTGGACATATTTGGGACTATGTAAACCCGAAGAAAGTATAAAATGACCCTCAATTAAAGCCTTAGTTTCTTTTAAAATTTTCAAAGATTCTTTTGATGAAAGCATTTTTTTTCTGTTTGTGTCGAATTATCTTAAAACTTAAATTACTTTGCTTTATTTGACTTATCAAGTTTGTAAAATTTTTCAAATCTTTAATTTGTAAATCGAATGAAAAAGTCAAATGTTCCTTTTTTCTTTTGATAATTTCCAAATTAACAATATTTCCTTTATTAAGGCCTATTAAAGAGGTGATATGACCTAAGACACCTGGCTTGTGAGGTAAATCAACTTCAATAGTGCTAGAATAGTTTTTTTCAGCTATTTTTGAGTTTTCTGTTGATTTATCTTGCCAATATCTACGTATAGCTGAACGAGCTTTTCCTGTAGCTGATGATGAAAGCCAATGCAAAGAAGGAGATGCGTTCTTTGATGTTTCAATATTAACTAAATCTCCATTTTTTAAAATTGTTTGAAGAGTTGCATGACTTCCGTTCACTAAACAGCCTATTGCATTGTTTCCTATTTTTGTATGTACGGCATAAGCAAAATCGATAGGTGTTGCTTTCTTTGGTAATTTTATTACAGCGCCTTTGGGTGTGAAACAAAAAACATTTTCTTGGAACATCTGTAATTTAGTAAATTCATAATAATGTTCTGGACTAGTTCCAGCTTCAATTATTTCAACTAGATCTCTCAACCAATCATACTCTTTCCATGATAATTCTGAAAATTTTTCAGAAGATTTGTATTTCCAATGAGACGCTATACCTCTTTGAGCAAATTCATGCATATCGTGTGTTCTAATTTGTATTTCGATTCTATTTTTTTTTGGCCCAATTACTGCAGTGTGTATTGATTTGTATTTATTTATTTTTGGAGTTGAAATATAATCTTTAAATTTACCCGGTATTGTTGAAAACCTACTATGAAAAATTCCTAAAGTTTTATAGCAATCTTCAATACTTCCAACAATTACCCTGAATCCAATTATATCTGTTAGTTGTTCCAAAGAAATTTTTTTATTTTGAATTTTACGCCAAATTGAAAAAGGGGTTTTCTCCCGTCCTGTAATTGTGGCCTTGATACCATTATCTTTAAGTATTTCAATCAATTCACGTGATATAACTTTAAAAGTATCTTCGGTATTATTTTTGATAAAATTTAATCTTTCTAAAATTAAATCTCTTGCGGGTTTATTTAAAACAGAAAAAGATAAATCTTCTAATTCATCCCTTATTCTATTCATCCCCATTCTATCAGCTAAAGGAGCATATATTTCCATGGTTTCTTTAGCTTTCCTTATTACTTTATCTTTATCTTTTACAAACTGAATAGTTCTCATGTTGTGTAATCTATCAGCTAATTTTACTAATAAGACACGGATATCTTTTGAGGTTGCTAGTATTAGTTTTCTAAAATTTTCAGCTTTTGAATCACTGGACGCTTTATCTTCCAAGGCTGATATTTTTGTGACACCTTCCACTAAATTTGCGACTTCTTCTCCAAATTCTTTTTTAACAGTTTCATAAGTGACGTTAGTATCTTCAATTGTGTCATGTAATAGACCAGTAGTTATCGTAGCACTGTCTAATTTTAACTCAGTTAAAATTTTTGCGACTGCTACTGGATGAATTATATATGGAACCCCTTCATCTCTTTTTTGGTTTTGATGAGCTTCAAGAGCAAAATTATAAGCTTTATTTAAAGAATCAGAATTTAAAAACCTATTATAAGTCTTAATTTGATCAATTAGTTCATTATTATTAATCATGTTTTGATATTAACATTTTTCTGCAATCTTGTAATCTCAATCCTGAATTTTTGACTTAAATTATTTATCAAATATTGAGCATTTTTCTTTAAAATAGGATGGATCCAATTGGGGTCTATTTGCAAAATTGGGAATAAAACAAAGTTTCTTAGATGACATTTCGGATGAGGCAAAGTCAATTCTTTAGTATCTTTTATTACACTTTTGAAATCAATTAGATCTATATCGATGACTCTAGGTTCATTCTTTTTTGTTTTTATTCTTCCTAGCTTTTTTTCAATAAGTTTAATTCTTTTAAATAAATCAAAATAATCATTTTCATAGTTTGCTATTAATCCGATATTTAAAAACTTTGGAAAATTCTCATTGGGATATGATGGCGTTTCATAAAAATTTGAAATTTTTTTTATCTGAATTTTAGACTCTATCAAAAGATTTATAGCTATAGAAATATTATTAAACCTAGAGCCATATTTTGAAACTAAATTTGATCCAATATTTAAATGTATCATTTATTATTTTTACTTAACAATCTTGCTTTTTCTCTATTCCAATCTCTTGTTTTTTTTACTTGTCTTTTGTCAAAAAGTTTCTTTCCTTTTGCCACAGCGATTTCTACTTTAACTTTACCTTTAGAAAAATATAACTTTGTTGGTATTAAAGTTAGTCCATCTTGATTAATTCTTCCTATAAGTTTATTTATTTCTTTTCTATTTAAAAGCAGCTTCCTATCACTTTTTGGATCATGGTTGTTATAAGAAGATTGACGATATAAAGGGATATGCGAATTGATTAAAAATAATTCACCATTATTATCTACTGCGTAAGAGTCGGCTATACTTCCTTTTCCGTCTCTTAAAGATTTGACTTCCGAGCCTTTTAAAACAACTCCAGCCTCCAATAACTCTAAAAAAAAATAATTAAAACTCGCTTTACGATTTAAGCAAATAATTTTTCGTCCAGGGACTAATTTTTGTTTCATTAAAGTAACTTAGCTACTTTTAGAGCGTCTGATACTTTTTTTTTTGTTTCTTCTCTTATTTCAACTAAAGGTAACCTTACTGTGGGCTTGCACATTTTCAGAAGCGACGCAGCATATTTTACTGGTGATGGATTGCTTTCAATAAACAACGAAGTATGTAAAGGCTGTAATAATCTATCTATTTCAGATGCTTTGCCCATATCTTCTTTACATGCTTTTTGAAATTCTGAAGAAAGTTTTGCAGCAACGTTTGCCGTTACTCCAATAGCTCCTACTCCACCTCGTTTATTAAATTCTAATGCATTATCATCATTTCCTGTAAGCTGTATAAATTCTTTTCCCATTGATTTTAATTGTTGATCAACTCTATTTAAGTCGCCAGTTGCATCTTTTACGCCTTTAATATTTTTTAATTCATAAAGTTTAGACATAGTATCTACGTTCATATCAATAACTGATCTAGAAGGAATATTATAAATGATGATTGGTATACCCACGTTATCATTTATTTTTTTATAGTGTTGATAAAGTCCTTCTTGTGTTGGTTTGTTATAGTATGGTGTTACTACAAGTAAAGCGTCGGATCCTGCTTTTTCTGCAAACTTAGATAGCTCAATAGCTTCATCCGTAGAGTTAGATCCTGTTCCTGCTAATACAGGAATTTTCCCCTTACACTCCTTTACAGCTATTTCAATTATTTTTTTGTGCTCATTATGAGATAATGTTGGTGACTCGCCAGTGGTCCCTCCAGGCACTATTCCGTTTGTACCACTTTCTAAATGATAATTGATCAATTTAATATAAGTATCCTCACTAAGGTTCTCACCGTCAAATGGGGTAATTAGAGCTACAATTGATCCTTTAAGCATAAAACAAAATAAGATAAATAAGTCTTAACTTATGACCAATAAATTAATTAGTCTAGTAATAATAATATTTATTTTATCTATAGGTCATAGTTATTCGGACGTACAATTCCTGTTTCCAAAAGAAAAACCATCGATATTTAAAAAAATTAATAAAAACCAAGGAGAAAGCTTCTCAAGTAACTTACCTCAAAAAAAACCTATAAATAATCAAGAAAAAGATCAAAAAAAAGAAATTATCCAAAAAAAGGAAATAATTGTTAAAGATAAAAAGCCTGATCCTAATGAAAAAAAAGAGGTAAAAAAAATTGAGTCAATTAAAAAGAGTGGTTCTTTTATATTTCCACAGAAAAAACCATCAATTTATAAATCAAAAACTGAGACAGCTAAAAAATCATCAATTTTAAAACAAAAAGATTTTGATAGAGCAAAAGAAACTATTCAATTCATTAAAGATAAAAAATGGAATAGTGCATTAAAAAGTGCAGCAAAGGTGAAGGATAAAGAATTTAGAGATTTGATTAATTGGATGTATCTTAAAACAACCAGAAATGGAGCTTCTTTTAATGAATACAAAAAGTTTATTGAACAAAATGATGACTATCCAAGGATAAATAGAATAAGATATTTAGCTGAAGAAAAAATTTATTTAAGAAATAACTCACCTACTTCAGTAATTAGTTGGTTCGAAAAATATCCGCCTTTAGGTGGATTGGGGAAAATAAAATTAGCAGAAGCTTATCTTGAACAAAATCAAACGGATAAAGTAAGAGAATTAGTTAAGGATGGTTGGATAACTGCTTCAATAAGAAAAAATGATTTAGGTTACTACAGAGCAAAATTTAAAAAATTTATTGACTCTGATGATCATATTAAAAGAGCTGATTATTTGGCTTGGGAAAGAAAATATTGGGATCTCAAACGAATGTTAAAATATTTACCTAAAGACCAAAGAGCTCTTTACAATGCAAGGCAAATATTAATGAGTAACTCTTATGGAGTAGATAATGCAATTTCTAAAGTCCCTCAATATTTAAAAGAAGATCCTGGATTAGAATTTGATAGGCTCAGATGGAGAAATCGTAGAGGAAGATTGGATGGCTCTTTAGAAATATTATATCGAAATTCACTTAAAACAGAGCAACAAATGGTGCGTCCCGATAAATGGTGGGACCAAAGAGAAAGTGTTGTTAGAAGTTTAATTTACAAAAAAAGATACAAAACTGCATATAAGATTTCAAGCGAACACGCGCTATCTGCTGGACCATCTTTCGCTGAGGCTGAATGGTTGTCTGGATGGATAGCTTTAACATTTTTGAATTCACCAGAATATGCAATAAATCATTTTCAAAATTTTTATAATAATGTTGGTTATCCAATCAGTTTAGCGAGAGGCGCTTATTGGCTTGGTGCTTCATATGAAAAGCTTGGTGAAACTGAACTTTCGAATAGATTTTATTCTGAAGCAGCAAATTTTCCTATGACATATTATGGCCAGCTTGCTTTTAACAAAATTAATCCTGGTGGAAATTTTGAATTAAAAGACCAAAGTTTTTTTGATAAAGAATACGAAAAAGAATTTAAAAAGAATAAATTAATTAGACATTTAATTTTATTAAAGGAACTTAACGCGACACAACTTGGGAAAGATATTTTTAAACATTTAGCTGAATTAAATATTGATAAAGGAAGTGAAGTTTTAGCAGCAGACTTAGCTACAAGTTTGGAAAGATATGATTTCGCTATACAAATTTCAAAAAAAGCATCTTATGAAAAAAGATTTTATAATAAGTATAACTATCCGATTATTGCAACACCAAAGGTGATCAACAATAAAAATATGCCTAAATCTGAAGTCATTTTAGCTATTATAAGACAAGAAAGTGAATTTGATAAAAGTGCAAACAGTTGGGCGGGCGCAAGAGGAATGATGCAACTTATGAAATACACAGCCAAAATTGTTGCTAAACAGGCAAAGCTTCCTTATAGCATTAGTGGTTTAACTCGGGATCCAGAATATAATATTAAATTAGGTTCATACTATTTTAATTCTTTAATCGAAGATTATAATGGTGTTTATCCATTTGCTATTGCAGCATACAATGCTGGACCTAATAGAGTTAAAACTTGGAGAAGAGTTAATGGAGATCCATCAAAAGGACAACTTTCATATATAAACTGGATAGAGCAAATTAGATTTGAAGAAACCAGAAACTATGTTCAAAGAGTTTTAGAGAATATTAATGTATACAAATACATTTTAAATAAAGAGCCAGTTAAAATTGACAGTTATTTTAATTAATTTTTGGCGGAAGAGGAGAGATTCGAACTCTCGGTACGATATTACTCGTACGGTTAGTTAGCAACCAACTGGTTTAAACCGCTCACCCACTCTTCCTTTTAAACTAGCTAATTTAGTACTATTTATTAATTAATTACCTTATAAATCAATCAAAAAAATGGTCAAATGAAGAAAAATTTATTTAAAGGAATTTCTTACACAGTTGGTGCCTCTCTCTGGTGGGGCATAATTGGTGTCATTTACTTTAAATTTGTCTCTTACGCGACACCTTTAGAGTTAACAATTCATAGAACGATTTGGACTGCTATGCTATTAGTGATCACAACTACCTATTACTCTAAATGGCAAGAATTTAATAAACTTCTCAAATATAAAATAAATATATTTATATTATTTTTAACAGGACTTCTTGTTTCAATTAATTGGTTTACATGGCTCTATGCAGTAAGCACTAATAATTTATTAGACTCAGCTCTAGGATATTATATTTTTCCAATCTTAAGCGTATTTCTTGGAATAATTTTTTTAAAAGAAAAATATAATCGGAACAAAATCATCTCAGTAATTTTAGTTATTTTAGCGTTAATTTATTTTCTTATAAAGCTTGGTGAGGTTCCTTGGATTGGTATCACTGTAGCTTTAACATTTAGTTTATACGGATTAATAAGAAAAAAAGTGAAGGTCTCCTCAGATATAGGTTTACTTGTGGAAACATTGTTGTTAACACCTATTGCTATCTTTCTATTTATTTTTTTAATTAATAATAATCTAAATATTTTTTCCCCAAGTGAACCATTGCTCTCTTTTTATTTATTTTGGGCAGGTTTAATGACTTTAATACCTCTTTTTTGGTACACAAAAGGTTTTGAGTTTATAGGTATAGGCCCAGCAAGTATGATATTTTTTCTTACACCTACATCACAATTTTTCTTAGGATTGTTTTATTTTAATGAACCATTAATCTTTGATGAATTAATATCATTCATCTTTATATGGTTGGCTGTAATAATTTATTTAAACGAACTTCGTAAAGAATAAAATATTATAAAGAAAAGTTGAGTAATTATTGCTATTGCAAATGATATAAAAAGTAAATTAGTTCTAATAATTGGACTAAAAAATTCTATCGGAAACAAATTTCCTACTAATAGACTTGATTGAAAATTCGTACTCGGAAAAAATAAAATTCCCAAAATTAATGCACTTAAAATAGATAGATATGAGAGTCGAGAATTAATTTTATTATTAAAAAAACCATAAAAAATCGTAATAACCGCTGCACAACAAAATAGATCTGCTAATAAAAATAAATATAAAATACTAAATCCTTTTGATGCAAAGATAAAAACTAAAATACTTATTAGTAAAATTATATAATTTGTTTTGTTTTTTAAAGAATTACTAAAAATTGATTTACTAATTTGATTGCCATTTACAATTAGAATACTTGATATTGCATTTATTAAAGTATCAATTGTGCTTAATGTTAAAGACAAGGCTAATACTAAAATTGATATAATTAATAAATAATTTTTTGATAATATTAAATCAAAAAAAGCTAAATCAGGAATTACATTTGAATTTAAAGAAAAAGAAATAAGACCAGTGTATCCCATCCATAAAACAATTAATAATGTTATTACTGAAGAATAAATTAAGCTTTTCTTTAATATTAAATTATTTTTTGCTGCAAAAACCCTTTGCCAATTTCCTTGATGAAATAAGTTAGTTGCAGCTACCGCGATGAAAAAAGTTAGACCAGCTGTATAATTAGTTATATATTTACTACTTATAAGTTTTGGTGAGTTTTCTTCGATTAGTTTAAAACTGTTCATCTCTAAATTTCCAAGAATTAAAATCATAGAAGCAAATATCAGAACTGCTATTATAATAAATTGATACTTGTCAGTTATTATTGAAAGTTTGAATCCTCCTCTTAAAATATAAAGCAAGCAAATTATTAATGTTATTCCTGCTGTAATCCATAATGGAGTTTTAGAGATAAAGTTTAATAGAAAAGCAATTGCAGTAACTTCAGCTATCAAAAAAATAACTAAATAAAATAATATTAAAAATAAGCTTAATTTAAGTATTCCTACACCAAACCGTTTTTTAATAAATTCCGTTAAAGATAGCCCTTTCGGAAACTCTTTTCTAATTTTAGGTCCGAAATTGTATAATAATAGCATTGGTGTTGCAGAGCCTAATGCGTATCCTATCACTGCTCCAAAACCTCCCCATGTAGCGGCTGAGGCTGGACCAAATAGTATCCATGCTCCTAAAGCTGACGCGGCTAAACTTGTTGTTAATGAAAATATATTTTCGTCTCTATTTCCAATTATATAATTTCTATTACCGACATTTTTTTTTGAGTTTAAATATCCTAGTCCAATAAAAAAAAGACCAACTACGGTAATTACTATTAATGATGACTGTATTGATAAATATATTGTATCCATAGTTCCCTCACTGAATTACCGGTCAGGTTCGTCGGGTTTAATCTCAGTCTTCTAGACACCCCGTGCTTACTTTATATACTTATCTTAGGTAGTGAGTCAAATGATGCAGTATCTATTTTTGATGAATGTTCTCTGCGCATTTTCCAATCATTATTTACTCCTGCTTGGGCTATACTTATTGCATTACGTCCATATTTTGCATTAGTAAAATCTATTGCTTTCATTAATGTTTTTGATTTATTTTCTAAAATAGGCGTTAACAAATTTAATTCTTTTTCTGATGAATTTTTTAATTTTGATAAAATAATTCCTGCTTTTTGATAAAAATATCCATATTTATAAATTTTGTTTAATCCATTTATAGCAGTTTTTACTAGCTCTAAACTATTATTAGTATCTACCGGTAGCTCGATTGTTATAGAATTCGAATAATATTTTCTGTTCTTATCAAAAGGACTTGTTCTAATAAATACTGTCACTGCTCTTGTGGTTTGTTTATCTGTTCTTATTTTTTCTGCTGCATTCAAACAATGAGTTGTTATAGACTCTTTTAATTTGTCTAGACTTTCAACTTTTTTTCCAAAAGATCTTGATACACAACAACTTTTTCTTTTTGTTTCCTGTGTTTCCAAATCGATGCAAGGTATTCCTCTTAACTCCATTACTGTTTTGGCACCTAATACATTTGTGCTTTTTTTTACCCAGGTGTTAGATATATTTTTTAATTTATATGCATTATCTATTCCATTTTTAATATATAGTTTTGATAGTTGTCGACCGACTCCCCATACATCTGAAATTTCAAATTTTTTTAATATTTCATCGATATCTTTTTTTAAAAATACTACGCCAGCTTTATTTTTTTTAGC
>CACOWO010000002.1 GCA_902630925.1 uncultured Pelagibacteraceae bacterium | reverse complement strand
TTGGGCAGGTATACAAAGATTTAAAAAAAATATGATTGACGATATCACAGTATCCGCAAAATCAAGATGGCCTCTTGATAAAAACGCTCCTTACATGAAAGGGCCTGGATTAAAATTATAATGCAATATTGGTTAATGAAATCAGAACCTGACGTTTGGTCAATTCAACAACAAAAAAAAGCTGGGAAAAAAGGTGCAGCTTGGGATGGTGTTAGAAACTATCAGGCAGCCAATAATTTAAAAGCAATGAAAACGGGTGATCTCTGCTTTTTTTATCATTCGAATATTGGAAAGGAAATTGTTGGCATAGTAAAGGTTATTAAAGAGGCTTTTATTGACAAAACTGATAAAAAAAAAAGATTTGTAGCTGTCCAGGTTAGGTTCGAAGAGTATATAAAATACCCTGTATCACTTGAAAAAATTAAAAAAACAAAGACTATTTCTCATTTACCACTTATCAAACAGAGTAGATTATCAGTTATGCCAATCGATTTTAAAAGCTGGAAAATTATTTGTAAGATGGGTAAAATAAAACCCAATTAGGAGAATTTGTGGCTAAGAGAAAAAAAAAGAAAAAAAAATCAAAAAAGACCAAAAAGACTAGAAGAAAAAAGTCTAGAAAAATTATTAGATCTAGAAATAAGTCTAGAAAAGTAAAAAAAACGAGAAAATCGAAATCAAAAAAAAGAAAAAAATCAAAATCTAAATCAAAAAAAACCAAGCCTAGAAAGTTTAATTTTAAAGCACCAAAGCTATTAGAAGATGGAGATGGAAAATCTTTAATAAAAGTTTCAGATAGTTGGGCAAATCATGCCTATGTGAATGAGTCAAAATATAAAAAGAAATACAAGCTTTCAATCAAAGAAAACGATAAATTTTGGGCTAAAGAAGGGAAAAGAATTACTTGGATTAAAAAATATTCAAAAATTAAAGATGTTAAATACAGTAAAGAGGAAGTTAAAATCAAATGGTTTTATGATGGAACGCTAAATGCTTCAGCTAATTGTATTGATAGACATCTTAAAAAAAATCCAAGTAAAACTGCAATAATTTGGGTAGGTGATGATCCGGCTGACTCGAAGAAAATATCTTACAAAGAACTGCATCAAAACGTAAGTAAAGCTGCAAATGGACTCAAAAGTTTGGGTGTTCAAAAAGGAGACCGGGTTACAATTTACTTAACTATGATTCCTGAACTAGCTTACATTATGCTTGCTTGTGCTAGGATAGGTGCGGTCCACTCAATTATTTTTGGAGGTTTCTCGCCAGATTCGATTGCTACTAGGATCACAGATTGTGAGTCAGAATATTTAATTACTGCAGATGAAGGCGTTAGAGGTGGAAAAATTATTCCTCTCAAAAAAATAGCAGATGAAGCTTTAGATCAATGCCCAAATGTTAAGAAGTGTGTTGTAGTTGAGAGAACAGGTAATCAAGTTAATTGGAATGAAGAAAGAGATGTTTCGTACAAGAAACTAATTTCTTCTGTTCCAACAAAATGTGATCCTGAAGAAATGAGTGCTGAAGATCCATTATTTATTCTTTATACTTCTGGTTCCACTGGAAAACCAAAAGGAGTTTTACATACTACAGGTGGTTACATGGTTTATGCCTCAATGACTCATCAATATATTTTTGATTATAAACCTAATGATATTTATTGGTGCACTGCAGATATTGGTTGGGTGACTGGTCACAGTTATATTATTTATGGTCCGCTAGCTAATGGCGCAACTACAATTATGTTTGAAGGAGTTCCAAATTATCCTGATAATTCAAGATGGTGGCAAATCGTAGATAAATATAAAGTCAACACTTTTTATACTGCTCCTACTGCTATTCGTGCTTTAATGAGAGAAGGAGATGGTCCTGTTAAAAAAACAAGCAGAAAATCTTTAAAACTATTAGGCACCGTTGGTGAACCCATCAATCCAGAGGCTTGGATGTGGTATTACAAAACAGTTGGAGACGCTAGATGTCCTATTGTAGATACTTGGTGGCAAACTGAAACTGGAGGAATATTAATAGCACCTCAACCGGGCGCTATAGATTTAAAACCTGGTTCAGCAACAAAACCATTTTACGGAATTAAACCTGTTTTAGTAGATAAAGATGGTAAAATTATTAAAGGCGAAGGACAAGGAAGGTTGTGTATGGCTAGTTCTTGGCCAGGTCAGATGAGGACTGTTTATGGTGACCACCAAAGATTTATTGACACTTATTTTTCTCAATTTGATGGAAAATATTTTACTGGTGATGGATGTAAAAGAGATAAAGACGGTTATTATTGGATTACTGGTAGAGTAGATGATGTTATAATTGTCTCAGGGCATAATCTTGGGACTGCAGAGATTGAAAGTGCTTTTGTTGCTCATCCTAAAGTAGCTGAGGCAGCCGTAGTTGGATTTCCACATAGTATAAAAGGAAATGGTTTGTATTGTTATGTCACTTTAAACGCAGGAGAAAATCCTACAGGTGATTTAGAAAGAGATCTAAAACAATGGGTAAGAAAACAAATTGGTCCCATTTGCTATCCTGACGTAATTCAATTTGCCCCCGGTTTGCCTAAAACTAGATCAGGTAAAATTATGAGAAGAATTTTGAGAAAAATTGCAGCGAATGAACCTGATAATCTTGGAGATACTACAACTTTAGCAGACCCAAGTGTTGTGACCTCATTAGTTGAAAATAGACAAAATAGAGATTAATCAAAATTTAAATTTTTTGTTAATTTTTTAAATTCATCAACTTTTAAATTCCATTTCAATCTCATTGAATTCAAAACTATTTCTTTATCTAAAATTTTTAACTCATCTGCAATAGGAGCCCAATTATAAAGTGCTAAACAACTTTCTTTGAATGGATTGTCAGAATGGTATTTATGAAAATCTATTTTTTCGTATCGATTTAAAAATTCTTTCATAGCTTTTAGATGAATTTCATCACTTAAGCCATTAACTTTTTCTTTTTCTATAATATCTAAATAAATCTCCTTACAATCGTTCTCTTTAAGATTTTTTTCACTTATTAAATAAGAAAAAGTGTAAAAAGCACAGTCTGCAATTGCGATCATATAAATATTCCATTTTGCAATATTAATTGATTTAGAAAAAACTTCGTCTTCAACCATTGCTGTGTACTTCACACCTATTCTAGTCTTTAGATAACCATACAAAGTTGTTTGAGTGACATGGGCAGATCTCTGTTGAATAAATTTTTTAAGATCGCTTTTAGATTTGATGCTTTTAAAATAGCTTGTTACTTTTTCTATAGGAAATAAATACTCGCCCATAGTTTTGAGAGTAATTCGCAGTTTTTCTAGATTCAATTTCACGTTGTATTTTAAAAACCCTTATTTTATTGAACTTATAGCATTTCAAATTGGTTTTGGGGTCCTTTTTTCACTTTCAATTAAACTCATAATGGGTAAGGTTCCTACAACTAATAATACTTTTACGTAAAAAGTTAAAAATAAATAGGGGGAAATATGTCAAATAAAGACGCATATTGGAATAAGACCAAAAACCATATGATAGTTACATTGGTTCTTTGGGCTTTCTTCTCATTAGTGATCTTCATGTTTGGTTCTGAACTGAACACGATGTCTTTTCTTGGCTATCCACTAGCATATTACATGACAGCGCAAGGTTCACTTCTTGCCTTTGTGATAATTTTGTTTTGGACTGCAAATAAACAAGAAAAAATCGACGAAGAACATGGTTTCTCAGAAAGAGAGGATGACTAATGTTTAAAGGAGATTTTATAAAAAACCTTCCTAAAATATACGGGACCTACACAGGCGGTTTCATAGTATTCATCATTTTGATGGCTATTGCGGAACAAGCTGGTGTGTCAGCTAAAAACATCGGAGTGATGTTTGTGGCTTTCACGGTTTTGATTTATGCCTTAATCGGTTATTTATCAAGAACCATACAAGTAGATGCCTACTATGTTGCAGGAAGACAAGTGCCTACCGTATTTAACGGAATGGCAACAGCAGCTGACTGGATGTCAGGTGCTTCATTCGTAGCTTTAGCGGGTGGAGTTTACTTTGGTGGCTATACTTATATGGCTTTCTTAGTAGGTTGGACAGGTGGATACGTACTTGTTGCAACTTTAATGGCTCCGTACCTAAGAAAGTTTGGATGTTACACAGTTCCTGATTTTATCGGAACACGATACGGTGGTAATCTCGTAAGAGCTTGCGCTGTATTTGTGCTTTTCATAGCATCATTTACTTACGTAACTGCACAAATTAATGCTACGGGTACAATTGCTTCTAGAGCTCTTGGTATTCCGTTCGAAGCAGGAGTATGGGTAGGATTAATAAGTATTCTTATCTGTTCAATGCTTGGAGGAATGAGAGCAGTAACTTGGACTCAGGTTGCACAGTACATTGTATTAATCATCGCATACTTGATACCAGTATTCTGGATCAGTTCAAACGTAGGTGGAGGAATTTTCCCTCACTTAATGTTAGGTGATGAGGTTGCAAGACTTGGTGAACTTGAACAACAATTTGGACTAGTTAAAAACAGCGCCGCAGATATGAAAGCAGCTGGAGTACCAGGAGGATTGAAATACATCTCTGGAACTCACTCTGGAGTACCTGAAGGTGGAATGGCTGTCTGGAAATACTTATCGTTAGCGATTTGTATGATGGTAGGAACTGCATCGTTACCTCATATCTTAATGAGATACTTTACAACTCCTTCTGTTAGAGCAGCAAGAAAATCAGTAGCTTGGTCGCTATTCTTTATTTTCTTACTATACTCTTCAGCGCCTATGTTAGCGACATTGTCTAAGTTGGCATTGATGGATCCAAATCTACCAACTGGAATTATCGGAAAATCTATTTCTGAAGTTCAGTCAATAGAATGGGTACAAAGATGGTCTGAAGTTAAACAAGTGTTTATCGCAGACTTTAATGGTGACGGTATACTTCAGTTGAACGAATGGTTCATGAGAGGTGACGTTGTAGTATTAGCTACTCCAGAAGTAGCGGGACTACCGTTTGTAATCTCTGGACTAGTGTTTGCTGGAGGTATGGCTGCTGCCATGTCAACTGCTGACGGTCTTGTGTTAGCGATATCAAATGCTTTATCTCATGATATTTACTACAAAATCATAGATCCAAAAGCTGATACAGCTAAAAGACTTTTAGTTGCTCGTGTACTTCTAGTAATAATCGGAGCTGCTGGTGCTTACATAGCCTCTTTCAGGCTAACAAGTATCTTAGGTTCGGTTGCTTGGGCATTCGACTTTGCAATGTCAGGCTTGTTCTTCCCACTTGTACTTGGTGTATGGTGGAAGAGAGCTACTAGAGCAGGTGCTATCGCTGGTATTGTAGCGGGAATTGCTTCAGGAACATTATACTTATTGTGGGTGTTCCCTAAATTCTCTGTACCAATATTCGGTGGTGTAAATACTCCATTCTTAGGTATTGACCACTTAAGATTTGGTTTAATCGGTGCACCAATTTGTTTAGTTGTAATGGTTGTAGTTAGTTTAATGACTAAAGAACCAAGTCCAGCTGTACAAAAAATGGTAGACGATACAAGAATACCTACAGGTAAGGCTATTCTTGGTAAGCAACACTAATAACTAATTAATTAAAATAATAAGGGGCGATTTTTTCGCCCCTTTTTTTTTACCTAAATCATGATACTTTAAATCTATGATACCAACTTGGGCTATTGTTTTAGATTACATACTTGGAACTATAATGTGGACCTTAATAGGTAGAGCATTTATGAATATCTTTCAAAGAGAAGACTCAACTTTCTTTTTTATGAGGGTCTTTGTCAAATATACAAACCCAATAATTAATTTATTTAAATTTATCACACCAAGTTTTCTATGGGGGCCCTTTATAGCTCTCTATGTTGCTTGGTTTTTTTACTTATTCAGGTTTTATGCAATGCCATATATTTTAGGGTATGATGTCTGGGGCATGTTAGCATTTCCACTTGAAAGTGATTTTTCGAGACAACTTTATCAGTTATTCAACTAAAACTGTAATTTTTTTGACAAAGTTTTAGTTTAAAATATAAACAGAGTATGAGCAGTATAATTAAAATTTCTCCTTCAATTTTATCAGCTGACTTCAGCAAACTTGGGAATGAAGTTGTTTCTTTAGAAAAAGCTGGAGCAGATTATATTCATATTGATGTAATGGACGGGCATTTTGTTCCAAATTTAACTATCGGTCCAGAAGTAATAAAAAAACTTAGACCTCTAACAAAAAAGACTTTCGATGTTCATTTAATGATATCCCCGGTGGATAATTTCGTAAAAGATTTTGCTGATGCTGGAGCAGATATTATTACTTTTCATCCAGAAGCGACTTCGAATGTTTCAAAAACTATAAAATTAATTAAGGAGCAAAATAAAAAAGTTGGTATTTCTCTAAAACCAAAATCCAAAATAAATTTAATTGAAAACTTTATAAGTGAAATAGACCTAGTCTTAATTATGAGCGTAGAACCTGGATTTGGAGGACAAAAATTTATGCCTGAAGTCCTTAGAAAAACAAAAGATGTTAGAGATTTGATTAATAAGAAAAAATTAAGTGTTGATGTTGAAATAGATGGTGGAATTAATTTTGAAAATTGTTCAAAAGCAAAAGAAGCGGGCGCAAATATAATTGTATCAGGGTCCACTATCTTTAAAGAAAACAAAGGCGACCTAAAAAAAAACATAGAAATTCTCAGAAATAATTAATAGATGTTTGGACTTAAAAGTGTCTATCTTTATTTAATTGCATGTCAAATTTCACTCATCAAATTTTTCAAAAAATTTTACTTTTCGTCTGAAAATTATAATAAATCTCTTGAATCTAAAACTCCTCAACAAGTTTATTATAATCCTAATCCATTTTTACTATCAATAATTACTTCCTATAGTGGTCAATCGTTCAAAATTAATGAGATTGATGCAAACATTTTTTGGGTTGAAGACCAAAAAAAAGATACAGAGCAACTACATAATTTTTTTTGGCTTAATTTAATAGATAGAAAGAGTGAATATAAAAATATTAAAAAGATTATTTATATTTGGCTCTTGAAAAATTCAAAATATAAAAGAAAAATATGGGATGCCTCAACCTTAAGTGCAAGAGTAATAAGTTGGATTTTAAATATTGATATAATTTTAACCAACAGCACTTTTGATTTTAAAAAAAATTTTTTGAATAGCATTATAAATCAAACAAATCATTTAAAAAAAAACATAAAATTTGAAAAAGATCTCATTAAGAAAATAAGAATACTTGCTGCAATCATTATAACAGGTTTAGTATTTAAAGAATACGAAGAAAATTTTGATTTAGGTATTAAAGAGTTGGAAAAATTTGTTAAAGATTTTTTTGATGATAATGGATTCCCTCTTTCTCGTAATCCTGGGGATCTAGTCTATATCACAAAGTATTTAATATTCTGTAAAGAAGTTATTAAAGATAGTCAGAAATATGTTCCAGAATTTTTAGAAGATATAATCAAAAAAAATCTTGAATGTATTAATTTTATTAAAACACCAGATGATCAACTCCCTTTATTTAATGGAGCTAAATCCATCAAACTTAAACAAATTGAAAAATATTTAGAAAATTTAAAAATAAATACAAAAATTCACAGTCTAGGTGGGTTATATAGAATTAAACATAAAAATCATTTTTTGATTATGGATATTGATGAACCACCTCAAAAAAGATTTTCAAAGTCTTATCAATCTGGACCTCTATCTTTTGAATATTTTTTAGATGGAGTAAAAATAATTTCAAATTCTGGATTTGGAAGCAGTATATCAAAAAAAATAGAACTATTAAGTCGAGTAACAGCATGTCAATCTACTTTAACTATCAACGATACATCCATAACTAAATTTGAGACAAATAAGATGATTAATAATGTTTTTGGAAGCTCAATTCAAAATAGTTTTAAATCTTTTGATCTTATATCGAAAAATGAAGATGGAATAATTGGTTGCTCCGCATCTAATAATGGTTACGAGAAAAAATTTGGATGTATACATAAAAGAGAAGTGTATATTGACAAGGAAAATAATTACTTAAAAGGCATAGACCATATATTTAAAGCAAAAGACGGTTACCCAATTAGATATACGTTAAGGTTCCACATAAACCCAGAATTAAATGTGGTAAAAACTATGAGTGGAAACAGCGCTTTAATTCAAATATCAAAAAATAAATCTTTACTCTTTACTGTAATTAACGAAAACTTAGAGATAGAAAAAAGCATATTTTTAGGTGAAAAAAAAATAATAGATAATACTTGTATAACGATCAGTGGTAATTTAGTTAATAAAAATAAAACCTTTAACTGGGAAATTAGAAAAAATATTTAATAATGAAATTAAGTGTCAAAACTGCTTTAATATCTGTTTCTAATAAAGAAAATCTCGTCTCATTGCTTAAAACTCTAAAAAAGTTTAATATTAAAATCATTAGTTCAGGTGGAACTTATGCTTCAATAAAAAAATTAGGCTACGATTGTACAGAGTTGTCAAAATTTACTGGTTTTAAAGAAATGTTAGATGGAAGAGTTAAAACTCTCCATCCTAAAATACACGCTGGGATTCTTCATGATAGAAGAAATAGGAAGCATAAAAGTGAAATGTCCAAACAAAATTTTCCTGCTATTGACTTAATAATAGTAAATTTTTACCCATTTCAAAAAATAATAAGGGATACAAATAATCCAAGACAAATAATTGAAAATATAGATATTGGTGGTCCAACAATGGTTAGGGCCGCTGCAAAAAATTTCAAAAATGTTGCTATAATTACTAATATAAATGATTATAGATCTTTAATTAAGGAATTAGAGACTTTAAAAGGAAAAACTTCTTTAAAATTCAGAGAATTTATGTCTTCAAAAGCATTTGGTTTAACAGCTTATTATGATGCTATGATTGCAAATTGGTTCAACACGAAACTTAATATTCAATTTCCAGAAAGAAAAACAATATTTGGTAGAAAGTTGCAAGAGTTAAGGTATGGGGAAAACCCTCATCAACATAGTTCTATTTATGTAAGTGATTATCAAGATCAACAGCTTGGATTTAACAAAATTCATGGAAAGGAATTAAGCTTTAACAATTATAATGACATGTTTGCATCATTGCAGATATTAAGTTCATTAAAAAAAAACACTGGAACTGTAATAATTAAACATGCAAATCCCTGTGGTGTCTCTACAAACAAGGTGCCATTAACTTCGTTTAAAAATGCTTTTGCATCCGACCCCATAAGTGCTTTTGGTGGAGTAATTGCTTGTAATTATAAGATTAATAAAAAAATTGCTTATGAAATAAACAAAAATTTTTTAGAGGTCATTCTTGCTAAAGGTTTTGACAAAGAGTCCTTAAAGATATTAAAAAGAAGAAAAAATTTAAGAATAATTGATATTTCTAATTTTAAACCTAAGAATCTTTCTTCAATTAAATCTTTCGACGGTTCTTTTTTAGTACAAAGCAAAGATAATATTATTATAGATAGAAAAAAATTGAAGTGTGTTACTAAATTAAAACCTAGCAAAAAAGACCTAGCTGAAATTGAGTTTGCTTTTAATATTTGTAAATATGTTAAATCAAATGCAATCGTTTTATGTAATAGTTTTTCAACAATTGGTATTGGTGCTGGTCAACCTAGTAGATTAGATAGTTGTAAAATTGCAGTTCAAAAAGCAAAACAGTTTCAATCTGTAAAAATTAAGAACTCTATAGCTGCATCAGATGCTTTTTTTCCCTTTGCGGACGGTATAAACGTACTTATTAAAGCTGGTGTAAAAACTATAATTCAGCCAGGCGGATCAATGAGAGATAACGAAATCATTAATGCTGCGAACAAAGCTAAAATAAAAATGCTTTTTACTGGTATTAGGCATTTTAATCACTGATTAATTTTATCTATTTTTGCAGCTAATATAAAATCACTTTCGGCTAAACCTTTAATAGCGTGAGTAAAGATCTTTATTTTGCAATAACCCCAACCAAAATAAATGTCTGGGTGATGATTTTCTTCTTCGGCTATGTTGCCAACTTTATTTACAAATTGATGACTTTTTTCGAAGTTTTTGAACTTAAATTCCTTTATTAAATAAAAACTTTTATCATCATTATTTTTAACATCCCAACCATCAATTTTTTTCAAGTATTTATGTATCTCACTTGTATCAAATGGCGGAATATTTCCCTCACAAGGCACACATTTTTTTTTTGATAAATCGCTCATAATTTGGAGCGGGCAAAGGGGTTCGAACCCTCGACCTTCTCGTTGGCAACGAGACGCTCTACCACTGAGCTATGCCCGCATATTTTTAAGTTTAACCATATAATTTAGAGAAAGCAAGTTTTAGCAGCAACATTAATAAAATGTCACTACCTACTAGCTAATTTTTTTTATATAATTAAAACATGAAAAAATTTCCAGAGACAATACCAATTTTTCCATTAAGCGGCGTTATATATTTTCCTAAAACAAATCTTCCATTAAATATTTTTGAGCAAAGATACTTGGATTTAGTCAATGATGCTTATAAAAAAGATAAATTTATGGGAATGGTGCAATCAAAAAAAGAAGATGATAATGTATACAGCATTGGGTGTTTAGGTAAAATAAGTGATTTTCAAAAAAGTGCCGATGGTAGAATTTTAATTAATTTAACAGGAATATCAAGATTTAAGATTTTAAAAGAAATTTCTAACAATAAATTATATCGTGAATTTCAAGTTGACTATAAAAATTTTACAAATGATATAACTAACATCTACAATGATATTGATGCAAACTCCATGATAGAAAAAGCTAAAATTTTTTTTAAAAGGAATGGCTTATTGCTTAATTGGAAAGAATTTGAAAAACTTGAACATTCTCAAAGAATAAATACTTTAGCAATGATTTCGCCAATTACTAATGAGGAAAAACAAAAACTTCTTGAGTCAGTTACTTTAGAGGAAAAAATAGAAACTCTTGAAAGTATAATAAGTTTTTACCTTCATCAAACTAGTAATAATAATGAAACAATACAATAATATTAATTTGCTGATTTATTCATTGAGTCAAAAAAATCGGCATTATTCTTTGTGTTTTTTAATTTCGCAATTAAAAATTCAATACCATCCATAGTACCCATCGGGCTAATAATTCTTCTAAGAACATTCATCTTAGATAAATCGTCTTTTTCGAATAACAGCTCCTCTCTTCGAGTGCCCGATCTAGTGATATCTAATGCTGGATAAATTCTCTTGTCAGCTACTTTCCTATCTAAAATTAATTCTGAATTGCCGGTTCCTTTAAATTCCTCAAAAATCACTTCGTCCATTCTACTTCCAGTGTCAATAAGTGCTGTAGATATAATAGTCAATGATCCTCCCTCTTCTACATTACGAGCAGCACCAAAAAATCTTTTTGGTCTCTGAAGGGCATTTGCGTCAACTCCTCCGGTTAAAACTTTTCCTGAACTCGGAATAACTGCGTTATATGCTCTTCCTAACCTCGTAATTGAGTCTAAAAGAATAACGACATCCTTTTTATGTTCTACTAATCTTTTTGCTTTTTCTATTACCATCTCTGCTACAGCAACGTGTCTAGAGGCAGGCTCATCAAAAGTTGATGCTACCACCTCACCTTTTACAGAGCGCTGCATATCGGTCACTTCCTCAGGCCTTTCATCAATAAGGAGAACCATTAAATAACATTCTGGATGGTTAGCAGTTATTGACTGAGCAATATTTTGAAGAATTATAGTTTTACCAGCTCGTGGCGGTGATACAATTAATGAACGCTGACCTTTGCCAATTGGACTCACCAGATCTATTAACCTAGCTGTATTATCAGGTTTTTTCTCTACCTTAGAGGTTTCAACTTCTAATTTAATTCTTTCATTAGGGTAAAGGGGGGTAAGGTTATCAAAGGCAATTTTGTTTTTGCCTTTCTCTGGTTCGTCGAAATTAATTTTATTTACTTTTAAGAGGGCAAAGTATCTCTCTGCATCCTTCGGGCCTCTTATCTCTCCCTCAACTGAGTCACCAGTTCGTAAGCCAAATCTTCTAATTTGACTTGGACTAACATATATATCATCCGGCCCTGGCAAGTAATTTGACTCTATGGCTCTTAAAAAACCAAAACCATCTTGTAGAACCTCAAGTACACCGGTTGCAGTAATCTGTTCATTTTTTTCAGCTAACTTTTTTAAAATTGCAAAAAGAATTTCTTGCTTTCTTAACGTACTTGGATTTTCTATGCCAAGCTTTTCGGCTTCGTTAATAAGTTCTGCTGGGTTTTTTTGTTTAAGTTCTTGTAAGTTCATGGAATATTATTGATTAATAGGAAAGTTTTTAAAATATATGACTTTTTAAAAAAAATTCAAGACATTTTATAATGGCTTAAAAATAACAACAAATACAACAACAATAAGTATAATTGTGGGAATTTCGTTGATTATTCTAAAAAACTTTGAACTTTTAGTATTAATATCTACCGCAAATTTTCCAAGATATTTGCCAAGAATGAAATGATAATAAGTTAAAATTACAACCAACACAGCTTTAATTTGCATCCATAGCTCCGAGAGAACGTCTAATCCAATACTATGAATCAACAATAAACCAAAAAGCCAAGAAAGCAACATGGCCGGCATCATTATATAATTATAAAGTTTTCGCTCCATTATTTTAAATACTTTTTTTTGAGAGTCGTGATCGGCTTCTGCATGGTAAACAAATATTCTTGGTAAATATAATAATCCTGCCATCCAAGAAATAACCGCTATTAAGTGTAATGATTTAAATAAAAGATAATAATTCATTATTAAATATATTTTTTTATTAATTTTTCAAATAGATTAATATGGTCTGGATTATCATTAAGACATGGGATGAGGTCAAAATTCTTACCACCTTTGCTTAGAAAGCTTTCTCTTCCTTGAATATTAATTTCCTCTAAAGTTTCCACGCAGTCTGATGCAAATCCTGGACAAATTACTAATAAATTTTTAATTCCTTTATCTGGTAAGTCTTCTAGTGTCTTGTCAGTATAAGGTGTAAGCCATTCTTGAGGACCAAACCTTGATTGAAAAGTTGTCTGAATATCTATTTGATTGAACTTCTCTTTCATTAGTCTAGTAGTTTTATGACAATAACAATGATACGGGTCGCCTTTGTCAAAGTATTTCTTTGGGATACCGTGGTAGGAAGATATAATTAAGTCTGGTTTCCAAGAAATACTTTCTATTTTTCTTTTAATACTATTTATTAAAGCCTCAATATAGATCGGCTCACTTTCATAATGTGGAATAATTTGTAAACTAGGTTGCCATCTCATGCCCATCAATGATCTATAAACCTCATCGCAAACAGTTGCTGTTGTCGCTGCTGCATACTGTGGGTAGAGGGGAAGAATAGTTATATTTTCACATCCTTGATTTTTAAGATGGTTTAGTTTTGATTTAATACTAGGGTTTCCATATCTCATTGCAAAATCGACAATTATTTTTTCATTTCCAATTTTATTTTTTAATTTTTCAGCCTGGGTTCTAGTGTAGTAAAGGAGTGGAGATTCGTTTGTTTCTTTTCTCCAAATTTTTTTATATGCATGAGCTGTTTTTGATGGTCTTAAAGTAAGAATGAATAAGTTCAGAATGATTTGCCATATAAAAGGATTAACTTCTATTACTCTTTTATCGGATAAAAATTCTTTTAAATATTTTCTTATATCCCACCAACCTGTTGAGTCTGGGGTTCCAAGATTAATTAATAATATGCCTTTTTTACCAAAATTTATTTTTGGATGATCATCTTTCATTTAGTATTCCCTAAAAAACTTCAATAATTTCTTTACTTGATCTGGATCCGTTTGAGGTAACATACCATGTCCTAAATTAAAAATATAAGGTAATCCTCTAAATGCGTCTAAATATTTTTTCGCTTCTTGAATCATTTTTTGTTCTGATGATAATAGATTTTTGGGATCTAGACCCCCTTGAATAATAGTATTCTTAAGATTCTTTATAGCCCACAGAGGATCAATACTATAATCAATATTTAATCCATCCGGTTTCACTACATCATTAAATTCTTTATATTTATCTTTAATACCTCTTGGGAAACAAATGATTGGGATTTTCTTTTTTTTGCAGAACTCTACTATTTTTAAATTTGGTATGTAGCAGTAATTTGGTAAATCTTTTGGCGACAATAAACCAGCCCAAGAGTCAAATACCTGGACTACATCAGCGCCTGCATTTATTTGATTTTCTATGTGCACGCAAAGATATTCATGTAATTTATTTAAAATCAACTTAACTTCAGAATCTTTTTTTGTTATTCTATTTAAATCAACTTCTTTTTTATTAACCTTTACTCCCATCATATAAATAAATAATGTCCAAGGAGCTCCTACAAAAGAAATTAAAGATTTTTCCCTTTCTAATTTTTTTCTTGTAATTTCGATAGCTTTGTAAACAGGATGTAGTTTTTGAGTAAAAGTAGTTTTATCATTATTTACAAATTTTTTAAAATTAAAATCCTCTAAGATTGGCCCTTGATCTTTAACAAACTCTACTTTTTGACCTAAGGCGTAAGGAACCATTAAAATATCTGAAAATATTATTGCTGAGTCTAAGTCAAACCTTTTTAAAGGTTGTAAGGTTATTTCTGAGCTTAATTTACTATTTAAACAAAGTTGGATGAAGTCTTGGTTCTTTTTTCTAATTTCTTTAAATTCAGGGAGATAACGTCCTGCTTGTCTCATGAACCAGACAGATTTACAAATCTTTTTATCAATCAAAATTTTTTTAATATTACTCATTAAATATTATAAGTTTATAAGTGTATTAAACGCTCTAGACCCTGTTAATTAGTTATATAACGAATTTTACAAGTTTTATACATTCTGCGGTTAATATGTTTCACAAGTTTTATCTATTTTTTTTGTTTTTAATCATTTTATAAACATTAAAAAAACATTATTATCAACAATCAATAACATGTTTAAATTGTGTTAATTAATGTTAACTATTTTTTTTAAGTCTCTAATAAATATGTAAAACTTAGATTAATTAATACTTTATTAACAATTATATGAACGAAAAATACAATGTATATCTTGTGTCTGATTCTACCGGTGAAACCTTGGATAGAATTTTTTTATCGTTAAAGTCACAGTTTGCAAACTTTGATTATGAAAAGAAAGAATTTGCTTTTATAAGAACCGAGCACCAAATTGATAAAATAATTAAGGAGTGTACTCAAATTGAAAACGCTATAATACTTTACACTATTGTAGAAACTAAGTTAGCCAAGTACCTTGCTAGTCAAAGTGATAAAAATTCAGTTCCGTGCTTTGGAGTTTTAGGGAATCTAATTTTAAGTTTTTCAAAACTTTTAAATCAGAAAGCTATACATAAACCTAGTGCACAACATGTGCTTGATGATGAGTATTATAAACGAATTGAAGCTATTCAGTTCACCATGTCACATGACGATGGAAAAAAAGTTGACGATATAAATAGTGCTGACGTTGTTTTACTTGGTGTTAGTAGAACAAGTAAAACCCCTACTTCTATTTACTTAGCTAATAGAGGGTTTAAGACAGTTAATATACCGTTAGTTCTAGATCAGAAAGTTCCAGAAGATTTAAAATCAAATAAAACCTCTTGCATTGTAGGACTTATTGCTGATCCAAAAAGATTATCAGATATAAGGCGCAATCGTGTTGCACTTATGAAAGATCAAAATCAAAGAGAGTACATAGATTTGGAATCAATTCAAAAAGAAGTCGAAAATTCTAAAAAGTTATTTAAAAAAAATAATTGGCCAATTATTGATGTTACCCGAAGATCTGTAGAAGAAACTGCTGCATCGATACTAAAAATTATAGAAATAAAAAAAAATCAATGAAAATTATATTAGCATCTAAAAGCGGGGTAAGAAAAAAGATATTAGATAAGTATAAAATTGATAGTGAAGTTATTATATCAAATGTAGACGAAGATGAAGTAAAAGAATCTTTAATAGCAGAGGGAGCAGACCCATTAATAATTTCAAAAAACCTAGCAGAAATTAAATCTATCAAGGTAAGTAGCAAAAACCCTGATAGACTCGTCCTAGGTGCTGATAGTGTAATATCTTTAAATAATGAATTAATTAACAAACCAAATACAAGAGAGGAAGCTTTCATTATTTTAAAAAAACTAAATAACTCTAAACATCATTTAATTAGTTCGGTTTGTATTTCTAAAAACGGTTCAATGGTATGGAATTATTCAGAAACATCAGAGCTTAAAATGAAGAATCTAACCGACAACGAATTATCAACATATTTAGAAAAGATAGAAACCAGAATTTTACTTGCTTACGGTGTTTATCAAATAGAAGCAGATGGTTTAGAGCTTTTCGAGTATATTAAAGGTGATAAAGATTCGATCATGGGATTACCTGTAAAACAAATCAGCAAGTACATTGGACAATTTAATAAATGAAAAAATTTTTTGGAATAATAGGCAACCCTATCAAACACTCCCTATCCCCTGTCTTACATAATTATTGGTTTAAGAAATATAATATCGATGCTGATTATTCCATTATTGCAACAACAAGTGACGAGTTACCTAAGGTTATAAAAGAAATTAAAAAAGGAACTTATTCCGGCCTCAATGTAACTCTTCCATTTAAACAAATAATTATTAATTACCTAGATAAGGTTGTTAATGATGCTGAATTAACAGGATCAGTTAATACTTTGCTTCTGGATCAAGAAAAAACCTTAATTGGCGAGAATACTGATGTATTTGGACTCCAAGCCGCTTATTTAAAAGAAATAGATAATAATTTAAATAAAAGAGTTTTAGTAATTGGTGCGGGAGGAGTTTCACCTTCTGTAATTTTTTCTGTTCAAAAATCTGGGATCAAAAACATCTCAATCACTAATAGAACAAGTGAAAAATGTATTTTTTTAAAGAAAAAATTTAAAAATTTAAATATAATTCCTTGGGAAAAACTTGAGTCAGAAGTTCAAAATTTTGATATAATTATCAACGCTACAAGTTTGGGTCTAAAGAATGGAGAGGATTTTAAATTTAATTTTCTAAACACAAGAAATGAAGTTATATATATAGACACAATATATAACCCTTTAGAAACCAAGACATTTAAATACTTAAAAGAAGAGGGAAAAAAAGTTTTTAATGGTTTAGATATGTTCATTTATCAAGGGCAAAAATCGTTTTACCTATGGAACAAGATAAACCCCGAGATAGATGAAACATTGATAGAATTACTAAAATCAAAGCTTAAATGATAAAAGTTGGTATTACAGGCTCTCTAGCGTCAGGCAAAACTACAGCTAGCAAAATTTTGTCTTACAAACGTGGACCGTTATTTAGTGCCGATAGAGCTGTTTTAGAACTTTACAAGAAGAAAAGCTTTAAATCTTATATAAGTAAAAAGTTCAAAATTGAAAATAATAATCAAATAAAAAAATCGATTAAAAAATTAATTCATAAAAAGAGAGATAATTTAAAAAAACTTGAAAAAATAATTCATCCATTAGTAAGAAAAAAGATGAAAGAATTTACTTCAAAGAATAAAAATAAAAAAATTCTTTTTTACGAAATACCACTATTAATTGAGAGCAAGCTTATGAAATTTTTTAATATCATAATCTTTATAAAGTCTAAAAAAGCATTGAGATTAAAACGTTTTAAGTCAAAAAATGGTGAAAAAAAATTATTTACATTACTTAACAAAAAACAAATGAATGAAAAAAAAAAAATTAGATTTTGCGATTATGTAGTTGTGAATGAAAAAGATTTAAAGATTTTAAAAAAAAAACTTTATACTATAATCTCTAAATATGAATGAAGTTTTTTTAGACACAGAAACTACGGGCTTATCGTTTAAAGAGGGACATAAAATTGTTGAAATAGCTTGTATTGAAACAAAAGATCTGATCCCCACCGGAAATGTTTTTCATAAATTGATTAATCCAAAAAGGAATATGCCAAACGAAGCTTTTAAAGTTCACGGATTTTCTGAAGAATTCTTAAAAGATAAGGAAACTTTTGACATGATTGCCGATGAATTTCTCGATTTTATTAGGGACAAAAAAATTATTATACATAATGCACCATTTGATCTAAGTTTCTTGGATGGAGAATTAGGATTAATTAAAAAAAGTAAAATAGACAAGATATCTGTTGTTGATACTTTAGAAATAGCTAGAAACAAATTTCCAGGAACGTCAAATTCTTTAGATGCTTTATGTAAAAAATTTAGTGTAGATCTTTCTCGAAGGACAAAGCATAATGCACTATTAGATTGTGAATTACTAAGAGAAGTTTATATTAATTTACTTGATGTAAAAGAACCAAAATTTAATTTGACAAATAATATTTCAGAGCAAAGCATTAGCAAAACAAAAGACTATTGTAAGACAATCTTAAAAATTTCAGATGAGGAAATTAAAAAACATAAAGATTTTTTAAAATCAGAATTAAAAAAAAATTTTTATTGAGTTTTTTTCATTTTATATAATTTTTCAAAATCTATAGTTTCATTTATTTTGACATCTTTGAAACCTGAATTTTCAAATAAAAAGACGAATATTTGTCTAAGCTCTGAATAAATTTCGTTTGGCACTTTTATAAGAATTATCTTTTCCATTTCTTCTTTAAGAGTTTTTTCACTATTTATCTCAACTATGGTTGAATAAATTATTTTAGTTTCAATTTTTTCAAAGTTATTGTTGTTTGGTGTAAGGCTTAAACTAGTTAAAACTTCTATTATGTTTTGTTTTACTTGAATACTATTAATATCAATATTTATTTTATAGTTAGATATATCTTTTGAAAGAAGAAAAAACACTTTTGGATTAGGAATATTAAATTTTAAATCTTTAATATACTTACCAATAATTTTATAGCTCATCTTTTTTTTTGTTATCTATTATTTCACCATCAATGGTTTCACTGTGATTTGTTGTATGAGATTTTGGTTTATTTTTAAATATAAGAGCAAATAAAATCTTTCTGGTAAAGGGAACCAGTAATAAAAACCCAACGAAATCTGTAAAGAAACCCGGCACGATAAGTAATAATGCTGCCATTGCTATAGATGCTCCTGACACAATTTCGTAAATTGGCATCTTATTTTGGTATAAATTTACCATTCCTGACTTTAATGTCTTTATCCCTTGTAATCTTGCAAAATAGACACCGATTAATGCAGTTAGGAAAATTAGAGAGACGGTATTTAATGCACCTATCTTCTCTCCTATTTTAATTAATAGGAATATTTCAAGGGCTGGTATCCCAATAAATATTATAAAAAATGGGTTCATTTGTCTGATACAAAAATATATGATTAATGTATATTTATCAAATTATGAGTAATAGTTTTGGCTATATAGATATTATTTTATTAGGTATGATCGCAGGATTTATTATTTTGCGACTTCGAAGCATACTAGGGAGAAAAACTGGCCATGAGTCAAAAGTATATCCAGGTTTTGCAGAAAAAGAATTTAACATACCGAAAAATGAATCGAAGCCAGTAAAACGAAATTTAGATACTTTAGAAGGTAAAGATAAAAAAGAATTTCTTAGAGGTGCTGAAATTGCTTATGAAAGCATATTAACCTCTTTTGCAACCGGGGATCTGATTAAATTAAAAAGTTTACTTTCGTCAAATATGTTTTCAAATTTTTCAGAGGCTATAAAGTCTAGGAATAAAGATGGTATAAAATCTGAATTTACATTTATTGGTGTAAAGGAGTCTTCTGTAGAAAAATATGAAAAAATTAGTAACAATTTATTTGCAACTGTTAAATTTGTTGCAGAGGTTATCTCTGTCAAAAAAGACAAAGATGATAAAATAATTGAGGGAAATCCTGATAAAATTAAGTTCGTTACTGATAGTTGGAAGTTTACTAGAAATATAAATCAAAAAGATCTTAATTGGTATTTGTCTGAAATTATCAGCAAGTGATAAAAAAGAAAGAACTTAATCAACAAGATAAAGAAACTTGGGAAAATTATATAAAAGACCCATCGGACATATTCGATAAAGAAAAAGTCACTTCTAAAAATAAGCAAAATAGGTATCGTTATAAATTTGATTTACATGGTTTTTCGTTAGATGAAGCAAATAAAAAAGTTAAATCAATTATAGAATATTGTGTGAAAAATAAATTCAAAGAGTTATTACTTATTACTGGAAAAGGTATTCATTCAACAAATGAAGTTGATACTTATGTATCAAAGGATTTAGGCAAATTAAAATATTCTGTTCCTGAGTTTATAAAAACTAATTCAGATTTAAATAAATTTATTATTTCTATTAATGATGCTGAAAATAAAGATGGTGGTGCTGGAGCAATAATAATTAAGCTAAAAAATTTATAATATAAACTTTGATAAATCAGTATCTTTTACTAAGTTACCTAAATTATCTTGCACATATTTTTCATCGACAGTGATTGTTTCTCCTGCTCTATCAGTTGCATTGAAGCTAATATCATCTAATACTTTTTCAATTATAGTATGAAGTCTTCTGGCACCTATATTCTCAACAGATGAATTTACTTCTGCTGAGATTTTAGCAAGCATATCAATTCCATTATCTGTGAACTCAAGAGTTACATTTTCAGTTTTTAATAATTCTTTATATTGTTTTATCAAACTGTTATCGGGTTCTTTAAGAATCCTTTTGAAATCTTCTTCTTTAAGTGCATCCAACTCAACTCTTATTGGCAATCTACCTTGCAATTCTGGCAATAAATCTGAGGGTTTGGCTAATTGAAATGCTCCTGAAGCGATAAATAAAATATGATCAGTTTTAATAGGGCCGTGCTTAGTGCTTACTGTTGTTCCCTCTATAAGAGGTAAAAGGTCTCTCTGAACACCTTCTCTTGAAACGTCACCTCCAACCCTGTCGCTTCTTGCAGAAACTTTATCAATCTCATCCAAGAAAACTATTCCGTTTTCCTCTGTTGCCTTTTTTGCTTCAGTAATTATTTTGTCCTCCTCGATCATTTTGTCTGACTCTTGAGCAACTAAAATATCGTGGGATTCTTTTACCGTCATTTTTTTCTTTTTACCCTTTTTACCACCCATGGATTTACCTAAAATATCTCCTAAATTTACCATTCCAACATTTCCACCAGGCATTCCAGGTATTTCAAAACTTTGAAGTGGATTAGAAGAATTTTGAACTTCTATTTCAATTTCATTGTTATCTAAATCACCTGTCCTTAATCTTTTTCTAAAGCTCTCTCGTGTAGCAACACTCGCTTTATTACCAACAAGTGCATCTAATACTTTTTCTTCTGCTTTTAACTCTGCCTTAGCTTTGACTTCTTTTCTTTTTTTCTCTCTCTCCATTGCTATAGCAATTTCAATTAAATCTCTTATAATTTGCTCTACATCTCTTCCTACGTAACCTACTTCCGTAAATCTGGTAGCTTCAACTTTTATAAAAGGAGCCTCCGCCAATTTTGAAAGTCTTCTAGAAATTTCAGTTTTACCAACACCTGTTGGCCCAATCATTAAAATATTTTTTGGGAGAACTTCGTCTCTCATCTCATCTGAAAGCGCTTGTCTTCTCCATCTATTCCTTAATGCAACTGCTACAGCTTTTTTTGCTTCTTTTTGACCAATTACGTACCTATCTAATTCAGAAACTATTTCCCTTGGAGATAAAGCACTAACCTTGGAAGTATCTCTATCTTTTTTCACTACCTTTAAATTTGTAACTTTATTAGTCGGTGCCATATTAAACTTTTTCCACTGTAACGTTGTTATTAGTAAATACACATATATCTGAAGCAACTTTAATAGATTTTCTCGCTACATCTTCAGCACTCATATCAGTTTCAGCTAAAACTTTAGCTGCCGCAAGGGCGTAATTTCCACCTGATCCAATCCCAATTATTCCATCTTCTGGTTCTAAAACATCTCCTGTTCCAGAAATTATAAAACTATGTTTTTTATCTGCTACTGCCATTAATGCCTCTAATCTTCTTAAAAATTTATCACTTCTCCAATCTTTTGCTAACTCCACTGCTGCTCTTTGTAAATTACCTGCATGTTTTTCAAGTTTAGCCTCTAGCCTTTCAAATAGTGTCAGAGCATCGGCTGTTGATCCAGCAAATCCCGCAATTACTCCTCTGCTTTCAATTTTTCTTACCTTTTTAGCTTTGCTTTTTAAAACTGTATTACCTAAACTAACTTGACCGTCTCCAGCAACAACAGTTTCACCATTTTTTCGAAGCAAGACAATAGTTGTTCCATGCCACTTTTCAGCTGTATTCATAATGTTATATGTGGAGATTAATTCAAGATCTTCAATAGTAAATCTGATTTATTGATAAAATGACCGATTATATATATATCAAAGATAAACCAGAGTTAATTTATGGCGAGAAAAGCAAAAATTAGTAGAAAAACAAAAGAAACCAGTATTTCTGTTTCTGTAAATTTAGACGGTAAGGGTAAATATAAAATAAAAACTGGAATAGGTTTTCTTGACCATATGTTAGAACAACTGTCCAAACATTCTTTAATTGATTTAGAAGTAAATGCAAAAGGCGATACCCACATTGATTTACATCATACTACAGAAGACACAGGTATAGCTATAGGTGAAGCTATAAAAAAAGCTGCTGGCAATCGAAAAGGAATTACAAGATACGCATCAACAATGATACCAATGGATGAAACTTTAAGCAGAGTTTCAATAGATGTGTCCAATAGACCTTATTTGATTTGGAAAGTTAATTTACCGGTTGAGAAACTTGGTGAGATGGATACAGAATTGTTTAAAGAATGGTTTCAAGCATTTTCCCAATCTGCCGGAGTTACTTTACACATAGAAAATATTTATGGTGAAAATAGCCACCACAAAATTGAGTCTTGTTACAAAGGTTTAGCAAGATCATTAAAAGATGCATTAGCGATAGATAAAAGAATTAAAAACTCAATACCTTCGACAAAAGGCTCTATTTAAATTTGATGAACGTCACAATTGTTGACTACCAATCGGGCAATATAAGCTCAGTCATTAACTCTTTTACTGAGGTCGCTAAAGGTAAAGTTAATATAGAGGTAACTTCGGATATTAAAAAAATTAAATCCAGTGACAAAATTGTTTTACCTGGTCAAGGATCTTTTAAAAGCTGCGTAGACTCTCTTAATAGTATTAACGGATTAGTAGATACGTTAAAAGAATTTGCAATCGCAAATAAAAAACCTTTATTAGGCATTTGTGTTGGGTTACAAATGTTCGCTGACGTTGGCTATGAAGAAGCAGAAACAAAAGGATTAGGCTGGATTTCTGGCAAAGTTTCCAAAATTGATAATCAAAAAGGAAAATTTAAACTTCCGCACATCGGTTGGAATGAAATTGAAATTCAAAAAGAAAGTAAAATATTTAAATACATAAAAAATAAATCTCATATGTATTTCGTACACAGTTATGAGTTTATACCCGAAGACATAGCAGTCATTTCAGCTACAACAGATTATTCATCAAAGATTGTTTGTGCTGTTGAGAAGGACAATTTGTTTGGAACACAATTTCACCCTGAGAAGAGTGACAAAATGGGATTAAAAATAATTGAAAATTTTATGAAAATTTAAAATGAAAATATTTCCAGCTATAGACATAAAAGATAAAAAATGTGTGAGATTACTTAAAGGAGACTTTGAAAATAAAACCGAATATGAAACCTCACCTATTGATCAAGCAGGTAAATATAAAGATCACGGTTTTAAAAATTTACATATTGTTGATTTAGATGGGGCTTTAACTGGTAAGACTGTTAACTTAGATATTATTAAAGAAATAGTAAGTAAATACGATTTGAAAATTGAAATAGGTGGTGGCATTAGATCTCTCGATAGCATTAAGCAATATATTGATACAGGTGTTGAGAAAGTAATTTTAGGAAGTGGTGCAATTAAAAATAAAGAATTTTTAAAAGAGGCCTGTGTAAAATTTAAAAGTCAAATTGCTTTAGGATTAGATGCAAAGGACGGAAATCTGTCTGTGTCAGGCTGGAAAGAAAATCTCAATATTAAAACTACAGACTTCCTTAAAGAAGTTAATAACTATGGAGTTAGCCGAATTATCTACACAGATATAAATAGAGATGGAATGAAGATTAGCCCCAATTTCGATGAGACTGTTAAAATAACAGAGTTATCTAATTGTCCTGTAGTTATTTCTGGAGGCGTTTCTTCACTTAATGACATTAAGAAAGCAAAAGAATTAAATAATAAAAAAATTGAAGGTATCATTGTTGGTAAAGCTATTTATGATGGTGATATTAAACTCGATGAGTTAGCAAAGGAGATCAGTGCTTAAAAATAGAATTATACCTTGTCTTGATGTTAAGAATGGAAGAGTAGTTAAAGGCATTAACTTTGTTGAATTAAAAGATGCTGGAGATCCAGTTGAACAAGCTAAGATTTATAGTGAAGGTGGAGCTGATGAGATTTGTTTTTTGGATATTACCGCATCGAATGAAAACAGAGAGACAATTATTGATATTGTAAGAAAAACTGCAAAAGAATGTTTTGTTCCTTTAACTGTCGGTGGTGGAGTTAGAACTATTCAAAATATAACTGATTTACTATTAGCCGGGGCAGATAAAGTTTCTATTAATACAGCAGCAGTTAAAGATGTCAGTTTTGTAAAAGAGGCATCTAAAAAATTTGGCTCTCAATGTATTGTTGTAGCAATAGACGCTAAAAAAGTTTCAGATAATAAATGGGAAGTTTTTACACACGGTGGAAGAAACAAAACAGGCATTGATGCTATAGAATTTGCTAAACAAGTGGAAACAAATGGAGCAGGAGAAATCCTACTAACTTCTATGGATAGAGATGGAACAAAGTCTGGTTATGATGTTAAATTATTAAAAGTAATTACAGATAGTACGAATATTCCCGTTATTGCTTCTGGTGGTGTAGGCACTTTAGATCATCTTTACGATGGTATAGTTAAAGGCGGAGCGAGTGCAGTTCTAGCAGCTTCTATTTTTCACTATGGTGAATATAAAATTAAAGAAGCTAAAGAATATTTGAATTCTAAGAATGTATCTGTAAGATTATAAAATGTTTGAAAACCTTGAACAGTTAATGCAAATTATTAGAGAGAAAAAAAATTCATCTCCTGACAAATCCTATACGAATAAACTTCTCAACGATAAAAGTTTAAATGTTGCAAAAGTTAAAGAGGAAATAGGAGAGTTAATCGAGGCTGTTGAACAAAACTCTAATAAAATACACGAAGCAGCAGATGTATTTTATCATTTGATGGTTTATCTTGAGGCTAATAATATTAAGATCGAAGATGTTATGAGCGAACTAAAAAAAAGACAAAAATGAGTTACGATAAAAATAATATATTCGCAAAAATTCTTAGAGGAGAAATTCCTTGCAAGAAAGTTTATGAAAACGATCATGTTTTAGCTTTTCATGATATCAATCCTCAAAAGAAAGTGCATGTATTGGTAATACCAAAAGGTGAATATGTTGATCTAGATGATTTCAATAATAAAGCCTCTGATAAAGAGATCATTGAATTAAATAAAGCGGTTACACATGTAGCAAACTTATTGGGCTCAAAAGAAAAAGGTTATAGAGCTCTTACAAATATTGGTAGTGATGGAGGACAAGAAGTCCCTCATCTGCATTTTCATATTTTTGCCGGTGAAAAGATAGGAAAGATGGTAAGCTAATGGTTTCAAGAGTTAAAAGATATTTTTTAGAAATTAAAGATTTTTCAAATACCATAGATCTAAATCTACCTAAGAATTATAAAATTGTTTTAGATAATAAAGATAATTTTTATTTAAATAAATTTTTCTACAAGCAAATAGGTTTAGATCATTTTTGGAGAGATAGGTTGTTATGGTCAGATAGTGAATGGGTTAAATATGTAACAAACAAAAATTTAGAAACTCACGTATTAAAAAAAGGAGAAGATCTTGTTGGTTATTACGAACAAGAATATCATCCAAGTTCTAATGAAGTAGAATTGATAAATTTGGGAGTATTAAAAGAATTTAGGGGTCTAAAACTTGGATCAACTCTTGTTAATCACGCTATTGCTAGCGCATCGAGAAAGAATCCGGAAAGAATGTGGGTTCATACTTGTAGCTTAGATCATAAACATGCATTGCAAAATTATAAGTCAAAAGGTTTTAAAATATTTAAAGAAGAAGAAATCGATTTTGTAGCTTAATTCATCGCAGGAATTTTAAAGGTTCCTTTTTTAAAGACATCGTTTTTAGCAACAATGTTTAAAGAGAAATTTATATTATTGTTATACTGATCAATTATTTGCCAACCTTTTAAATCCAATGTTTTTTTATCGAAGAAAACTGTTATCTGGTTTTCATCCAAATAAATTAACTTTACAACTTTATCAGATAATTCTACCTCTCCAGATTTTACAATTTCTAAAAGTTTGTCCTTATATAAAATATTTAGGAATGGTGATTTTGAAATAGGATAATAATATGTCTTATTGTATCTTTTCTGAGTTATAGCTAAGCTTTTTTTATTTATTATTAATTCTTTTTTTTTGTCATCAAAATAATTACACTTTAATTTCCCAGGAAACTCTAAAAGGCAAATTCCCTTCTCAGTTTTGTCATTTACTACCTGATCAAACGTAAATTCTAATGAATTTAAATTATTTAATTGAGTTACTATTTGATCTTTTTCATCAGCAGAAAGATTTACTGATAATAAAATAAATATTGTTAAAATTTTATAGAACCTCACGTTTACCAACATGATTTGCTTTACTGACAATACCTTTTTCTTCCATCATATCAATAATTCTAGCTGCTCTATTGTAACCGATTTGTAGTTTTCTTTGTAAGAAACTTGTTGAAGCTTTTCCCTCTGATTTAATAATATCAACCGCTTGAGTATATAGTTCGTCTTCACTGCCATCTCCTTCTAAAGTGGAAGAAGATTCATTACTTGTTTGGGCTGTAATTTCATCCATATAATCCGGCTCGCCTTGCGCTCTAATGGAGTTAACAATTTTTTCTATTTCATTCTCTGAAACAAACGGACCGTGAATTCTAACTATTCTATTTGCTGATGACATGAATAGCATATCACCTTTACCTAATAACTGCTCTGCGCCCTGCTCTCCTAATATTGTTCTACTATCTATTTTAGAGCTCACTTGAAAAGAAACTCTTGTTGGAAAGTTTGCTTTAATTGTACCCGTTATTACATCAACACTTGGTCTTTGCGTTGCCATAATAATGTGTATTCCAGCAGCTCTAGCCATTTGTGATAATTTCTGAATGTAATTTTCGATTTCTTTTCCAGCAACAAGCATTAAATCTGACATTTCATCAACTACTACAACTATGTAAGGCATCTTTAATTTATGTTTAGCATTGTAACCATCGATATTTCTTACTCCCACCTTACTCATAAGTTTGTATCTGCTATTCATTTCTTTCACAGTCCAAGCCAGAGCAGATGTTGCTTTCTTTGCATCGGTGATTACTGGTGTTAATAAATGAGGAATACCTTCGTAAGTTGATAGCTCTAACATCTTAGGATCAATTAAAATAAATTTACAAAGATCAGGATTTAATTTGTAAAGCAATGAAACAATTATCGTATTAATACATACTGACTTACCTGAACCTGTTGTTCCTGCAATTAATAAGTGAGGCATTGATGTTAGATCTCCAACGATAGGCATTCCAGAGATACTTTTTCCAAGTGCAATAGGTAATTTTATGTCTTTCTTTTGAAATTTTTCATAAGAGATTATTTCTCGAAGCGATACACTTTCTCTTGTCTCATTTGGTATCTCGATACCTACTGTATTTTTACCAGGAATTACTGAAACTCTTGCTGATGTTGAACTAGTATTTCGAGCTAGATCTTCAGACAAATTTATTATTTTCGAAACCTTCACCCCAGGAGCTGGTTCAAATTCATATAAACTAACAACTGGACCATTATTAATAGTTTTGATTTTCCCATCAATACCAAAATCTAAAAGAATTTTTTCCATAAACTCACTATCAGGACGATTTTTATTTAATTCTGAAGCGCTAAGTTTTGTAGAACTTTTGTCCAAATAATCTATTGCCGGCAGTTTATATTTTGATTTTAAACCAGTTGATGGTTTTTCTGATTGAGTTAAGTCACCAAAAGAAAATGATTGTTGTGGTCTTTCAATGATTTCATCTATCTTCTCTGTAGTATTTGCTTCTAAATTTACGTCAGGAATAGTATTTTCTTTTCTTCTAAATAATGAAACAATTATAGAAAAAGTGCCAGTAATAATTTTCTTTATATTTAAATCTGCTGAAAAAATAAAAAAGATAAGAGTTAGTAATAACAAACCGTAAGCAGAATACGTATTATCTATATATGGAAACCATGTGCTTAAAAATTCATAACCAATCTTTCCAACAAAACCTGAGTTACCATTATCGATAAGCCAGAACGAATTATTAAAGGTAATATAAATAAAAATTGTACCGAAGACCAAATATGAAACTACTAGAAATAATTTTAAAATTATTCTTTTGATTTCTTTCCGAATTATCAAATTAATTCCCCAAAATAAGAAATTAGCTAAAATTAAAAATGAAACGAGACCAAAACTCTGTAAGAGAAAATCAGCAATACTACTGCCATAGATTCCAAAGAAATTTTTGATCTCAAATTCTCTATCACCATAGACAAATGAAGGATCTTCAGGAGAATATGTTGTAAAAGCTATTGCTAAACCTATACTGGTTGAAATTAAGATTAATCCTATAAATTCAAAGGTTCGTTTTTTCAAAAAATTTGTTACACTATTTAAAAAGTTTGTATTCATATCGAATCATTTTACATACTTTTTACCATTTTTATGAAAGTGAGAAAAATTTTAATATGAAAAAACAGAGAATTTGTATTGTTGGAGACGGTCTTTCAGGTTTAATGACTGCTATAGCTTTAAACAAATTAAAAGGCTTAGAAGTCCACTTAATATCCAAAAAAAACAAGCATTCCAACGATAAACGAACAACAGCCATTTCTGCCTCAAACTATGAGTTTTTTAAAAATGTAATAGATAAACTCGATAAAAAATTATTTTGGCCTACCAAAAAGATCGACCTTTTCTACGAGACAAAAGATCAGAACATTAATTTCTTAAACTTTAATGAAGATAGCAAAAATCTTATGTACGTTTTTGAGAATAATAAAATTAAAGAAATTCTAATTAAAGAAATTAAAAAGAAAAAATTAAAAACTTTTAAAAAAAATATTAATGAATTAAAAGATTTAAATGGTTATGACATAAAAATATTATGTTTAGGAAGATCCTCAAAAATCTATCAAGGTATAGCTGATAAAAGATCTTTAAATAAAGATTACAAAGAAATAGCTATTACAGGTTATGTTAAACACGACTTGAAGAATTTGAATACCGCTCAATATTTTTTTAAAGAAGGACCGTTAGCTATTCTCCCTTTTTCAAAAAATAATTTTTCATTCGTGTGGAGTGTAAAAAAAGAGTTTTTAAAAAAAGATATAAATTCATCTGTTAAATCTAAAATTTGCAAAGTTCTAAAAACAAATAAAATACAGATTTCCAATTTGCAATCTTATCCGCTGAAGCTAAATTTAAAAAGAACTTATTATAAAAATGATACTCTTATTTTAGGTGAGGGGCTTCACACAGTTCATCCTGTAGCAGGTCAAGGTTTTAATCTTGTGTTAAGAGATATTAATAAATTACAAAAAATTTTTAAATATTACACAGAATTAGGCATGTCTTTAAAAAGTACTTCTGCTCTTGAAGAATTTACTAATAATAGAAAATCTGAGAATATTATTACCGGTATAGGAATAGACCTAACTCATAATTTTTTCAAACAAAATAAATTATTAGATCCATTCAAAGAAATAATTTTAAAAAACATTTCGAAAAATAATACTCTTAAAAAAATAAGCAAATATATTTCTAATCAGGGTTTATCAATTTAAATCAATGAACATTTACGCACTTTCATCAGGAAGAGGTCCGTCAGGAATAGCCATCGTAAGAATATCAGGTAAAGATACTCTTAAAGTTTGTAGGAATTTAACTAAACTAAAAGAAATTAATTCTAATGAAGTGAATTACTGTAAATTTTATGATCCCAAAAACGACAACATAATAGACCCAGAGGCTCTATTATTGTGGTTTCCTGGGCCTAATAGCTATACAGGTGATGATTTAGCTGAGTTTCAGGTTCATGGAAGTAATGCTGTTATCACCGCATTATTAAAGGCACTATCAGAACAAGATAATTGTAGATTAGCTGAACCTGGAGAGTTTACCAAGGTAGCTTTTCAAAATGATAAAATTGATCTTCTAAAAGCTGAAAGCATTGGTGATTTAATTCATGCAGAAACAGAGCTTCAAAGAGTTCAAGCTGTTAAATTAGTTCAAGGTAATGCTTCTAATTATTATAATGATTTAAGAGAAAAATTAATTAAATCGTTGTCTTATATCGAAGCAAAAATTGATTTTGCTGAGGATGATTTACCAGAAAAAGTTTTAAAAGAAGTACAAAACTCTATTAAAGAGATACATAAGGATATTCATAAGATAATAGAGGACAATAAAATAGGAGAAAAAATAAGAGATGGATTTAGAGTTTCTATAACAGGTGAAGTTAATGCAGGTAAATCTTCTCTTTTAAATTTGATAGCAAAAAGAGATGTTGCTATTGTTTCAGATGAAGCAGGAACTACACGAGATATAATCGAAACATACTTGAATATAGATGGTTTTCCCGTGATTTTAGCTGATACTGCAGGCATAAGAGATGCAAAAAATGAGATTGAAAAAAAAGGTATATCTTTAGCCTTAGGAAAATCAGAAGAAGCTGATTTGAACATTGTTGTCATTGATAATTCTTCAAAAAATATAAACAACGAAGTTAAAAAAATGATTAATAAAGACACAATAGTTTTGTTGAACAAATCAGACATACAAGATAAACAGAATCATAAATTTGATGCTGATACGGTGTTAGCCTCAGTTATTAAAAATAAAAATATTGATATCTTGATTCAAAAAATTAAAGAAAAATTAAGTAAGAAATTTACAGCAAATAATACTGCTTTAATTACGAGAGAAAGACATAGAATTAAACTTAATCAATGTTTAAAAGAAATAGACAACTTTCTTAAAAAAGATCAAAATAAAGATCTAGAATTAGCTGCCGAAGATCTAAGAATGGCTACACGACATCTTGGAAGTATTGTAGGTAAGGTTGATGTCGAGGAGATCCTTGAATCTATATTTAAAGACTTTTGTATAGGCAAATAAAATACCTCTTGTATTCCTAATATACCGCGCTACATTCATCTAATGATTAAACAAAGCTATGATGTTGTAGTAATAGGGGGTGGGCATGCTGGATGTGAAGCAGCAGCTGCATCCGCTAGAATGGGCGTTAATACTGCCCTTTTTACACATAAAATAGAAACAATCGGTGAGATGTCGTGCAATCCTGCTATAGGAGGTCTCGGAAAAGGACATCTTGTAAGAGAAATAGATGCTTTAGATGGTGTAATGGGGGTTGTAGCTGATAAATCAGGTATTCAATTCAGATTATTAAATAGGAGCAGAGGTCCAGCGGTGCAAGGGCCACGTACCCAGTCAGATAGAGCTCTTTACAAAGAGTATATGCAAAAGATTTTATTAAATTACAAAAATTTAGAGGTTATAGCTGATCCTGTTGTTAAATTTTTATTTGAAGGAGACAAAGTAATAGGATTTATATGTCAAAGTGGAAAAGAAATAAGGACAAAGGAATTAATTTTAACTACTGGTACTTTTCTAAATGGATTAATACATATTGGTGAAACTCAAATACCAGCGGGTAGATATGATGAGAAACCATCTACAGGTTTAAGTGAACAATTAGCAAAATTTAAAATGCAAATAGGAAGATTAAAGACAGGTACTCCACCAAGATTAGATGGAAGTACAATTAATTATGATGACCTAGAAATGCAGCCTGCTGATGATGATCATTATTATTTTTCTTTCCTTACAAATAAAATAGAAAACAAACAAATTAAATGTGGAATGACTTATACCAATAACGAAGTTCACAAAATTATTAGTGACAATATTTCTCGTAGTGCAATGTATTCGGGAAACATTAAAGGTGTAGGACCTCGTTATTGTCCATCCATTGAAGATAAAATTGTAAAGTTCAAAGAGAAACAACAGCATCAAATCTTTCTTGAACCGGAAGGATTAAAGGACAATACTATTTACCCAAATGGAATATCGACTTCCCTTCCAGAAGAGATTCAGCTTAAAATATTGGCTAAAATTAAGGGTTTAGAGCATGTTAAAATGAAAAGAGCCGGGTATGCAATAGAGTATGATTATGTAGATCCAAGAGAGCTTAACGCTACGTTAGAAACCAAAAAAATTAAATCATTGTTTTTGGCAGGACAAATTAACGGTACTACTGGTTATGAGGAAGCAGCTGCTCAAGGTTTGATAGCAGGAATTAATGCTGCTTTAAAAATTAAAAAAAAATCTGAATTTGTTTTAGATAGATCAACTTCTTACATTGGTGTGATGATAGATGACTTAATAACCAAAGGAGTTACAGAACCTTATCGTATGTTTACCTCTAGAGCAGAATACAGATTAACTTTAAGAGCTGATAATGCAGATCAAAGGTTAACTGATCTTGGTATGAGTCTGGGTTTAGTAGGATCTGAGAGAGAAAAAAACTACATAGAAAAGAAAAAAAATATTTCTTCTTTAAATAATTTTTTAGAAACAAAATTTCTAACTCCAAATGAAGCAAAAAAATATGATATTAAAATCGCTATGGACGGAGTCAAAAGATCCTGTTTAGAAGTTATGGGTCAACGAAAAGTAAATATGGCTAAAATAAGGCAAATATTTAGCGATATACCTGTATTTCCTGTGTCAATAGAAAAGCAGGTTGTAACCGACGCTCATTACATTGGTTACTTGAAGAGACAGGAGCGAGATATAAAATCCTTTAAAAAAGATGAGTCAGTTATCATCCCAAAGAATATAAAATATGAAAATTTAAGTGGTTTGTCTAACGAGGTTAAGTCTAAGCTGATTTCTATAAGACCTAAAACGTTAGGACAGGCAATTAGAATAGACGGTATCACTCCTGCAGCTATAATAATCTTATTATCTCATATTAAAAAGTTAAAATTCAAAGCTACTGCTTAATGCAAGATAATGAAGTTATAAGAATTCTTCAAAATCAACTTAACTTTACTGAAAAAAATATATCTGACATAAAAAAATTTATCGACGAACTGCTTAGAGCTAATAAAAGGCATAATTTTATCTCTAAAAGCACTGAAAACTTAATTTGGCAGAGACATATTCTCGATTCAGCCCAATTAGTAAAATTTATTAACTTTTCAAAAGATTCTTTATCAGATTTAGGATCTGGAGCAGGCTTTCCAGGGTTAATTTTAGCTTTATTTAACAAAAATGAAGACTTTCACGTGAAATTATTTGAAAAATCACCAGTTAAAAGGGCCTTTTTGAGGGATATAAGTGATAGATTATCATTAAAAATAGAAATCCTAGGTAATGTTTACCAATCCTCTATAAGTACAGATTACATAGTATGTAGAGCTTTTAAGAAATTAGATGCAATAATACAAGTTTCACGTGAAATCGCTCAAAAGTCACATAAATTAATAATTTTAAAAGGTCAAAACGCACAGAAAGATTTAGAAAAAGCTTTTAAAAAAGAAAAATACGACTATAAACTTGAAAACAGTATAACGAATAAAGAATCTAAAATAATTATAGTCGATTTTAAAAAATGACGACAACTATTTCGGTGATTAATCAAAAGGGTGGAGTAGGAAAAACCACAACTGTTATTAATTTAGCAGCTTCACTGTCCATTATGGGTCAAACAAATCTTGTAATTGATTTAGATCCACAGGGGAACGCTACAACTGGGTTTGGTAAAAATAATAGTGATGAAGATAAAAATATTTACAACTTATTGATCAAAAAAAATAGTCTTGAGCAGACAATACAAAAAACCAACATACGAAATTTAGACATCATAGGATCCCATGTAAATTTATCTGGTTTAGAAGTTGAAACAGCTAATGACTCTAAAAGAGCTTTTGTTTTGAAAGAAATATTAGCATCAGAAAAATCAAAATTACTAAAAAAATATGACAACATATTTATTGATTGTCCGCCGTCCTTAAGTTTGCTCACCATTATGTCTTTAGTAGCATCAGATGAGTTATTAGTTCCTTTGCAAACGGAGTTTTTTGCTTTGGAAGGAATTACACAGTTAGTTAAAACAATAGATAGAATAAAAGAAAATCTTAACCCATCACTTTCTATAAGAGGAATACTTTTAACTATGTTTGACAAAAGAAACAAACTTTCATCAGAAGTAGATAAAGAAGCAAGAAATTATTTCAAAGATAAAGTTTACAAAACCGTCATCCAAAGAAATGTAAGGCTTTCCGAGGCGCCATCTCATGGTTTGCCTTGTGTTATCTATGATAAAAGTTGTGTGGGAAGTAAATCTTATTTCAAGTTAGCTGAAGAATTTAAAAACAAAATAGTGAGCGCTGCATGAGTGGAAAAAAAAAAGGATTAGGAAGAGGTTTGTCAGCGTTATTTGGTGATGAAAAACCTATGGATAAACCACAAGCTATAAAGCAACTAAATTCCGTTTCAATTAGTGATTTAAGTCGAAATCCTTATCAGCCTAGGCAGTATTTTAGTGAAGAAAAACTTGAAGAATTGGCTAATTCAATAAAAAAAAATGGAATTATTCAGCCTATCGCTGTGCGTCCAAATCAAACCGAAACTGGTAAATACGAAATAGTAGCCGGAGAAAGAAGATGGATTGCAGCTCAAAGAGCAGGGTTACATGAAATTCCAGTTAGAATTTTAGATCTAAGTGACGTAGAGTCTTTAGAAGTTGCCATAGTAGAAAATATTCAAAGAGATGATTTAAATCCAATTGAGGAAGCTAGAGGATACAAACGATTATCTGACGAATTTAAATATGATCATGAAAGTATTTCTAAATTAATGTCTAAAAGTAGAAGTCACATCAGTAACACCTTGAGATTATTAACTTTACCAAAAGATGTTATAGCGATGCTTGAGGAAGGAACATTATCTTCAGGTCAAGCTAGACCTTTAATAGGATTAGGTAACGCATCAAGCATAGCCGAGGAAATTGTATCAAAAAATTATAGTGCGAGAAAAGTTGAATATATAGTTAAATCAAAAAAGAATAGTAAAATTGAAAAAAAATACGATGCAAACATTATAAAAGCTCAAGAGAAGATAGAAAAAAAATTAGGATTAAAAGTTAGTATCTCAAATAAAAAAAATAATTCTGGAAGGGTAGTAATTGAGTATAAAGATTTGGACCAATTTACTCTTATTTCTGATTTATTGACTAAGTAGCTGCTATTTTACACATATCTAGCAATAATTTCTTCAATAAGACAATTTTATCAATTTGATTATTTGATTTAAATATTAATTCCGTTTTGAAAGTTTTATTTAAAAAAAAATTAATTTTTTCGATATTCCATTTTTTTGCTTGAGATAATATCATTGGTTTATCTTTCCAGAAAATTGGTGGCTTCAAATTGTCAATTACTTTTTCTAAATCTGATAAGTCTGCTTTTTCATGAATTTCTCTAATTTTATTTAATCTTTGATTTATAATGTTTAAATATAAGATATTTTTTTCTGGTTCTAAAATTGTATCACTAAGCAATTTATTAGTTTCAATTTTATTGCCAACAATTGCCTCATCTTTCAATAAATTAAAATCTTCGTTTGTTTTTATATTTAATAAAGCTTCAAGTTTATTAGGATCTAAAGATTTATCCAGAAAACATGCAACTATTTTATCGAGTTCGTTGTTAAGTTTTACTCTATCAAAACCAACAGAATTTAGGATCATATTGATATTATGATTATCTAGTCCGTTAAAACCTCTTAACTTATTATTTATTATTTTTTTTAATGTAATTTCATTATCTTCATAGCAAGCAATACAGGCAATATTTTTTCCTTTTTCAAAAAAATTCCTTAATTTTGATTTTTTGTCTAGTGAGTCAGAAAATAAAATAATTTTGTTATTATCGAGTTTATTAATTATATTTTGAACATCTGGTATTATCTTATCGTTACAATTTTCGATAAATACTATTTTTCTTTCTTGAAAAAGTGATGAAGTATTAATTTCTTTAAACAAAATATCATTTTCTAACACATCATCTTGATTAAGATTTAAAATTAGATCCTTTTTATTACTTGCCTTAACCTTTTTTTTAAATTCTAACTTTAATCCTAAATTTACACCATAAAATAAAAAGGACTTAAACTCGTTAAATTTATTTAAATCATTTTCAAAAATATAACTCTTAACTATCACTGGCTATCGAATTTAATTGTGCTGAAATTTGTTTAAATATTTGTTCTGTCAAACTCTCAGACAATTTTTTTTCATTGTTTAACGTGTTTATTCTTTGGTTTGATACCTTATAATCACCTGTTCGTTGAACTTCAAAAGATCCTTTATTAGTACTACCTAGAATATTATAAATTATTTTAGATGTAATTTTTAAATTATATTTTATTACTTCATTATTAATATTTTTTTCTTTTATACTCCTAATTTTTTTTGAGTTTAATTGGATTATAAATTCATTTTTACTTGTTTTAGAAGAGCTAAATAAAAGTTTGTTTTTAATTTTATGATTAATTTTTTTTTCGCCAGAAAAAGTTATTTCAGTTATTTTGTAAAGGCTCCCTTGGTTTTTATCAATTACTTTATAGCCACAACCTATAAGCATTAAAGTTAAAACAAATGATAAGATAAATTTACATATTTTTTTCATTGCTTTTTTAAGATGTAGTTTAGTATTTTATTTTTTACGAAAATGGTTTTAATTATTTTTTGTTTTTCTATATATTTTTTAGCCTTAGATTTTTTTAAAATTAATTCTAAAATTTCTTTCTCATTTGTGTCTTTATTTACTACAATAATATCCCTTGTTTTTCCATTGACCTGAACTGCAAAATTAATAGTATTTTTTACATTGGTTTTATCTATTATTGGCCATTTATTTGGATTTTCGCATTTTAAAAGTTCAAGACATTCTCGTGCTAGGTGAGGTGTAAATGGAACCATTAATTTCATAATATCGATTAGTTTATTCTTAAAAATTTTATTATCGATTTTTAGTTTTAAATTTTGATTTAAAAAATTGAACAATTCATAAAAAAGCGCTATTGAAACATTAAATCTAAATTGTTGAATTGAATTATCAATTTTTTCAATAAAAGTATTAACCGTTTTAATAAATTCACTTTCAGGATTTTTATCAGAAAAATTTTGCTTTTTCGTAGATAAAGTAAAATTTAAGTTCCAAACTTTTTGTAAAAATTTATGCGCAGCAGCTACTCCAACATCCGACCATTGAATATCTTTATCTGGCGGACTGTCAGAAAGAATAAACCATCTTACAGAGTCAGCACCGTATCGATCGATCATGACTTGAGGATCAATAGTATTTTTTTTTGATTTAGACATAGACTCAGGAAGACCAACAATAACTTTACTTTTGTCATGTATTTTTACGTACGTATTATCTTTAAGTTTTTCCACTTCTGATGGATACAACCATTCTCCGTTTTTATCTTTGTATGATTCATGGCAAACCATGCCCTGTGTAAAAAGATTTTTAAAAGGCTCAGAAATATTTAATTTCTTATTATATTTATCCAATCCTTTAGTAAAAAAACGTGAGTATAACAGATGTAAAATAGCATGCTCTATTCCACCGATGTATTGATCAACTGGCATCCAATAATTAATTTTTTCTTCATCAAAAGGGGATCGAGAGTGCTTTGGACTACAAAATCTTAAAAAATACCAAGAAGAGTCTACAAAAGTATCTAGAGTATCAGTTTCGCGCGTTGCTTTTTGACCAGATGCTTTATGCACTGTATTTTTCCAAGAGGGATGTTTATCAAGAGGATTTCCAGATGTTTTAAGATCGATATCTTCCGGTAATTTAATAGGTAATTCACTTTTTTCAACCGGAACAACAGATCCGTCCTCAAGGTAAATCATTGGTATGGGGCATCCCCAATAGCGTTGTCTTGAAATTCCCCAATCTTTTAATCTAAATAATGTCTTTTTTTCTCCTAACTTTTTTTCTTCAATAACATCTATTATCTTTTTTTTTGCCTCAGTTATAGCTAAACCATCTAAAAATTCAGAATTTATAATTTTGCCATCACCACTGTATGCTTCATTAAGAGTTTTATTATCTTTACCGTTTGAAACTACCTTAATTATTTCTAAATTATATTTTTTGGCGAAATCAAAATCTCTTTGATCGTGGGCAGGACAACCGAATATTGCACCAGTTCCATAATCCATTAAAACAAAGTTAGCAAAAAATATCGGTATTTTTTTATCTTTAATGAAAGGATGTTGTGCAAACAATTTTGTGTCAAAACCTAGTTTCTCTGCATTTGCTAGTGCTTCCTCAGTTGTGCCAGTTTTATCGCATTCTTTTTTGAATTTACTAAACTCTTTATTATCAGAAAAGAATTCATTTAAAGGATGATCAGTTGAAATAGCTAAGAAGGTAGCACCAAAAATTGTATCTGGCCTAGTTGTAAAAACATTTAATTTTTCCTTTTTTTCATCGATTTGGAAATTAATCTCACAACCGTAAGATTTGCCAATCCAATTTTTTTGCATTAGCTTTACTTTTTCAGGCCATCCATTAAGTAATTTTAAATCATTTAGTAAATCTTCAGAAAATTTAGTAATATTAAAAAACCATTGTGAGAGCTTTTTTCGCTCTACAACAGCATTAGACCTCCAACCTTTGCCATTTATAACTTGTTCATTAGCTAAAACAGTTTTTTCAACAGGGTCCCAGTTTACGTACGTCTCTTTTCTAGACACAAAGCCTTGATTGTAAAAATCAATAAATAACTCCTGTTGATGCTTATAATACTGTTCATCACAAGTTGAAATTTCCAAATCCCAATCAATAGAAAGACCAAGCATTTTTAATTGATCTCTCATTATTTTTATATTTTTATTAGTCCACTCTTTAGGATGTAAATTATTTAATTTCGATGCATTTTCGGCAGGTAAACCAAAAGAATCCCATCCCATAGGATGTAAAACATTAAATCCATTTAAAAATTTGTATCTAGCAACCACATCTCCAATTGTATAGTTTCGAACATGACCCATATGTATTTTTCCCGATGGGTAAGGAAACATCTCTAGACAATAAAACTTTTTTCCATTTTTATTATACAATTTTTCTTTAGCAAATTTTATTTGCCACTTTTCTTCAATTGCTTGAAAACTTATTCTTTCCATAAAATTAAAGATAATTTAATTTTTTTTCTTATTTTCTGCTTGCTCTTTTTGTATCAAAGCCGCTCTTCTTAAAATGGATCTTTGTAACTCATCTACAAGAATAGAATTGTTAATTAAGCTTATAGAACAATTTTGATTAGCTGAGCATTTCTTTTTATGTACAACTACTTTTAAACTTCCAGCTTGTACTTCGTTTGATAAAAACCTCAATGTTATTTTAATTGACTCGTCATTTTGAGTACCATCAGTATACCAATCAGAAACTATTGTGCCGCCAGAATAATCAACCGTTGACATGGGAATAAAATCTAAAATATCTAAAGATGCCCTCCATAACGGATTTGATGTGCTAAATTCATATGTTGTTTTAGACTTTCTCATTTTGTTTAAACTCATCCCTCTACCTTCAGACACATTTTTTTTTGCTCTTTCAATCCCTCTAACTGGATTATCTTTTGCAGAAGAATATTTAAAAAAATCTTTTCCACATGAGTTTAAAAAGATGAAAAAAAAACAAGAAAAAACGATATTTTTGATAATATTATAGTTCATTTTTTTAATATTTTGATTTTATACGACAATACATTTAAAAAACACTGAAATACGGCCATTTTCTAGGTTTTTCAATGTTTTTTTACGTGTTGTAAAATTATCACATAGCCAAATAATCTCGATTTTACGGGACATTTTTAAGGAAATTCAGGATGGAAAACCATAAAAATGATCTGAAATTAATTAAATTAATTTTCAATTAACAAAAGGATAAAACATGAAAAAACTAATAGCATTGTTGTCAGTTGTGTTATTTTCATTCGGCGTAGCAAAAGCTGGTGAATTAACTGTAACTGGTACAGCAAAAGCTTCGTATGCAATTACATCATCTGATGGAACTGCTGCAGCTTCAAACGCTACACCACAATTAGGTATTGAGAACGAATTTACCTTAGGTGCTAGCGGTGAGTTAGATAACGGTTTCACATGGTCTTACGCAGTTGATATCGATACTGTGGAGTCAAGTGCAACAAACGATGACGCTAAATTAGCTGTCGGAACTCCAATTGGTACATTTGGAGTATTCTTAGGTGAAGGTGGATTAGGTGTAGATAACGCTGGTTCTCAATCAGTAGTAGCTAGACCATCTGATACTTCATACGCAGAAGCGATGACAGATACATTCGACATCGATGGTTTTGATAACGTTCAATACCACACACCAGCTGGTTTATTGCCATATGGTGTAACATTTAAAGTTGGTTACACACCAGACGCAGCAGGATCTACTGCTGAAGATGCATTGAAATCAGGAGCTGTGAACGACAGAGTAGCTACTCCAGATACAGCATCTGCAGGTGGAATCACTTTAGATGGTGGTGGAGATAGTGCGACGCATTACCAAGTAAAAATGACTGAAGTTCCAATGGTTGACGGTTTAACATTAGGTGCCGACTACATAGAATTCAGTGGAGTAATCGGAGCAACAGATCAAGCACCTGAATCAGGCGCTTACTATGCAACATACGCAGTTGGACCAGCAGTAATTGGTTACAGCAAATCGTACGCTGCATTAGCATTGAGCTCAATCGCAACAGAGCAAGTTGAAACAGTTGAAAATACTAAATACTCAATCGGTATTAACGTAAATGACAACTTATCAATTTCTTATGAGCAAGAAGAGTCAGAGCCAAAAACACAGAAAAAAGCTACAACTCAGTACACTATGGAGTCAACAGGTATCCAAGCTTCGTACACAATGGGTGGTATGACTTTAGGTGTGGCAATGAACGATCACGAGAATGCTTCATACACAACTAACAAAGACGTTAAAGACACTGTATTTACAGTAGAAATGGCGTTCTAGTTTAAACGTGTATATTAAATAATTAAAAAAGCCGGCTAAAAATTTTAGCCGGCTTTTTTTTTACCTCAGATAATAATGCAAATCCTTCACAACTCACATTTCTTAAAGAGTTTAAATTATTTGTATTTATTCCACCAAGGGGTATCAGCTTTCCAGAAATTTTTGAGAAGTTATTAAACTTTAAAATTCCCAAGTAGGGAGCTTTTTTATCATAATCAACCATAAACAATTTAGATAATAAAACAAAAGAACAACCTTGTTTTTTCTTTAAGGCTATTTCTCTAAAATTATGTGCAGATCCGATTACTTTAAAATTTATTTTTCTATAAAATAAACTAGCGAGACTTTTATTAAAGGAGGATAAATAAATTCCATCAGCGTTTAATGAAGCAGCAAGTTGATAATTGTTAGCTATATAAAATTTTATCGCTTTTAACTTGCAATATCGCCTAAATTTAAGAAGATTGTTTAAATCTTCTGCTTTTTTAGTATTTCGATAAATTATTGAAAATTTATTTCGTATTTTTATGTTTTCTAAACTTATATCTTTGATACTTTCTATAAATAAAAAATATTTATTTTTTTTAGTAAACATATGAACACAATAATTGATAGATTTGAAAAAATAAAATCTAAAATATCATCTTTAAAACCGAGCAAAACAGTAAATATTATAGCCGTGAGCAAAACATTCCCTTTAGAATACATACAGCCACTAATTGATCACGGACACTTACATTTTGGGGAAAATAAAGTTCAAGAAGCTATGTCAAAATGGACAGAACAAAAAAAAATTAATCAAGAACTTAAACTTCATATGATTGGCAAATTACAGACGAATAAAGCAAAAGATGCTGTAAAATTATTTGACTATATTCATTCTGTAGATAATCAAAAATTAGCTGATAATCTTTCAAAACACCAAAAGAGCTTAAATAAAGATTTAAAATATTTCATACAAATTAATATTGGTAATGAAATTCAAAAATCAGGAATACCCGTAAACGAATTAGAGGGTTTTTATAACTATTGTATAAATGAAATTAATTTAAACATTAAAGGCTTAATGATAATTCCTCCTAATGACGAAAATACTGATAAATATTTTAAGACTTTAAATGAGTTAAATAAATCATTATCACTTGAAAATTTAAGCATGGGTATGTCAGCAGATTACTTAGATGCTGTAAGGCATGGATCAAACTTCGTAAGAGTAGGTAGTTCTATTTTTGGTTCACGATCTTAACCTTGGTATTTTTTTTCAAATCTTGAATAATCTTTACCAAATGATTTTTTTTTAGACCTATACATCCTTCAGTTTTTTGGTAGTTTTTTTTAGCCACATGAATAAAAATTGCACTACCCTTACTCTTCTTAATAGGGGCCATATTATAATTAAGCACTAATAGAATATCGTAAATGTTATCCCTTCTATAAAGTTTTTCATAACTGTATTTAAACGGTAAATTAACAAGTTTATTATACTCCTTTGACTTAGGGTCATCGCACCAGCCCATATTTTTCTTTATTATGAATTTGTTAATTTTTGTTTGAATTCTTTTAATTCTATCTTTTCTGTAAAGTATATATTTAATTTTAAAGACGCCCTTTGGTGTTATTAGATCTCCTTCTCGCTTTTTATTGCCAATTCCCCTTTTACCTATAGAACATTTTACTTTATAGTTATTATAAGTGAGTTTTTTTTTGTTTATTAGAATATGCACAAGTTAAATGTTTTACTTCTAGGTCCTACCTCATTTATTTCAACTTTAAATGAAATTAAAAAATTTTTAAAGTTTAATCCTATATTAGATTATACGAATAATCCAAATATTATACTTTTTCATACTCATGCTTTACAAAATAAAGAACAAGCACAATTAATTAAAAACATTGACTGTATAAAAATATGTGCAGGAAAATCAAAAGATTTTAATTATAATTGTGATGCAGACTTAGAATTACCTACATCTATAAAAGAGTTAAACTCTGTAATTGAGAGCACAGAAGCAAAAAAAAAATTTAATTTGAACTCCTCAATTAAGATTAAAAATTACTTACTAAATAAAAATGAAAAAAAATTATCTTATTTAGATGATCATATAATCCTAACAGAAAAAGAGGTTCATCTTCTCGAGTTATTTTTAAAAAGAAATAAACCAATTTCAAAGGACAATATTTTGTCTCATGTTTGGAATTATTCTTCTGATGCAGATACACACACAGTTGAGACGCACATTTATAGATTAAGAAAAAAGATTTCTGAAAAATTTATGGATAATAACTTTATTCTTAATAATAAAGATGGGTATTATTTGTGAAAAAAAGAAACAAGATAGCAAAAGATCTTTTTACGACTAAGTATAGGAAAAGGGTTATCAAACCAAAAAAGGGTAAAGGAAGTTTTAAAAGAAAAAAAACTAATTCAGATTATTTATAAATAAAAAATTGTTATATATTTGATCAATTAAGTCTTGCTCCTATTATTTGAATGACTTTAGAGGACATTTCTGTTGCAGTTTCTAAACTTTCTTTTGTAGATTTATTATTAATTAAACCATGCAAATAACCACCAGCAAACAAATCTCCTGCACCCGTTAAATCTTTTATTTGAAGATTCTTTTTCGCAGAACATTCTTCAATTTCATTTTTATTAATTGCGATCGCACCTTTTTCCCCACGTGTAATAACAATTAATTTGTTTGTTTCTTTAGCAAAACTAATAACATCATCGAATTTTTTAGTATCAATTAACGACATAATTTCTTGCTCATTTGCAAACGTTATATCTAATTTATTTTTAACTAATTCTAGAAAACTTGATTTATGTCTTTCTACACAGAACAGATCCGATAATGACATTGCAACTTTATTTGCATTATTTATAGCTTTATCAAATGCTTTCTTTGGTTCACCTTCATCCCAAAGATAACCTTCTAAAAATAAAATTTCACTATTCTTCACAGCACTTTTGTCAATATCGTTTTCATTAATTTTACCTGCAGTACCAAGAAATGTTACCATTGTTCTTTCAGAGTCAGGGGTAATTAATATTAAACAAGTTCCCGTTGGAATTACTTCTTTTTTTTTAGAATAAAAGAATTGTACTTTTTCTTTTTTCAGTCCTTCTTCATACTTATTACCTAAATCATCATCACTGACCTTTCCTATAAAGCCAACTTTATTTCCAAGTTGCGCGAGACCTACTATTGAGTTTGCTACTGAACCGCCTGAAACAGTTTCTTCAATTTTAAGATTAGATAATAATTTTTTAAATTCAGCCTCGTCTACAAGCTTCATCGTACTTTTTGTTAATTTATTTTGAGTAATAAAATTTTCCTCAACTTTACAAATTACATCAACGATAGCGTTGCCGATTCCTAAGATTTTCATTTAAGCTTTTTTTGTTTTAAAAGGTTTTTTTCTGTTTGGATAACAGCTTTTGCAAATTTTACAAGTTATTCCATAACAATCTCTAGCCTTACAATACTCTCTGCCATACCAAATTATTTGAAGATGAAGTCTGTTCCAGTATTTTTTTGGAAAGACTGCTTTTAAATCTTTTTCGGTTTGCACAACATTTTTGCCATTCGTTAAACCCCATCTTTGAGCTAATCTATGAATATGAGTGTCTACTGGAAAAGCAGGAAAACCAAAACCTTGAGACATTACAACACTTGCAGTTTTATGACCTACGCCAGGTAACTGCTCTAATTCTTCATAAGTGCTTGGTACTTTCCCTTTGTATTTTTCAACTAAGGTTTTAGATAAATAAAATATACTTTTAGCTTTTACTCTAAATATTCCTATTCTTTTTATTAATCGCTCAATTTTTCTTCTTCCAAGTTTTACAAAATGAGTTGGTTTATTATATTTCGGGTAAATATCTTTTGTAACATTATTAACATTCACATCTGTACATTGTGCAGAGAGTAATACAGAAACTAAAAGAGTAAAAGTATTTTTGTAATTTAGTGGTATAGGAACTGTAGGATATGTTTTATTTAATATCCTTAAAATAATTTTAGCTTTTTGTTTATTGTTCACTTAAAGTTAAGAAGGTCTCGCATGGAATAAAGACCTGCTTTTTTAGACATTAACCAATTTGCAGCGGTTAATGCACCCTCTGAATATAAAGCTCTATCAAAAGACTCGTGGTTAAGTTTTATAATTTCTTTTCCACTAGAAAATCTTACTTCATGCTCACCAATCACCTCGCCTTTACGAATAGAATTAAAATTAATTTTTCTCGCGTAAGGAAATGATCTTTTATTTAAATATTTTCTACCAATTAAATTGTAAAAATTTTTATTTTTCCCATCGGCTATTCCTCTACCTAACATCAGAGCTGTGCCTGACGGATAATCAATTTTATGCTTATGATGTACTTCATAGACTTTACTTAAAAAATTATTTCCAAGAGATTTCGAAGCAATCTCAGTTAAATACATAAGTAAATTTACGCCTAAACTCATATTACCTGCTTTAAGTATAGGAATTTTTCTAGAATATTGTTTTATTAAATTTTCCTCTTTTTTTGAAAAACCTGTTGTCCCAATAACAACTCTTTTTTTTAATTTAGATGCAATTTTTAATATTTCTAATGTACATTTAGGAACAGTAAAGTCTATTATCACATTTGATTTTTTAAATGCATCAACACTATTTTTAAAAGGTTTTATCCCTGCAATCTTTTTATTTATTATTCTATTTTCTGTTAAAGAGACTAATTTAAAATTTTTATTTTTTTTTGAGGATTTAATGAGTTGTTGACCCATTCTTCCCATACATCCAGAAATAGATAAATTTATTTTTCTCATAAACTAATAAAATAAATGATTACAATAATAACTAGCGTAATTATAGCCCAAATAGATAAATTTCTTAAAAATTCTTTTAATTTGTAATTTGTAGAAAGAAAACTAGGTAAGATTAAAATTAGCACTGCAACAAGAAAAATTGCAGACATTATTTGATCAGTGCTCATTTAGTTTAAGAATTTCTCCAAAATTTTTTAGCTTTTTCAAAAAAACTTTTAATGACTGGATCAGGTTTATTACTTTCAATATCATTGAATTCTTCAAGGATCTCTTTTTGTTTTTTAGTCAATGAGGTAGGAACTTGAGTATTTATTCTTATGTATAAATCGCCAAAAGCATTTCCTCTTAAAACTGGCATCCCTTTTCCTCTAAGTCTGAATTGCTTACCATGCTGTGTTCCAGCAGGAATTTTAATTTTAGATTTACCTCCGTCAATTGAAGGTACTTCAACAGATGTCCCAAGCGCAGCATTGGTAAATGAAATTGGAAGTTCGTAGTACAAGTTCTCATCGGCTCTTTTAAAGATTTCATGATTGTCTATAGATATGAATAAATACAAGTCTCCACTAGAACCGCCTTTTGATCCCGCTTCACCTTTACCCGATACTCTTATTCTTGTACCATCATCAACACCTTTTGGAATTTTTACAGTTACATTTTCATTTGATTGAACCTTTCCATTACCGCTACATTTATTACATGGTTCATTAACCATTTCTCCGTATCCACTACATTGAGGGCAAGTTTGTTGAACGGTAAAAAATCCTTGGTTGGTTCTTACTTTTCCTCTTCCAGAACAATAATCACATCTAACAGGTTTCGAACCTTTTGCAGCACCGCTTCCAGAACAAGAAGAACATGCTTTATAAGTAGTATATTTTACGTTTTTTTGGATACCTTTGTAAGCTTCTTCTAAATCTATACTTACATCATACCTTAAGTCATTTCCTCTATTACTTGTTCTTCTAGCGGAACCGCTTCCACCAAAATCACTGAAGAAGTCTTCAAAAATATCTGAAAAAGAAGACGTATCAAATCCACCAAAGCCTTGACTTCCACCACCTCCCTCGAAAGCTGCGTGGCCGAATTGATCGTAGTTTGCTTTTCTCTTTTCATCTGAAAGAATGTGATATGCTTCACTAGCTTCTTTAAATTTCTCTTCGGAGGTTTTGTCGCCTTTAGTTTTGTCTGGATGATATTTAAGTGCGAGCTTTCTATAAGCTTTTTTAATATCGTCTTTGGATGCGGATCTCGGTACACCTAAGACATCATAACAATCTCTTTTAGCCACAGGACGTCTCCTTTATTTTCTTAGGCGCTTTTTTCTTTATCTTCTTCTTTTTCTTTTTCTTTTACGTCTTCAAAATCTGCATCAACTACATTATCTTTGTCGTTAGGTTTAGCATCTTTTGGATTTTCAGTTTTACCTGCTCCAGGTTTTTGTTGGCTTTTATAAACTGCTTCACCCAATTTCATAGAAACTTGAATTAAATTCTGCGTTTTTTTCTTAATATCTTCTGAATCTGTACCCTCTAAAGATTTTTTAAGATCAGCAATACCGTTTTCGATAGCTTTCTTCTCCTCAGCTGAAATTTTATCTCCATGTTCTTTCAAACTTTTTTCTGTTGAAAAAACAAGACTATCTGCTTGATTTCTAGCATCAACATTTTCTCTTTTCTTTTTATCAGCTTCTTTGTTAGCTTCAGCATCCTTAACCATTTTATTAATTTCTTCTTCAGAAAGTCCTCCAGAGGCCTGAATTTGAATTTTTTGCTCTTTTCCAGTTCCTTTATCTTTAGCAGAAACGTTTACAATACCGTTTGCATCAATATCAAATGTAACCTCAATTTGAGGCGTTCCCCTTGCAGCAGGAGGTATACCTACTAACTCAAAATTTCCTAAAATTTTATTGTCTGCAGCCATTTCTCTTTCACCTTGAAGAACTCTAATCGACACTGCAGGTTGATTATCTTCTGCAGTAGAAAAAACCTGACTCTTTTTAGTTGGTATAGTTGTATTTTTTTCAATTAATTTTGTAGATACGCCGCCTAAAGTTTCAATTCCCAAAGAAAGAGGTGTTACGTCTAAAAGCAATACATCTTTTACATCACCTTGGAGTACTCCACCTTGTATAGCTGCGCCCATAGCTACAACCTCATCAGGATTAACACTCTTGTTAGGTTCTTTTCCAAAAAAGTTTTTTACTGTCTCAATAATTTTAGGCATTCTTGTCATTCCGCCTACAAGGACTACTTCATTGATTTCCGCTGCTGAAAAACCTGAGTCTTTCAAAGCGGTTTTGCATGGCTCTAAAGTTCTATCCACAAGTCCTTGGACTAAAGCCTCTAACTTTGCTCTAGTAAATTTTAAATTTAGATGTTTCGGACCAGTTTTATCAGCAGTAATAAAAGGCAAATTTATTTCTGTTTGCGCTGCTGAAGAAAGTTCTATTTTTGCTTTTTCTGCTGCTTCTTTTAATCTTTGAAGAGCAAGTTTATCTGATTTTAAATCTATACCATTATCTTTTTTAAATTCATTCGCAAGGTACTCAACAATTGCATCATCAAAGTCTTCACCTCCTAAAAAAGTATCACCGTTAGTAGACTTTACTTCAAATACACCGTCACCAATTTCTAGGATCGATATATCAAATGTACCACCACCTAAATCGTATACAGCTATTTTTTTTCCACCTTTTTTATCTAATCCGTATGCAAGTGAAGCTGCTGTTGGCTCATTTATAATTCTTAAAACTTCTAGTCCAGCTATTTTTCCAGCATCTTTAGTTGCTTGTCTTTGAGAGTCATTAAAATATGCAGGAACAGTTATTACAGCTTTTGTTACAGATTGTCCTAAATATTTTTCAGCTGTCTCTTTCATCTTTTGTAATACGAAAGCTGAAATTTGAGCTGGTGAATATTTTTTTCCTTTTCCCTCAACCCAAGCATCGCCATTATCTGATTTAACAATCTTATAAGGTACTTTTGAGATGTCTTTTTGAACTGAAGGACCATCAAATTTTCTACCTATAAGCCTTTTAGCTGCAAATATAGTGTCTCCTGCGTTGGTTACTGCTTGTCTTTTTGCAGGCTGACCTACTAATTTTTCTTCATTTTCTAAAAAGGCCACAACAGAAGGAGTAGTCCTAGCTCCTTCAACGTTTTCTAAAACTTTAGCTTGTGTACCATCCATGATGGCAACACATGAATTAGTTGTTCCTAAATCTATACCTATTACTTTACTCATAATTTAATTCCTATTCGTTATTAGATATGGGTGTTATTTCTTTATCTACAAGGCTATTTTTCCTCTTTTTTATCTTTATTTTCTTGGTCTTTAGAGCTTTTTTTCTTTGAAACACTTACCAATGCTGGTCTCAAAAGTCTTTCTCCAAGCAAATAACCAGCTTGTATTTCGTGAAGGATGGTACCAGGATCCGCTTTATCATCTTCTACTTCAGACATAGCTTGATGAAAATTAGGATCAAATTTCTTATTTTTAGAGTCTATTTTTTTAATATTATTTTTTTCAAATATAGAAATTAAATCTTTTTCAATAATTGTAATATTCTCTAAAAATTTGTCTAAGTCTTTATTGATTTTAAGAGTTTCATCATTTTTAATAGCCTCTTTAGCCCTTTGAAGATTGTCTAAGATTGCTAAACTCTCTTTTGCAAAATTATATGACCCGAATTCAAAAGCGTCCTTAATTTCTTTTTCAAATCTTCTTCTTTGGTTTTCAATCTCAGCTAAAGAACGAAGTAGTTTTTCTTCAGCATCTTTAAGCTTTTCTTCGACAGTTTTTTCTTTTACGTCTTCCTTATTTTTTTCTGATGATTTAGCTTCTAAATTGCTATCTTCATCGGATATTTGATTTTTTTTTATATTTTCTTCTTTATTATTTGTACTCATTTAATTTGCTATATAGTAAGTAATTATTAAATTACTAGGTTTAAAATGAAGAAAATTTTGGTTGGCACTCATAATAAGGGGAAATTTAAAGAAATTAGTTATCTAATTTCTAATAAATACAAAAAAATATCACCAATATTACTTAAAATTAAAAGTCCAAAAGAAACAGGAAAAACTTTCATTGCCAACTCTAGACTTAAAGTTAAATTTTTTTCTAAGTATGTAGACTACCCAGTAATATCTGATGACTCAGGATTATGCATTAAAGCTCTTAATAATAAACCAGGAATTTATTCAGCAAGATTGGCTAAAAGGCATGGAAGTTTTTTAAAAGCAATGAAATTTATTCTAAAAAAAATGCAAACAAAAAAAAATAGGTCAGCTTTTTTTATATGTAGCCTTTCTTATTATGATGAAAATGGAAAAATTACTTCTGTAGAAGGAAAATTAATGGGAAACATTTCAATGAATATAAGAGGAACAAATGGATTTGGATATGATCCAATTTTTATTCCACTAAAAAAAAGAATTACATTTGGTCAAATGCTAAAGTCAAAAAAAATAAAAATGGATCACAGATTTATAGCATTTCAAAAATTAAAGAAAAAAATTAAAACTTTATAAATTTTTTGTTATCAGTTTTATAAATATCAAGGTCTTGAGTAACTTTCCCGTTTTTAAAACTAAAAGTTCCAATTTTTCCTTTAATTTTATTTTTAAATAAAAAATCATTGATTGAATTTATTTTTCCATTTTTCTTCCAAGCATAATATATTAAACCAAGTGCATCATAAGCTAGTATTGTTATTTCATTGGGATATATATTAAATTTTTTAAAATACTTATTATTATATTTTTTAAATTCTTTATAATTTACTGATGGATAAAAAAGGTTTTGAATAGTATTTTCATAAAAAATACTTTCATCAAACCATTGATTTATTGTTGTAAATAAAACTTTATCTTGATTTACATCTGTGTAGACTAGTGAGGTTAGTACACTTTTGAGGTTGCTTCCAAAATCAATGATTATAACCGAGTCAAAATTAACGTCTCCTAAAGTATAAAGTTGTTCCAAACGTTCTAATTCTTTTAATGATTGTTCATCTTCTTTATCTTCAAAGATTTTCTTCCTTAATTCTAAATTCCTTTTTCTTTGTGCATAATTGGTTAGAGTTTCGATTTCACCAGTAAGCACCTCTGGATTAGGACTGTATATAAATCTTTTTACATTCTCTAGACCAATGTTTTCAAGTTTTTTTTCTATAAGATCTAGGTATTCATTCTTGGGATACATTATAACTGTTTTTGTTTTTTTTTGTTTTTTTATAAAATTGGATAAGGCTAATAACTGTGAGTCTAAACTAACTCCAATACTTATTATATTATTAGAAAATTCTGGATTTATATTTGAAGGTGAAATAAATATTAAATCATTATACCTTTTAACTTTATCAAATTCTTCAAATGATGTTGGACCAATTATAATTTTTACATCGTTTTTTCGCATCTCATTTATAGCGGAAGTAAGTTTTTCTTCATCATTAAAACCGGAGTCTCTTGGAATAATAGAAACATTTTCGTCGTTTATTTCTTCGAGCGCCAATTGAAGAGAATACAAAAGTGAGTTACCAATTTCGCTGTAAGGTCCAGAAAGAGGGGCAAGCAAACCAACCTTTAGTGTTTTATTATTTTCGTCACTTAATAGATTAGAATTTAATAAAAATAATATATAAATTAATGGTAAAATAATTTTAATTTTCATAATGAAACTTTCTACAAAACACTTATACATCGTTTCTACCCCTATAGGAAATTTGGATGATATAACATTAAGGGCCTTAGATGTTTTAAAAAATTCTGACATAATACTTTGTGAAGATACAAGACGTTCAATTAAACTTTTGAAACATTATAAAATTAAAAAAAAGCTTATTTCCTATCACAAATTTAATGAAAAAAGACAACTCACAGCTATTATAAAACATATTAATGAGGGCAAAATTTTGTCTTTAATTTCGGACGCCGGAACACCTTTGCTTTCAGACCCCGGAAGACTTTTAGTAAAAGAATGTTTGAAAAACGATATATTTGTAACTCCTGTACCTGGTGTTTCATCTATAACCTCTGCTTTAAGCGTATCAGGTTTTAAAGATCAATTTTTATTTTATGGTTTTTTACCAAAAACTGAAAATGAGCTTAAAAATGTTTTATCAAATCTATCACAAAATAAATTTACGCAAGTTTTCTTTATACCATCAAAAAAAATAAATTTTTATATAAGTATGTTTAAGAAATTTTTTACTGGTAGAGAAATACTTATTGCAAAAGAAATTACTAAAATTCATGAAACTTTTATAAGAGAGAAAGTCGAAGAATTATCATTGTTTAAGAATCCCCTAAAAGGAGAATTGACCATAGTAATTTCAGAAGAACAAAATAAAAATGAAATTTTTGATGAAAAAAAAATTGTGAATAAAATTAAAAAATATTTAAAAAGTTATAGTTTGAAAGATACTGTAAATCTAATTTTAGAAACAGAAAAAATTAGCAAAAAGAAAATTTATAATTTATGTTTAGAGATTAAAAATGAGAAAAATTTTTAGCCTATTTCTAGTATTTTTTTTGATATCTTGTTCATCAGCTACTCAATTCGGGGCAGGTGTAAATATTACTTTTGATCCTAGGACAATAGGTATGCAAATTGATGATACAATTATGCAAAAAAATCTTTCAGCAAGATTAGCACTAGCTGATAAAAAATATTTTCTATCAATCCAATCTGAAGTAATGGATGGAAGAATTTTTTTATCAGGTAAAGTTGACGGTCCTGAAGAGAAAATTAAAATAACAAAAATGGCTTGGGAAATACCTGGTGCGCGGTCTGTAAAAAATGCCATTACTATTAGAGGTCAAAGTAATTTCAAAAGTACTGCAAAAGATATTTTAATAACAAGTCAACTAAGAACTGCGTTGATTTTAAACAAAAAAACTAAAGCGAGAAATTATACTTTAGAGACAGTTAATAAAAATATTTATATATTTGGTATTGCTATGGATGATGAAGAAAAAAAAGAAGTTATAGATGAGGCTAATAAAATATATGATGTTAAAGAAGTAATACCTTCAATTTACCTTGCCTCAGAGCTTAGTAGAACTAAGGTTAATTAGAATAATCAATGACATCAGAAGAGTAAGCAGCAATAGATGCTAAGTTCAAAATTTCCGATGTACTTGCCCTTAATGGCGCAACCTCAATAGGTTGCCCTAACCCAATTAATAATGGTCCAATATTTTTTCCTCCACCAAAAACCTTCATAAGTTTAGTTGAAATCGCAGCACTATGTAATGCTGGCATGATTAAAACATTTGCATTACCAACTATTTTAGAAAATGGATAAATTTCTTTATAAATTGGATTTAAAGCCACGTCTGGTTGCATTTCACCATCAAAGTCAAAATCTACTTTTTCTTTTTTTAATTTTTCAATTGCATCTCTCACATGTCGTGTATTCCTAGATAAAGGTTTTCCAAAAGTTGAATGAGATAAAAAAGCTACTTTAGGTTCAAATCCAAATAAACGTGCTATTCTTACACAAGATTTTGAAATATTAATCAACCGTTCAGCAGATGGTAGCTCGGTTACATTAGTATCCGCTACAAGAATTGTTTTTCCTTTAGATACAATCATTGTCATACCAAAAATTTCCTCTCCGGGTCTTGCATCAACGACTTTTTTTAACTTCTCGATGGAAGCAGCGTAATGTCTAATATTACCTGTTACCATGGCATCAGCATCTTTACATGCTATCATTGACGATCCCCATGCAATTCTATCATTTCTAACCAACCGATCCACATCCCTTTCAAGTTGTCCTTCTCTTTGAAGTTTCTTGTATAAATGGTTAACGTACCTTTCTCTTTTTTCTTTATCTGTAGAGTTAACAATTTCGATTTTGTAATTTTCATCTAAACCTATTTTTTTAAGTTGTTCTTTAACTCTATTTTCTGCACCAATTAATATTGGTATACCCAATTTATTTCTTCCGAATTCAATTGCTGCTTTTAACATATTTTCATCTTCACCTTCTGCGAAAATGACTCTTTTTGGACTTTTTCTTATTTTGGCATTTATCCCTTGCATTATTGACATTGATGGATCTAAACGATTTGATAATTGATCTTTGTATATCTCCACGTCTTCAATTTTTTTTCTAGCTGCTCCACTTTTCATTGCAGCCACAGCAACTGCTGCAGGAATAACACTGATTAATCTTGGATCAAAAGTTGAAGGTATGATGTAATTTTTTCCATATCTTGGTCGATCTCCTCCATACGCAGCAACAACTTCATCTGGCACATTTTCCCTAGCTAATAATGCTATTGCATTAGCAGCAGCAACTTTCATTTCTTCATTGATTGCTTTTGCTCTTACATCGAGGGCACCTCTAAATATATAAGGAAAACCAATTAGATTATTAACCTGATTAGGATAATCAGAACGTCCAGTAGCAATAATTGCATCATCCCTTACTTCTTGAATTAATTCAGGTTTTATCTCAGGATCAGGATTAGCGCACGCAAATATAATCGGATTTTTTGACATAGACTTAACCATATCTTTGCTTACTACATCTTTAGCTGATAAACCGAGAAATACATCAGCTCCCTTTATAGCTTCAGCAAGCGTTCTAAGTTTTGTATCAATAGCAAAAGCAGATTTGAATTGATCGATATTTTTTCTTCCTTTATAAATAACACCTTTACTATCACACATTATTATGTTTTCATTTTTTACCCCTGTGCTTTTAAATAAATTTGCACAAGCTTGAGCTGAAGCTCCAGCACCATTAACAACTATTTTAACGTTTGAGATTTTTTTCTTTGAAATATCTAAAGCATTAATCAAAGCCGCTGTCGTTATAATAGCAGTGCCGTGCTGATCATCATGAAAAACTGGAATATCCAAAGTTTCTTTTAACTTTTGTTCGATAATAAAACAGTCTGGTGCTGCAATATCCTCAAGATTGATGCCACCAAATGTACCACTGATATTTTTTATTGTTTCAATAATTGAATTTGTATCTTTGTTATCTATTTCAATATCAATTGAGTCTATATCAGCAAAACGTTTAAATAAAACTGACTTTCCTTCCATTACTGGTTTAGATGCAAGTGAACCTAAATTTCCTAATCCTAAAATTGCACTACCATTACTTATTACCGCTACAAGATTACCTTTACTTGTATAATCATAAGCAAGTTCAGGATTTTTCGCGATTTCTTTTACTGGCGCTGCAACACCCGGTGAATAAGCAAGAGACAAATCTCTCTTAGTTGTAAGGGGTTTTGATGAACCTATCTCAATTTTGCCTGACTTACCATTTATATGAAAATCAAGTGCTTCTTTATCTGAATAGTGATCTATTTCTGTTTTTTTTGGCATTTAATTAAATGAGTATGTAATATAAAAAATGATAATTCACTAAAAATTTATGGCCTAATTAAGAATTTATGAACTTACTATCTTCTACAACAGTATTTAGTTTTTTTACATTAATCAGTAGAATTTTAGGTTATTTTAGAGATATTTTGATTGCAATATTTCTTGGAGCATCAATTTTTGCCGATGCTTTTTTTGTAGCATTTAGATTACCCAATACTTTTAGAAGATTATTTGCTGAAGGGACATTTAATGCAGCCTTCATACCCAGCTATACATCTGCAAAAATTGAAAATAAAAAAAAAGGAAAAAAGTTCGCTGATGATATTTTAAGCTCCTTATTATTAATTTTATTATTTATAATCACCTTAGCAGAGATTTTTACACCTTATTTGATATATATTATTGCACCAGGTTTTTTAGGGGATCAAATCAAATTTGACTTAGCAGTTGAGCTCACGAGAATTACGTTTCCTTTTCTATTATTTGTTAGTCTATCATCCTTTTTTGCAGGAATATTAAACTCAAATAACAAATTTGCTGCAGCCGCAGCCGCACCTATTATTTTGAATATAGTTTTGATTTTAAGTTTAATTTACTCATACACGCAAGACTTAGAATATGTAAAACAACTTTCTTATGGTGTTACTATAGCAGGTACAATCCAATTACTTTTTTTAATTTATGTTACACAAAAATTCTACAATCCAGCTATTAATTTTAGTTTAAAGTTTAGCAATAAAGTAAGATTTTTTTTCAAAAAACTATTACCTAGTATTTTATCTTCTGGGGTGACACAAATAAATATTTTAGTTGGAACAATTATTGCTTCTTTTCAATCAGGTGCAGTATCTTATTTGTATTACGCTGATAGAGTTTATCAAATTAATCTCGCTATAGCAGGAATAGCTGTTGGAACTGTTTCTTTACCAGTCCTTTCTAAAGCTTTTAAAATGAAAAATGTTAAAAAAATATCAGATATACAAAATAAGTCTTTTGAACTTTCACTTTTATTTTCTATTCCTGCTAGCCTCGGATTAATTTTTGCATCAAACGAAATAGTAAATGCACTATTTGGATATGGATCTTTTTCTGTAAAAGATGTTGAAATGACAGCCGCTGCCTTAAAGTTTTTTGGATTTGGAGTTCCAGCATTTGCATTAATAAAAATTTTATCAAATTTCTTTTTTGCAAGAGATAATACTAAAATACCTTTTTATATTTCTACATTCATTGTTTTTTTAAATATTTTGATTAGCGTAATTTTTTTTAATAAAATTGGTTTTATTATTATTCCAATTGCAACATCAATTTCAACTTGGATTGGAGTTTTTATTTATGTCTATTTATTAAATAGTAAAAAAATTTTACTATTAAAAAATCAATTAATGATAAATTTTATTAAGATATTAATTTCAACAATTATTATGGTGTCCATATTAATATTTTCTTTAAACAGGTTCGCAAATTATCTAGACTATAGCTATAATTATAAAGCTGTTTTTCTAATATCAATTGTAGCTTTTGTGGGTATGTTTTATTTATTATCGTGTTATTTATTAGGAATATTGAAACTAAAAAATTATAAAACAAATTAAATGAGCAATAAAAAATTAGTTTTTTCAGGAGTTCAGCCTACGGGAAATCTCCATTTAGGAAATTATTTAGGAGCACTTAAAAACTTTGTATCGTTACAAAAAGAGATGGAATGTATTTATTGTGTTGTTGACTTACATGCCATTACTGTTTTTCAAGATCCAAGGCATTTACATGATAATGTATTAGAAACTACAGCGAGTTTTTTAGCTACTGGTTTAGACCCTAATAAAAGTATAATATTTAATCAATCCTCAGTTTCTGGTCATGCTGAGCTTGCCTGGATTTTAAACTGTGTTTCAAGAATAGGTTGGTTAAATAGAATGACACAATTTAAAGATAAAGCTGGATCAGATAAAGAAAAGGCTAGTGTAGGACTTTATATTTATCCTAATCTTATGGCCGCAGATATTTTACTTTATAAAGCTACACATGTTCCAGTTGGAGCTGATCAAAAACAACATTTAGAATTATCTCGTGATATAGCTCAGAAATTTAATAAGGATTTTAATTGCAAAGACTTTTTTCCTTTACCAGAACCTTTAATACCTAAAAATATTTCTAGAGTAATGAGTTTAAGAGATGGAAAAAATAAAATGAGCAAATCTGAGGAGTCTGATTATTCAAGAATAAACTTAAGAGATACCGCTGATGAAATAAATAAAAAAATAAAAAAAGCAAAGTCAGATTCTGACTCAATACCTGGAGAGATAAAGTCACTTGAAAAAAAACCAGAGTCTTTAAATCTTATCACTATTTATTCTGAGTTAACTAAAAGTAGTTTAGAAAAAACAATTTCAGAAATGGCAGGAAAAGAATATTCACATTTAAAAAAAAAATTAGCTGAAATTTTAATCAACGAAATAACTCCCGTTGGAAAAGAAATACAAAAATTACTTGAAGATAAGTCGCACTTAAAAAATATTTTAAAAAAAGGTACTGAAAAAGCTAGCATAATTGCTGAGGAAAACCTTAAGAATATACGTGAAAAAGTAGGCTTGATATAATATAAAGCCATAATGATACAAATAGAAAATACACCAAATCCAAATTCTCTAAAATTTATGTCTGAAAAGACTTTATCTGCTATTGGAACGGAGGAATTTAAAAAAGAGAAAGAGAAAGAAATAAAAATTCCTTTCATAAAAGAATTACTAAACTTTAAAGGTGTGGAATTGATTTTGTTATCAGAGAAATTTCTCTCTGTTAAAAAAACTAGTGAGGTCTCATGGAATGAGCTAAAACCAATGGTGATTTCCCATTTAAATGACTATCTCGAGAAAAATGATGAGCCAATACTTAAAGAGAGCAAAAAAACAGAGAAAAATAGCAATATCGATGATGAAACTGTGAATAAAATTATTGAAGTTTTAGATACAAAAATACGTCCAGCTGTGGCAAGAGATGGTGGAGATATAAGGTTTAAATCCTTTGAAAATGGAGTTGTGAAAGTTCAGTTACAAGGAAGTTGTTCAGGTTGTCCTAGCTCCCTTATGACTTTAAAACAAGGGGTACAAAATCTTTTAAAACATTATGTTAAAGAAGTAAGTTCTGTAGAGGCTGAACAATGAAAAAAAAACTAAGCTATAGAGATAAGCTCATAGAGTTAGCGTATATTTATGATGTAAAAGAAATTAAAGATTATGTAAAGAGTAGAAAAAATTTAACATCCGGTCAATTAGAACTTATATTAAAAAAAAATAAAATTGTAATACCTAAAGATTTCAAATCCAATTTTTTAAGAGACAACATTTTAAAACCTGTTGGAAAAATAAAATCTAATCTAATTGAATATAAAGAAAATAAGATTAAAGATAAAAACAAAGCAATCAGAAAGTTAGAAAATTTTAAATTAGACACTAATAGAAAAATTGGAAGAGCTTTCAAAGATCTCTGGATACAGCTTGGAAAAATTGGTTTAAATTTTTTAAATATTATTCCAAAATTAGGTAAGGTCATTTATGAATTTTTTGGAGAGCTATTTACTGACTTATTTCATGGAATATATGAACAACAAATAGAGCCACAAAAGGCAAAAAAAGTAATAATTACAATTGCTGCAGTTGCAATTATAGGATCAGTTACATATGGCGGTATAAATTACTTTTCTGAAAATGATTTGGTTAAAAAACCAATAGTGAAAAAATATGAAAAAAAACAACCACTTGAGAAAAAAGAAAAAAAACCACAGATAGAAAAACCAGAAACTAAAAAAGAAGTTAAAAAATCTAAAGAAAAACCTAAACTTGAAGTAAAAAGGAAAAGTGTTGATGAAGTAATTCTACCAAACCTAAATTTAAAAACGGAAACAGTTCTTAATCTTTTTAAAGATGTGGAATACGACCTTGGTAAAGTTCGATCGCAAAAATTAGTAAAGCCAATTTACTTTACTCAATTTCCTAGAGATTTAGATGCTTTACAAAACACAAAGCTAAAAAAGGAAACTTTTATCAAAATAGTTTTACCACTTATAGTTGCTGAGAATGAGAGGATAATAGCTGATAGAAAGAAATTAATTCTCTTATCCGATAAAAAATTTACTACAGATTTAGAAAAACAGTGGCTTAGACAAAAATTGTTAGAATATAAAGTTAAAAAAGGTAATATAAATGAACTACTTTTACGAATGGATATTATTCCAACCTCTATTGCGTTGGCACAGGCTGCGAAAGAAAGTGGTTGGGGAACATCCAGATTTGCCTTAGAGGGTAATGCTATTTTTGGTCAATGGACATGGAGCGGACAAGGTATTGCACCACTGGACAGGGAAAGTAACAAAAATCATAAGATTTTAAAGTTCCCAATTTTAAGAGCTTCGGTAAAAGCTTATCAGAATAATCTTAACACGCATAAAAGTTATTTAAAATTTAGAAAGAAAAGATCAAGTTTAAGAGAGAAAAAGAAAAAAATATCAGGTCTAGAATTGACGGAGACTTTAAATAACTATGCCCAAACAGGATCTGAATATACTAAAATTTTAAATCAAATTATTAGACAAAATAGACTAACAGATTTTGAGCCAGTAAGATTAGTTAATTCAGTTAAAAAGATAGAGCTAAGTTCTTGATTTATTTTTCACTTATCACAAATTGAATACCTAGCCATCTCCAATAGCCACTAGGGTCCCTTAAGGAACAATTAATCCTGCCTCTTTCACCAATAAATTTTTCATCAATATTGATATTTAAAGTAATTGCATCCTCAAATACTATGTTAGATTGTCTCCATCTATTTCCTTCATTAGAATAGCAATTAACAGATTTAAGATTTTTAATATTTTCATAAAATTCTACTTTTACTTTTGGGGGGTTTTTACTTAACAATAGATATCTTTCTTCAGGTAAAACTTTTTTAAATTTAAAAGGCAATGTTTTTGTTAAAGAAGTGAATCTTTTTATCTCACCATACTTTTCATTAATTGGATATCTTGGTAATTCCAAAAAATCTTTGGTTTCATCCATTACGCCAGAGTGTTGTCCCAGGGCGTATTTAAATCCGAGAGATCTAATAATATCTTTAAATTCTAAACTGTATTCACCAAATGGGTAAGAAAAAAAATCTGAATTTTTTCCTAATTTTTCTTTAAAAATTGAGATTGATTTTTTTATATCATCTACTATTAATTTTTTGCTTTCATCAACTAAATATTCATGCGTATGACTATGGTTACCAATTTCTACAAAATTTTCCTTACTTAATTCTTTAATTTGGTCCCAAGACATATAATTATACGCACCGACTTCTCTGGTGCTTACGAATAAAATAAATGGGATTCTTTTCTTTTTAAGAATAGGCCATGCATTTTCATAAAATGATAAAAATCCATCATCAATAGTCAAAAGAATTTTTCTCTGTAATTTATTATTTTTTAATTCTTCCTCAAAATTTTTTGGATTTACAAAATTGATATTACTATTTTCTATAATAGAGAGATGTTTTTTAAAATCATCAATCCTTATATTAGTAGATGGGTATTTGTTTTCTTCAAATCTATGATACATTAAAGATATAATACCATAATCTTCAATGTTATTAGTTTTGGAACTTGAGTACAAATTATTATAAAAAGTTAAAAAAGAAAAAAACAAAATTATGATAAAGGACTTTTTAATTATAAATTGCATAGGTAAAGATGATAAAATTGGTTTGAGAATTAACAATGATTTTTATGTCCACGATCTTAATCAAAAAGTAAATAATAATGATAAGTTAGTAATAAACATATTAAATCTATTAAAAAAACACAAAGTAAATATTAATCATAGTTTTTCAACTCTTGTTAATAATGGTCCTGGTAGTTTTTCATCAATAAGAGCTTCTTTAGCTGTAGCAAAAGGATTAAAAATATCCAAAAATATCAACTTATATGGATATAATAATGCTGATCTTGGTCAATTTAGCCTTGTTAATATTGACATTTTAATTAAAAAAAATTCAATGCAAAAAAATTTGATTAAACCCTTATATTTAAGTTAGATTAATTCAATGAATTCAATCGAAGAAAAATGCCAACAAAAAGGTGTAAGACTTACTGATCAAAGAAAAACTATTGCTAAAGTTCTTTCTGAGTCAAAAGCAGTATATGGTTCAAAAGATCATCCAGACGTAGACGAGCTGCACAAAAGAGTATCTTCTTTAGATGATAAAATTAGTATTGCAACTGTTTACAGAACAGTAAAACTTTTTGAAGAAGCCGGAATATTAATCAAACATGATTTTAAAGCTGGGAAAGCACGATATGAAATCAATGATGATCATAATCATCTTATAGATATTAATAGTGGGGAAATAGTTGAATTTGTAGACAAAGATATAGAGGAATTACAAAAAAAAATTGCAAAAAAATTAGGTTACAATCTCGTAGATCATAAACTAGAACTATATGGTTCAAAAATAAAAAAATAACTTGCCAAAAAAAATTTTTATTAAAACATTTGGGTGTCAAATGAACGAGTATGATAGCAATCGTATTTTTGATTTGACTAAAAAAATTAATTACGAACCCACTAAAGATTTGAATGAAGCTAATTGTTATATCTTAAACACATGCCACATAAGAGAAAAAGCAACTGATAAAGTTTACCATGATATTGGAAGATTGAAAAAAAATTTTAGAAACAAACCTAAACCTATTGTATTGATTGCTGGTTGCGTCGCTCAAGCAGAAGGTAACATTCTTTTAAAAAATGAAAAATATATTGATGCAGTCTTAGGTCCACAATCTTATCACCAAATCAATAAAACGATTTTAAAATTAGAGAAAAAAAAATCACCAATCAATATAACCGAGTTTGATGTTATAGAAAAATTTGATAGCTTAAATTCTTTAAAAAATACTGACAATAAAGTTTCTTCATTTTTAACAATTCAGGAGGGATGTGATAAGTTTTGTAAATTTTGTGTTGTTCCTTATACACGTGGAGCAGAATATTCAAGATCTATGAAAGAGTTAGTTTTAGAAACAAATCAATTAGTTGAAAATGGTGCAAAAGAAATAATTTTACTTGGACAAAATGTAAATGCATATAATTTTGAAAAAAGTAAACTTTCAGATTTAATTTTAGAAATTTCTAAAATCAAAGATTTAAAAAGAATTAGATATACCACATCACACCCGAAGGATTTCACAAGAGATTTAATTGATGCGCACAAAAATTGTGAAAAGTTAATGCCGTTAATACACCTGCCTGTGCAAAGTGGATCCAACAAAATATTAGAGGCAATGAATAGAAAACATACAGTTGAAGAGTATTTAGAGATTTTAAAAAAACTTATTAAAGTAAAGCCTGAAATCAAATTTTCCAGTGATTTTATAATTGGCTACCCAGGTGAGACAAATGAGGATTTTAAAAATACAGTTAAATTATTAAATCAAGTTGGTTTTATAAACTCCTATTCTTTTATGTTTAGCCCAAGGCCAGGAACTCCAGCTTTTGATTTACCTAGGTTAGATCATGCTGAGGCTAAAAATAGATTGATAGAATTTCAACTTATTGCAGAAGATATAAAAAACAGTTACAGAAAAAAATTAATTAATAAAACAGTAAATGTTTTATTTGAAAATAAGATGAAAACTGGAGACAGATATTTTGGTAGAGATGAACATTTTAATTCAGTTATTGTCGAAAGTGATGATAATTTAGTGGGTACGATAAGAAATGTTAAAATTATAAATGGAAATCAAAACACACTGTATGGTGAAATTACCTCAAATTTAAAACAAACTAATTGTGCTGCTTAATTATTAAATGTCTGAAATAAGTAAATTAGAACAAAACCTAATTATTAAAAAAATTGATAAAGAAACAGTCAACATATCAGTAAACGATAATGAAATGTTAATGGCTATAGTCGGTCAATTCGACCAGAATCTAAAAAATTTATCTAAATTGACTAATACAGATGTTTATTTCAGAGGCAATTCTATAACTTGTAAAGGAAAAAAAGAAAATCTAACAATTTTTTGCGATGCAATTAAATTTTTGATAAATAAATATTTTTTAACGAATATAATTGAAAAAGAAGATATAGTTTCATCTGTGAAAAAAAATTTAGAGATAGAAAATTCTAATATTAAAAGTTTTAAACAATTAATAAAAACTCCAAAAAAATCAGTTATTGCTCGTTCTGAAAAACAATCAGAGTATATAAAGGCTTTGAAAGAAAACGATATTATAATGTCTCTTGGGCCTGCAGGAACAGGTAAGAGTTTTCTAGCTGTATCGGTCGCAATAACATTATTAATGGAGAAAAAAATCGATAGAGTGATCTTATCAAGACCTGCAGTAGAAGCTGGTGAAAAATTAGGTTTTTTACCAGGCGATATGAAAGAAAAAGTTGATCCATATCTAAGACCTTTGTATGACGCTCTTTACGAACTTTTCGGGGCAGATAAAATAGAAAAAAAGATCGAGACAGGTGAAATAGAGATTGCTCCGCTAGCTTTTATGAGGGGCAGAACACTTAAAAATTGTTTTGCTATTTTAGACGAGGCACAGAATGCAACAGAAACTCAAATTAAAATGTTTTTAACAAGAATAGGTGAGAATTCAAAACTAGTTGTAAATGGTGATCCAAGTCAGGTTGACTTAATCAACAAACGGGATTCTGGTTTAATTAAATCAAAAAATATCCTTAAGGATCTTAATGAAATTAAAATAATTGAGTTTGATCATAACGATGTTGTAAGACATCCTTTAGTCTCTAAAATCATTAAAGCTTATCAAAATAAAAGCGTTGATGATAAAGATTAATGTTATTACAAATAATAAAAATTGGCTAAATTATATAAAAAAGCCAAATTATTATTTAGATAAGAAAATTAGAAAGATTAACTTAGAAGATAAGAAACTTAAAAAAAAAAATATATTCTGTACTTTATTACTTTCAGGAAATAAAGAAATTAAATACCTTAATAAGAAATTTAGAAAAAAAAACAAGATAACAGATGTACTATCATTTCCTTTTTATAAAAAAAAAGACCTAAACAAAAAATTAAAAAAAGAAAAAGAATTATATCTTGGAGATATAATAATAAATTTAAACAAAATAAAAAATAAAAATATAAAAAAAAATTTTGAAATAGAGTTTAATCGTTTATGGATTCATGGATTGATTCATCTATTTGGCTATGACCATAAAAAGTATAAAGATTTTAAGCAAATGCACCAGGTTGAAAAAAAATATTTCAAATTAGTAAATGATTGAGAAATATTTAAATAAACGCTTCTTAATTCTATACATATTTCCCGTTTTTTTTGGATCATTAACTGTATTTTCTTTTGAGCCTTTTAATTTAACAATAATAAATTTTATAATTTTTCCTTCATGTTTTTATTTATTGTTTTATATAAATAAAAAATCTAGATCAGTTTACCGAAAAAAACCTTATAAAAAAAATTTATTTATATTTGGATTGTCATTTGGATTTGGGTTTTACTTAAGTGGAATATCTTGGATTACAAACTCATTAACATTCGATGAGAATTTTAAAATCTTAATACCTTTTGCATTAATACTCATTCCTTTATTTCTAAGTTTATTTTTAGGATTAACCACATTAATAATTGGCCCATTTTTGAAATTAGATTTCCCTTCAGTGATAATATTTTCTGCTGGTATAGCCTTCTCAGATTATTTAAGAGCACATGTATTTACAGGTTTCCCTTGGAATTTATGGGCCTACAGTACAACTACGTATAATGAAATATTACAAATAGTAAATTTAATCGGCTTATATTCCTACAACCTCATTGTAATCACTTTATTTACCTTGCCAATAATATTTCTTTTTAAAATTAGCAAAGTAAAAAAATTTATTATCTTATTAATTAAATTATTGTTTATTTTAAGTCTTTACATTTATGGAAATTATGAAATTAACAAAAATAAGAAAATTCTTAAGAGTATAAAAGAAAAAATATATGTAAAAATTGTATCACCTAATTTCGACTTACAATATGGTCTCAGTTATAAAGAAATTGAAGATCGATTTAATAAATTAGTACGATACAGTGATCCAGATAAAAAAAAAGAAACACTATTTATTTGGCCAGAGGGAGTTTTTAGCGGTTATAGCTATGATCAGATCACACCTTTTAAAGAGCTAATTTTTAAAAACTTTTCAGACAAACATCATATTATATTTGGCTCAAATAGATTAGAACCAAAATCAGGTGATTTTTACAACAGTATGTTAATTGTTAATAATAACTTTGATGTAATTCAGAGTTACAACAAAAGAAAACTCGTACCATTTGGAGAATTTTTACCTTTCGAAAAAATATTAAATAATTTTGGTTTAAAAAAGATTACAGAGGGGCACGGATCTTTTTTGAGAGGTCAAGAGAACAATAATCTTGTAATTGATAAGTTAAGTATTTTACCTCTGATATGTTATGAGATAATATTCTCTGACTTAATACAAAAGTCCGACAATAGTACTAATCTAATTGTTAATATTTCTGAAGACGGATGGTTTGGTAAATCTATCGGTCCCGACCAACATTTTGCTAAATCATTTTTTAGAGCAATTGAGAATAATACATTCTTACTTAGATCTACAAATCAAGGCGTAAGCGCAATTATTGATAATAAAGGTAGTTTAATCAAAAAATTAAATAGAAATGAAGCTGGAAATATAGAACTTGAAGTGCCATTAATAAAATCTAATAAAAATAAAAATGATTTGATCTTTTATATACTTTTAATTACATATCTTTTATTCTTTTTAATTTACAAAGATAAAAATGAAAAAAAATAACTTTTTATTTACAAGCGAGTCAGTTTCTGAAGGGCATCCAGATAAGGTATGCGATAGAATTTCTGACATGGTTGTTGACTCTTACCTTTCAAGAGATTCAGTATCTAGAGTTGCCTGTGAAACTTTAACTACCACCAACAAAGTTGTTTTAGCTGGTGAGACAAGAGGACCAAAAATAGATAAAGATGAACTGATTTCAAAAGTTAGAGATTGCATCAAAGATATAGGATATGATCAAGAAGGTTTTAGTTGGAAAACCGCAAATATAGAAACTTTTCTTCATGAACAATCTAAAGACATTGCAATGGGTGTCGACTCTAAGGATAACAAGGATGAAGGAGCAGGAGATCAAGGTATAATGTTCGGGTATGCTTGCAATGAAACAGATGATTTAATGCCAGCTCCTATTCATTACTCTCACAAAATTCTACGTCTAATGGCTAATGATAGAAAAGATGGAAAATTGCTGGGTATCGAACCAGATTCTAAAAGTCAAGTTACTATGTTATATGAAAATGACAAACCAGTTAAAGTCACTTCAGTTGTAATTTCAACACAACACTCTAAAGATCTTAATCAAGATAAAGTGCGAGAGTCTGTAATTCCATATATACACAAATCAATTCCAAAAAATTTTTTATCTGATCTTGATACGAAAGAAATTTATATAAACCCTACTGGTCAATTTATTATAGGGGGTCCTGATGGAGATACTGGTTTGACTGGAAGAAAGATAATTGTAGATACTTACGGAGGTGCGGCACCTCATGGAGGTGGAGCTTTTTCTGGCAAAGATCCCTCTAAAGTGGATAGGTCGGCAGCTTATGCATCAAGGTACTTAGCTAAAAATGTAGTAGCAGCAGGTGTATCTGATAAATGTTTAATTCAACTAGCTTATGCCATTGGAGTTTCAAAACCTTTATCGATTTTTATTAAATTAGCTGATGGAGATGAGGAAAAAGTTAATATGATTAAAAAAATTATTGAGGAGAATTTTAATTTATCGCCAAGAGGTATAAGAGAGATGTTAAAACTAAATAATCCCATATATGAGGCAACCTCAGCCTACGGACACTTTGGAAGAAAGCCAACAAATAAAGGTGAATTTACTTGGGAAAAAACGGATAAATTAGATATATTTAAAATGTAATCTTGAAAAAACCTTAATTTTCTTCTAAAAACAGACTTATTTTTAATCTTTCAAAATGGGCACTTGCCCATTTTTTTTTAGGAACTGATAAATGTTAAATAGAGGACTAGATAAATTAGAGCTTTTAAGGATTGTTGATGCAGTAGCAAACGAAAAATCCATAGACAAAGAAATAGTAATAGGTTCAATGGAAAGTGCTATTCAAAAAGCAGCACTTACTAAATTTGGAAACGATAATAATATTGAAGTTATTATAGACAGAGAGAGCGGAGATATAAAAATTCAAAAAGTCTTAGAGATTGTTGAAAAGGTAGAGGACTCTGCCAGAGAAATTACTATAGATGAGGCGTTAAAAAGTTTTCCAGATAAAAAAGACCTTAAGATAGGAGAAAAAGTCTTTGAAGAACTACCTCAAATTGACTTTGGTCGAATTGCAGCTCAAAGTGCAAAACAGGTAATTAGCAGCAGAGTAAGAGAAGCTGAAAAAAATAGACAGTATGAAGACTTTATTGATAAACAAGGGCAAATACTAAGCGGGATTATAAAAAGAGTAGAATATGGCAATGTAATTGTAGACTTAGGAAAAGCCGAGGGTGTAATAAAAAAAGATGAGCTTATTCCAAGAGAGATATTAAAAACTGGAGATAGAGTTAAAGCTTACTGTTATGAAGTAAGAAAAGAAATTAAAGGACACCAAATATTTTTATCACGAGCTCACCCTCAATTTTTAGCTAAATTATTTTTTTTGGAAGTTCCAGAAATTTATGAGGGAACGATTGAAATTAAATCAGTTGCAAGAGATCCTGGAAGTAGAGCAAAAATTTGCGTGCATTCACAAGACTCCTCGATTGATCCAGTAGGTGCTTGTGTTGGTATGAGAGGTAGTAGAGTTCAAACAATTGTTAATGAACTTCATGGTGAGAAAATTGATATTATCAAGTGGACAGAGGATTTACCGACTTTAATTTCAGAATCATTATCTCCAGCAGAAATACAAAAAGTTTTAATTGACCAAGATAACAAAAGGATCGATATAATTTTGACAGAAGAAAATTTAAGTAAAGCGATTGGTAGAAGAGGACAAAATGTAAGACTGGCATCAAAATTAACTAATTTTGAAATAGATATATTAACAGACAAAGAAGACTCAGAGAGAAGACAGGCAGAATTTAAGGAAAGAACCGAGACTCTAATAAAGAATTTAGAAGTGGATGAAACTTTAGGACAACTACTAGTATCAGAAGGATTCACTTCAATAGACGAAATCGCTCAATCTAATCCAGATGATATTGCTAAAATCGATGCTATAGATGAAGAAACAGCTAAAGAATTAATTAACAGATCTAAAGAAACGTTGGTAAAAGAAAAAGAAGCGGTAGCCATCAAACTAAAAGAGCTTGGGGTTGAAGATAAATTGATTAATTTAAAAGGTATGACCCAAGGCATGTTAGTAATACTTGGTCAAAAAAATATCAAAAAGTTAAGTGATTTTGCCGATCTTTCATCTGATGAATTAATCGGAGGTTATGACGAAATAAAAGGAAAAAAATTGAGAATTGAAGGTTATCTTGAAGAATTTAATCTTTCAAGAAAAGAGGCTGATGACTTAATAATGGCAGCCAGAGAGATTGCGTACAAGTAATGTTATGGATAAAGAAAAGAAAAAAACACTCACGATTTCATCAAACCTTAAGAAAAAAATTGATACTAGCTCTATATCTACATCAGGCAAGAAGTCCTATTCAGTAGAGAAAAAAAAATCTTTCAAAATAAATAAACCATCTGCACATCCAAAAGTTAATTTAAATCAAGAATCCAAGAAAAGAAATTTCACAAGAAAGTTTATTGAGCAGCAAGCTACAAAAGATTTTATAAAAAAAGACAATAAACCTGCTGGTAAAAGTAAATTGAAACTTAAAGGTCCTATAGATAAGCGAGATTTTAAACTTACGGTTTCTAGAGCTTTAAATGTAGAAGAGATAGAAATTAAACAAAGAAGCCTTGCCTCTGTGAAACGAGCAAGGCTTAAAGAAAAGAAAAAACCTGAGGGCGAAGAAAAAAAGGAATTTAAAAAAGTAATTAAAGAAGTAAAAATTCCTGAGCAAATTACTATCCAAGAACTTTCGAACCGAATGGCTGAAAAGTCGAGTGATATAATTAAATTTTTATTCAACATGAAAGTTGTAGCTACAATCAATCACAATATTGATAAAGATACAGCTGAGTATATTGTTAAGGAATTTGGTCACAAACCAATTATTGAAGAAAAGCCTTCTATAGAAAATAACAAATCAAAAGAAGAATTCATTGGAGAAGTAAAAAACAGACCACCTGTTGTTACAATAATGGGACACGTTGATCACGGAAAAACTTCATTATTAGACTCTTTAAGGGACTCAAACGTTGTATCTGGTGAACATGGTGGAATAACTCAACACATTGGCGCATATCAAGTAAAAACAGAGAATAATAAAATAATTACTTTCATTGATACTCCTGGCCATGCCGCTTTTACAGAAATGCGAGCAAGAGGTTCGAAAATCACTGATATAGTCGTATTAGTTGTTGCAGCAGATGACGGCATCAAACCACAGACAGTTGAAGCTATTAAACATGCTAAGGCTGCCAAAGTACCAATAATAGTGGCTATAAATAAATGTGATTTACCTGAAAAAAATATAAGTAAAATTAAAAATGAAATGATGCAATATGAATTAATTGCAGAAGATTTAAGTGGAGACACTTTATTTGTTGAAGTCTCAGCCTTGAAAAAAATCAATTTAGACAAATTGAAAGAAAATATATTACTTCAATCTGAAATCTTAGATTTAAAAGCATCTTATAGTGATAAAGCAAGAGGTGTTGTAATTGAGTCCAAAATTGATAAAGGAAAAGGTCCTGTTTCAACAATTTTAATAAGTAATGGAAAATTAAAACGTGGTGATTATTTTATTTGTGGTGATACATGGGGGAAGGTAAGGGCCATGATAAATTATGAAGGAAAAATGGTAAGTGAAGCAATGCCTTCTATGCCTGTAGAAATTCTTGGAATGAATAGTTCAGCTTATGCTGGTGCTGAATTTATGGTTACTAAAGATGAAACTGAGGCTAAAGAATTAACTGAATTTAGAAAAAATAGTAGTGCTCAAAATCAAAATTTAGTTAAAGATAAAACTACCTTATTTGAAGATGTAAAAGATAAAGACGAACTCAATATTATAATTAAATCAGACGTACAAGGCTCTAGCGAAGCTTTAAAAATGGCCATTAACAAAATAGAACATAAAGAGGTGGAAGCAAAAATTATTTTATCAGATATTGGAATGATTAATGAAACAGATGTTTCTTTAGCAAAGGCATCTAATGCAATTCTTCTAGGTTTTAATGTAAAACCTAATAGAGAGGCCAAGAGTTTAGCTGAGGAACAAAAGATAGATATAAAATATTTTAATATTATTTATGAAGCTATTAATTACGTTGAAAAATCTTTATCAGGTTTATTAGAACCTGACATTAAAGAAACAGTATTAGGTAGTGCCGAGATACAAAAAGTTTTTAAAGTTTCATCTGCTGGAAAAATTGCAGGTTCAAAGGTCATAAGTGGAGAAATAAAAAGTAAATCTAAAGCAAGAATTATCAGAGACGGTGTTGTAATCTATAGTGGTGAAATATTGTCAGTTTATAGAGAAAAAAATCAAGTAAAAGAAGTTGGAATGGGTTTAGAATGCGGAATTAGCATAAAGGATTTCATCGATTTTAAAGAAAAAGATGTGATCGAATCCTACTTATCTGAAGAGATTCAAAGAACTATTTAAAATAATGAACAATCAATCTACATCAAGACCTTATAGCCAAAGACAACTAAGAGTTGGGGAACTGGTAAAACAAAATTTAGGTGAATTATTTATAAAAAATGAAGCAAAAATACCTACAATAAACTCTAAATTAATAACCGTGACAGAGGTTCGAATGACACCTGACTTGAAAACAGCAAGAGTTTACGTCATTCCTTTAGGGGGCGTAGATACTAAAGAAACAGTTAGGATCTTGACGGAGAACTCGCATCTTGTTAGAAAAGCGTTGTCTAAAAGGCTAGATATTAAGTTTCTTCCTAAACTCACCTTTATTGAAGATAACTCATTTGAATATGCTGAAAAGATTGAGAAAATAATAAAAAAGAACAAGGAAAATGATAAAGAAAAAAAAAGATATAATTAAGTCATTAGCTACACACAAGAATGACGTGGGTTCGACAGAAATTCAAATAGGATTACTCACTGAAAAGATTATAAAGCTATCCGACCACTTTAAAAAATTTAAAAAGGATAAACATTCAACTTTAGGTTTGACTAAATCTGTTAATAAAAGAAAGAAACTACTAACTTACCTTAAAAAGAAAAATGTTGATTCCTATCAGAAGGTCATCAAAGAATTAAATTTAAGGAAATAATGTTCAAAATACATAAAGAAGAATTAGAAGTTAATGGTAAAAAATTAACTTTGGAAACAGGTAAGGTTGCTCGTCAAGCGGATGGAGCGATTATTGCATCATTAGGGGAGACAGTAGTGATTGCTACAGCTGTAGGTGCAAAAAAATTAAATGATGGACAAGATTACTTTCCACTATCTGTAAATTATCAGGAAAAATACTATGCAGCAGGTAAAATACCAGGTGGATATTTTAAAAGAGAAGCAAGACCGACCGAAGCAGAAACTTTAATTTCAAGACTAATAGACAGACCTATTAGACCCTTGTTCCCTTCAAGTTTTCTTAATGAAGTTCAATTGCTCCCAACAGTTTTATCTTATGATGGGGAAAATCAACCTGATGTTCTCTCGATTATTGCATCTTCCGCTGCATTGGCTATATCTGGCTTACCGTTTCAAGGGCCAATCGCGGCAAGTAGAGTTGGTTATAAAGATGGAAAATATTTATTAAATCCATCTTTAGAAGAATTAAAAGAATCCGAGTTAGATCTAGTCGTAGCTGGAACAAAAGATGCAGTTTTAATGGTTGAGTCCGAAACTTCTGGATTATCCGAAAAAGTAATGTTAGATGCCGTAAAATTTGGTCACGAAAAATTTGTTCCAATAATTGAGTCTATAGAAAAATTAGCAAAAAAAGCTGGAAAACCTAAATGGGAAGTTGAAGAAATCGATCACTCAGATATTAAAAAGAAAATTGCTGAGAAATTTGAAGAAGGTTTGAGAAGCGCATTTAAAGAGATAGATAAAAAGAAGAGATCAACAGCTATTTCTGAAATTGAAACGCAGTGTAAGGAAATGTTTGCTGAAGATGATTCACTAACTGAAAATCAAGTAATGGCTCAGCTAAAATCTTTAGAAAAAGATATTGTTAGAACTGCAATTTTAAAAGATAAAAAAAGAATTGACGGAAGAGGTTTATCAGATGTTAGACAGATTAAATGTGAAGTTGGCGTTTTACCAAGAACTCATGGATCTGCATTATTTACTAGAGGAGAAACTCAAGCACTTGTAGTAACTACCCTAGGCATGTCAGATGATGAACAAAGACTAGAAAGCTTAGAAGGTATGCAAAGATCTAACTTTATGTTGCATTATAACTTCCCCCCTTTTTCCGTAGGAGAATGCGGAAGAATTGGAACAGGAAGAAGAGAAATAGGACACGGGAAATTAGCATGGAGAGCGATCAATTCTTCACTACCTAAAAAAGAGAACTTTCCCTATACGTTAAGAGTTGTTTCTGAAATTACAGAGTCTAACGGATCTTCATCTATGGCAACAGTTTGCGGAACTTCATTATCTCTTATGGATGCGGGGGTTCCTATTAAGGAGCCAGTTGCAGGAATAGCTATGGGATTAATTAAAGAAGGAGAAGACTTTTCAGTACTATCAGATATTTTAGGAGATGAAGACCATTTAGGAGATATGGATTTTAAAGTTGCGGGCACAAAAAATGGAATAACATCACTACAAATGGATATTAAAATTACAGGTATTACATTCGAAATTATGGAAAAAGCATTAGATCAAGCAAAAGCTGGACGAGAGCACATTCTTGGTGAGATGAATAAAGCTATCAAAACTTCAAGAAAAGAATTTTCAAAACATACCCCAAAAATGGAGACAATAAAGGTGGATAAAAAAGACATTGCAACAGTAATTGGAAAAGGTGGAGCGACAATAAGAGAGATCGTAGAAACTTCAGGCGCAAAGGTCGATGTGAATGATACAGGAGAAGTAACGGTTGCAGCTCCAGATGAAAATTCAAGAAATAAAGCAATTGAATTTATAAAAAATTTAATAGCTAAACCCGAAATGGGAAAAGTTTATAAAGGTAAAGTTGTAAAAATTATGGAGTTCGGAGCTTTTGTAAATTTTCTCGGAAAGCAAGACGGACTTGTGCACATATCTGAACTTGCTGATAAACGTGTAGCTAAAGTTGAAGACGTAGTGAAACAAGGCGAAGAGGTATCTGTAAAAGTAGTTGGCTTTGATAGAGGTAAGGTTAAATTATCAATGAAACAAGTATAATACTTAGATTAGATTAAATTTAAATTGAGAGAAAAAAAAAACGAGCATGAAATTCAAAAACTAGAATATCGCGCATTAAAATCATACAAAATAATTAAAATATTTGAAAGCGAAATTCATTCTGAAAAAGTAAGTAATTTCTTAAAAAAACAAAAGTATATTCCTTTTGAGACCATAGAAAAAATTTTAAAGTCTTCAAAAGAAAAAAAATTACCTGTAGCAAATATAATGTTGCATAAAAATTCAAACCAGATAGTTGGTTTTGTCGGTACTCTTTTCTCTGTTAAAAAAATAAATAATGCACATTATTATTACTGTAATATTCATAGTTGGATTGTTAGCAAAAATCATAGATTGTTTTCATTTTTTCTTATTTCAGATGTTTTGAAAAAAGAAATTAATTTAACAGCTTTTACACCAGTTTACACTCTGAAAGGATTACTTAATAAACTTGGTTTTGAAAAAAAAATAATTAATGAAAAATTTTATTTAAATTTATTTCCATATAGCTTTAAAAAGAAAAGCCTTTTAATTTTAAAAGATGGAAATGAAAATAATTTAATAAATATAATTTTTAAACATGACCAAAAAATCGAAAAAGTTTCAATAATTGGTAACATTGTTAAAAAAAAAGGATTTAAAGTTTTTAAACTTTTGTTTTCAGATAATCAAAATTTTTTTAAAGAAAATCATATTGAAATTTTAAATTATATTTCAAAAAAGTATAAAATTTATTTGTTTTGTGAATATTTTAATGATCAAAAAGATGCAACTTTGCCATTTGTAAATTTATTACAATTTATAAAAAAAAGAGATATTTTCCTAAAAAGCTCAATTAATATTGATAAATTTGCAATTTTAAATTCTGATCTAGCATTTTAAGTTTGTTTAAAATATTAAATGTTTCATATGATAAATTATATAAAAGAAAAAATTGGAAAATACACAAAACTTCTAATTCGTATAGATGATGTTGCTGAAAATATGAATTGGAAACATATGGATAAATGTGAGAAGTTATTTGATAAGAAAAATATAAAACCTCTCTTAGGAGTTATTCCACTTAATAAAGACCCAGAACTTTATAGTTTCCCTAGAAACCAAAATTTTTGGGATCGAGTAAAAAATTGGCAGGACAAAGGATGGGAAATAACCATGCATGGTTATAATCATTTATATACGCAAACTTCCGATAAAAAAGATATATTTAACTACGGAGGCAAATCAGAATTTTATGGTCTAGATTATTCTCAACAACTTCAAAAGATTAAACTTGGATTGAATGAGTTTAAAAAAAAAAATTTAGAAGTTAGAAGTTTTTTTGCGCCAAATCACATTTATGATCATAATACACTTAAAGCTCTTAAGGAGGCAAATATTAAGATAATAATCGATGGTTATGGGTTGTTCCCTTTTTACAAAGATGAAATATTATTTATTCCACAATTATTTTATAAAGAAATATTTCTACCTTTTGGTATTCAATCTACACAAATTCATTTAAATAATTGGAATGATAATTATTTTGACAAATTTGAAAATTTTATAAATGAAAATCAAGAAAAGATTTCTAATTTTAATGATATAATTGAACTCAAAAATCAAAATAGTTTTAAGCTTATTACTAATTATTTAGTAGAAAAAATAATAAAATGTATAAGATTTATTAAGTGATATTTTTTGGATCGGGCATTCCAACTTTATTATATCCAGCATCTACATAGTGAATTTCACCAGTAACTCCAGCTGCAAGATTGCTAAGTAAGTATAAAGCGGAATTTCCTACATCGTGAATATCTACATTTCTTTTTAAAAAGGAATGATCCTCATTCCATTTGTACAAAAATTTAGCATCTCCAATAGCTGATGCAGCCAGAGTTTTAATTGGACCCGCGCTTATAGCATTAACTCTAATTTTTTTTGGACCAAGATCTCTTGCTAAATATTTTACGCTAGCCTCTAAAGCAGATTTGCACACTCCCATAACATTATAATTAGGAATAGCTTTAGTTGATTCATAAGTAAGGGTTAATAAGCTCCCACCTTCTTTCATAACTTTATAAGCTTCTTTAGAAACTTCTGTAAAAGAAAAGCAAGATATGAGCATACTCTTCAGAAAATTTTCTCTAGTCGTGTTCAAGTATTCCCCAGATAATTCTGACTTATCAGAGAAAGCTACTGCATGAACGACAAAATCAATTTCACCCCATTTCGCCTTGATATTTTCAAACAATTTCACAACTTCATCTTTCTTTTCCACGTCACAACTAAAAGTAACCTTTGAATTCAATTTTTCTGCTAAAGGTATTACTCTTTTTTTTAAAGCATCGCCGAGATAGGTAAAAGCGAGCTCCGCACCAGCTTCTGCAAGTTTTTGAGAAATTCCCCAGGCAATAGATCTTTCGTTGGCTACGCCCATGATTAATCCTTTTTTACCTTTCATCAAACTCATAATTAAACCTTTTCAAAAATTAAAGCAGCGTTAGTTCCACCAAAACCAAAACTATTAGACATAACTGTGCTAAGGGATACTCCTTTTTCAGTTTTGGTTACTATAGGAAATTTTTTGGCTTCATCATCAATCTCATTAATATTAGCTGATCCAGCAATAAAATTATTTTTCATCATAATTAAGCAGTAAATAGCTTCATGGACTGATGCCGCCCCTAATGGATGCCCAGATAAAGATTTTGTTGAACTTATTTTCGGAATATTTTCACCAAAAGTTTTTTTTACAGCATTTAATTCTGTAATATCTCCTACGGGCGTTGATGTACCGTGAGTATTAATATAATCAATTTTATTTTTAGAAGTAGCCATTGCCAATTGCATGCATCTTACTGCTCCCTCACCTGATGGCGCAACCATATCATATCCATCAGATGTTGCACCGTAGCCTGTAAGTTCAGCATAAATTTTTGCTCCTCTTGCTTTTGCATGTTCATACTCTTCAAGAACTAAAACACCAGCACCCCCCGCAATTACAAATCCATCCCTAGTTTTATCATAGGCTCTTGATGCAGTTTCAGGTTTATCGTTATATTTTGAAGATAATGCTGTCATGGCATCAAACATGGCTGTCATAGCCCAATGAACTTCCTCACTACCTCCTGCAAAAATAATATCCTGCTTACCAATTTGAATTAATTCCATAGCATTTCCAATGCAATGACCGCTCGTAGCGCAAGCTGAACTCATAGTATAATTTGTGCCTTTAATTTTAAATGGTACAGCTAGTGTGGCTGAAGCGGTGCTCCCCATTGTTCTTGGAACAATAAATGGTCCCATTAATTTTGGAGTTTTTGCTCTAGTTTTGTCTGCAGCAAGAATAACATTTTCGATTGATGGTCCACCAGAACCCATTATAATTCCAGTTTTATAATTACTGACTTCATTATTTTCTAGACCCGAGTCAGTAATAGCTTCTTTCATAGCGATGTAATTGTAAGCAGAGCCAGACCCCATAAATCTAATTGTTTTTCTATCAACAAAATCTGAAAGTTTAATATTGGGTTTGCCGTGTATATGACTTTTGAGATTATGTTCTTTATATTCTTCAGCATATGAAATACCCGATTTTGAATTCAGTAATGACTGATAGACTTCTTCTTGATTGTTTCCAAGACATGACACTATACCAAGGCCTGAAATTACTACTCTTCTCATGATTTAAACAATCCCACTTTTAAATTTTCTGCACGATAAATAATCTTACCATCGGCGCTTAATAATCCATTTGCTAGTCCTACAGCCGTTCCCTCTTTTTTTAAAATTCTTTTCATATTTATTTCATATGTAGCTATATTTACATTTTTTAAAACTTCGCCTGTGAATTTCACGGAATTAACTCCTAAAGCTCTACCTTTTCCTGGTTCTCCAATCCATCCCAGGTAAAAGCCAACTAATTGCCACATAGCATCTAATCCTAAACATCCTGGCATTACCGGATCTTTCTGAAAGTGACAATCAAAAAACCATAAGTTATCCTTGATATCAAGTTCGGCTTTGATAAACCCTTTTTTAAATTCTCCAGTATCCTTATTAATTTCAGTAATTCTGTCAAACATTAACATTGGAGGTAATGGAAGTTTAGCATTACCTTCACCGAATAATTTTCCCTCTCCACACGAAATTAATTCATCATAGTTGTAGCTGTTTTTTTGCATGATTTAAAAACTGTTTTACTTGATTTAACAAAAGTTTTATATATATTTGTGTTTAGAATCATTATAAAGTAGTTAAAATACTAAAAAAAAACATGAAAAAAGTAGATATTTTAAAGAAATTAAGATCATCAGGCTTAAGACCAACTAAACAGAGAGTAGAAATTGCAAAATTTTTGTTTGAAAGAGATAAAACATTTCATTTTACAGTTGAGAGCCTAGAAAATCATTTAACTAAAAAATCAACTTGTAAATTTGCATTAGCAACAATTTATAATACAGTTCATGCTTTCAAGAAAGCAGGGCATTTAAGCGAGGTAGATGTTAGGGGAAAAAAAACTTATTTTGATACAAATATCACCAATCACCACCATTTTTATGATAGCGAAACTTCAGAGTTAATTGACATTGATGAAAGCGAGGTTGTTATTCAAAAAATTCCAAAAGCGCCAAATGGAAAGAAAATCAAAAACGTAGAGGTATTTATAAATTTAAAAAATTAACTTTTTTAGTTGATTTTTACTTTAGAATTATTATAAACTAGAAATCTCATGAGTGTAGAATACAAAAAAGACAGTAACGGAAAATGTCCAGTAATGCATGGAGGTGTTACTAAAGTTGGTGAGTCAAACACTTCTCGACTTTGGCCAAATAGTATTAATTTAGATATCTTGCATCAACACGATACAAAGACTAATCCACTACCAGGATTCAATTATAAAAAAGAAGTTAAAAAATTAAATTTTAAGGCCTTAAAAAAAGATTTATTAAAATTAATGACAGATAGCCAAGAATGGTGGCCTGCAGATCTTGGAACTTACACAGGTCTGATGGTTAGATTGACCTGGCATCAAGTTGGGACTTATAGAGAATTTGACGGTAGACCAAACGTTGGATCGCATAGGTTTTCACCTCAAGACTCATGGCCAGACAACACAAATTTGGATAAAGCTAGACGAATTCTTTGGCCAATTAAAAAAAAATATGGAAATAGATTAAGTTGGTCAGACTTAATGGTTTTAGCCGGCACAATAGCTTATGAAAAGGCTGGATTTAAAACTTTTGGGTTTTCATTTGGAAGAGAAGATATATGGGGGCCAGAAAAAGATGTTTACTGGGGAAAAGAAACAGTTCCATTAGCTGTAAATAGATATGGAGATCCACAAGATCGCTCTTCTCTAGAGGCTCCATTAGCAGCTTCTCATTTTCAATTAGTATACGTTAATCCGGAAGGGGTAGAGGGAAAACCAGATCCTGTTAGAACTGCAATGGACGTTAGAGAAACTTTTGGACGAATGGGTATGAACGACGTAGAAACGGTTGCGTTAACTGTTGGTGGACACTCAATAGGTAGAGCGCATGGTAATGGTAATCCCGCTAATTTAGGACCGGAACCAGCGGGAGCAGATATTCAAGAACAAGGTTTTGGATGGGTTCAAAAAAATGGCGGTACGGGCGTAAATCAAATTACATCAGGCCTTGAGGGAGCTTGGACAACTAATCCAGATAAATGGGATCATCAATATTTAGATCTTTTACTTAATTATGAGTGGGAAAGCAAAAAAAGTCCAGCAGGTGCTTGGCAGTGGGAACCAATTAATCTTGAGGAAGAAAAGAAGCCAGTTGATTTAGGCGATCCAGCAAAGAAAGCCAGACTAATGTTCACTGATGCTGACATGGCGATGGCAATGGATCCAGAATATAGAAAAATTTCAGAGAAATTTTATAAAGATCCAAAGTTTTTTGAAGACTCATTTGCTCGGGCTTGGTTTAAGTTAACACATAGGACGATGGGAAATAAAGACAACTATATTGGTCCCTGGGCACCTAAAGAAGATCTTCTTTGGCAGGGTAATGTTCAGCCTTCTAAAAAGAAATACAGTGTAGAAAAAGTTAAAAAAATGATTACAGCTAGCAAATTAAGTAATAGTGATTTGATAATTACTGCTTGGGATAGCGCTAGAACATACAGAAGAACAGATAAAAGAGGTGGCGCAAACGGAGCAAGAATTAGATTAGAACCAATGAGAAATTGGGAAGCAAACGAACCTAAAAGACTTTCAAAAGTTCTAAAAGTTTTAGAGAATATTGCAAAAAAAACAGGCGCATCTATTGCTGACACAATTATTCTTGCAGGAAATGTCGGTTTAGAAAAAGCAATCAAAAAAGGTGGCTCAAAAGTCAAAGTTCCATTTAATCCAGGCAGAGGTGACTCAACTCAAGAACAAACAGAAGATAGAAATTTTAAATGGTTAGAGCCTTTACACGATGGATTTAGAAATTTTGTTAAATCAGATTACTCCGTCATGCCTGAGGAACTTATACTAGAGCGAGCTTCTTTGATGGGTTTAACCGCGCAGGAGATGACGTGCTTAGTTGGAGGTATGAGAGTTTTAGGAACAAATCATGAGTCAGCAAAAGATAAAGGCGTGTTAACAGAAAAAGTAGGTGCTTTAACAAACGATTTCTTTTTAAATTTAGTTGATATGAAATATATATGGAAACCTACTGGTAAAAATTCTTACGATATTATTGACCGTAAAACTAATAAAGTAAAATATACAGCATCTAGAGCAGATCTAGTATTTGGTTCTAATTCAATTTTAAGATCATATGCTGAGGTATATGCTCAAGATGATAATAAGGATAAATTTGTTAAAGACTTTGTATCTGTATGGACTAAGATAATGAATGCGGATAGACCGAACTTAATGAAATTGAACTAATATGAAAAGTGTTGAATTAGAAAAAAATGCTGAAAAAATAAATAATAATCTTTTTAAAGATTTCTATACCATTCCGAATCTTAAATTTGACGTTAATAAATTAAGATTCGACTTGGATAAAATTTTAAAGCTTAAAAATTTCAATACTTTAGGCATTAAAAATTTTGCTGCAATACCTCTTAATCAAATACCTGGCGACAATTCATCCATAGAAGGACATAATGTTAGAGGTACTTATTGGACAATCCCCGATGAAACTGGCAAAGAAGCTAAAAGAGACAAGCCCATAGATGAATCAAAATATACAGAGTTGGTTCAAGAATTTAAAGGTACTTACTTTGAAGAAGTTTTTAATATTTTGAGAAAAAATTTTAAATTAGGGAGAGTACGAATACTTTTAAAAGAACCTAGATCTACTTTGAGTTGGCATAGAGATCCAGAACCAAGACTTCATATTCCAATTATTACAAACAAAGGCTGCAGGATGGTCATCGAGGATGTAAGCAAACATATGCCTGCAGATGGAACTGTCACAATTACAAATAATACAAAATACCATAACTTTTTTAACGGAGGGGAGCAAAATAGAATACACTTAGTTGCTTGTGTATTAGAAAACCCATTTAATTAAATGACAGAATTTACACACGGAATCTTTTCAGCCACAAAAAATATTTACGAAAGTAACAAAGGATCGATATTAAGAACGATAATTTACACTATCGGTCACTTTGCTATTGCCATTACCGTTTTAATGTTGGTCGCAGATGTTTCCTTTATGATAGCTCTTACCGACGCGATTGTTGAGCCTTTAGCAAATGCAGTCTGGTACTTCGTCCTTGATAAAATTTGGACAGCGAAATATAAAAAATAAATTCATAATAAACCCCATAAGCTATTTTTTTTTACCCAACCTTTAAAATCTTCAGAAATAGCTTTACACCACTCATCATTGCATTTTTTTATCTTAACAAGTTTACCTTTCTTGAGAAGAGCAATTGGATTAGAATATACTGTCGGATTACCAAACATAATTAACTCATCCTCAATAACAATCGCTGCTTTTTTTTTGGATAATTGTGAAATATGTATCCAACCAGAATTATTTTCGTGATCCCTAACTTTTCTAAAATTATTAGAACTGTCTTGGATTAGCACCGGAAGATATTTTTTTTTATAAAAAATTTTAACTGGATAATCAAATGAGGGACCTTGACGTAGGTTAACCTTCTCATTTCTTAAAGTTAAAAAATACTCTTCATTTGAGAATAGGTTTCCAAAGTTAAAAAAAATTATTAAAAAGATAATTAATTTTTGCATATATTTTTGCAATTTGGATTAATCTGTATTTTAGATTTTCTTATATTCATTTTAAGTGAGTCAAAAATTAAAATATTACCATTAAGATCATCTTTCAGATCTAAAATGGTTTTTAATACTTCATTCGCTTGGAGAGAACCTAATATACCAGCAACTGGAGGAAAAATTCCTTCCACATCACAATTCATCTCTTGAATAGGCTGTTGTGGCATGAAACACCTAAAACACGGTATTTTCTTTTTAAAGTTAAATTTAAAAAGATGTCCATCAAACTTATTTATCGCAGCTGAAATTAAGGTTTTCTTATTTTTTTTACAATAATCATTGATTAATAATCTTGTATTAAAATTATCTGTACCATCGCATACAATATCGTATCCCTTTAAAATTGCTTTGATATTCTTTTTTGTAATTTTAATTTTGAGAGTCTTTATTTTTACTTGATTATAAATTTTTTTAATTTTTACTTTTGCTTGATTAACTTTATATTTACCAAGATCAGAAGTACTAAATAAAATTTGTCTGTTTAAATTTCCCAATTCTATCTTATCATGATCTACTATTCCAATATTGTTGACCCCCGAAGAAGCTAAATATGTGAGTAATGGACAACCTAATCCACCCATTCCTATAATCAAAACTTTTGCCCTTTTAATCTTTTTTTGACCAGATATACCAACTTTTTTTAAAATAATTTGTTTTTCAAATCTTTTAAATTCTTTAAGATCTAATACCATTAATTATTTAATTCCCGTAGACCCAAATCCACTAGAACCGCGTTCTGTGTTTTCTAACTCTGTCACCTCTTTTAATTTTGCTTTTACGACTGGACATAATACCATTTGAGCAATCCGCAATCCTTTTTTAACAACAAAAACTTTATCACTTAAATTAATTAATATTACTTTAAGCTCACCCCTGTAATCAGCGTCAATTGTCCCTGGGGTATTTAATACACTTATTTGACTCTTTGCTGCTAATCCTGATCTAGGCCTAATTTGAATTTCAAAATTTTTTGGTATTGCAACAGCTAATCCTGTAGGAATAATTTCAGATTTTCCCGGTAAAATCTTAATCTGCTTATCTGTATTAGCTGCTAAGTCTAGGCCCGATGAATCCTCTGTCTCATATTTAGGTAAAGTCACATCTTTTGACAATCTCTTAATTAATATTTCTGTCATCAATTAATTTGTCTAATAAAATTTGAGCAATTTTATTGGCAATATAACTTTTTTTATTTTTTGGTAATATTTTTATATTTCCTTTTTGATCTATCATCGATACTTTATTAAAGTCGGAATTAAAACCAATTTCTTTTTTAGAGACATCATTAGCAAAAATCACATCACAATTCTTGTTTTTCATTTTTTTTGTAGAATTTTTTATTACACTTTCAGTTTCTGCAGAAAAACCAGCAACTATTTGGGGTCTATTTTTGTTATTTTTAGATAAAAAATTTAAAATATCATTATTCTTAATAAAATTTATTGATTTAAAATTTAATTTATCTTTTTTAATTTTATTTTTACTCTTTTCAATAGGCTTGAAATCAACAACAGCTGCTGTACATATAGCTAAATCAACAGGCAAAGTTTTTTTTACCTCAACTAACATTTCATCAGCTGATATTATTTTTTTAACTTTGACACCTCTCGGAGAGGCTAGCTTAGATGGACCAGTTATTAATGTTGTTTTTAAACCAAGCTTATTAAGCGCTATAGCAATTTCATAACCTTGTTTACCACTAGATTCATTTGAAATATATCGTATTGGATCAATATATTCTCTCGTAGGACCTGCAGTTACTAAAGCTTTAAGATTTTTCTTTTTTACAATATTCTTCTTATCAAAATAATTTTTCAAATATACAAAAATTTGTCTTGGGCTTGACATTTTTCCTTCACCAAACTCTCCGCATGCCATTTCACCTTTTTCAGGACCTATAAATAAATAACCAAAATCTTGTAAAATTTTTAGGTTCGACTGAGTTGCTTTATGCAACCACATTCTGACATTCATAGCTGGCACTAAAATAATATCTTTGTCTGCAGCCAATAAAACAGTCGTAGCTAAGTCGTCAGCTTTTCCTAATGATAGTTTGCTCATAAAATTGGCAGTAGTTGGTAATACCAAAATGATATCGGCCCATCTAGAGAGAGATATGTGATCTATTTCTGCTTCTGAGTCGCTATCAAACATATTTTCAAATGTTTTTGACTTAGTTAATGTAGATAAAGACAAAGGTGTAACAAATTCTCTTCCACTTTTTGTTAGAATAGTTTTTACCTCCATATGATTTTTCTTTAATAATCTAATTAAATCTAGCGATTTATAGGCAGCTATACCACCACCTATAATTATTAAAATCTTTTTATTTTTTAACGTCATTTTCTTAGATTAAAATACTAACAAGAAGACAATTACAATACCAAATAAACTTATTACAACATTATTTCTAAAATTTTTTAGTTTCATCTGTTCCATTTCTAAATTTTTGTTGTTTATGCCTAAATTTAACTTCCCTTCAGCTACAAGTTTTAATGCATATTCAGCCTTATCCATCAAACCTGGAAAATCAGGTATCCTTTTCAATATTTCAGCAGATGTATTTAAAGCTGTATTAATTGTAGATTTAGGACTTTTTAAATTTTTTAGCCAATCTTCCAAAACTGGTTTAGACACTTCCCAAATATTTGTCTCCGGATATAATTTTCTAGCAACTCCCTCCACAACAACCATTGTTTTTTGAAGTAACAATAATGGTGGTTGGGTAGCCATATTAAATTTCTCTGTAATCTCAAAGAGTTGAGCGAGTAAATTTCCACCAGAGATATCTTTGATAGATTGACCAAAAATCGGCTCACCCACAGACCTTAATGCTTGAGCAAATTCATCTTTAGAGGCATTTTGAGGTACCAATCCTGCTTGAAAATGAACTTCAGCAACCTTGACATAATCTCTCTGTATGAACCCGTATAAAATTTCAGCTAAAAACTTTCTATTATTTTTATCTAGTCTGCCCATAATTCCGAAATCAACAGGAACAATATTACCTTTTGGATCTACAAACAAATTTCCTTGATGCATATCACCGTGGAAAAAACCATCTCTAACTGCTTGTTTTAAAAAATGCTGAATTAAATTTTCTGCTAAATGTTTTAAATTTATACCTTGCTCCTCTAATTTACCTTGTTCTCTAATTGAAACACCGTTAACTTTATCTAATGTTAATATTTTCTTTGTTGTATAATTCCAGTAGATTTTGGGTACATTAAATCCTTTGTCTAGTTTAGTGTTTTCGTATAGTTCGTTAGCAGCAGCTGCTTCAAATCTTAGATCCATTTCAATATTGGTAATTTCTCTTAAAAGATGCACGACTTCAACTAGCTTTAATCTTTTAGCTTTTGAAATTGTATTTTCAACAATATATGCAAATAACATAAGAGCATCCAACTCCTCATTAAATAATTGCTCTATGTCTGGCCGCAAGATTTTTATTGCTACCTGTTTTTCTTGATTTTCATTTTTAATTTTAGCGAAATGAACCTGGGCAATAGATGCTGCCGCTATTGGCTCACCAATTTCAATAATATTTTGGTATTGCATCTCACCAATTTCTTTTTTAATCACTTTCTTTGCCTCATAAAGTTCAAAGGCTGGAACTTTATCTTGAAGTTTTTCCAAATCTTTTGCCATTTCTTCACCAATTATGTCTGGCCGAGTGGCTAAAAATTGTCCAAGCTTTATAAATGTAGTCCCCATACCTTGGAGCGCTTCACAAAGATTTTGACCAGGATTGTTATTTCGTAAACTAGTATTTCTCGAACCAATAGAAATCAAACTAAAAAATAAATTTATTGATAGTGGTATTTGGTGCACTTGATTAATTGTGTCAATAGCTCCTGATGTAGAAAGTTTTCTAGCAATTTGAAATAATTTAAAAACTCTTTTTAGCATTTAAATTTTCCATCCGGAATGTATAGCTGAAATACCATTTGAAAGATTTCTGTACTCTACATGAGCAAACCCGTGTTTACTTATTAACTTTAAAAGCTGTTCTTGATTATAAAAGCTATCTATGCTGTTAATTAAATATTCGTAAGGTTTCGAAGATCCTACAATATATTTACCTAGAGCAGGTATCACTTTTGAATAATTTTTATATAAAAAATTTAATAATTCATTGTCAATTTTTGAAAATTCTAAGCACATAAATCGACCACCTGGTTTTAAAACTCTATAAGCTTCATTAAGAGTTTTGTTAATATCAGAGACATTTCTTATACCATAGCTAATAGAATAAAAGTCGTACTTATTATCTTCAACAGGTAAAATTTCAGCCTTGGATTTTATCCACTTTATATTCTTAAAATTAATAAGATTGTCCTTTCCTTTTTTAAACATACCTTCATTTGGTTCAACACAGGTTATTGCTGATAAATTTTTATTTCTAAGTGAAAAGAGCTTTGCTATATCCCCTGTACCAGACGCAACATCGATCAACGAAGAATTGCTAGAGGGATTCATCCAGTCGATGAATTTATTTTTCCAAATACGATGTATACCAAAAGACATGACGTCATTCATTAAATCATATTTATTGTAAACTTTCGAAAAAACAGAATTGACTAATTTTGTTTTATCTTGAATATTGTTTATCATAATTTAATTATATGCCAGAATTACCAGAAGTTGAAGTTGTTAAAAGGTCCTTAATTACTAAAATACAAAACTCAATTGTAAAAGCAATCAAAATTAATGATGGAAGATTAAGATACAGAGTCGACAGAAACCAAATCAAAAAAATCATCGGGTTAAAGTTTAAAAAAATTTTAAGAAGATCTAAATATTTATTATTTTTTTTTAATAGCGACGTAATAATGCTGGTTCATTTAGGTATGACGGGAAAATTTTTTTTTATCAATCGAAAAAAAACAAAATATAAAACAAGCTTTTACTATAATATTAATTATGAAAAAGACAAAAAGCACGATCGCATAATCTTTAATTTATCAAATAATCAAAAATTAATTTATAATGATATAAGAAAATTTGGTTTTATAAAAATTACTAATCTAAAAGATTTAAAACAAAATCCCCACCTTAAATATTTAGGACCAGAACCTTTAAGCGCTCAATTTAATAAAAGATATTTTAAGAATTATATAATTAGAAAAAAAAGAACTATAAAAGATTTACTTATGGATCAAAAATTTATTTCCGGTCTTGGTAATATTTATGTAAATGAAATTCTGTTTTTTAGCGGTATAAAACCTAATAAAAAAATTGTAAAACTTTCTGACGATGAAATAAAAAAAATTATTAAGTTAACTAAAAAACTAATAAAAAAAGCTATAATATTAGGAGGTTCCTCTATAAGAGATTTTTCTAGTAGCAGTGGAAAAAAAGGTTCATTTCAACAATATTTTGGTGTTTACAGTAAAAAAGGAGAAGAATGTATTAAAAGAAATTGCAGAGGTGAAATTATTAAAATTGTAATATCTAATCGATCAACATTTTATTGCGTTAAATGTCAAAAATAATAAAGTTGACCGTAATAAATTGCACATATATATAAATCGTTGAAATATGCCTAATACTAAATCAGCGATCAGACGCGTTAGAAGAGTTAAAAAACAAACTCAGGTAAACAGAATAAGGAAAAGTAAATACAAAAATGCTGTAAAACAAATGGACAATTTGTTAAAAAGCAAAGAAAAAGATAAAGCAAAAAAATATTTCTCAAAATTTCAATCGATTCTAATGCAGGTTGCTAAGTCAGGTATAGTTAGTAAAAATACAGCTGCAAGAAAAATTTCTAGAGTGTCAAAAAAAATTTCATCTAAATAATCAATTTAAAGTTGATCCTAGTAAAAATTTCAAACTACATTTAGTATCATAGAACAAAATATTGAAACTTAGCTTAGTGAGTTGCAAATTAATTTTCAATTCTATCAGGACGATTATCTTACAACCATTTTTAAATTTTTTTTGGATTACAACCTCTACGTAGTTGCAAATATTTTATAAAAGGAGTTTAAAGGATTCTCTTTAAGAAAAATCTAAATGGATAAAAATATTACAAAACATCAAAATACATTTATTTCTGAAGAAGAAAAAACTCTAAATTGGGAAGAGATTCAAAACTCATTCAAAAAAACATTTGGTACTGAAATTTATAATAGTTGGTTACAAAAGATTTCATTAGTAAAGGAGTACAATGACTACCTTATACTAGGGGTGCCAACTCGTTTCTTTAGAGATTGGATCGTATCAAGATATCTTGATAAAATTCTCGAACAAGTAAAAAGCTATAAATTAAGTCTTAATAGAATTGAATTTAAAATAATTGAGGAAAATAAGCAAAATCCTGAGTATCTAAAAATAGATGAGCTTAATAAAGTTACTGAAATAAAGGATTCGATATTAAATTATAATCGATTAAACCCGAACTTAAATTTTGATAGCTTTATTAAAGGTAAAAGTAATGATATTGCATTATCTTATTCAAAAAAAGTTTGTGAACATATTTCTCGGTACAACCCCTTATATATTTGCGGTGGCGTAGGATTAGGAAAAACTCATCTTCTAAATGCAATCGGACTGGAACTTCAAAGCCAAAATAATGTAATGTTTATCTCAGCAGAGAGATTTATGTACCATTTCATCAAATCAATAAAAAAGAATGATATGGTAAATTTTAAAGATTTCTTTAGGAAATCTTCAGTATTCATTATAGATGATATTCAATTTTTAAGCGGCAAAGAAAGCTTACAGGAAGAATTTTTCCACACATTTAATAGTCTTATGGATAAAGGATCTCAAATCATAATCTCGTCTGATCGAGCACCCATGAAGTTAGATAGGGTCCAAGATAGAATAAAATCTAGATTATCTGGAGGGCTGGTGGTCGACATTGATACACCCGACATAGAGTTGAAAATGAAAATCATCAAGAAGAAAATTGAAGAAATTCAAAATCAATTTAAAGAAAATATTAATTTAAGTGATGAAGTGATAGGCTACATAGCTAACGAAAGCAAAACTAATATAAGAGAACTAATAGGAGTGTTAAATAGAGTTATAGCTTTCAGCAGAGTGCACAATAAAGATCTAACTATAAATGAATGTAAAAATATTCTTAAGGATGTTTTTAATCAAATAAGAGTAATAACAGTCGATAAAATTCAGAATGTGGTATCAAATTATTTTAATATTGCTTTAAGCGAAATGCTTTCTCAAAGGAGATCTAGACCATTAGCAAGACCTAGGCAAATTGCAATGTATTTAGCAAAAAAAATGACAACAAGATCTTTACCAGAAATAGGAAGAAGATTCGCTAATCGCGATCACACAACAGTAATTCATGCAGTAAAAACTATTTCTAGATTATCCGAACAAGATGATGAAATGAAAAAAAATATCAGTCAGATCAAAATTTTATTATTAGAACACTAATTAAATGCAATTTGTTGTTAAAAGAGATGTTTTATTAAAGTCTTTAAATTTCGTTCAAGGTGTTGTTGAAAAAAAAAATACTCTTCCGATATTATCCAATGTGTTATTGCAGCTTAAAGACAAAAAATTGTCAATTGTTGCAACTGATCTAGATATTATATTTTATGATGAAATAAAAAATGTTAAAATAATTAGTGAGGGTAGTACTACTACCTCTGCTGCAATACTCTATGATATTTTAAGAAAAATTTCATCGGACTCTGAATTAAATTTTGAACTTAAATCAGAAAATAAACTTAGTTTGAAAAGCGAGAGTGCTGATTTCAATCTATTATGCCTTCCTACGGATAACTTTCCAACATTTGTAGATGAATTTGATGGACAAGAAATATCTTTAAACAATAATAGATTTTTAAAACTTTTAAATAAAACGAAGATTTCTATATCTAATGACGACACAAGGCATTATCTAAATGGTATATTTCTTCACCTTTCTGAAGCAAACGGAAGAAACTTTTTAACGGGCGTAGCTACCGACAGTCACAGGCTTTCCTCAAGTAGTTTGGAAATAGAAAATTCAACAGACTTTACATCACTTATATTACCAAGAAAAACTGTATTTCAATTATGTACATTGCTAACAGAAACATCTGATCAATTATTAATGCATACAAGCGATAATAAGATTAAATTTACACTAGGTAATATGAAATTAATATCAAAAGTAATTGATGGAAAATTCCCAGATTACAAGAAAGTAGTACCTACTAATAATGATAAAACTCTTATTGTATCATCTAAGGATTTTATTAATTCAATAGAAAGAGTTGCTAGTGTGTCCCTAGATAGAAAAGAGGGTGTAAAATTAGTTATAAATAAAGAGAACGTTCAGCTCTCAGTAAATAGTGCAAATTCTGGTGACGGAAATGAAAAAATAAAAGCTGAATTCAACTCAGGTAGTTTAAATATAAGTTTTAATTCAAAGTATTTAATAGATATAGCATCTGAAGTTGAAGATAAAAATTTAAAAATAAATTTAAAAGATTCAGTTTCACCAGTTCTCATAGAAGATAACTCTGACAAGAATAGTTACTATGTTATTATGCCGATGAAAATCTAGATTCTACGAATTACAAAAAATTTTTATTTTTAAGCCCTATAACTGTTGATACTAAATAGTTTTAAGTCATTTTGGTCAAGCGTCATTTTAAATTCTCTAAAAAAAATGATATAAGTAATTATTCAAAAAAATGTCTAAAAATTCTGAATTAAAAAAAACATCAACTTATGGTGCTGACTCAATAAAAGTTTTAAAAGGTCTTGACGCTGTAAGAAAAAGACCAGGAATGTACATCGGGGATACCGATGATGGTTCCGGCCTTCATCACATGGTTTTTGAGGTTGTGGATAATTCTATTGATGAGGCCCTAGCAGGTCATTGTAATAATATTACAATAACTGTTAATGCTGAGAATACAGTAACCGTCGAAGATGATGGGCGAGGTATTCCAGTTGACATGCATAAGGGCGAGAAAATGTCAGCTGCAGAGGTAATAATGACACAATTACACGCAGGGGGAAAATTTGATCATGATTCCTATAAAGTTTCTGGTGGTTTACATGGTGTCGGCGTTTCTGTTGTGAATGCATTGTCGGAAAAATTAGATTTGAGTATTTATAGGGGCGGAAATGAATATGAAATAAATTTTCAAGACGGTACATCAATTAAACCGCTCAAAAAAGTTGGTAAAACAAAAAAAAAGGGAACCAAAATTACTTTTCTACCCTCAAAAAAAATTTTCTCCTCAATAAAATTTAGCACAGTTGTATTAGAAAAAAGAATTAGGGAGCTAGCTTTTTTAAATAAAGGTGTATCGATTAAATTAATTGATAAAACGTCGAAAAAAACTAAAGAATTTTTACATAAATATGATGGGGGTATCGTAGAGTTTGTTAAATATATTAATAATAAAAAACCAATACTAGTTAACAAAAATGAAAAAGAAGTTTTTAAAAAACCTGTGTACGTTACTGCAAGTAAAAATGATGTAATTGTTGAATGTTCTTTTGAATGGAATGCTGGTTATTCTGAGGAAGTCTTACCATTTACAAATAATGTACCGCAAAAAGATGGCGGTACACACTTACTCGGTTTTAGAACCGCTTTAACAAGAGTAATCAATAAATACTTTGCAGATAGAAATAATAAAAAGAATAAAATTACTCTTTCAGGAGAGGACATTAAAGAGGGTTTAACTGCCGTGCTATCGATTAAAATGCCAGATCCTAAGTTTTCCTCTCAAACAAAAGACAAGTTAGTTTCATCTGAGATTAGAAATATAGTTGAACACATTGTAAGCGAAAGAGTTTCTACGTGGTTTGATCAAAATCCTTCAATTGCTAGAACGGTTTTAGAAAAAATTACGCAAGCTGCAATGGCAAGAGATGTAGCAAGAAAAGCAAGAGACAGCGTAAGAAGAAAAGGCACATTTGAACTCTCTGGATTACCTGGGAAACTGGCGGATTGTCAAATACAGAAAAGAGAGGGAACAGAATTATTTATTGTCGAGGGTGACTCAGCTGGTGGATCTGCTAAGCAAGGAAGATTGAGAGAATTTCAAGCTGTGTTGCCACTTAGAGGTAAAATTTTAAATACATATGTTAACGGAAAGCCAAATGGTGAAGATCAGTCTACAAAAGCATTATCAAAAATGATGTCCTCAAATGAGATTGTGACGTTAATAAATGCACTAGGGACAGGGTCAAAAGATTTTAATATTGAAAATTTAAGATATGACAAGATTGTAATTATGACTGACGCCGATGTTGACGGATCACATATCAGAACTCTTTTGCTGACATTTTTCAATAACAATCCATTCAATCAGTTAATTGAAAATGGACATGTTTATCTTGCACAACCGCCTTTATTCAAAATTACAAAAGCTAATAAAAGTATTTATATTAAGGATGAAAAAGCTTTAGAAGATTATATTCTTGAGACTGGAAATCTTAACAAAAAAATAAAAAAAGGTTCCTCCGAGTATAAAAAACTTATTCAAGAACAAAGAGAAAAATTATCAATTCAACGATTTAAAGGATTAGGAGAAATGAATCCAGAGGAGCTTTGGGAAACAACTTTAAATCCAGAAAACAGGACAATGCTTAAAGTTCAATATTCTAAAGGAACTAAAGATAAGTCAAAAGAGGATCAGAAGATGATTAAAGTTTTGATGGGTGACGAGGTTGCTCCAAGAAAAGATTTCATTACCAATAATGCTCTAGATGTTACTAATCTAGACATTTAGCGTGATTATGAATTTTTCAACTCTCTTTAGAACAAAAGAGAACCTTAATTTAGATAAAAATACTCTTACATTTTTGAGATATATCGCCATTTTTGGGCAGTTTTTAGCAATTAATATAGTTTTTTTCTATTTGGGCTTACCTTTTCCAATTAAATTAAGTTACATAATTATTTTTATTGGTTTAATAACTAATCTTTATCTTCAATTTGGAATCAAGATTAATCAGCTTAAAGATTTCTATGCAGCAATATTTTTAGTCTTTGATTTAATACAATTAAGTATTTTACTCTATTTAACAGGTGGGATATTTAACCCTTTTTGCTTCTTGCTTATTATACCTGCAATTGTTTCCTCAACATTTCTAAGCATGGGTACAACTATAATTTTAGGTGTGATCACCTCTTTACTACTTTTAACTATTTCATTTTTTCATTTACCACTTCCAGGCGAAGAAATGAATTTACTTCATTTTCCAAATTTTTATAAAACAGGCATTGTAATTTCAATTTTTATTGGTTTAATTTTTTTAAGTTATTTTGGTATTAGATTTGCTGGAGAAACCAAAAAAAGATCAGAAGCATTAAACAAATTACAAGAAGTCATATCAAAAGAGTACGAACTCGAGTCATTAGGAGGACAAGCTGCAGCGGCAGCGCATTCTTTAGGCACTCCATTAGCCACTATTAGCGTAGTAGCAAAAGAATTAAAAAAAGAAATTGGATCTGATAAAGAAATTTCTAAGGATATAGACTTACTTATAAGTCAAACTAAAAGATGTAGCGAAATATTAAAGCAAATATCTAAAAAGCAAATTAAAGAAGATGTATTCTTAAGTTCAATAAAATTTGAAGACCTTCTTGAAGAAATAATAAACTCATTTAAAGAAACATCTTCAAAAGAAATAGATTTAGACTTAGAAGAAGATAATAATAAAATAAACATTGAGAGAACTCCAGAAATTATTTACGGGTTAAGAAATTTCATCGGAAATGCTATAAAATTTTCAAAAAGTAAAGTTATAATCTATTTAAAAAGTGACTCACAAAAAATAGAAATTAAAATAAATGATGACGGACCCGGAATACCAGATGATGTTATAGATAAGATCGGCGAACCTTATATCAAATCTAAATCTACAGAATTAAATCTAAACTCAGGATTGGGTCTTGGCACATTTCTAGGAAAAACACTTTTAGAAAGACAAGGTGCAAAATTATCATTTAAAAAAAACAATGGTTTAGGTGGCGCCTTAATAATTATTAATTGGGAAACTAAAAAATTAATTAATTTTTAAATTCAAAAGAGTATGAAATAATCTTATAAGCTAATTTAGCGACAAGAAAATTATAAGAGTCGAAATTTTTAATCGGTGCTAGTTCGTTGATATCAGCTCCAACTATATTTGAAATCTGACAAACTTTTTTTATTATAGGCAAAACATCTTCCCAGAGCATGCCTCCAGGTTCTGGTGTACCAGTCGCAGGCATTATACTTGCATCAAATCCATCTACGTCAAAAGTAATATAAACATTTTTATTTTTAAAAAATTTATCCAGCATAGACAAATCCCAAGTTTGCTTATCTTTTCCCCAAAATATTTTAATTCTGTCTTTATTATGATTATAAAAATCCATTTCTTCTTTAGATAAATTTCTAATACCAAATGAAACAACTTTTAAATTTTTGTGATCTAAACACCTTTTTATAGCTGAAGCATGAGAAAATTTTTCACCATGATAACTTTCTCTCAGGTCAGCATGCGCATCAAAATGCAAGAGAGTTATTTCATCATATTTTTTAGTAAATGGTTTGATTGAACCAGGGGTAATAGAGTGCTCGCCGCCAAAAACTAGAGGAAATTTACCATCAGATAAAATATCTTCATTTATCTTTGATAGTTGGTCTAGAGCATTTCTTATTTTATTTTTTATAGAAAAAGGTTTTAATGTTTTTATTCCTATTTCTTTATAAGGCTCTTTATTAAGTTCCTCGTCGAACAGCTCTACCTGGTGGGATGCTTTTATAATTTCTTTAGGTCCATTTTTTGTGCCTCCCCCATAGCTTACTGTTTTTTCAAGACCAAATGGAACTACAATTACTTGATGAGATTCGTTTTGTTCAGCATCAATGCCTAGAAAACCTTTTTTTGGACTAAGGTATTTCATTTATGATTTAAAAATATTAGAGAAATTTTTTTTATCTCTTTTTTTCCAATTTTCTCGGTGATAAGCATCACTTGCAATTAAAGGTAACACACTTGTTGCCTCTGCAAAAACCATTTGTTCTTTTGTAATATCAACTTTCCCCCAAGAACTTGCTTCCTTAAGGGTGGAACTGCTGCACGCTCCATCACGAGTATCAGCTACAGTAATTTGTATAGCATATTTATGCATATCAACCTTTTTTCCTAAAAGTTCAGCACATACCACCGTGTCTTGTATAAAGTTTTTAGGTACCCCACCACCTATCATTAATAATCCTGATTGTTTAGACTGTAATTTGATTTCTGTTAATTCTCTAAACTCCCTTATAGAGTCTATAGTTATATGTTTATCTGGATTTTGTTCTTGGTGCATTACTAAACCAAAGCCTGCAGAGCTATCAGTAAATGCAGGGCAAAATATTGGAACATTTTCATCATAGGCTGTCTCAATTATTGACCCCTTTTTTTTGGAATTACTTTTTAAATATTTACCTAATTCTTTGATAAACTCTCTTGATGTGTAGGCTTTTGGTTTTAGTGAATTAGCCACATCACATATTGTTTGATCACAAGCTTGTAATTCCTCTTCATCAATATAAGTGTCATAAATTCTATCAATATAATTTTTTCTTAGTTTTGTATCATCTTCAAATTGAGATCCTTGATAATGTTTAAAACCCAATGCTTCAAAGAAATCCATGTCAATAATGGATGCACCTGTCGCCACTATGGCATCTACCATATTATATTTAACCAAATCTGTGTAAAGGTCCATACAACCTCCAGCAGATGTAGAACCAGCTAAAGTTAAAAATATCGAACAATCCTTTTCAGCTAACATCTCATTATAAATTGCTGCTGCTCTCGCAGTATCTCTTGAAGTAAAAGACATTTTACTCATGCCTTCAATAATTTTACGTGCATCAAACGATTTTATATCTATATGCTCTACTGGAGAGTTGAGAAGAGATTTTTTATTATGTCCAATTTTTGGACTATTTTTTTTTTCCATTAAGCCACTAATGATCCAACTTTTTTATCAAGATCATCGTACATGGACATAATTGGTTTGTCACTTAGTTCATGAATTTCATTTGAATAAAATCCATTGAAATTTGTTCTGAATGTTAAGCTGTAAGCTCCTAATTGTCCAAGTTCTATATAATCACCCTCTTTGATATTGTTAGGTAACACAAATGGTCCTTTCATATAATCTAAGCCGTCGCAGGTTGGTCCAAAAAAACTAAATGCTGTAAGTTTTTTTGATTGAACTCTTCCTTCGGCAATCATTTTTGATGGAAAGACAAAGTTTGGTCCTCCTGCATCAAAAAGAGATCCATAAGTTCCATCATTAATATAAAGATTATTTTTTTTTCTTAAAATAACTTTTACAATTGTAGAACCACTTTCAGCAACAATAGCTCTTCCAGGTTCACATATAATTTCAGGTAGTTTATTTAATTTTAGATTACTAAGTTCTTTTTTAATTTCCTGCATATAATTTATTAAAGGTTCAGGATTTAAATCTGGATAAATTGAAGGAAAGCCTCCCCCAACATTAATCGTATCAGGAAGTATTTTTGTTTTTTTAATTATACTGCCAATTTCTTTTATTCCTTTTGAATAAGAAACCTTATGCATGCACTGGGAGCCTACATGAAAACTTATTCCTAATTTTTTAGCGTGTTGTTTACACAGCCTTACAAGTCCGAGAGCTTCCGATGGAAGGGCTCCAAATTTTCTAGACAAATCAATTTCTGCATGCTCATTAGAAATTGCTATTCTTACGAATAGTTCTAAATCTTTTGCTTGATTAGTTGCTTCTAAAATTTTTCTTAATTCATCTTTACTATCTAATGAAAAACTTTTTACATTATATTCACTGTATGCTGAAACTATACTTTCTTTACTTTTAACAGTGTGCATATAATGAAGTTTTGCTTCTGGGTAAATTTTTTTTATTAATTTAATTTCACTTAACGAAGCTACATCAAACTCGTTTATTCCATTAGCAATTATTTGCTTAATAATTTTTTCGTTGGGGTTTGTTTTTACCGCATAAAGAATCTTTCCTGGAAAATTTTCTCTAAAAAAATTTACGGACTTTTTTATCTCGCTTGGCCGTATACAATATACGGGGTAATCTGGTTTTAATGAGTTAACTAGTTCGTTAACTGATTTAAATTTTCCCATTTCATGTGTCCCTCGTTAGTTTACACAAAGGTTTTTTAAAAAATTTAGTAAAAAAAACCTTATTAATTCCGCGTTTAAGGTCTTTTTGACTCTGTGTAAAGAAAAAAATACCCTCTTTGAGCTGTTGTATTCACAGTGTTCGTACCCATATTAATAGCAATGAGAGCACAAAAAAATTTACCAGAGCAGCTTAAATTGGCAGACTTTGCTGATAAAACCTTGCTTATTTTAGACGATGACGACCCATTAAGGGGCCGCTTAGCTAGAGCAATGGAAAAGAAGGGATTTATAGTAAAAGAGGCAAAAACGGTGGCTGAAGGGCTTAATATAGTAAAATCTACTCCCCCAAGCTTCGCATGTGTTGATCTTAGGCTAGAAGATGGAAATGGTCTTGATGTAGTGAAAGAGCTATCCAAAATGAAAAAAGATAGCAGAATCGTAATGTTAACGGGATACGGGAATCTTCCTACAGCAGTAGCAGCTGTTAAAGCAGGAGCGATTGATTATATAGCAAAACCAGTGGATGCAGACGACGTTGAGTCAGCGCTGTTAGCTTCACCCGAGTCAAAAGCTAAGCCTCCAGAAAACCCAATGTCGGCTGATCGAGTAAAATGGGAACACATACATAGAGTTTTTGAATTATGTAACAGAAACGTTTCAGAGACAGCTCGAAGATTAAAAATGCATAGAAGAACTCTTCAAAGAATACTCTCAAAGAGATCTCCAAGATAAAATTAAAATAATTTCCTTATTTTTTTGATTTGATTAATTGCAAAGGTAGCAATAAGAATTTTAAATAGTTCAGCAAGTAAGAATGGTTGTGCCCCTAACTGAAAAATAGGTTTGTCCCAGCCGATTAAATTTCCTAGCCAAGCAATACCTAAAATATAAATAAAGCTTGTAGCTAATAAAAGTTTTAAAAAGTTTTTCAGTAAATTATTGTCGTAAACAAACTTACCAGAAATATAAACTGCTACCAGAAAACCTAAAAGATAACCCATCGTAGGACCAGTAAAGTAAATTAATCCTATTCCTTTTTCTGGAGTTCCAGAAAAGACAGGTAATCCAATCATTCCCTCAAATAAATATAAAGAAACAGTTGCCAATCCCAGTTTCCACCCAAAACTTATTCCTATCATTAAAATTACTAATGTTTGCATTGTCATTGGCACAGGGTAGAATGGAATCTTAATTTTTGACGATATAGCCAGCGTTATGCTCCCTAAAAGAGCAAAGAATACGTATTTTGTCAATTTTGATTGTTTTAAATTTTTTACTAATTCCATATGATTAATTAAACATTTTTTTCATTAAAATCTAGTGCTTTGTTAATTGGACAAATACATCTTCTAAGTCACCATCGTCAGTAGAAATATCCTCAATTTTTACATTGTTTTGATTAAAATAATTAATTATTTCTCCAAAATTTAGTGAATTTTTTTCATATGTTGCAGTAATTTGATTTTTTGAAATGATTTTAAATTTAATCCCTTTCATAAGTAGAGGTAGATTTGAATCTACATCTCTGACTTTAAAATTAATTTTCTTTATTTTAATTTTTTCTAAAAGTTTTTCGGTCGTATCTAAAGCGACTAAATTGCCTTTATCAATAATAGCTATACGATCACACATTTCTTGTGCTTCCAAGAGATAGTGAGTAGTTAAAATTATTGTTACACCCTCACTGTTAAGTTTTTTTACATTATTCCAAAGATTATTTCTAAGCTCTACATCCACTCCTGCTGTCGGCTCATCTAAAATTAATATTGGAGGTTGATGAACCATTGCTTTCGCAATCAAAAGTCTTCTTTTCATACCACCAGACAAACTTCTTGAATATGCATTAGCCTTTCCCTTCAAAGAAACCATTTGTAGTATTATGTCTGTGATTCTGTCTTGTTTGGCTATTCCGTAAAGGCCAGCTTGTAATTCTAACAATTGTTTTGGACTGAAAAAAGCATCTAGGTTTACCTCTTGAGGAACAATTCCTATGGAAGCTTTTACTTGCCTTGGATTTTTATCTAGATCGAAACCCCAAACATTAACCCGTCCAGACGTTTTTGTTACTGTTCCTCCTAAAATACTGAGAAAAGTTGTTTTGCCAGCGCCATTTGGCCCAAGTAGTCCGAACACCTCTCCCTCTCTAACATCAAAAGTTAAATCTGTAATGGCTTTTGTTTCTTTTTTTGTTTTAGAGTTGGAATAGATTTTATTAAGATTTTCAACAGTTAAAGCACTATTAGACATAATTATTTAATCTAAGTTAAGAATTCATTGTAATATGTATATATGAGTTCAATAAAAAAAACAGATCATTTTTATCTCATTGATGGATCAGGTTATATTTTCAGAGCTTACTATGCGTTACCGCCTTTATCTAGAAAAAGTGATGGACTACCAACAGGTGCTGTTAGCGGATTTTGCTCAATGCTTTTTAAACTTTTAGAGGATGCTAGATCTGATGGCTCAAAAAATAAACCAACACATTTTGCTGTTATATTTGACTCAGCTAGAAAAAATTTTAGAAATGAAATTTACAGTGATTACAAAGCAAACAGGGCAGAAGCACCTGATGATCTAGCTCCTCAGTTTGAATATATAAGAAAATCTGTTGAAGCCTTTAATTTACCATCAATTGAACTTTTAAATTATGAAGCAGATGACCTTATAGCCACTTATGCAAAAAAAATTACAGAAGCAGGTGCAAAGGTCACCGTAATTTCATCAGATAAAGATTTGATGCAGCTAGTATCAAATAAAGTCAGATTATTTGATCCAATGAAAAGTAAAGTAATAGGTGAGAAAGAGGTAATTGAAAAATTTGGAGTTAAACCAGACCAAGTAATTGACGTGCAATCGCTTGCTGGAGACAGTTCAGATAATGTACCAGGAGTACCAGGCATTGGTATTAAGACAGCGGCAGAACTTATTAATAAATACAAAACTTTAGAAAATTTATTAAAGAAGGCATCAGAAATACCTCAGAATAAAAGAAGAGAAACATTATTGTCTAACAAAGATAAAGCCATGATTAGCAAGCAATTAGTTACTTTAAAAGATGATGTTCCACTCAAGAATGATGCTGCAGATTTCATCATTAAAGAAATAAATAAAGATAAATTGTATGATTTTTTAAGAGACATGGAATTTAATAGACTGTTAAGCCAAGCAATTAGTTTTTATGGTGAGCCAACAAAAAAAGATTTTAAAGATAAAACTTTAGTAAAAAAAAATAATAAGATAAATACTAAGACCTACAAAACTATTTCAAAAGAAAAACAACTTGACGAATTAATAAAAAAACTTGATGAAAAATCAGTTATAGCGGTCGATACTGAAACTTCTTCTCTAAATCCACAAGAAGCGGATCTTGTGGGTATATCAGTATGTTATGAGGCCAATGAGGCTTTCTATATTCCAGTGGGTCATAAAGAGAAAACAGAATTAAAAAAGGATATAGTTTTAAAAAAGCTTAAACCAATTTTAGAAGATCCAAGTATAAAAAAAGTTGGCCAAAATATAAAATATGATTTTATTATATTCAAAAATAACGGCATCGAATTAAGCTCGGTAGAAGACACGATGTTACTTTCGTATACATTAGATGCTGGAAATAATAGACACAACATGGATACTCTATCTGAATTGCACCTTGGTCATAAAACTATTTCGTATAAAGATTTAGTAGGATCTGGAAAAAAACAATTAAATTTTGCAGACGTAGATATTAAACCTGCTACTGAATATGCTGCTGAAGATGCAGATATAACTTTAAGATTATATGAAGTTTTATCTGAAAGAGTATCTGAGGAAAAGTTAGAAAGAGTTTATGAGGAATTTGAAAAACCAATGATCAAAATCCTTTCAAGGCTTGAGATGAACGGCATAAAAGTTGATGACGCTTATCTTAAAAAACTTTCTAAGAAATTTGAGGAAAGATTGATAACTATTGAAAAAGAAATTTACAAAATATCAGGTAAAAAATTCAATATTGGTTCACCAAAACAACTTGGAGAAATTATTTATAATGACTTAAAAATTGCTAAGTTAAAAAAAACAAAAAAAGGTAGTTTAGCTACAAGTGCTAAAATCTTAGAAGATTTAGCTTCAACAGGACATAAATTTCCTAATTTAGTTTTAGAATGGCGGCAGGTTTCAAAACTAAAAAGCACTTACACAGATGCTTTGCAAGATCATATAAGTAAAAAAACAAAAAGAGTTCACACTTCCTTCTTACTCGCAGCAACTAATACTGGTAGGCTAGCCTCGAGTGATCCAAATTTACAAAATATTCCTATAAAAACTTTAGATGGAAAAGAAATAAGAAAAGCATTTGTAGCGGATAAAAATAATTTGCTTATTTCAGCGGACTACAACCAAATAGAAATGAGAATTCTTGCTGATATGGCTGATGTAAAGGAATTAAAGAAAGCTTTTAAAAACAATCAGGACATCCACTCTTTAACAGCAAGCCAAGTCTTTGATGTTCCGATTGCTAAAGTGACAGATGATTTTAGACGAAAAGCAAAGGCTATTAATTTTGGAATTATTTATGGAATAACACAATATGGATTAGCAAAACAAATATCGGTGTCAAACGAAGAAGCTTTAAGTTTCATTAATTCGTATTTTAAAAAATTTCCTGAGATTAAAGATTATATGAATACAACAATTAAAACTTGTAGGAAGCAGGGTTTTGTAACAAATATTTTTGGAAGAAGAATTCATTTAAGAGGAATTAATGATAAAAATTTTAGCGTTCGAGCGTTTCAGGAAAGAGCAGCAATTAATGCTCCAATACAAGGATCTGCTGCAGATATTATTAGATTGGCAATGATTAAAATTGATAAGGTTCTTGAAGAAAAAAAGAAAGCAAAAATGCTTTTACAAATACACGATGAACTTATTTTTGAGTGTTTAAAAAAAGATGAGATTGAAGTAAAAAAAATTGTAAAAGAATCAATGACGTCAGTTTCAAGTTCGGATCATCATATGTTTTCTATACCTTTAGAAGTCAGTATTAACTCTGGAAACAATTGGGGAGAGGCCCATTAAACGCCTAAATTTTGACAACATAATTAAGAGAATAAAAATATGACTCAAACAATTGCTTTAGTAGATGATGATAGAAATATACTAACAAGTATAAGCATGGCTTTGGAAAGAGAAGGTTTCAAAGTTCAAACTTATATCGACGGAGAATCTGCTTTAATTGGATTAACTAGAAACCCACCTGACCTAGCAATTTTAGATATCAAAATGCCAAGGATGGATGGAGAAGAGTTGTTAAAAAAACTTAAAAAAAAAATGTCAATCCCAATAATCTTTTTAACATCAAAAGATGATGAGGTTGATGAACTGCTTGGTTTGAAGCTAGGTGCTGATGACTTCGTTAAAAAATCTGGAGGTTTTTCTACTAAGGTTTTGATAGAAAGAATAAGAGTTCAATTAAGAAAAAAAACTAACACTGTTGATGATACAAAAAATATAATTAGCCACGGAAAATTAAAATTGGACCCTGCTCAATTAGAGTGCGAATGGAATGGAAAAGCTCTGCCAGATAAGCTGACCACTACAGAATTTTTAATTGTCAAAGAATTAGCTAAAAGACCAGGGGTTATAAAGGAAAGAGCTCACTTAATGGATATAGCTTATAAGGAAAATACAGAAATTGAAGACAGAACAATTGATAGTCATGTAAAAAGAATAAGAAAAAAGTTTAAAAAGGTTGATGAAAAGTTTTCTGCAATTGAAACTAGATATGGAAGTGGGTATAGATGGAATGTTAGCTAATGAAACAAAAAAAATCAGCTTCTATTCTAAAGAAGTTTTTAATAATTAACCTTACAGTTTTTTCTGTTTTAGGACTTTTCACAATTATATACCTTGAAGCAATCCAGCCAACCTTAGTAAAAGAAAGATCAGAAAATCATAGAATAGTCATTAATAATACCAAGGATAATCTCGAACGACTTAATATAGAATACACCAAAGAGGGAATTAGAGATTTCTTGCTTTCTACAAGATTTTTATTTCAAAGTTTAGATCGTGTTCAATTTTATGATTTATCTGGAAATCTTATAGGTGACACAAATATTTTAGATTTGGATCAAAGTGTTTTTACAGGCTCAGATATAATTTTTGAAGAATCTTTGGGTGGTGAAACAATAACACCAGAAATTGAAGAGAGACTTGAAGAAGAGGAGATAGATGAAATTAAAGATATCATTACAAACAAATATAATGATGAAGTAATGACATTAACTAACGATGAAAAAAATAATTTTTTTGTAAGCACATTAAGTAAAATTAAATTTTTAAATAACGATATTGGATACATTGTAGTATCGGAACAAGCGAATGACATCACTACAGCCGTAAGAGAGAGAAAAGCATTTATAATAAGAACAATGATTGCAGTTGCAATTGTGATTTTAATATTTTCTTTATTTTTAAATAAATATATTCTTAAACCAATTGGAATTCTTGTAAAATTTAGTGACGGAATTAAAAAAAAATCTAACCAAACAATTGATATAAACAAAGTTTTTGTAAGAGACGATGAAATCGGAAAATTAACTCAATCAATAGATGAAATGACCAAAGAATTACAACAAAGAACTAATAGAGCAGAAACATTCTCAAATGATTTAGCTCATGAAATAAGAAATCCACTTGCATCCTTAAAAAGCGCTTCAGAACTTTTAGACAAAACTACAGAAAAAAATGAGGGTGAAAAACTTCTTAAAATAATAAATCATGATGCTGAACGGATAGAAAGATTAATAACGGATTACACTCAAATGCTAAAAGACGAGGCGTCTTTATCTCGTGAGAAAATGAGCAAGATTAATTTAGTTGAAATTATTAATGGAGTGGTTGAAGATTTTAATCAAGATCTAATTAACCAAAATAAAAAAATTGAGATTAGAGTAATAAATAAAATTAAAAGTAAAAATGGATATTTTATATTTGGTATTAGTAATAGAATAGAACAGGTTATCGCGAACCTTTTAGATAACTCTATTTCCTTTAGTGAAGATAATCAAAAAATTGAAATCAGTCTTGAAGAAACTTCAAGCAATCTATTATTATCAGTTAAAGATGAGGGACCCGGTTTTGCTGAAACATCACCTCAGAAAATATTTAAACGTTTTTACAGTAACAGGCCTACTAGATTTGGAAAACATTCTGGCCTAGGCTTGAATATTGTAAAAAACATTGTTCAATTACATAAAGGTACAATCGCAGCTTCAAATAGGCTGAATGCAAAAGGAGCACAGGTTGAGGTTTTACTTCCTAAATTGTCCTAACATTATTTCTTGCTATGGTTTATTTATGTTGATAATAACTCCTTCAATATGGCGCAAGATTATAAAGTAAAAGACATTAGCCAGGCAGATTTTGGCAGAAAAGAAATTTCTTTAGCAGAAACAGAAATGCCAGGACTTATGGCTTTGAGGAAAGAGTATAAAGGCAAAAAACCTTTAAAGGGTGCAAGAATTCTAGGTTGTCTTCACATGACAATACAAACCGCAGTTTTAATTGAAACTTTAGTGGAATTAGGAGCAGAAGTTAGATGGTCCTCATGTAATATTTTTTCAACACAAGATCACGCTGCAGCAGCAATAGCAAAAGCGGGTATCCCTGTATTTGCTTGGAAAGGTGAGACAGAAGAAGAGTACTGGTGGTGTGTTAAACAAACTATTGAAGGAAAAAAAGATTGGAAGCCAAATATGATTTTAGATGATGGTGGTGATCTTACAGCCTTAATGCATAAAGAATATAAAAATTTATTAAAAGATGTTAAGGGAGTTTCAGAAGAAACTACAACAGGAGTTTTAGCACTTAAAAAAATGGAGTCTAATAAAGAATTATTAATCCCTGCTATAAATGTAAATGACTCAGTTACAAAATCTAAATTCGACAACCTCTATGGTTGTAGAGAAAGTTTAGTAGACGGTATAAAAAGAGCTACCGATGTTATGATGTCAGGTAAAGTAGCCATTGTAGCTGGATTTGGGGATGTTGGTAAAGGAAGTGCAGCTTCATTACGTCAAGCAGGTGCAAGGGTTATGGTTACCGAGACAGACCCTATATGTGCGTTACAAGCTGCTATGGAAGGCTACGAAGTTGTTGTTATGGATGAAGCTATTAAAGACGCTGATATAGTTGTAACCGCTACAGGGAATAAAGATATAGTCACAGCAGATCATATGAGAAATATGAAAGACAGAGCAATACTTTGTAACATTGGTCACTTTGACAACGAAATTCAAGTTGAAGCATTAAAAAATTATAAGTGGGACGAAATAAAACCTCAAGTTCATGAAATTGAATTGCCTAGTAAAAAAAGGATTATTCTTTTAGCAGAGGGAAGATTAGTAAATCTTGGATGCGCTACAGGGCATCCTAGTTTCGTAATGAGTGCTTCATTCACAAATCAAGTTATTGCTCAAATTGAATTATGGAATAATTCAAATAAATATGAGAAGAAAGTTTATGTACTACCCAAGCATCTTGATGAAAAAGTTGCAATGCTTCATCTAGAAAAAGTGGGAGCTAAATTAACAAAAATGTCAAAAGAGCAAGCCGATTATATTAGCGTTAAACCATCAGGACCATTTAAACCAGATACTTATCGCTACTAACAGTAGCTAATGATTGTTAAATCTTTAGACCATTTAAATCAAATATCTAAATCAGTTTCGAAAAAATTAGAAAATGGAGATTGCATTTTTTTAATTGGTGAAATCGGTGTAGGGAAGACTACATTCACAAGATTTTTAATTAATAACTTACAAAATCAAAAAGGACTCAAAGAAACAGAAGTGTTGAGTCCTACATTTAACTTACTTTATGAATATGAAATTAAAGATCTTAAGATTATGCATTACGATCTTTATCGGATAAAAAAAGCCAATGAATTAGATCATCTTGGTATTTTTTCAGAAAATGAAAAAACAGTTAAAATTATAGAATGGCCAGACTTAATTAAAACACCATTGACTAATAAATTAGAAATTCATTTTGAATATGGAGAAAATGACAAAGAAAGAAAAATGAAAATTTATGCGCTTGGGAAATGGAAAGATTTTGAAAATGAAATATAAATTGAAAAAAATTTCAGGAGATGCTTCTTTTAGAGAATTTTATAGATTAAAAAAAAATAATAAAACCTCAATCATAGTTTCTGCTAAAAAGGAAAAATTTAAAAATCTTGCGGTATACACAGTAATAAATAATATTCTTAATAGTAATAGGATTAATGCTCCAAAATTATTAAGCAACCATTATAAAAATGAGATGATCGAAATATCTGATTTAGGAGAAAAATCTTTCTACGATCACGTAATTTCGAAAAAAAATAAACTTAATAGCTACAAACTAGTAGTAAAATTATTAATAAAGATACAAAAAATAAAAGTAAAAAAACTATATAGATTTGAAAAGCTAAAAATTACAATACCAAAATACACATTATCCAATCTTCATAAAGAGTCTGATTTATTTTTTGATTGGTATTTAAAATATGTTCTAAAAAATAAAAAAATTACTAATATAAAAAAAATTTTAAGGCATGAATTAAATAAAGTTTATAAAAAACTAAATTATCAAAATAATACTTTTGTACATAGAGATTTTCACATTTCAAATATAATGATTAATAAAAAAAAATTAGGAATAATTGATAGCCAAGATGCTATTATTGGAAATCCATTGTATGACATAGCATCTTTAATTGACGATGTAAGAATAAAATTACCGGGTCAATTACAAAATAAACTATTTGATTTTTATCATAAGAAGTCAAAACTTAAAAACGATCATATTCAAAAATTAAAAAATGACTTTGATATTTTATCAGTGCAAAGAAATTTAAAAATATTAGGAATATTTGTGCGTTTATACAAAAGAGATAAGAAAAATCGTTATCTTAAATTTTTACCTTACACATGGATGCTCATAGAAAAAAGATTACAAAATCCTGTGCTTAAAAATTTAAAGTTATTATTTTATAAACACTTATCTATTAAAAAATTTAAGAAATTTAACATAACATGAGTATTAAGCATGGAATGATTTTGGCTGCAGGACTAGGGAAAAGAATGCAACCTTTAACTCTTAAAACCCCAAAACCATTATTAGAAATAAATAATCTTACATTGCTGGAAAGGGCTATAAATTTACTGATCAGTCATGGTGTACAAGAAATAAGTATTAATGTTCATTACCTTCCTGACCAGATACAAAAATTTATTAATAAAAAAAGATATCAAGTAAGGATAACCATCTCTAATGAGGAAGATTTACTATTAGATACAGGTGGAGGTGTCCTTAAGGGTTCACAAAATTTTGGAGATAGCCCATTTTTTGTAATTAATCCAGATACAGTCTGGAGCAAGCTCTACCTTGAAGAATTGAAGACTCTTGAAGAGATTTATTTTAAAGGTAATAAACCTACTCTACTTCTAGTGAACAAGAAATTATCTATCGATCCTTCTTTTAAAGGGGATTTTAATTTAAATAATGAAAAAATTTCAAAGGATGATGAAAATCAATTTATTTTTACTGGGTTACAAATTACAAATAGAAGTGTTTTAATTAACGAAAAAACAGAAGTTTTTTCAATGAATAAGGTGTGGAATAAACTAATAAAAGATAAAAAGTTACTGGGCTTAGAAAGCAATCAAAAGTTTTATCACTTAAATACTTTTGACATGTATAAGAAAATTATAAATCTTAATCTTATTGATTAAAAATTATATCCTTAGCTCTAGACTTATCTAAATAATAATATTTTTCAATTTTCAAATTATCACCAAATTCGATCACTAGAGGATTACCCGTTGGTATTTCCAATTCATTTATTTTTACATCTGAAATATTAAATAAATATTTACATAAAGCTCTTAAAGAGTTTCCATGAGCTGAAATTAAAACATTTTTATTTTCTGCAAGATTTTTTTTAATTTCATTTTCATAAAAAGGAACTACTCTATCGTAAGTACTTTTTAAAGATTCTGTAAATGGCGTCATACCCACAGGTATACTAGCATTTAGTGGACTGAATAAATTGTGGTATTCACTTTTTTTCTCCATGGGAGGAGGGGCTATATCCCAGGACCTCCTATACCTTTTGAATTGTTCTTCACCAATTTTATTCTTTGTTTCTTCTTTGTTTAAACCTGTTAAAGATCCATAGTGCCTTTCATTAAGTTGCCATGCAGTATTGAATTTAAGTTCTAGGCTATTTTTTTGTAGAATAGTTGTAAGAGTTTTTATCGCCCTTTTTAAATATGACGTATATGAAATATCAATTTTAATATTTAATTCTTTTATAATCTGACCTGATTTTTCTGCTTCAAGGACTCCTTTATCGGAAAGATCTACATCTACCCAACCAGTAAACCTATTTTCTGCATTCCAAATACTTTGTCCATGTCTTGTGAGAATTAATTTAGTCATAATCGTCAAAATAGTTAATATGTACTATAATAAACCGATAATGAAAAATACTATATTTAAACTAACAGAGCACATTTACTATTTTTCATTATTAGTTTTACTAATTTTGTATTTATTTCCTGGAAGTTTGATAGGATATTTATTATATGGAAATTTAGGTCAACAACCGAATTTAATTGATAATCCAATCGGAACATCAATTAATCATTTAATTTTTTTTTCTTATATTACTGTGTTGGCAATAATAGTAAGAGTAAGAGTTAAGAAAATTTTTTCCAATTATCTATTTATTATATTTATTTCTTGCGTATTAGAAATTTCCCACTTAATAGTTCCCAATAGAGCTTTTGAATTGTACGATTTAATAGCTAATATTGCTGGAGTAGCTATAGTTTTATTATTTAATAGATTTATAAAATGGTGAAAATTTCTTTAATATTAATTGTAACGTTTTTTTTAACACAAACACTAAACGGCACAGAAATTTATGGATTACCAAAAATAATTGATGGAGATACCGTACATATTAATAACAAAAAAATAAGGCTAGAAGGAATTGATGCCCCAGAAATCAAACAACAATGTAAAAAACCATTTTTAAAAATTTCATCGATAATTGGTTTTGAATTTAATAAAAATTATTCGTGTGGCGTAATAGCAAAAAAAAAATTAATAGATAAAATTAATAATTCAAAAATAAAATGCATTTCTTCATCAAAAGATAGGTACAAAAGATTTTTAGCTACTTGTTACAAGGATAAAATTAATCTTAATAAATGGATGGTAAGAAGCGGTAATGCAGTGGCTTACAAAAAATATTCAAAAGATTATGTGAGAGATGAAGAGTACGCAAAAGAAAATAAGCTCGGTTTGTGGGAAGGATCTTTTATAATGCCAGAAAAGTGGAGAAAGCTTAACTAATTTTTAGTATAAGTGAGTAAGTGATTCATTTAAAAAAAATTATATTACTTGCAATCTTAATCATATTAAGCGCTTGTTCTTCAATTCCTAAAAATACTCAAAATAGTTGTGCAATTTTTGAGGAAAGATATCTTTGGTACAAGCATGCAAAAGCTTCATACAAAAAATGGGGAGCTCCTATTCATTTACAATTAGCCTTTGTCAAAAAAGAAAGTGATTTTGATTGGTTAGCTAAGCCACCACGAAAAAAATTATTTAAAGTAATTCCCTTTAAAAGACCTTCAAGTTCATTTGGTTATTCACAAGCAGTAAAAGGAACATGGGAACAATATAAACGAGAAACAAATAGTCCTTTAGCTACAAGAGCTAGATTTAAAGACTCCGTTGATTTTATAGGTTGGTATATTCATAAAACAAATAAAATTTTGAAAATTTCTAAGAAGGACCCTTACAAACAGTATTTAGCTTATTACAAAGGCTGGGGTGATTATAAAAATTATTCAAAAGACAAGAAGGCCATTATCTATGCAAAATCTGTAAAAGATATGGCAAATAAATATAGAAAACAACTAACACTCTGTAAGAAAAATCTAGATAAAAACAAGTATATTATTTTTTAAGCTGTTTGTTCAGATCAATTTCGACGGCATCGATTCTTTTAGTATTTTTTCCGACAATCGTATAAATAGTGGGAATTACATAAAGCGTAAAGAAGGTGGAAAAAAGCATCCCACCAAAAATAGTTATACCTACCGTTAGTCTACTTGCTGCACCTGGGCCTGTTCCTAGTATTAAAGGCAAGACCCCTATGATTGTAGATAAACTTGTCATTAGTATAGGTCTAAATCTTATTGCTGCTGCTTCAAATACGGCAACCTCTATATTTTTACCTTCTTTTCTTAACTGATTTGCAAATTCGACAATTAAAATTCCATTTTTTGCAGACAATCCTATGAGTATTATTAGAGCAATTTGACTGTAAACGTTTAAAGACGATCCGACCACAAGTAAACCCAATAAACCACCAAGTATAGCCATTGGCACAGTTAACATAATTGTAAATGGATGTTTCCAACTTTCAAATTGGGCACTCATTGCGAGATAAGCAGTTATCAAAGCAAGTGCAAAAATTACATACAATTCAGTGTTAGTCTTTTTATATTCTTCGCTTTCACCCTTGTAAGCTATTTTGGCTTGAGGAGTATTTTGTTCAACTACTCGGACTAAAAATTTAAGCGCTTCATCTAGTGAATAGTCACCAACCAATCTTGCTGAAATAGTAACAGCCTTTTGCCTATTATATCTTGCAAGGAACGGTGACTGACCTTCCTCATCATATGCAACTAGATTAGAGATCGATACGAGTTTATTATTGTTCTTTGATCTAACAAAAACTTTACTTATGCTATCGGGCTCTTGTCTATCTTTTATATCTCCTTGAAGAATGATAGAATACTCTTTACCGTCTCTAGTAAAGTTAGTAACTCTTCTCGATCCAAATATAGTTTCAATAGTCTTACCTATATCCTCTGTTGAAACTCCAAGATCAGCTGCTTTTTTTTGATCTATTTTTACGTTTAATTGAGGTTTGTTTAGATCGAAATCATCTTCTATCGAAGTAAGTCCAGGATTTTTTCTTGCCTCTTTTTTAATAATTTCCTTCCATTCAATAAGTTGATCATAAGTATTTCCTAAAATAACAAATTGCACAGGGCTTTCAATTCCTCCTGTTCTTATTCCTTGAGGCATAATTGGAAAAGCTAATACACCCGGTACTTTTGAAATTTTTCCAAAAGACTCTCTCATTATTTGAACTCCGTGACGATCTCTTTTTTTCCAAGGTTCAAGCAATACAATAATAAAACCACTATTCACTTGTTTTGCAGATTTACCAAAACCAGGCACTCTCATTATCAATTTTCTATATTCACCGTTACCTATATTTGGCAATAATAATTCTTCAATCTCCTCAGCTCTGTCTTTTGTAAAGTTAAAGCCGGAACCTTGAGGTGCTTTAACGATTACAAAGAACGCCCCTCTGTCTTCAGGAGCAATTAATTCTTTTTTTGTAAAATTGAAAAAAAATAAAGTTAAAGCTAATGTGGCTAATAGAAAGATTGTTATCGTTGTTCTTTTTTTAATCCAACCAAGCAAAGATACTTTATATATGTAAGTTAAATTTTCAAAAAATTTTTCAAATTTTGTAACGATTTTCGACTTATTCATGTTTTGCCTAAGGAACTTGCTAGCTAACATTGGGCTTAGGGATAAAGCGACAAAACTTGATATAATTACAGCGGCTGCGAGTGTGATTGCAGTTTGTGTAAATAGTACACCTGTAATTCCTTTAATAAAAATTAAAGGAACAAAGACAGCAACTAAGACGACTGTGGTAGCAATTATTGCGAATGATACTTGCTTAGCTCCTTTAAATGCTGCTACAAGAGGAGTATCTCCCAACTCAATTCTTCTTACAATATTTTCTAACATTACAATCGCATCATCTACAACAATTCCAATTGCTAATACTAAAGCCATAAGAGTGAAGAGATTGATTGAAAAATCAAAAATATAAATTGCTAAAAAAGTTGAAATTAATGAGACAGGTAAAGCTACCAAAGGAACTACAAGCGCTCTTATATTTCCTAAAAAAAGATAAATAATTATAGTCACTAGAATTAAAGCAATGAAAAGAGTTTTATAAACTTCTTTAACTGCAGCTTTAATATAATTACTTCTATCGAACGAAACTTCTAAAGTTGTGTTCGGAGGCAAACTAGGCTTGAGCTCTTTAATTTTCCTTTTAATCCCATCGGCAACAGTAATAGTATTAGCATCCGATTGCTGGTAAATTCCTATACCTACTACTTGTTTTCCATTACCTTTAAATATAGTACGCGTAGACTCAGCACCTAATTCTACTCTTGCTACATCAGAAAGAGTAATAATTGATCCATCCGTTGCTCTTTTAAGTGGTAAATTTTTATAATTTTCTAAATTACTGTAGGCTTTATTCAGTTTTATAGTTAGATCAATGTCTTTTGATTCTATTCTTCCTGCTGGAAATTCTACGTTCTCTTTTCTGAGTACCGTTTCAACTTCTTCAGTGGTTAAATCTCTTGCAGCAAGTGCGATTGGATCTAACCAAATCCTTAGTGATAATTCCCTTTGACCACCAAGAATAACTCGACCTACTCCATCTACAGTTGAAAACGTATCAGTTAAATATCTATCTGCATAATCGGTAAGCTCCAAATCAGACATAGTTTCAGAATTGAAGGATAACCACATTGTAGTTCGCATACCCGCACTTTGCTTGAAGATTTCTGGTTGTTCAGCTCCTTCTGGTAAGTTATCTAAAACTCTAGACACAGAACTTCTGACATCGTTAATCACATCATCTAAATCTAAATCAGTTTCAAATGTTAGAGTAATTCTCGAGCTTTCATCTTCACTGAAAGAGTCAATAGTCTCTAATCCTGGAGTTCCTCCAACGAAATCCTCGATTTTTTGCGTGATCTGTGTATCAACTATCTCAGCTGAAGCACCTCTATATTCAGTTTGAATTGTAACAACAGGTGGTTGAACATCAGGTAATTCATCCGTTGGAATTTCTTGAAAGGTTACTAAACCAAATATAACTAAAACCAAACTCATTACTGAGGCTACAACAGGTCTTTTGATTGAAAGGTCAGTTAAAAACATTTATTTTGCTGATGTAACAATTTTAATTTTACCCTTATCCCTTACCTTAGAAACACCTTCACTAATTACAACATCACCTTCATTTAATCCGGATATGACTGAAACTTTTCCAAAATTTCTTTTACCGATTTCAATATTCTTTTTTTCAGCGGTATCATCATTTACGATATAAACAAACGCTGTATTACCCTGAATTGTTACCGCACTTTCCGGTACACCAATTTGGTTTTTTTCATCATAAATAATTTTTACAGTCATTAGTTGACCTGGAATAATTTCAAAATTTGAATTGTCGACTATTATTCTTGAAAGGATTGATCTAGTAGAAGGGTCAATACGAGAACTTATTGTTTCTATCTTACCTTTAAAAACTTTTTTATAAGCAGAGCTGGTAACCTCAGCTTTTAGTCCTGTTTTAAGAATACCTACATAATTTTCAGGTACTTTGATATCTATTACAATTTTTTTTAAATCATCAAGTGTAATAATTAAACTTTCTGAACCCAAGACACCTTGAGCTATTTCCCTTTTTCCTACTTTGCCAGCAAAATCTGCTATTAAGCTTTCTCCGTCTTTCAATGAAATTATTTTTTCTCCTTTTTTTACAAATCTATTCTCTAAATTAAGCTTTCCATTTATATTACTTGCTTGGACCCTATAAGCTTTCGATTTTTGAGCAATTGCTGTACCAAAAGTTTCAATACTTTTATAAAAAAGAGATTTTTCAACTGAAGAAACGATAACTCCTGGAGCTGGCCTGACGCTAAATTTTTTTTCAAAATGAAGACCTATAAAGTGCCTAGCTGTTATGATTGCAAAAATAGCTATAAAAAAAATTATTAGTAGAGTTTTAATTTTTGATGATGTTTCCATTTTTTTTAATCTAATCCGTACTCTGCCCACGAACCGTCATAGATTACAGGTTTTTTACCACTTATAATAGAATTAGCTAGACCTAAAATACATGCTGTTACTCCAGAACCACATGTAAAAGCCATTTCTTTTTCAATTGATACTTTTTTTGATTTGAAAATCTCAATTAAATCCTCTTTTTTTTTTAAAGTTCTATCTTCTCTTAAAAGTTTTTGGAAAGGCAGGTTTACTGATCCCTTAATGTTTCCACTTTTAAGTTCTTTTCGGGGCTCAGGCTGCAAGCCTAAAAATCTTTGCTCTCCTCTGGCGTCCAGTAACTGAAATTTCTTACTAATAATATTTTTATTTACTTCATCTTTATTTATCACAAGAGATGTATTTTCAACTGCAATATATTTAGATCTATCAGTGGTAGCTATTTCTTTAGTAGTGGGCCGTTTTTCATTTGTCCATTTTTTAAAATCTCCATCTAATACTGAGATTAGTTTTGGGTCATGACCAAAATACAAAAAAGTGTACCAAACTCTACAGGAACTAAAAACATCTGAATTATCATAGACAATTACGTGATCTGAATTAGATATCCCTAAATTAGATACAATTATTTCCCAATCATTCTTAGACGGAAGCATATGTGGAAGATTAGTTTTTTGGTTTGAATTTTTATCTATATCAAAAAATAAAGAATTAATAATATGTTCTGTTTTATATTCCTCATAAGAATTTCTATTAGCATTAGGAAGATGCCAACTAGCATCTAAAATTTTTACTTTTTCTAAATTTTTACATAACCATTCTGTTGAAACTAGTTGGTGCATTACTTGTTTTTTTCAATATATTTTTGATGATACTCTTCAGCTTTACAATAGTTTTTAATTTTTGAAATATTCGTTTGAATTTTACCATCAAATTTTTTGTTAAACTCAGCTAAAACTTCTGAAGCATCTTGTTTTTGCATTTCATTTTCATAAAAAATCTCACTTCTATATTGAGTTCCTACATCTGGAAATTGCATATCCTTTTGTGTCGGATCATGCATTTTAAAAAATAAATCTAATATTTTTTTAAAGGAAATTTTATTTTCATCAAAGGTAAGCCTTACAACTTCCGCATGTCCAGTTTTTCCTGTACAAACCTCTTCGTACGTTGTTTGCCCACTATTACCGCCCGCGTAGCCCACTTCAGTTTCTAATATACCGGGTTTACTTTTATAGTTTTCCTCAGGTTTCCAAAAACAGCCAAGAGCAAGTGTACATTTCTGCATAAGTTATTTAATATATTTTGAAGAAGAAAGGATAGTAAATTGTTAACACAAAATCAAATAGGCGTATTGTACATGGTAGGAAGTGTAATTTGCTTCTCCATTATGGATATCTGCGTAAAATGGCTAGACTATTATCCAGTTGGCCAAGTTCTTTTTTTAAGATTTTTTATAGGATTTATTCCAATATTTTTTATTATACCAAAAGATAAAATATTTTCTTTTTATAAAACTTCGCGTCCTGGCCTTCATGCTTTTAGAGCTATAAGTGGAGCCCTTGCAATAATTGCATTATTTTTAGGATTAAGAGAATTGCCTTTAGCCGATGTAGTTTCATTAACATTCGGTGGCCCAATATTCGTTACAATTGCATCAATTTTTTTTTTATCTGAAAAGGTTGGAATAAAAAGATGGTCAGCTGTATTTCTCGGTTTTCTTGGAATGTTATTAATTGTTCAACCAGCATTTGTTGATGTAAACTATTATTATATTACACCAATTGTGTTTTGTATATTTTTTGCCTGCGTAGCTATTAGCGTTAGATCTTTATCTAAAACAGAAGCAAATTATACAATTGCATTTTATTTTACATTACTTTGTACTCTTTTGGGTTTAGTGACAATATTCTTTACTGATTGGAAAATACCAACTTTAATAGATCTTGTATTATTTTTAATTCTTGGTTTATGCGGTAGTATAGCTAATTTATTATTAACTCAAAGTTATAGGTTAGCCGAGGCATCACTTGTAACCCCAATAAAATACTTGAGTTTAGTTTTCGCAATTATTTTCGGGTATTTTATTTGGAGCGAAATACCGAAAATTTTAACATTACTTGGGGCATCTCTAGTCATCGCTAGTTCTTTAATAATCTTTATGAGAGAAAATAAATTGAAGAAGCAAATCATAGCCCCTAGAACATGAGTAGGCCTCCTAAATATTGGGTAAGAGCTAAAAAAATTTTATCAAAAAGAGATAAAGTGATGAAAAAGCTAATAACCGAATATAAAGATGGAAGTCTTATTACGCGTAATGATATTTTTTTTTCATTATGCAAGAGTATTATTGGCCAACAAATAAGCGTTGTGGCTGCTGACTCAGTTTTTTTGAAATTCAAGAAAAAATGTAAAAATAAAATTAACGCAAGAACTGTAAGTAAATTACCATTCAGCAGCCTAAAAAGTTGTGGTTTAAGTAAACAAAAAGTTAAAGGTATAAAAGATTTAGCTAAGAGAACATTAAATAAAACTTTTAAGCCTCACTTAATAAAAAAAATGACCGACGAGGAAGCTATAGAATATTTATCCAATCTAAAACAAATAGGAAGGTGGTCAGCAGAAATGATATTGCTTTTTACATTAAATCGCTCAAATATATGGCCTCTACAAGATATTGGATTACTCAGGGCTATTTCAAATAATTACAATAAGAAATATTTACCTCCAAAGATATTCCTTAATAAGCTTTATAAAAAATTTACGCCCTATTGTTCGGTAGCAACTTGGTATTTATGGCGGTCAATAGATGATGAGCCAATACAATATTAAGCACCTTCAATAGTTTGATGATGTCTTATGGCATTACCTTTTAAAATTTCGTGTGCTTCTTGATATTCTTTCGATTTATAAAATAAATTTGCCTCGTCGTAAGAAGGAAATTCGATAACTACGGTTCTTGGTGATCTTTCACCTTCATTGGTGATAGCTTTACCGCCCCTGATTAGAAATTTACCTTTATATTTTTCCACCGCAGCTCTAGCTTTAGCAGCATATTCCTTAAGCTTTTCCTCATTACTTATATTTTTATATACACAAACTACGTAACCTTTCATTTACAACTCCCTAAAAATAAACTAATTTTTTTCATGGCAGATAAACTTATTGTTGATTGGAAAGAGTATAATCTAATCGTTGAAAAACTCGCAATACAAATTCACCAAAGTGGATACAAGCCTGATATGTTAATTGGCATTATGAGAGGTGGAGCTCCCATTATAGATGTGTTGAGCAGGGTGTTTAAACTAAAATGTGCTTATTTAGCTGTAGAGTCCTATTCTGGACAAGGAACTGAAGATCAACAAGGTGAGCTAGTTTTTTCTCGAGAAATGAGCTCAACAGTTCAAGAAATGAGAGGAAATATTCTTTTATGTGATGATTTATCTGATACAGGAGTTACATTAAATAAGAGCATTGATTGGCTTAAAAAATACCCACCCTTACAAGGAAATATCAAATCAATAAAAACGGCTGTTCTTTGGAAAAAGAAAGACTCTACGTTTGAACCTGACTATTGCGCTCAAAAATTAGATAGCAATCCTTGGATAGTTCAACCTTTTGAACATTACGAAGAGGTGAGAATAAAAGATTTAATTAAAAAACATCAAAGTAATTAAAGGGCCAGTGTTAGCCGGCCCTAAAATCATTAACCTATATAAAAGCTTAAAACACTAGCTGCAGCAATTACCCAAATTGCAGGAGAAGTTTTACCGAACTTACCAGTAAAAATTCTAATTAATGCATAAGCAATGAAAGCTAAAGCAATACCATTACTAATACTATAAGTGAGTGGCATAACAATCATTGCAAGCACGGCTGGACCTGACTCGGCTATATCGTTCCATTCTATGTCAGTAATGTTTCTTACGAATAAAATAGCTACATAAAGTAAAGCTGCTCCATCTATTTCTTTTGGCAAGCTTGTTGCTAAGGGTGCAAAGAATAAACAAGCTAAGAATAAAACACCAATAACTAAAGATGTCATTCCTGTTCTACCGCCTGCTTTTACGCCTGAACCAGACTCAACATAACTTGTTACAGTAGTTGTACCCATCATTGCTCCTGCAACTGTACCAACACTATCTGATAACATTGCTTTATCAATGTCTTGCACTTTACCTTTTCTATCAACTTTTCCAGCAACATTAGCTACTGAAGTTAATGTTCCAGCTGTATCAAAAAAGTCGATAAATAATAAAGTGAAAACAATTGAAGCCATACCAGCAGTGAATGCAGCTTTAAGATCAAACTCAAATAAATAAGTCATTGGAGGAATTGATCCTACCACTCCATTAAATTTAGCTAAACCCGTTGCCCATGCAATGATACTAAAAAGTAAAATACCAATTATAATATTTCCTTTAACTTTCATTTTCTCTAGAACAATCATGAACACGAAAGTTGCACATGCTAAAAGTACTAAAGGATTTTTAATGTCACCTAATGTAACTAATGTTACAGGGTGATCACCAACCACTCCCATAATCTCCAAACCAATGATTGCTAAGAACAAACCAATTCCTGCACCAATTCCAAGTTTTAAGCTTTTTGGAATTGAATTAATCAACCACGCTCTTATCGGTGTTAATGAAATTGCTAAGAAGATTACACCAGCAACAAGCACAGCACCTAATGCAGCTTGAGGTGTATAGCCTTGTCCGGCAACAACTCCGTAAGCAACAAATGCGTTAATACCCATTCCAGGCGCTAATCCTACCGGCCAAGTTTTTCCATGGAACGCCATGATAAAACAAGCTACAGCAGTTGCTAAAATTGTTGCAGTGAATACTGCTCCAAAATCAAAAAAACCTTTTTCTGTTCCAGCAAATTCGCCAGATAGAATAAAGGGATTTAAGAACATAATGTATGCCATTGTAAGAAAAGTCGTTACACCAGCAATTACTTCAGTTCTAAAATTCGTTTTGTGTTTTCTATACTCAAAATATTTATTTAACATCTAAAAACCTCCTGTTGATGTTAAATACTCCATATCTATTTTAAAATCTTAATTAAAATA
>CACOWO010000001.1 GCA_902630925.1 uncultured Pelagibacteraceae bacterium | reverse complement strand
ATTAGACAAAGCTCCATTCAATTTTTTTTCTAATTTATTTTTACTTACTTTATAAATACCTTTGTTAAATTGAATATCTTTAGGAATATCAACCAAAACTGGTCCGGGTCGACCTGTTGTTGCAATTTTAAAAGCTTGACTCATGATATCTGCTAGATCATTAACATCTTTCACTAACCAATTATGTTTTGTACATGGTCTAGTGATTCCTGTTGTGTCACATTCTTGAAATGCATCTGTTCCAATCAAGTGAGTCGGAACCTGTCCAGAAATACAAACTACAGGAATAGAGTCCATATAAGCATCCGTCAAAGCTGTAACTGCATTCGTTGCTCCTGGACCTGATGTAACTAATAAAACTCCTGGCTTGCCGCTTGATCTTGCGTAACCTTCTGCAGCGTGACCTGCGCCTTGTTCATGTCTCGCTAAAATATGTTTGATTGATTTATGATTTTTTAATTCATCATAAATTGGAAGCACGGCTCCCCCAGGATAACCAAAAATATATTCAACTTTTTGGTCTTCCAATGCTTTAAATACTATTTCTGCTCCACTGAATAATTTTGGCATTCATACAATCTAGCCTAGAAATACCAACCGTCAAGTTTTAGCTGACGACTTTTAATGTTTTTTTCAAAAGAATAGAGAAATTTTTAGAATATAGCTTATTCCAATTCTTCATATGTCCCCGAGCCCATGTATTTTGTCTTTTTGCGTACTGTCTTGTCTTGATATTGATAAGCTCCTTACATTCATCTAATGAGATTTTTTTTTTAATAAATTGATTAATTTCTTGAACTCCTATCAATTTATTGGCTGATAGGCTTTTATTTAACCTCATTGTGTTAAATTTTATAACCTCTTTTAAGCAATTTTCTTTAAACATAAGTTCTGTTCTTTTTGAAATATTTGGAAGTAGATCCATTCTTGGGGTGTCAATAAAAACCTTTCTTAAATCGAAATCTAAAAAATCTGATTTCGTTTTAGTGAACCAGTCAAATAAAGACTTTTTCGTTTTAAGTTTTACTTCATAGGCTCTTTGTATCCTTTGGGAGTCTTTTGGATTAATTCTATTTTTAACCTTAGGATCTAGCTCTAAAAGTTTCTCATAAAACTTTTTAGATCCAAGTTTTTTAAATAAAGCTCTCACATTATTTCTCGTTTTGGTGTCTATATCTGGAATTTTACTTATTCCTTTCGTAATAGTATTAAAATATAGGCCAGTGCCTCCAACAATAATTGGAATTTTTTTCTTCTTTAAACATAAGTGAATTGTCTTTTTTACTTCCTTGAGCCAGTCGCCTGCGGAAAAATATTTTTTAACGGAAACTATGCCGTACAAATGATGTTTGATTTTTTTTATTTCAGACCTTCTTGGTCTTGAGGATAAAATAGAAAACTCTTTATAGATTTGCATACTGTCAGCATTTATGATTTCTCCATTTATTTTTTTTGCTAAATGAATTGCTAATTTTGATTTTCCTGAAGCTGTGGGTCCTGCTAAGAGAATAATTTTTTTTGACAAAATTAATTTATTTTTACACCAAGGTATCTTCTTCTATTATTGTTATTAATTATTGTTAACAATAAAGTCTTTTCACCTTTTTTAAAAATTCCATCAACTATTTTATTTAAATCATTAGAATTTTTTACTGAAGTTTTTTGTACTTCAATTATTATATCATTTACACTTAAGAGATTAGCTAAAGGGCTTCGATTAGAGATTTCAGTAATTACAACTCCTTTAGTTTTTTTGTTTAAATTTCTTTTTTTAATATCTTCATCATTTAAATCTCTAACTGCAATTTTTAAACTTTGGATATCTATATCTTTTTTAACAATTTTTGGTTTTGTCTCTTCAAATTCTTCGGATGTTTCGAGTCTTCCTAAAGTTAATCTTTTTGAGATTAATTTTTTATTTCTCCAAATTTTTAGTTCTACGCTTTTTCCTACTTCAGTCCCAGCAACAACGTTTGGAAGTTTTTTCATTGTATTTATTTTTTTTCCATCAAACTCTAAAATAATATCGCCAGCTTTTATTCCAGCCTTTTCAGCTGGACTATTTTGTCCTACACTTGCAACTAAAGCTCCCTCAGGTTTTTTTAGTTTTTCTACATCCGCTATCTCTTTGGTTACTTCTTGGATCCTCACTCCTAACCATCCTCTTTTAGTTTCACCAAATTTTATTAATTGATCAATAACATTGGACGCAGCATTGGCCGGAATTGCAAAACCAATTCCAATTGATCCTGATTGACCTGGAGCTATAATTGCAGTGTTAACTCCAATTACTTCTCCTTTAAGATTGAATAATGGTCCACCAGAATTACCTTGATTGATTGATGCATCGGTTTGTATGAAATCCTCGTACCTTGTGAGTCCAATTTGTCTATTTCTAGCTGAAATAATTCCAGAAGTTACTGTTCCACCTAAGCCAAAAGGATTGCCAATTGCTACCACCCAGTCACCAACTCTTGCTTTGTTTGAGTCACCAAAGCTTACAGGTTTAAATTTATCTTTTGTTTTAATTTTTAAAACTGCAAGATCCATATAAGGGTCTGCTCCTATTACTTCTGCATTATATTCTTTATCGCCTGCTCGTATTAAAATGTCTTCAGCATCAGCAATCACATGATTATTCGTTATTACGATGCCATCTTCTTTAATTATGAAACCAGATCCTAAAGATGAAGCTTTTCTCTCTGTTGGTCTCTCAAAATCTTTGAACATTTCACCAAAAGGAGATCCTGGAGGAAACTGGAAAGGAAATTGATTTGTTGTTGTTCTTACAGTTTGAGTGGTTGAAATATTAACCACTGATGGCATTAATTTGTCTGCTAAATCAGCAAAAGAGCTTGGAACAGCTTTGGCTTGAACTAATGAAAAGTTTAAAATTACTAATGAGAAAAATATTTTTTTTAAAGTATTCATACTAACTTTTTATATACCAAATTATTAAGAAGCCGATAATCAAAAAAAACAATCCGAATGATCTTAGTTTTCTTTCTGATGTATTCTTGATCAATTCCAACATATTTTTAATTCTTGACGGGAAAATGGCAAGGAAGAGCCCTTCTAAAAAGAAAAGCAAACCAATTGCAATAATAAGCTCTTTCACAAGAATGTAGTTATTTATCTTTTTATATTTGGTTTTACAGATTTACCAAAAAATTTAAAGAATTCGCTGTCTGGAGATAATACAAGTGAAGTTTCTCCACCTATCAAAGCTTTTTCATAAGCTTGCATTGCTCGATAAAATGCAAAAAACTGAGGATCTCGTCCAAAGGCGTTAGCGAAGATTTTATTTCTTTCTCCATCTCCCTCTCCTTTCATTATCTCGGACTTTTTATTAGCTTGAGCTAAAATTACAGTCACGTCTTTATCTGCTGTTGATCTAATTTTTTGAGCAATCTCAGCTCCTTGTGCTCTAAATTCTTTAGCTTCTCTCTCCCTTTCAGTTTGCATTCGTTTGTAAATAGCTTCACTGTTCGCTGGAGGTAAATCAGCTCTTTTAATTCTTACATCTACAATTTCAATTCCAAAATTTTGCGCTTCTTCATTTACCTGGGACTGAATAATTTGCATTTGTCTAGCTCTATCAGTAGATAACAAAGTTGCTAATTCTTGAGTACCCAATACACCTCTTATTCTAGAGTTAATGATTGTAGATAATCTTGATCTTGCAACTCTTTCATTTCCAACAGAGATATAAAATTTTAAAGGATCAACAATCTTAAACCTTGCAAAAGCATCAACGATTAATCTTTTCTGGTCTGCAGCAATTACTTCTTCTGGATCATTGTCTAAGTTTAAAATTCTTTTATCTAGATAAACAACGTTTTGAATAAATGGTATTTTAAAGTTTAATCCCGCTTTAGTTACAATTTTTTTCGGGTCACCAAATTGAAGAACTATTGCTTGGCTAATCTCTTGAACTATAAATAAAGATTGAAACACTACTACTGCTACTAAAACTATTGCAGGAATTATAAGTTTAATGCCTCTCATTAATTATTGCTCCCTGACTTTTTTAGTTCTGGCAAAGGTAAATAGGGAACAACACCTGAACCTGATTCTTTATCAATAATAACTTTATCTATATCAGCTAAAACTTTTTCCATTGTCTCTAAGTACATTCTCTCTTGGGTAACTTGTTTTGCATCTTTATATTCATTATAAATTGCTAAAAATCTGCTAGCTTCACCTTCAGCCTTTGCTACAACTTCTTTTTTATAAGCTTCAGCTTGTTGAAGAACTTGCTCTGCTTCACCTCGTGCTCTTGGAATGACATCATTAGCATAAGCCTCAGCTTCATTTTTGGATCTCTCTCTATCAGCTCGTGCTGCCTGTACATCTCTAAAAGCATCAATAACTTGCTCTGGCGGGTCGGCTTGTTGAGTTTGAACCTGCGTGATTTGTATACCTGAGCCATATTCATCTAAAATTATCTGCGTAATTTCTTGAACTTCTACTTCAATTTTCGATCTACCCTCTGTTAAAATATTTTGAATTCTATTTTTTGCTATTACTTCTCTCATAGCTGTTTCTGATGCTGCTTTAACTGTTTCGATTGGACTTTGAATATTAAACAAAAATTTCTGAGCGTCCTTTATTACCCAGAATACAGAATAGTTTATATCTACAATATTTTCATCACCGGTTAGCATTAAACTTTCTTCAGGAACATTTCCTACTCCAGAAGATCTTCCAGTATCACTTGCAGGTCTAAAACCTACATCAACTCTATTAACTTTTGTAACTTTAGGAGTTAATACTCTCTCGAATGGTGTTGGAAAGTGATAATGTAATCCTGGTTGAGTAGTGTTCACATATTTTCCAAATCTTAAAACAACACCTTGTTCATCAGGTAAAACTCTGTAAAGGCCGCTTGCAACATAAAGCAAAGCTAAAATTAATAATCCGATAACTATTGGACGTGAGCCGCCTGATTTTCCCCCTGAAAATTTATTAATCGTTTTTTGAAAATTTTTAATTATATCATCAAGATTGGGTGGATCTTGTCTAGAACCTGATCCATTTCCGCCAGGCGCACGACCACCGCCTCCTGGAGGGGGTGAACCCCAAGGAGATTGATTATTAAAAATCTTGTCTTTGAAACTCATGACACTTTATATAGTGACTTTTGCTCTAAAAACAAGTTATGTAAGAGCGATATTATGTCTAAATTGTTTAATATAATTGAAAGATGAGCCAAAAACCGCCACCGAAACAATTTATTAAAACTCCAATTAATGGAACTAAGTTTGTTTTATTAGTTTCAAGCGCTAAAGGCGGTGTAGGAAAGTCTACTGTTGCAGTTAACCTTGCTTTCGCATTACAGAATATTGGATTAAAAATTGGTATCTTAGATGCTGATGTTTACGGACCTTCCCTGCCTAAATTATTAAATCTTAATGAAAAACCAAAAAGTGAGGATGGTAAAGCTATGATACCGTTAGAAAAATATAATGCACAATGTATTTCCATGGGATTTTTAGTTGATGAACAAACACCAATGATTTGGAGGGGCCCAATGGTGATCAGCGCTATCAAAACAATGACGCAAAAAGTTTTATGGAAAGATCGAGATGTCATTATTGTTGATATGCCTCCAGGAACTGGTGATACTCAGTTAACATTTGCTCAAGAGGTAAAAGTTGATGGAGCTATAATTGTTTCAACTCCGCAGGATCTAGCTTTGTTGGATGTCAAAAGAGGAATTCAAATGTTTGATAAAACAGGTGTTAAAATTTTAGGTTTAATTGATAATATGAGTTATTTTAAAGGTGATGATAATAAAGAATATAAAATATTTGGTCAAAGCGGGGTAGAAAAAACTGCAAAAGAATTTAATAAACAATTTTTAGGCCATTTGCCAATTCATCAAGATTTGAGAAATTCAGCTGATATTGGTGATCCATTAACACATTCCAATCCCGATCATGAAGTTTCAAAATTATTTAATGAAATAGCTAAAAAAATTAAACAATCTTTTCTTTAAAGTCAAAAGATACCATTAATTCATTCCATTCTCTCTTTGAGAGACCAGAACTTTCGAAGCTCACTTTTTCACCTTTTACCATTTGTTGAATAACTTTTTTTCCTTTAGCAGAGACATGAACAGCGCCTACTCTATAGTCTAAAAATGCTGCATGAGTAATTGGCACCCATTTTTTAACTGTATCTAACATTGTTTCAGCGTAGACTCTAATTTCATATTGGGCATGACTGTCTGCTCTTAAAAATAAAAAGTTTAATAAGTTTAGTAGATCTGTTTTCCAATACCATTGTGTGTAAGAATTCAAAGTTAAGTTCATTCTAGCAAGTTCTCTTGCTAGACCTGCTTTGCTTTCGTCTATCGTACTCCCATCAAATCTTTCATTAAGCATTTTTTCATAGTTGTCATAAGTTCTTGTAGCATCATCTTTAAGAATTTTTAAAACTTCATCAGCTTGTTCACCTGTAATTAAATCACCTCTACCTTGTCTGTTAGAGGTTGATTGAGCCGAAAGCTGGTCCTTGGCTGGAATATAAAACTCTTTATCTAATATTGAGTATCGCGCAGAATACTCATTTACATTTGCAGTTCTATGTCTAATCCATTGGCGTGCAATGAAAATAGGAAGTTTTACGTGATATTTGATTTCACACATTTCAAATGGTGTAGAGTGCCAATGTCTCATTAAATATTTAATTAATCCCTCATCTGTTGAGACCTTTTTAGTTCCTTTTCCATAAGAAACTCTGGCAGATTGAACAATTGAACTATCGTCTCCCATATAATCTACGACGCGAACAAAACCGTGATCTAAAACTGGAAGTACCTCATAAAGTATTTTTTCTAATTCTGGAGAAGTAACTCTTTTTGTTGAGTTTTTTTGAGCTTGTTGATCTGCAATTTCTTGCTTTTGTTCTGGTGTTAGTTTCATTTTGAAATAATTTATTGAATCTATTAATAAGAGTTTTATATTAATAGTGTTGGTTTTCCAACTATGACGATAAACGAATTTCGTAATAAACATTACGGACGTGGGGGCAGTACCCACCACCTCCACCATTTACAACTTACGGGGGTGAATTAGGATCGACGGATGTCTAAAGGCTATTCTTTCGTACGAGATGGTTCCGACGTAACGGGCCAATTTACAAATGCTAACGAAAGTTACGCACTTGCAGCTTAATTAACTTTGTTAATTAAGTAACGGGGTCCGGGGCACCTGGCAACAGAACGCCCCTGCGTATTAGCGTTAACACTTATTAATTCACAACTTTTTTAACTTTGGGCACACATAGGGCACAGTGAAAAAGTTTATTTTTTGTTTTTAATCTTAAAACCTTGAGACTCTAATACTTCAATCAAATTTTTCTTCATCTCATCCCTAGATGTATTTTGATCTCCAATTTTTTTAAAAAAAACTGGTTTTAATCCTTTGTCTTTTTTAGATTTAAAATAGTCTTTTATTGATTGTATTTTTAGTTTCATTTTCTCCTTTAGCGTTTGTTTAAAGTCCAAGCAAGTAGAGTTTATTTCTAAATCAGGACTAATTTATTATATCAAATTTTTAAATATTTTCACTAATCAAATGCCTCTCTACCCCAAGCTTGTTTGCAAAGAACAAGAAATCTAACTTCTCTGTCCTTTAAATCATTATCAACTAACGCGACATCTTTGAGATATTTTTTTGCTAGTTGTCGATATTTTGGTGTAGTGATATTGTTGAGATAAAAGTTGCAAGCAGCATCAAAATCCTCACGAAATTTATTTTGTATCTCTTCAAAAGCATTATGAACATTAAAATCAATTTTTAGTTCTTTAGAGATTTTGATTATCTTATGGGTCTCCTCGTTCTGAAGCTCATAATCGCTTATTGCGATCAACACACAAAGATAAAGAATATTAGTTTTTTCCGACATGTTTAAATCCCTTTTTGATACACTCGTTTATACTATCAGTATAAAACTCACCTTTCTTTTTTTCAATATGAACACGATCATAAAATTTATCGAAAGGTAGAAAAAATTGCCTCTTTCCCCTTCTATTAATGTTGCATTTTATCATAGGAAAGTTTTTATCTAATTTTATGTAGCTATGTTTTATATTAAGACTTTTAACAAAGTCTTTTGCTGTTGGTGAAAGTTTTGCGGTCGTTATAAATACCCCCTGTGGCTTCTTTTTATGTTTATTAATATAATGAAGAATAGTTCCAGCTAACTGCATTATATGCTTTTCGAATATAGTTCTTTTTCTAGACCAGCACTTAGCTTGAACGATATGAATTTGCTTTTTTTTATAACAAAGAAGATCTCTACCTAAATCAGATCTACCTTTTAAGATACCGTAGGGTTTAACGAACCATCCATTTTTTTCATAGATATATCGTATTTGGCGTTCATAGAGTTCTCCAATTCCGGGCTTAGAAAGATTTTTTTTTTTAAAATCATTATATCTTGTCTGAAGAGATTTCATGAACTCATCATATCCGGACTCACTGGCGGGCACAATACGGACTCACCCAGCAAAGAAATAGCCGTTTTTTATGATCTAGAATTGTTGTATAACGTTAAGAAGTTAAGGGCACCTGGCAACAGAACGCCCCTTATGATAATAAAAATTATGAGAAAAATAATCGTAATATTTCTAGTAATAATTTTTTCGCAAAATGCCTATTCGGCGTGCGACACTAAAGAAAAATTGGAAGAAAAAGAAAAAAATAAAGCGTTAAGTATAATGGGATTATCTGGTACGACTTTAAACGAAAAAACCGGTAAATATGAGAAGTACAATCCAGAAAATTGTACTTATGAAGAAGTGGGTTAAGGGCACCTGGCAACAGAACGCCCCTGCGTATTGGCGTTAACACTTATTAATTCACAACTTTTTTTATTTTGGGCACACATAGGGCACACTCGCTAACGACAAACTGCATTATAAAATTCAGCTCCACCTAAACTTAAAAAAGATTTAGCACCTATAAAAAACGTACGTCCTGGTTTTGTAGACTGTTCTAAACTGAAAGCTCCTTTTTTCGTTAGCTCAACATAATTATATTTAATCTCAACACCTGCTGAAGTTAATTCTGTTGCAGTTCCACCTCTAATTCTAATTTTTGAACTTCCACTAGGATAAGAGCAATTAAATGTTCTATTTAAAGTATTATTTGAAACTTGATTATTATTTAATGATGAGGTGTTTTCTTGAAAAATTTTTGCCTCTTTTAATTGTCTCTCTGATATTTCACAAGAATACTTTGCATATTTCTTAAAACCTAAACGATATTCTATTATTTCATCTTTTGAAAATTCTAGTATTTCTTTGAAAACAGCTTTTTCGAGTCCAAAGTTTTTAACACACTGTTGTTCTGCAATAACTTCTTTTGGAGCAAAATGTTGTGCCTTGGGCTGAACTATGCTTTTGGTATAGTACATATTTTTCCATTTCTCATCAGAATCAGTACCAACCCCAACATAAATTGTTTTTAATGAGTCTTTTTTTGTGTTGAAAATATTTTTTCTTGTATCTCTATGATCGACAATATAATTAATTTCTTTCCATGAATGTCTAACAGGTCCGCAATTTGATAACAACAAACCCAGAACCACGATCGCTAAAAGTTTTTTCATTTGCTTGGTCCCCAGATCTTTCCACCCCATAAATAACTTAAATGAACGTAACACATTCTAAAAGATAAAAGTCCGCCAATAAATAATAGATAATAAGCCCAAGTGCTTTCAGCCCAACTGATTGCAAGCCAAATTAAACCTACTCCAAGCGTAAGATCAATTAACGCCCAAGCAATCATCGTCCACTTGGGGAATGATTTTCTTAAATCTTTTTTATCTCCAGACCAATAAACTTTTTTAGTATAATCCCGCGTTGAATATTGGCTCTTTCTTTTTTTCATGGAATTAATCCTGATATAACTAACAATCTATACGCTAATATTGGACAAGCAATAAAACTTATGAAGCCAATATATTGAACTATATATTGAATTCTAAAAAACAGTTTAACTTCAATAGCTATTAAAATACCTTTAATGAAAAGAGAAATAGCAAACAAAATTAGTGGCGAAGTCCATTCGACTTTATAACCATAATAAATCAAGAAAAATAAACCAAAAATTGTCGAGATACCCATAAAGAAATTTAAAAATATTCTAAATCCTTGGCTTGCTCCCATGAATTCTTTGCTCCATTTTTGCAAATAAAAGACAAGAAAAGAATATAAACTAAAAGTTATAATTAGTTCGTTTGAAGGAAAATCTTCCATAACACATCATAATCGAACACACTGGCGGGCACAATACGGACTCACCCACCAAAGAAATAGCCATTTTTTATGATCTAGAATTGTTATATAACGTTAAAGGTTAACGGCACCTGGCAACAGAACGCCCCTTAGCAACTTATATTTATTAATAGTTATTTAGGTTAATTTAATTCTATCCGCTCTATGTGTGCATTATTGTCTGCAAGCTTGACTACCGTATGCACTACCAATTCGTAAGACAACTCCACCGTATGCAATTGCATTACGATAAAATGCAGATGCTAATCTACGAGGATCGCCCATATTGTCCTCTTTAACAGCATCATTCCAATAAGTCATTGCATCTAAATAACTATCGACAGCACCTTTCTGCGCATAGCTTGGTAAAGATGAATAACATGCACTTGCTTTTAGTATAGTTTCACTTGCATCACTTTTAATGTCTGAGTAAGAAATATTGCACCACAACATAACTAGAACTACGATCGCTAAAAGTTTTTTCATTAGACTTATCATATCCGGACTCACCGCCGGACACAATACGGGCTCTCCTAGCAAAGAAATAAGGGCTTCAGGTTGTATTAGAATTGTAATTTAACAATAAATAATGTTAATGATTTAATAGCACTTAGTAACAGAACGCCCCTTTACGGACTTATAAGTGAATAAATTTAGTTTTATTAGAATAGAATTAATTTATAGTAATCTAATAATTAAATTAATGGAGTGAAAAATGATAGAAGTATTAATATTAGTTATGGCACTAGCTATGATTACAAACTAGAAAATTTAAGAGGTCTGGGGCACCTAGCAACAGAACGCCCCTTTCAAATTTAAAAAATATATTTATCTGTAAGATATAATACTATACCTATAGCAATACCTAAAAGTATCCAATAATAGTTTCCTTTCATCTCAATACGATCTTTTCTAAATTTGGTTTAAAATATTTTGGTCCTTTCATAACTTTGCCATTTTTGTTATAAATTGGTTTTCCGTCATCACCCAATTTACTCATATTGGAATTTTGAACCTCTTCAAAACATTTATCTAAATTAATTCCAAATGCATGTCCGGCACCATATGTTACATATAAAATGTCCGTTAAAGCATCGGCCACTTCCTTAATATCTTTTTTTTCTATAGCTTCTTTGAACTCTGCAAGTTCTTCGTAAATTAGTTCATACCTTAATGAAGTGATTTTACCGCTTGGAAATTCAGCTTTTTCTTTAACTTCTTGGCCAAAAGTTTTCATAAATTTTTTTACACTTTCAAAATTGCTCATTTTTCTTCCTTTATATTTTATAATTACCTGAATAGGGTGTATTATATCAAAGAATCAAACATGAAATACAGAACAGAATTTGATAGTATTGGTAAAATAAAGGTGCCTGGTGATAAGTACTGGGGCGCATCCACTGAAAGGTCAAATAAATATTTCAATATTGGTGACTTCTTGGTCAGACCACTAGTAATACATTCAATAGCAATAATCAAAAAAGCAGCAGCTATTGTTAATAGAAAAAATAAAGATTTGGAACCAAGATTGAGTAAATACATTATAAAGGCATCAGATGAAGTTATAAGGGGTAAACACGATAAGCACTTTCCCTTAAAAGTATGGCAAACAGGATCAGGAACTCAAACTAATATGAATGTTAACGAAGTTATAGCTAACAGAGCAATTCAAATGATGGGAGGAAAGTTAGGCTCTAAACAGCCGGTTCACCCTAATGATCATGTTAATAAGTCTCAATCTACTAATGATGTTTTCCCAACAGCCATGCACATAGCCATAGCCTTAAAGGCTAAAGAAAAACTTCTACCTTCATTAAAATTATTAGAAAAAGAATTAGCTAAAAAATCTAAAGAGTTTAAAAGTATAGTTAAAGTTGGAAGAACTCATTTACAAGATGCTACACCTTTAACCTTAGGTCAAGAATTTTCAGGTTACCACGCTCAATTAAACAAATGTATAACAAGAATAGAAAGCGCTCTTAAAGAAATACATTACTTAGCTCAAGGCGGGACTGCAGTCGGGACTGGCCTAAATACAAGGAAGAATTTTGATAAAAAAATTATTAAGGAAATAAGTAAAATTACAAAAATTCCATTTAAGCCTGCTAAAAATAAATTTGCAGCTTTAGCTGCACATGATGAAATTGTAAATTTTTCTGGTACATTAAATACTACCGCTGTTTGCTTAATGAAAATTGCAAATGATATTAGATTTTTAGGCTCAGGTCCGAGAGCAGGATACGGTGAATTAATCCTGCCATCTAACGAACCTGGATCATCAATTATGCCTGGCAAAATAAATCCCACTCAATCAGAAGCGGTCACTATGGTTTGTGTTAAAGTTATAGGTAATCACAATGGTATTACAATGGCCGGATCACACGGACATTTTGAATTAAATGTTTTTAAACCTTTAATAATTCATAATATTTTACAATCAATTGAAATTATGAGCGACTCCTCGAAAACTTTTGCAATGTATTGTGTCAAAGGAATTAAAGCTGACAAAAAAAGAATTAAATATTTGCTAGAAAATTCTCTTATGCTTGTAACTGCTTTAGCTCCAAAAATTGGTTATGATAAAGCAGCTCAGATAGCCAAAATGGCTCATAAAAATGGAACAACTTTAAAACATGAAGTTGTTAAAGCAGGATTAATAAAAGAAAAAGAATACGATAAAATTATGAGTCCTATTAAAATGACTAAACCTAAATAATTAAGAAATCTCCAATAAAAAATCTCTAACTTTTTTTCGATTAAAAACTTCTAAAAGACTTTTATCTAAGAATATATTTTCAAATGATTGATTATAATATTGTAGATCGTTATTTGTTACTTTTTTTTTATTATTAATTAAAATTTCTTTAAAATTGATTTTTTTATTGAGAATATTTAAATTACCATCAAATTCAATTTTAAATATATCATTATTATTCTTTTTTTGATTTATAGAAAATTTTTTAAGCAATTTTTTTTTATTATTAATGATAAAAGAGCAATCAAAAGATAAAACTGGAAATTCTGCTAAAAGATTAATATCTCCATAACAATTAAAAAAGTTTTCAGAAATTGTAATTTTTTTTAAATAATTTACTCTACCATACGCTAAATCAATTTTTAAATTCAAATCATCAATTAGATTATTTGAAAAATTTTTAGATTTATAATTTAACTCATTGGTACTGTTAATCTTTTTTAAGAAATTTTTTGATTTTAGTATTTTATCAAAATTTATTTTTTTTAAAATTTTTTTATTTATTTCCTCTATTTCATATTTTGAATTTATATTAAAGAAAGGGTGTATATTTATTGATGTATTTTTTTTAAAAGAAAGATTTTTACTTCTAAAATAAGAGTCATAAATATTTAAAGTTTTACCGTCAAAATTAAATTTTGATTTAAAATTTGAATTTAATATTTTAGTTTTGAAAAGACCTTTATTAATATTCGAATTATAATTATTTTCAAAATCTATGGTTGCATTTATTCCTGATTTTATTAATCTAAAATTTATATTCTTAAGATCACTATCTGTTTCAATCTTAAAATCTTTATTAAAAATTTTTCCACTTATTGAATTTTTGTTGTAGCTGAAATTGTTTAGCTTAATATTTTCTATTTGTGCCACAATTTTATTGTCATCAATAATTTTTAAATTTAAATTATCAATTACAATTTTATTTTTTTGATTTAATATACTTTTTATAAAATAATTTAAATTTAAATAACTTAAATTTATTTGGTTATTTTTTAAAAGTAATTTTTTTATTTGAAAGTTATTATAATTATAAATACTAAGTAACTTTGGGTATATTTTTAAATTTTCGACTTTTAAGTTTGCTGAGGAAAGTTTAAAATAAATTTCTGCACCTTTAATATTTAAAGAAGGAGTGGGAAAAACCTCATATGATATTTCTTCAAATTTTTTTAATTCAAAATTATATTTTTGTGATAAGTGGCCATTTATAATTCCAGCTTTATTATTATAGTCAAATAAAAATGGAATAGATAAAAAAATTACACTAGATATCAAGAATATTGCAAATAAATATCTTAGAAAAAAAATAAATTTGAAGATTTTGTAATACTTATTGTGAATTGTTTTAAAAATTTTATTTAACATTTTTTTTATTTTTATAACTAGTATATAAATGAATTTTTCTAATGGATAACATAGATAATTTAATTAAGAACCTTAACAAAGAACAAAAAGAAGCTGTTTTGAGCACTGAAGGGCCAAATCTAATTGTTGCTGGTGCTGGGTCAGGCAAAACTAGAGTTTTAACAACTAGGTTAATTCATATTATAAATAAAAAAAAAGCTTGGCCAAATCAAATACTTTGCGTAACTTTTACAAATAAAGCAGCCAAAGAGATGCAAAATAGAGTGATGCAGTATGTTAAAGGTAATTCTAATGCTGTTTCGTGGCTGGGAACATTTCATTCAATTAGCGTTAAATTTTTAAGAAGACACGCGGAAGCTTTGGGATATAAAAGTAATTTTACAATTTTAGATACTGATGATCAAAAAAAATTAATCCGAAATATTGTTAAAGGTGAAGATTTAGATGCTAAAAAATTTTCTCCACAATTAATTATGTATCATATTGATCAGTGGAAAAATAAGGGTTTGTTGCCTAAAGATGTAAAACTTGAAAAAAAATTAGGTTCAATCATAAAATCTATTTTAAAAGTATATGAAATTTATCAAAATAAAACTAAAGATCTGAATGCATTTGATTTTGGAGATTTAATTTTATTTTGTGTAAAATTATTTGAGGATCACAAAGACATCAGAGAAATTTATCAAAAAAATTTTAAATATATTTTAGTTGATGAATTCCAAGATACTAATTTCATACAAAACAAATGGTTAAATTTGTTGGTAAATGAAGGTGAAAATATTTGTTGTGTTGGTGACGATGATCAATCAATCTATAGTTGGAGAGGTGCCGAGATAAAAAATTTTCTTACCTTTGATCAAATCTATAAAAATTGTAAAGTCTTTAAATTAGAACAAAATTATAGATCAACAAAAAATATATTAGATACTGCTTCAAGCTTAATTTCAAATAATTTAAGTAGGGTTGGTAAAAAATTATGGTCATCTGCAACTCAAGGAGAATTAGTAAAACTTAATTGTTACAGAACTGGAAAAGAGGAAGCACAGGGAATAAGTGATATTATTGAAAAAAAAATCAAAAGTAAGTATTCTTTAAATGATGTCTCAATATTAGTAAGAGCAATTTATCAAACTAGAGAATTTGAGGAGCGGTTTCTTCAGGTAGGTATTGGATATCGAGTGCTCGGGGGAATAAAATTTTATGAAAGAGCTGAAATTAAAGATGCAGTATCATATTTAAGAATTATAAATCAAAAATTTGATGATTTAGCTTTAGAAAGGGTAATCGGAACTCCTAAAAGAGGTGTAGGTGAAAGCTCGCTTAATCAAATTTATTCTTTTGGTAAATTAAACAAATTATGTCTAGAAGACTCAATAATTAAAATCATTGAAAAAGGTGAATTTAAACCGAAAATAAAATCTGCATTAAGTCAACTGATCAATATGATTCATAAATGGCGTAAAGACTCATTAAATATGAAACATTTTGATCTATTAAAATTAGTTTTAGATGAGTCTGGCTATTCTGCAATGTTGAAAAATAAAAAAGATTTGGAAAATGAGAATAGATTAGAAAATTTAAAAGAATTACTGAGAGCTATGCAAGACTATGATAATTTACAAAATTTTTTAGAACATGTTGCTTTAGCAACATCAGTAGATCAGGAATGGGAAGGTGCAAAAATAAATTTAATGACCATGCATGCTGCAAAAGGATTAGAATTTGATGTAGTTTTTCTCCCAGGTTGGGAGGAAGGTTTATTTCCACATCAAAAATCGCTGGAAGAAAAAGGAGATTTTGCTCTAGAGGAAGAGAGAAGGTTAGCTTACGTAGGAATCACTAGGGCAAAAAAAGAGGCTTATTTGTCATTTGCAATGAAACGTGCTTATCATGGAGATTGGATGGATGCTCTTCCATCAAGATTTATTAATGAAATTCCAGATGAAAGTGTTGAAAAAAATGAGGTAAGCACTAACGAAGATGAGGATTTTGAATTTAATCAAGATAATACAATAGAATTTGAGAATGAATATAGAAGTCCAGGATGGGATAGATACAAAAAAAATAAAATACTTAAATGGAAAAAATAAATAAATTAAAACGCTATTTTAGAAAAGAAAAAATTGATGGATACATAATCTCTAAAAATGATGAATTCTTTGGAGAGTACACTCCAGCTCATAACGATAGACTTAATTTTATTTCTAATTTTTCAGGTTCATATGGTTTAGCTTTGATAATTAAAGAAAAAAATTATCTGTTTGTTGATGGAAGATATACAATACAAGCTAATGATCAGTCTGGAAATTATTTTAAAATAATCACCATTCCTGATAAAATGCCTCATGATGTTTTAAAAAACAAAAAACTTACTATAGGTTTCGATCCAAAATTATTTACAAATAAATCGCTTAATATTTTCTTCAGTAACAGTAAGTGCTCATTCAAACCAATAAATAAAAATTTAATTGATAAAATTTGGAAAAGAAAAATAAAAGTTAAACATAAGAAGTTTTACAGTTTACCGGAAAATTCAGTTGGTAATAATTACAAATATAAAATTAATAAAATTATTTCGAACCTAAAAATGAAAAAAGCTGATTTTCAATTTATAACTGCAAGTGAGAATGTTGCTTGGCTTCTTAATATAAGAGGAATGGATGCCGAATATACTCCAATTCCTTATAGTCATGTTTTAGTGAGTAAAAGTAAAAAAATTTATTTTTTTTGTGACTTAAGAAAAATTTCTAAATTTTTAAGAAAGAAATTGAATAGAGTTACATTTATCAATATTGAGATGATTGCAAAAATACTAAATAAGATAGATAAGCAAAAATTTATAATTGATAAAAATACTTGCTCTTTTTATTACCAAAACATAATTTTAAATAATAATAAAATTATTGACGATAAAGACCCGATAGACCTCTTCAAAGCAATCAAAAATAAGAAGGAAATTACTAATATGAAAAAAGCTCATATTTACGATGGTGTGGCATTAACTAAATATCTTATATGGTTAAAAAAGAATTTTTCAAAAAAAGTGATAACTGAAATCAGTGCCTCAAATAAATTATTTCATTTTAGAAAAAAAAATAAAAAATTTAAGTTTCTGAGCTTTCCAACTATTTCTGGCGCAGGTCCAAACGGTGCAATAATTCATTACAAGCCCTCAAATAAAACTAATAGAGTATTAAAAGATGGGGATATTTATTTAGTGGACTCAGGAGGACAATACGAATTTGGCACAACAGATGTTACTAGAACTATTTCTTTAAATAACTCTAGTCAAAAAATAAGAAATATTTTTACTAGAGTATTGAAAGGACATATAGCAGTAGCAAACTACAATTTAAAAAAAGAGACATCGGGATCTCAGATTGACTATCAAGCTAGAAGGTATCTAAAAGAAATTGGCTTAGATTATGCTCACGGCACTGGTCATGGAGTGGGTTATTACTTAAATGTTCATGAAGGGCCACATGCCATTTCTAAAAATAACAAAGTTAAATTTATGGAAGGAATGATTGTTTCAAATGAACCAGGTTATTATAAAAAAAATAATTTTGGTATAAGAATTGAAAATTTGATTTATGTAAAAAAAATTAAAAAAAAGAGTTATTTTGAAAATCTAACTTTAGCACCGTTTGATAAAGAATTAATAAATTTAAAATTGTTGAATAGAAATGAAATTAATTGGATTAATAAATATCATAACAAAGTTTTTAAAAATATTAAAAATTACTTTAACAAAAATGAGATTACAGATCTTAGAAAAGCTTGCTCAATTATTTAAAATATTATTCCATTCTTTTTCAGTCAAAATTCTAATCTTTAAATCTCTTGCTTGATCAATCTTTTTTTTCGTAGGTTTAGAATTGCCAACTACTAGGTAGTCTAGTTTTTTTGAGATTGTTCCTAATACTTTTCCTCCATTATTTTCTGCAATAATTTTGGCCTCTGATCTACTTATATTATCAAATCCTCCTGTGAACATAATTTTTTTATTTGAAAAAATTCCATTACTTTTTACAATTTTATATTCATCAATTTTTAATTCTGCTATTAGATCTTTAACAATTTTTACATTTGTAGAATTTGAAAAAAAAGTTTTTAAAGAATTTATTTGAGTATCACCTATTCCATCTAACTCTAATAAGTTATTTAAAATCTTAACATTTTTTTTGGCGTTAAATAATTCTTCAAATTTTTTAATCGAGCCTAAAAAGCTAGCAATTATTTTTGCATTTTCTTGACCAATATGTCTTATACCAATAGAAAATATAAATTTATCTAAATTTATTTTACGTGATTTATCAATTGAGTCTTTTAAATTTTTTATTGAAAGATCTCCCCACCCCTCTAGATTTTTAATTTTATTGTAATTTAATTTATAAATGCTTGATGGTTCTTTAATAATGTTTAAGTCCCAAAATTGTTCTATTACCCTTTTTCCAAGACCATCTATATTCAAAGCCTCTTTTGATACTAAATGTTTAAGTCTTTCTTTGGTAATAAATATGCAGTCGTAACCCTTGGTACATCTTCTTACAGCATCAAGTTTTTTTGTGTTTTTACTAAATTCTTTTTGCGTCTGTGCTCCACATAAGCATTTATTTGGGAATATGAATTTCTTGCTATTTTTATTTCTTTTCGATTTATCTACTGAAACTACTTGTGGAATTACATCGCCTGCCCTTTGTATATTTATTGTATCTCCAATTCTAATATCCTTCCTTTTTATTTCATCTTCATTATGTAATGTGGCATTAGAAACTACTACACCCCCGACGGTAACTGGTTCAACTTTTGCTACTGGGGTAATAGCGCCTGTTCTACCAACTTGAATTATAATTTTTTTTATCTTTGTAACTGCTTTTTCTGCAGAAAATTTATAGGCTATCGCCCATCTTGGAGAATTTGAGGTGTTTCCCAATCTTTTTTGAAGACTCAAATTATTAACCTTATAAACAATGCCATCGATATCATAATTTAACGAAGAGCGTAATTTATCCAATTTCTTGTGCTGAACTTCTACCTCATCCAAACCATTTATAGTTTTCACTAATGGGTTTGTGGTGAAACCCCACTCAGATATTTTTTTTAAAAACTCTGATTGTGTTTTAAAAATCATCGGCTTAATAACTCCGAGTCCATAAGCAAAATATTTTAAAGGTATTTTTGCTGTTTCTTCAGAATACTTTTGTCTTAAAGTCCCTCCAGCAGCATTTCTAGGATTTGCAAATTTATCTTTGATATTAAAAAAATCATCTTTACCAATATAAATTTCACATCTTATTTCCAACAAATCTGGAATATTTTCTCCCTTAATGAATTTTGGGATACTCGATATAGTTTTTAAATTAGATAAAATATCTTCACCAATAATTCCATCCCCTCTAGAAAGACCTTTGCAAAGCGTACCTTTTTCATAAATTAATGTTGCAGATATTCCGTCAATTTTAGGTTCAGAAAATAATTCTATTTTGTTTTCTTTCAAACTCAGAAAGTTTTTTATCTTTTTTATAAAATCTCCCATATCATTTTTATCAAATGCATTTGATAAAGATAGCATCGGCTGCAAATGTGGAATTTTACTGAATCTATTAGATGGTTTTGCTCCAACTATATTTGATAATAATTTCAATTTTTTTAAAACATCATTATTTTTTTCAAGAATAATTAGCTCTTTTTTAAGTTCATCATACTCTCGATCAGATATTTTTGGATTATCTCTATTATAATAATAGTGATTGTGTTTTTTTAATATCTCTAATTTTTTCTTAAAATAATTAATTATTTCAGACTTATTTTGCATAACTATTTAATTACATTTATAATCTTTTTAAATAAATTATCTCTTTTTTTCTCGGGCTCAATTTCCTTTTTATTTAATTTATAATCTTTATTTAAAACTTTATATGACTGTTTAAACCATTCACTAGAATTATAGTTATAGCCAAGAATACTTGCATATTTTTTTGCTTCATCTTGTAAACCTAAATAATAATGAATTTCGACGAGCCTATGTAACGCTTCTTCAATAAAAATAGTTTTGTCAAAATTTTCAACAATATTTTTCAATCTTTTAATAGCAGGTATCCATTTCTGAATTGAAATATAATATTTTGCAATATAAAGCTCTTTAGCAGCAAGTTGATTTTGAATTAAGTCTTTTTTAAATTTAAGATCAGTTGCATAATCACTTTCAGGATATTTTTCTAAAAAAAAGTCTATCTGCTGACTTGCTCTTAAAAGAGGTTTTAAATCTTTCTTTTCATCTTGAATTTGTTCATAGTAAATAATTGCTAAAAGATAGTGGGCATAAATAATATTAGTATCTGCAGGATAAACTTTTAAATATCTTGTCAAATTTTCTTCGGCTTCCTTGTAAAAGTTAATACCATATAAAGAGTAACTAGACATAATTGCTGATTTAGCTGCAAGTTTAGGTTCATCAAAATTCAATTCTGCTTCATCAAATTTTTTACTAGCAAAAAAATAATCTTTTTTTTCAAATGCTATCAAACCTTCATTGTAAATTTCATATGGATTTGATCTTTTAGATTCTTCATATTTAAAATCTTTGTTAGAGGCGCATGATATTAGTGAGAAAGTAAAAGTTATAAATAAAAAAAATCTAATGGTCATTAAAGTAAATTAATAACAGATTAATATTTGTTTTATAAGATATATTTATATTTCGAGAACTAAATTAGGCGTTTACAGCTAATTTTTCGAGATCTTTTGAGTGAAATTTTTTTGAAACTTTGAAATCTTTTTGACTAATAATTTGAAAAGCATTTTTCGATGCAAAAATTTTTCTTAAGAATAGATTGGTCAATTCATGACCACCCTGATGGCAGATTACTTTTCCAATTACTCTGTAACCTGATAATAAAAAATCACCTGCTAAATCTAAAATTTTATGATTAACAAACTCTTTGTTGTTTCTTAATCCATCCTCGTTAAGAACTTTATCGTTATCAACCACAACTGCGTTTTCTAAAGATCCACCTTTTGCTAATCCAAATTTCTTGATTTTTTCAATGTCTTCGAATAAACAGAACGTTCTCGAGCTTGAAACTTCATCTAAATTATCTGATTGAAAATCAACAGTATTATTCTGTGTTCCAATTATTTTGTTTTCATAATTTAATTGGAAACTTACTTCTAAAGATGAGTTATGAGGCTCAATTGAAATTTTTCTCGTTCCGTCTACTAGTTCGATTTTATTCGTAATTTTAAGATAATTTCTTTTTTTCGACTGATTAATTTTCTCTATATTTTTAATTACATCTAGAAAATCTTTTGAAGAACCATCCATTATAGGAACCTCTTCGCTATCTATCTCAACAATTGCATTATCAATTTCAGATATATAAAGAGCTGCAAGTAAGTGTTCAACGGTAGAAACTTTTACTCCATAGTTATTTTCTAGAGTTGTACATAATCTTGCTGAAGAAACGTTTGAGAAATCAGCTTTAATTAAATTATTGTTTTCCAAATCAGTTCTTTTAAATGTAATTCCGTTATTTTCTTCTGCAGGTAAGACTTTAACAAAGGATTTTTTACCTGTGTGTAAGCCTATTCCCTCAAAACTTACTGGTTTAGATAATGTTTTTTGTTGTATTTCTTGCATTGAGAGAACTTATACTTGAGAGGGTTAGAAAGTTTAAAACAACAAATGTTTCTAAAAAAAACAAAATTATCCAAAAATAGCATCAAAAAATCTAACAATTAAAGATTTTTTTGACTCTGCGACTGGTATAGCCTCTTTTTTCCAGCCAAAATTTGCGAGTTTAATGGCTGTTTTTAAATTATTTTCAATAGAAAAAATTTCTTGAAACTTTATTTCAAGAGAATTTTTTTGGGAGAAGGCAGTTTTATAGAGATTTTTTATGCAGTCAATTTTTAACTTACTATTAAATTCAAAAAATAGAACTTTAGATGTTTTTTTAAAGTAATTAAAATTAATATTATTAAATAATATAATGCTAACAACCTCTTCAACTCTAGCTTTGGCTATTTCATAAATTAATTTTTTTTTAATTTTTCTGTAAATTTCATTTTTAAATAATTCCTTTTCAATTAAGCTGGAATCTAAGATTTCGTCTTCAAATTGAGTATTGCATAAAATATTATTTACAGTGTCATTTTTAAGAGAAGTAATTTTTGATATATCTTTAATTATGATATCAAATCCAAAATTAAAATTCTGCTCAAATTTAAGTGAATTATTCTCAAAATAAAAAATTTTTGATGTATTCGGATTTATTTCAACTTGAAAGAAAGTTTCGCAATCAAGATTATTATTGCTTAAGTAAGCGCCTTTCACAAAACTTTTTAATAAAATTTTTTTAATTTTAAGATTACATTTATCAAAAATATTCTTTAAATTTTTAAGATCATTAGAATTTATTAAAGTAAAGGATAATTCATGGGAATAAAAATCACCAAATAATCCTATTGGCAAATTATCTATTTTTTTTTTATCAAGAGCAAATTGTGAATTAAACATATGTAAAACAGCTTTATTTTTTTCCTCTTCCATCAAACTAGATTTCAAAATATTTAATATGTAAGTAATATTTTCTCTTAAAATTTGTGAACCATTAAGATTTTTAAAACCAGATAAATTGACAAACATCGGATTAAAATTTTCTAATATTAATGTTACTTCTTTAAATGTAAGGTTAAAATTTTGTTCTATCTTATAAATATTATCTTTTAAACAGTTATAAACTTTTTCTAAATCAAAAATTCTATTTTTTTCGATTCCTTGTAATGGAACAGCTAGTTTGTAATTTATTTTGAAATTATTATTTTCATCATTAGTACCAACTAAAAAAATGTAGTTGAGATTATTAATTTCAATAAAAAGGACGGGGTGTAAATTTTGCATATTATTTTAAAATAAGTTGATCTTTTATTCTATAATCGAAGACTTTATAATTTTTAAAACTTCTTTTATTATTATTATTTAAATAATTTTTTAAACTTTTATTATATCTTTTGTTTGGAAGTTTGATTATTTTTTTGTTTTTGGTTACTAAATCCCACCTTCCGGAGTCAAATAATATATATTTTGAAATCATATCAAAAGGGAATTCGATATTTTTTAAATTGGAATATAAAATCTTAAATTCTTTTTGCTTTCCGAAGACTATTGGAAGATTTTCATTAATTTTTAAAATTTGAAAATCAATTAAATCAATTTTATCACTTAAAAGGTATTTTTTTTTTCTTTCTACCAAGATCGCAATTGGTTTTTTTTCAAATATTCTTATTTGTAATGTATCAGGATATTTTTTTTTAATTTCAAAGCTTTCTATAAAGCTGTTTTGCATTAATATTCTCTCGATTTCTACATAACTTAAAAAAATTAAATTTTTTTCATAAAGCGGAGCTAGAAGTTTTTTAAGTTCATGCTCTGCGACTAAGATGTTATTTTCAATATTAATTTGTTTTAATTTTAATTTTGTTATTATTATTGTTTGCTGTGATGTAATTGTTGTGAGTAATAATAATAAACTGATAGCAATTATCGTGCGTTTTTTCATTTATTTATGCTTGCATCTAAAAGAATACGCTCAACTAATTTTTCAAAATTTAAACCTTTATACTTTGCGATTTCAGGCACTAGAGATAAGCTAGTCATTCCTGGTTGTGTATTAATCTCTAGTAGAAAAAAATTATTATTAAAAAATTTAAAATCAGATCTAGTAACTCCTCTACAGTTTAATGCTTGATGAGTCTTTTTTGCAATTTTTAAAACTTTTTGGTAGTTACTTTTAGATAATCTTGCTGGCATTACATGTTTAGTTTTTGCTTTCTTAGTATACTTAGCTTTATAGTCATAAAAGGATCTTTTTGGAATTAATTCAATAGCTCCCAGTGGGTTGTTATTAATTACCGCTACTTGAATTTCTTGCCCTCCAATGTATTCCTCTAAAATCAGTTCATCATATATTCTTAACAAAGAAATAATTGATTTTTCTAATTTTTTAATATTGTTGCATATCATCACTCCCAAACTTGAACCTTCATTTACAGGTTTAATTACAACAGGATATTTTATTTTTTTATTCTTAATTAATTTTAATAAATTTTTTTTATTAAAATAAGATTTTTTAATAGAAAAATATTTTGGTGTTAATATCTTATTTTTAATAAAAATTTCCTTTGAAATTATTTTATTCATAGCATTATAGGAGCTGGTTACACCAGAGTGTGTATACGGAATTTTTAAATACTCGAAATAACTTTGGGCTATTCCGTCCTCTCCATCTCTACCGTGCAATGCATTAAAAATTACATCAGTAGTTCTTCTATTAATTAAATTAAAATTTTTCAATTTAGGATCAAATATAGATACTTTGTAACCTTTTCTTTTTAAAGCTTTAATACATGCTTTGCCACTTTGTAAACTAATAGCTCTTTCTCCTGACGTTCCGCCAAGAACAACTAAAACATTTTTAAATTTATTTTTTCTCACCAATAATTTTGATCTCTAATTCAAGATTCACTCCAGTTTTTTCGAAAACTCTTTTTTGAACTCTGTTTATTAAATTTTCTATATCAGATGATTTTGCATTCCCATTGTTTACAAAAAAATTGCAGTGTTTTTGAGAAATAGTTGCATCACCCTCTTTAAAACCTTCACAACCAGAGTCCTTTATAAGTTTCCAGGCCTTCTTATCCTTACTGATATTTTTAAAAGTACTTCCACAAGTTTTAATTTGACTAGGTTGGGATAATTTTTTTCTTTCAATAAAATCTATTTGTGTTTTTTCGATCTCGTCTTTTAAACCTTTAGTGCCCTCGAATTTTGCAGACAGGATAATGAAATTATTAGGTATATTAGTTCCCCTGTAATAAAAATCTATCTCTTCTTTTTTTATCTCAATTTCTTCTAAGTTGGTTTTATTTAAAACCTTTATAGATAATAAAATATTTGAAATATCACGGCCATAACATCCACTATTCATTATGATCGCTCCACCAATTGATCCAGGTATACAAGATAAAAACTCTAAGCCTTTCAAATTATTATTTTTTGCATAATCAGCTACTTTTCTATCAAGCGTTGCTGCTCCAACCTCTAAAATATTTTTTTCTATAACTTTAATAAAATTAAAATCTTTACCTAATTTTATGACAGCTCCCTTAACGCCTTTATCTCTAAATAATGTATTAGAACCAGCGCCTAAAGTTAATGTTTCTACATCCTTTTTTTTTATCTCTTCTAAAAAAAACTTTAATTGATTTTTGTCTTTTGCTTTAAAAAAATATTCAGCGTTTCCACCTAAATTGAACCAGCTATAATTTGAAAGATTAACATTTTTATTCAGATTATCTCCAAATTGCTTCATTAAATTATTATCTAAATTCATAGTATTTTTTTTAATTCTATCATCCATTTTGAAATTAACCCTGCGCCCATTCCAATTATTATCTCATTACTAATTAAATTTTTTCTAAAATACCTTACTAACTCTATTTGGTTTCTGACAATTAAAACCTGTGTGTTTGAATTTTTTGCAATTAATGATGCGAATTTTATAAGATCAAATTTCAAATTCTTTCTTTCGCCAGCAGCATAAATAGGGCAAATAATTACCATTGTTGATTTTGAGAAACATTTTGAAAATTCATTTTTCAATGACATGATTCTAGAGTATCTATGTGGTTCAAAAACACTTATAATTTTCCGTTCAGAATTGACGTTGCGTACGCCTTCTAATACTGAGCTTATCTCTGTAGGATGATGTGCGTAGTCATCATAAAAATCGTTTCTATTTTTTGAAAAAACTTTAGTCATTCTTCTTTGTACCCCTGAAAAATTTTTAAGAGATCTTTTGACACGATTTAAATTTGCACCTAGGTTTAAGCACACAATTAAAGAAGCTGCTGCATTAAGCACATTGTGTTTCCCTAATAATTTAACATTTATACTTTTAATTTTTTTCAACTTTTTTTCTTTATCTTTAAAAATCAAATCAAATGTTGTGCTATCATAATAATATTTAATTTTTTTTATCTGATAATCGGACTTTTTGCTTACTCCATAGGTAATAATATTTTTATTCTTAATTTTTTTTAAAACTTTTATTACATTGCTGCTATCAATACAGACTATAGATTTTCCAGTTGGAGGTGTTTTGTTTATAAATTCTATAAAAGACTGTTCTAGATTTTTATAATTTTTATAATAATCTAGATGCTCAAAATCAATATTTGTTATTATTGAATAATTTATTGGCAATTTTAAAAAACTTCCATCCGACTCATCTGCTTCTAATATTGCCCACTCGCCCTTGCCAAGTTTTGCATTACTTTTAAAAGAATTTATTACACCGCCATTAATTATTGTAGGATCAAGTTTTTGATCTGATAAAATTTTTGCAACTAAAGATGTAGTAGTTGTTTTTCCATGTGAGCCAGTTATTATAATATTTTTTTTTAATGAGACCACATCTGCTAAAACCTCTGCTCTTGAGTAAATTGGTATTCTATTTTTTCTTGCATACCGCAATTCAACATTATTATTTTTTATAGCCGTGGACTTGACCAAGATTGATGCTTTTTTTACATTGCTTGAAGAATGGCCAATGAAAACTTTTATTCCTAGCTTCAAACAACTAGATGAGTTTTTGTTTTTTGTTTGATCACTTCCTTGAATATTAAACCCCATATTTTTCATAATTTGAGCTAGACCGCTCATCCCAATTCCGCCAATTCCAACGAAGTGGATAACATCTTTTTGACCTAAATTAATTTTTTTCATTAATAATATTTTCTATATGTATTTTAATGTTTTTAAAAACATCTTTGTCCGTATATTGAGTTTGATTAGAAAAAATTTTTTCAATATTTTTTTTATCTTTAAAAATTGAATTAATAAGATCAAACAATTTATCTTTTATATCTTTTTCCTCTAACAAATATCCATAACCTTTTTTCTGATAAAACTCAGCATTTTTATATTGATGATTATCAGCTGAAGTGGGTAATGGTATCGTGATAAAAGGAATTTTAATGTTTACTAGTTCTCCTAATACTGATGCTCCCGAGCGTGTAATCACAAGATTTGATTTTAAGTAATAATTAATAATTTTGTCAGTAAAATTGAATATTTCATGGTCTAGCTGAGATTTTTTATATAAACCTGAAAGTTGATCATTTTGGTCTATTTGACATTGTTGAAAAATTTTTATTGAATTTTTTGAGTATTTAAATTTATCGAAAACCTTGGGCAATTCTGTGGCAAAAATTTTTGCAGCCTGACTTCCTCCTAAGACTAAAATTCTAATGTTATCAAAATTTATGAAATTATCTTTAATGTTATTAAAATTTAAAACCTCCTCTCTAACAATGTTGCCTATAACATAAACTTTATTACTATATTTTTTTGGGATACCCTCGAGTTCTTTAAAAGAAACAAAAATTTTTTTAACAAAGGGTAATAAGTATTTGTTTGCTTTTCCTATAATCAGATTACTTTCATAAATCACCAGTTCAATATTTAATATAGCAGCCGCGATACATATAGGAAAAGATGAATAACCCCCCATTCCAATTACTATAGATGGCCGATTAAATAATAAAAATAAAAGAGATTTTAATATGGAATATAAAATTATAAAAAGAGATATGGCACCCCTTAAGAAACTTTTTTTTATAAAAGGAGATGACTCGATAGTAGTAAAATTAATACGTTTATGCCCTTTTAAATATTTGATACCTCTTTTATCAATCGTTACATTAATATCATATTTATTTCTCATCAAATAATTTGCAAGACTATATGCTGGAATAACGTGCCCTCCGGTTCCACCTGTAGCAATTAATATTTTTTTAGTCATACAAATAAACTTTATTTTTAGTGTAATTTAAAACTAACCCAGCTAAAATTGCGCTTCCTATTAAGGATGAGCCTCCATAGCTTAGGAAGGGTAATGTCATACCAGTTGTGGGCAATAAACTAGTATTAACGCCAGCATGAATAAATGCTTGAAATAATAATAGTGTTGCTAATCCACTTAAAGATATTTTCAAATATTGATTGTCTTGATTAAAACAATTTTTAATAATTCTGAATGAAATATATAAAAAAATAGAAAGTATTAATATTGAAGCTATAGATCCATATTCTTCTGATATAACTGCTATAACGTAATCAGTGTGAGCTTCGGGAACACTCTCTTTCAATATACCTTCGCCCATGCCTTGGCCGGTTAGCCCTCCTAATTTAATCGCATCTAAAGCTGACGATGATTGAAACTTATCTCCATAACTTGAGTCGAAAAATGCAATTAGACGATTTGTAATATATCCAAATTTTTCTGGGAATATGTACAACAAAGAACTTAATGATATCAAAAAAATTAAAAAAAAGACGAAAATATACATTAGACTTACACCAGAAATAAAAACTGTTGCCACCCAACTGCCGGTTAATAAGATTGATTGCCCCAAGTCTGGTTGGTCAATTAAAAGAATTAGTACAGAACCCAATAGAATAAAACTAAAAATATATTTAATCTGAGAATTTTTAAGTTTTTCTAAAGTAAGGATTTTTACTGTCATCAATATGAAAAATGGTTTTAAAATCTCTATGGGTTGTAAACGAAAAAAGTAAAGATCAATCCATCTTTTTGCTCCTTTAACTTCTACTCCTATGATTGGCACTAAAGCTAAAAAAATAAATGAAATTACAAATAGTGGAATAACAAGCTTTACAAGAAGATCAGTTTTCAAAAATGAAATTATTAACATGATAATGATTGCCAAAAGGGTGTAAATAAGATGTTTTATAAAAAAAAAATAATAAACTTTATTTAGCCTTTCTCCAGCTAAAGAAGATGTTGAAGAATAAGAAAAGAATAAACCCAAAAAAAATAATATAAAAAAACTCAATAAAATTTTTTTATCTATTTTTCTCCAATAATTAATAAATAAAAAACTAAATGTACTTTTTGGCATAAATTCTACTCAATCTCTTAAATTCTTCTCCTCTATTTTCAAAATTTTTGAACTGATCAAATGACGCGGCAGCAGGGCTAAATAAAATATATTTATTTTTGTCTTTTTCTGCTCGAAGATCTTTTAGAATTTGTATTACTGAATTTTTAAGGTTTCTTGATATTATTAAAGTTATATTTTTTTTTATTTGATTTTTAAAAAAACTAATATTTTTTCCTATTAAATAACATTTTTTTATATTCCTTTTATACTTATTTAAATGTATTTTATCATTTTTTTTAGGAAGTCCTCCCAATATCAAATAAATATTTTTGAGACTGTTCAAAGCTACTTGAGTAGCTCTAAATGAGGTTGCTTTTGAATCATTGATAAATGTAATATTTTTTCTTTTCAAAAAAATTTCAAAACGATGAGGTAAGCCTTTAAATGACTTCATAGCACGAATAAATGATTTTTTTCTGATTTTTAATAATTTTGAAAAAGCATAAACAAAGCTCATATTTTCATCGTTTATATCTGAGATGACATAGTCATTTTTTATTTCAGACTTGATCTCTTTATAATTATTTATTTTAGGGATAATCAGTTTTCCAAAAAATTTTTTAATACGGTAATGTTTTTTAAATTTTTTATTCACTAATGCGAATTGACTTTTGTTTTGTAATCTAAAAATTTTAAATTTAGAATTAAAATAGTTTTTTAAATTTCCGTGCCAATCTAAATGGTCATTAGAAAAATTTAAAAAAAACGCAAAATCGGGACTAATAAATTTTGAATGAGAAAGTTGAAACGAAGAGGCCTCAATAATTATAAATTTTTTCTTCTGTGTTTTCAAACCTAAAACTGGCGCACCGATATTTCCACCCACAACAGAGTTAAAATTATTTTTTTTCAGCAGATGTTCTATCAATTTGCACGTTGTTGATTTACCATTCGTACCGGTAACAACTATACTTTTTGTTTTTGGGTAGAATAAATAATATAAATCAATATCTGTAATAATTTTTCTTTGGTAACCTTTAAGATATTTATTTTTTTTTAATGTTATTCCAGGTGCTAAAACGATATAATTAGCCTCTTTTAAAGCTTGTTTTAAATTCTTAGCTCTTAAATTTTTATATAAATTTCTTTTTTTATCGTCCCAAACTTTAAAATTTTTAATTTTTTTTTTTTTAAAAAATTTAATCACTGACTGGCCAGACAGCCCTAATCCATAAATAAGGAATGATAGTTCTTTAAATTTTAGAACTTGTGTCATCTTTTACCTTAATTTTAATGTTGCTAATCCAATAAGAGCTAAAATAATGGCAATTATCCAAAAACGAATTACTATTGTTGACTCCGCCCAACCCTTCTTTTCAAAATGATGATGTATTGGCGCCATTTTGAAAATTCTTTTACCAGTGAGTTTATATGAGGCCACTTGAATAATAACCGAGACTGTTTCTAAAACAAATAGACCTCCAATAATTGCTAAGACAATTTCATGTTTTACTATAATTGCTATAGCGGCTAAAGATCCTCCCAGTGAAAGTGATCCAGTGTCTCCCATAAAAATTTTTGCTGGTGGAGCATTATACCAAAGAAAACCTAGACATGCTCCGACAATGGATCCACAAAAAATTGATAATTCCCCTACATCTGGGATATATTGTATTTGAAGATACTCTGAAAAAATTGTGTTTCCAACAACATATGCGATTAAGGTAAAGGAAAACGCTACAAGCATTACAGGAACTGTTGCCAAACCATCTAAACCATCTGTAAGGTTCACAGCATTTGAGGCTCCGATAATTACAAATAAACCGAACGGTAAAAAAAATAAACCCATATCTAAAATTAAATTTTTAAAAAAGGGAAAGTAAAGATTGAACAGATAATTGTGGTCAGAAAATTTCATCAAAATTAACAAAGCGATCGTACTTATTATAATTTGCCCAAGAAATTTATATTTTGACTTTAAACCTCTAGAATTTTTAAATTTAATTTTCAAAATATCATCGAGTAAGCCTAATGCTCCAAGTGAAATAGAAACAAAAATTAATGTCCAAACATAAATATTTTTTAAATCAGCCCACAGAATTGTACTCGATATAATCCCAATAATTATAATTACCCCTCCCATAGTAGGAGTACCGGATTTTTTAATTATATGATCTATTGGACCATCTTGTCTTATAGGTCCCGTAATCATTTTTTCTGAAAACAATTTAATAAGCGGGCCGCCAATGATAAAAACTACTATTAAAGAGGTTACAACTGATAAACCTGTTCTAAATGTTAAATATTTAAATACATTTAAAAACGAATATTGATCTATTAATGAAGTTAATAAATTAAATAGCACTTATAGCCCTCTTATCATTTTCTTGCTAAAATTATGCAATCCAGTAGCATTTGAACCCTTGATCATTAAATAATCATTGTTAGAAATTATTTTACTCAAACTCAAATCTATATCTTCTTCATTTTGCAAAATATTTCCTCTTTTTTCTTTATTGAGATATTTATAAGTGAAAATAGTTTTTTTTCCTTTAATGAATACTTTATCAATGTCTGAATTGTTAATAACTTCAGAAAGTTCTTCGTGATATTTTTGAGATTTTGAACCCAATTCAAGCATATCGCCAAGAATTAAATATTTTTTAAAATTTTTTTTATGAATGGAGCTAAGTTTGCTTATGGCATATTTGACTGATGACGGATTAGCATTATAACTTTCATCAATAAGTTTAAATCTTTTCTTGTATCTCGAAATCGAGTACTTTTTCCCTCTACCATCAGATGACTCAAGATTTTTGTATTTTTGATTAATATTAGAAATTATAATATTTAGTTCTTTTAAAACTGCTATAGAGGCAAGTACATTGTAAATATTTAAATCTCCTATCTTTAAATTTAAAGTTTGATTATTTGTTTTTAAAAATATCTTTAAATTATCTCTTTTCTTTGAAATACTTTTCAAACAAATATCTGAACTTTTATGTTTGCCAAATGTAACAATTTTCAGTTTAAATAACTTGGCTTTTTTTAAAAGAAAATTAAAAAATTTATCGTCCCTATTTAAAATGATTGTACCATCTGCTTCAATATTTTCTATAATTTCTGACTTAGCTTCAGCTATCCCTTTAATACTTTTAAAGTTTTCTAAGTGAGCCTCACCAATATTTGTTATAACTCCAATAAATGGTTTAATTAATTTTGAAAGTCTTCTTATCTCTCCCTTTTTGCTCATTCCAACTTCAAAAACGCCAAATTTATTATTTACACTTAAATTAGATAAACTTATTGGAACTCCAAGATGGTTATTAAAAGATTTTGGAGAGGAATAGGTATTACCAAAATTTTGTAATAAATCACTGATCAAATTTTTTAACGATGTTTTGCCAGCGCTCCCCGTTACTGCGATTATTTTAGTAGATGAGTAGTATCTTTTATATTTTGCAAATTCATTTAAAAATATCATAGGATTTTGAATTTTAATAATTTTTTTGTTTTTAGAAATTTTTTTTAAAGAAGTTAAGACACATCCAGCTCCTTTTTGGATTGCTTCTTTAATATAATTATTTCCATCTCTTTTTTGTCCCTTAATTGCTAAAAATAAGTTATTTTTTTTTATACTTCTTGTATCTATGGAAATGCCATTAAAAGATATATTTAGTGAATTTCCTAAAACCTTCTTAAATATTTGTCTATTTAGCAAATAGTTTTGTGACCTTAAATCTAAAGTTTTTCTTTTAATTTTAATTTTTTGTATTATTTGTTTATCGGAAATTTTTAATGTTTTATTTTTATATATTTGTTGTTCTTCATGTCCTTTACCTGCAATTAATATTACTTCTTGGGGGTCAGCATTTTGAATTGCTTTTTTAATTGCTAAAGCTCTTTCTCCAAAATTAAATTTTTTATTTTGTGAAATATATTTTAAAAGTTCATTTCTGATTTTATTTGGACTCTCATTTCTTGGATTATCATCCGTAATATAAACTTTTTTACAATTTTTATTAGCTATTAGAGCCATTAGTGGTCTTTTTTTAAAATCTCTTTCGCCTCCACATCCGAAAACACAAGAAATATTATTACCGTAATCTTTTTTAAGAGCATTTAATGCTTTGGATAGTGCATCAGGTGTGTGGGCATAATCAATAAAAACACGGATATTATTTGGAAATATTTTTACTAATTCAAGCCTGCCATTAACGCCTTTCAACTTTTTGATTGAGCTGTATATACTATTTTTTTTTAATCCACATAACTCAGCTACTTTAATCGCCATAGCTAAATTTTTAACTTGAAAATCTTTCATTGATGATGAGTAAAAATTTTTAATGTGACTAATATCTTCAGTGATATCTTTGACTTTAAAATTTCTTCTTATTGATATTTTTTTTATTTTTGCAAATGGATAGATTTCTTTATCAGTTATTACAAAAGATCGATTTCTTAAAATTTCTTTAAACAATAATAATTTAGCATTTAAGTACCTATCCATTGTTTTGTGAAAATCTAAATGATCTTGGCTGAAATTTGTAAAAATTCCAGCTTTTAAATTAAGATGATGTAACCTTCTTTGCTCTAACCCGTGACTTGAAGCTTCTATAATCACGTTATCTATTCTCTTTTTTTTTAATTTTTCTAAAGTCTTATGTAGAGTTATCGTGTCAGGAGACGTAAGATTTGTTTTTAAAATTTTTTTATTGTATTTGACCCCTAAAGTGCCGATAGTTGCGACAGGTATTTTATTAATTCTTAATATTTGAAAAAACAAATCTGCGACTGATGTTTTCCCATTGGTTCCTGTCACAGCAAAAATATTCTTGGGTTTAAGCCTATAATATTTTGAGGCTATTTTGCTTAAAGACTCTCTTACATTATTTGTTTTAATTATATAAATACTCTTTTTTTTTATATTTTTTTTAAATTTTTTGGAACAAATTATTACTACAGCACCCTTACTTATTGCTTCTTCAATATATTTCTCGCCATTAAATTTATTTCCCTTAATAGCAAAAAATATATAACCTTTTTTAATTTGCTTGCTACTAGCGGAAATGCCAGAAATGGATATATTTTTTTTATTCCTAGGAATATTTTTAATTAAATTTTTTAACAACATTCTGTTTTGTAAATTCATAATTATTTATGGCTAAAATTGGTCCAATTTTTTCTATTATTTTGCCAGCAACATAAACTGAATTCCATCCAGAAGTGTTATAAGGCGCTTTTGTCTTTATGCCTCTATAATCATAAATTAATTCTTTATTAATTTTTGGATTTTCCAACATTATAAACAAAGAATAATTTGGATTATGAGCTGGAAATACAGAGATAAAAGTATTTATTCTATCTTTTTTGTCTCCATAACTTTCAGCGGTACCTGTTTTTCCTCCAACATAGTAACCATCTTTATCAGCTAGACTTGCTGTTCCATCTTTGCTGTTAACAACTTTTCTTAAAATATATCTTAATTTTTTACTCGTTTCTCTCGAAACTATTGAATTATGATTTTTTATTTCTCTTTTTTTTATTAAGCTTGGAGTGACTAATTTTCCACCATTGATTAATGCAGCATATGTCGTTGTGGCCTGTAAAGGAGTAGTGGTTATACCATGACCGAATGAAATTGTTTCCAATTTACATCTATTCCATTTTAATTTGTGTGGAACTCCAACTTCCTCTAATTCAATTTTTGGGTTTTGTGTTAATTTGGTATCGCTAATAAATTCTTTAAAATTTTTTTCACCGACTTTTTTTGCGAGTATTACGGAACCAACATTTGAAGATCTGACTAAAATTTCTTCAACTGTTAAATCTTTTGGATGTTCATTCATGTCGGTAATCTCATGAATGGAGCATTTGATTTTTTTGGGTATATTTTTAATGATAGTATTTGTATTTGCTAATTTTTTTTCAAGAACCAAGGCTACTGTAAAAGTTTTAAAGATTGAACCTAGCTCATAAACTCCCTTTGTGATTTTATTAATGTATTTTTTGTCTTTGATAGTTGACCTTTGGTTAATATCAAAATTTGGTAAGGAAACTAGAGATATAATTTCACCATTATTCACATCCATTAATAATGCTCCACCACCGGTTGCTCTGAAAGTTTCGATGGCATCATTAAGTTCCTTGTTTATAATATACTGAATATTGCTGTCTAAAGTAAGTTGTAGTGGACTACCTAGTAAATTTTTATTTTTTAATTCTTTATCAAAATATTTTTCGATACCTGAAATACCATAATTGTCATAATCGACTTGACCGATAACATGACTAAATAAATTACCATGCGTGTACATTCTTGCTTGAAAAGGTTCAAATTTTATTGCCTTTTCTCCTAAAGCCCAAAACTTATCTTTTTCTGTTTGATCAATTCTCTTTTTTATTCGAAAATATTTATTATCATTTAGCTTCTCTCTTATTTCATTAATTGGAAGATTTGGAAAATTTAATCTTAGTTTAATTAATAGTTTTTTTTTATCTGTAACTTGTTTTGGGTCTATGGCGGCGTGGAAAGTATTTATATTTCTTGAGATTATTTCACCATTTCTATCTACTATATCTCTACGTAATAGTGAAAATTTTGAATTTTGTTCTTCTAAACTAAACATATTTTTTTTGTTTAATGATATGTGTGTAATTTTGATAGAGAAGATTAATATTAAAGATAAAAAGAAAAAGAATAATAAGTAAATTCTATCATGAAGATTATTTGATTTTTTTAATACTTTATTTTTTTTATTTGTCTCTACATAATCCTCAAAATAAAAACTTGTTTGATTTATATTAATTTTTTTTTTATTTCTTTTTTTCATTGTTATTTTTGATATGTGAAATTCTTTTATCTAAATTAGTAAATTCTGAAAAATCAAAAAATATTCTTGAATATGAAATTGGATAGTAATTATCAAAACCTATGATATTTAATTTTTTTTCTACTTGAGCTGGAGAAGATAAATAGTAGAATTCTAATTGAGCTTCATTAAGATTTTTCTTGGTTAATAAAATCTTTTTATTCAAATTTGTTATATTTTTTTCTATTACTCTTGTTTTATTTTTAATAGTAGAGGTAAATATTAAAAAGGAAACTAATACGATTGCGGAAACTATAAATTTTAATTTAAACATTTATTTCTTCTAATTCTAAATATTTTTTAAACTTTTTAAAAATTTCTTTTGGATATTCAAATTTATTTTTACTTCTTATGGCAAATCTTAGTTTTGCTGATCTTGATCTACTGTTTTTACTTAATTCATTTTTTGAAGGAACAAACACTTTATTTTTGTATTCCTCAAATAATATCAATTTATTTTTTGTATCTTCAGGAAAATACCTTGATGGTCTTGATCTATTTTTTGAAAAATTGGAAAAGAAATATTTAATTATCCTGTCTTCAATTGAATGGAAACTTATTGCTAATATTTTTCCACCAGGTTTAAGCTTTTTTGTTGCATTAATTAATCCATTTACTAATTCCGTAATCTCTTTATTTACAAATATTCTCAATGCTTGGAATGTTTTTGTACACGGATCTATTTTATTTAAAAAATTTTTTTTCTTACTTTTTTTAATTATCTTAACTAAGTCACTTGTTTTAATAATTTTTTTTTCATTCCGAAATTTTATAATATTTTTTGCTATTCTAGATGCTTCTTTTTCATCACCTAAAACTTTAATAATTGATTTTAAATCTAATTCACCTAAATTGTTGACAGCATCCATTGCTGTAATTTTATTTAAACCCATAGCCATATTTAGTTCTTTTTCTGAATTAAACGAGAAGCCTCTGTTCAAGTCATCTAGCTGAATTGAGGATATACCTAAATCAAATATTACCACATCAACTTTGTCATGGGATAAATCATTTAACTCGCTGAATTTTTTTTGGTAAAATTTAAATCTTTCTGGGAATTTTTTCTTTATTTCTTTAGCTATTGATAATATTTTTTCATCCCTATCAATCGCTAGTACATTTGTGTTATCAAATTTAAGAATTTCTTTTGAATAACCGCCGCCCCCAAATGTACAATCTAGAAAGCTTCCTCCATTAGATGGGGAAGAAATCTTTAAGATTTCATTCAACATCACTGGAAAATGGGAGAATTCCAGTGATGAGGTTTGGTTGATCATTTGTCCGTGCTGATGACATTAGAATTTTTGTTTTCTCAAAAATGCAGGAATTTCAAAATCCTCTTCATCTTTTAATTCCTGATCAAATAAATGTTCGGAGTCGACCTTATCTTTTTCGTTGATGTCATTATTTATTTCTTCTGATGATTGAGAATTTAGATTTTCAGAAAACAATTTTGGAGTATATTCATATTTATCAATATTTAAACTTTCATCACTTTCGTGTGCATCTAAATTATTATTTTCAATATAAGATGCGCTTTCAATTGAAACCCCATTAGGTATTTTTTCAGAAGCTTTTTGTTCGACACTTGCAGGGGATATATCAAATTCTTGACTCTCCAAGTTATCTTCAACACCTCCGAACGAGGAATTTTGCTCTTCCTCCTGTTTTAATAAATAAGTATCATCTAATTTAAAGGCTGTTGCTCCGTCTATAGAGTTCAGGGTATTATTTTCCATCCTAGGATTGTGGGAAAATAAATTTTCTGAGTTACCAGTGTTTCGGCTCTGTATACGAGAAACCATATTTAGAACAGTTTTTCCCTCTTTGTTAAAACCATCGAGAGCAGTAGCAACTATAGATACTCTTATTTTTCCTGTCATGCTTTCATCTTTTATTGCCCCAAATATCAATTCGGCCTCTGGATCTACTTCAGCTCTGATTTTATTAACAGATTGATCTACTTCAAATAAAGTAAGATCATTTCCTCCTGTAATATTAATTAATAATCCTTTTGCACCTTGCAGTGAATATTCATCTATCAAAGGATTGTTTAATGCCATCTCTGTAGCAACCATTGCTCTATTTTCTCCTTCAGCTTCACCGGTACCCATCATCGCTTTACCCATAGAGCTCATTACAGTTTCTACATCTGCAAAATCCAAATTAATCATTCCTGGTCTAACCATAAGATCAGTCACACTTTGTACTCCGTGTTTTAGAACATTGTTAGATAAGTTGAATGACTCTTCAAACGTTGTTGTTTCGCTTGCAATTTTAAATAGATTTTGATTAGGTACAACAATTACAGTATCAAGATGTTTTTTAAATTCTTCTAAACCTTCAACTGCTCTTCTCATTCTCTTTGGGCCTTCATAAGAAAAAGGTAAAGTAGTTACACCAACAGTTAAAATATTTAGTTCCCTAGCTGCCTTAGCGATAACATGGGATGCACCTGTACCGGTTCCTCCACCCATACCTGACGTAATGAAAACCATGTTAGCTCCCTGAATATAATTTGAAATTTCGTTTAAAGACTCATCCGCTGCTGCTTGACCAATATCATGTTTAGCTCCTGCTCCTAAGCCTTTTGTTAAATTCATTCCAATTTGTATTTTCGCCTCGGCTTTGCTCATTTTTAAATCTTGTGCATCAGTGTTAACTGCAACAAATTCAACTCCTTCCATACCTGACTCGATCATTGCATTTATTGCATTTCCTCCTGCACCGCCTACTCCTAAAACTAATATTCTTGGTTTTAATTCCCTTAGTTCTCCGCCTCCAATATTTATACTCATGACAATTCTCCCTTCTGTTTATTTTCCCATTTAAGATTAGATCTATTTTGATAAGCTTTTTTTCTTGCTACTAATTTAAATTTTTCAAAGTTATACGGCTCCCAAATTTGAAATGTTTTCCCAAGTCCTACAAATAAAACAGTATTCTTGATTTTTGCATGTAAAAGTAATTTTTCAGATAATGAAACTCTACCCTCCGTATCAAATTGTAAGTTTTCACTTTCTGACAATATTGAGGTTGCAAAAAAATCTCTTTTTTCCTCAAATGGATTGAGAGAGTCAATTGCATTAGAAAGTTTCTCAATTCTATCTTGAGAACAGGCCTCTAAAGCTGAATGATTAAAAGATGGATAGGTAATAAAACCGTTATATCCCATTCCTCCCAAATAAGATCTAAATGTTGCAGGCACAGAAACTCGTCCTTTCTTGTCTATTTTGTTTTCGTAACTTGATAAAAACATTCTTGTGTAAAACCCTATTTTTAAAATATTTCAATAAATCCTCCATTATGGGATTATTTGGGATAGTATGGGTTTTGTAGAATTAGTCAATATGTTTATATTATGCAAAAAGCACAAAAGTAGAACATAAATTAAGTATGATTATCGCCAGATAATCTATAAGCCGGGTTCTGTCATTTAAGATCTCATTTATCTAGGCTTAAATTCACACTTAAGCTCAAGCGGTTAACCCAGAAGACTAACTAAAGACTGTTTTTTGTGTAAAACACACTGTCTCCTCTATTTAACCTTGCTCCCAGTGGGGTTTACCGTGCGTTTTTTGTTACCAAAAAACCGGTGAGCTCTTACCTCACCTTTTCACCCTTGCCTTGATAAGGCGGTTTATTTTCTGTGGCACTATCCCTGAAGTCACCTTCGCCAGCCATTAACTGGCACTGTGTCTTTATGGAGCCCGGACTTTCCTCTATTAGATAACTAATAGCGATAATCCAATTATCTGGCATTAGCTTTTTATAAAATAATAAAACTTTTTTCAAGAAGTTAAAAATTAATTAGTTAAAAAATGGCTAATTTCGTAGGTTTTTCGATCTATCTTACCTGTCACATTTTTTGGCAAATAGTGCTGTTGGAAAGATTTAATTACTTTCTTATCACTATAGTTTTTTTTATTAATACTAAAATATCTGTAACCTAATTTACGTAAATTTTTGAAAAACACCAATCTTAAATTTTTACTGTTTCTGTTAAAGTTTGTTCTGTCTTTAAACCATTGACCAATTTTGAGATGACTTAACTTTTTCCAAGGAAATTTTTCACCAGGATCAATTTTTCTTAAAGGCGAAATATCTGAGTGGCCTAAAAAATTCTCAGTTTTTATAGCATATTTTTTTTTTAAATTTTTACATAATTTAATTAGGTTTCTAATCTGGATATTGGTAAATTTTTGATAACCGTATTTATGACCTTTATTTACAAGCTCAATGCCAATCGAATTATTGTTTAAATTTACAAATTTTTTCCATCTAGACTTTCCTGCATGCCAAGCTACATTTTTCTCTCTAACTAATTGAATTATTTTGCCTTTTCTATTTATTAAATAATGACAACTTACTTTGTGTTTGGGGTTTTTAAGTCTTTTGAGAGATTCAATTTCTGATTGCATTCCGGTATAATGAATAATTATAAATTTTATCTCTGCTTTAGACCTAATAACTTTTGTATAATTTGGAGAAAAATCCCTTAATATTTTCATAATTTTCTATTACCAGGCTTAATGCTTGCATATTTTGACAAATTTTAAGCTAAATTTTATATAGATTATAAGGTAAATATATATATATAGCCATTATGCAAATTACAAAAAAAATTAAAATTCTAACAATTTCGGTATCTATACTACTTTTTGTGACTACGGCTGTAAAATCTGCAGAAGAATGTTTCGAAAAAACTAGCAGAGCAATCTTTAAATTTAATATGGTAGTAGACGATGTGATTTTGGAGCCTATAGCTAAGGGATATAATAAATTACCAGATCCGTTGAGGAAAGGTACAAATAACTTTACATCAAATATTGGAACTCTTTTGACAATTCCAAATAATATTCTACAAGGAAATTTTAAGCAACTTGGTCACTCAGTTGGAAGTTTTGCAATAAACTCAACTATCGGTGTGCTTGGAGTTTTAAATCCTGCTGAAAAAATTGGTTTAAAACCAAATAAAGAGGATGTAGGACAAACTCTAGGTTCTTATGGCATAGGACCAGGATGTTATTTCGTTCTTCCAATTTTGGGTCCCACAACCGCAAGGGACTCTATAGGCTTGATAGCTGACACTTTCGTAGATCCTTTCGCTCATGTAACTTTGAGAGAAAATGAACTGCTAAGTACTTCAGGCAATACGCTAGATTATTACTCAGTTAAAGCAACTACTTCAATTGATTTTAGAGCTAAAAATGAAAAAAATTTCGAAAGTTTAGAAAAAAATTCGATTGATTTATACTCCTCATTTAAAAGCATTTACTTACAAGATAGAGAAAATAAAATTAATAACTCAATCGATGAGGAAGACGATTGGGGAAATTTAGATAATTAAAATATTAAATGAAAAGTATTGGAATTTATTTATTTTCGTTATTTTTCTTTTTTCATAGCGCACTTTTGGCCTACAGTTCAAATCCAAAAGACTTTGTTAGTGAATTAGTTAACGAAGCAATAGAGAAATTGTCAGATAAAAATTTAAATAAAGATCAAAAAGCGAACTTTATTGAGGAAATTGCTAGTGACAATGTTGATATTAATGCGCTCGGTTTGTACACTCTTGGCGAATTAAGAAAATCATCTAATAAAGATGACATATCAAATTATCAAAAATCATTTGAAAAATACTTTTTGAAAACTCTAACACAAAGATTAACTGACTACTCGTCAAGTAAGTTTGAGGTAATTGGTGACGACAAAAAAAGTGCTAACTATACTATCGTGAGTTCAAAAATATCACCTTTTGACGGTGGACCTGAAATTAAAATTGATTGGAGAATTTACACAAAAAATCCAGAAAAACCTTTGATTAGAGATTTAATAGTTGAAGGTTTAAGTTTAGCTAGAACTCAAAAAGAGGAATTTGCATCAATATTAAGTTCTAATAATAACGATATTAAAGTTCTTATTGCTAAATTAGATGAATTTGTAAAAAAATAAATTGGTGGGCCCGCCAGGACTCGAACCTGGGACCAATACATTATGAGTGTACTGCTCTAACCAACTGAGCTACAGGCCCAATACTCTTTTGTTATATCACAATTAATTATTTTTCTAAGAAACTTTTTAACTGTTTAGATCTACTTGGGTGTTTTAGCTTTCTTAAAGCTTTTGCCTCAATTTGTCTAATTCTCTCTCTCGTAACTGAAAATTGCAACCCAACTTCCTCTAAAGTATGATCTGTGTTCATGCCTATTCCAAAACGCATTCTTAATACTCTTTCTTCTCGAGGAGTTAATGAGGCCAGTATTTTTGTAGTGGACTCACTAAGATTGGATTGGATAGCAGTATCTAAAGGTTGTAATGCATTCTTATCTTCAATAAAATCACCAAGACTACTGTCTTCCTCATCACCAACTGGTGTCTCAAGCGAAACTGGTTCTTTAGCTATTTTTAAAACTTTTCTCACTTTTTCTAAAGGCATAGCTAATTTTTTAGCTAATTCCTCTGGTGTTGGTTCTCTGCCAAATTCACTCATAATCTGTCTTTGAGTTCTTACAATTTTATTTATCGTCTCTATCATATGAACTGGAATTCTAATTGTACGAGCTTGATCTGCGATTGATCTTGTTATTGCTTGTCTGATCCACCAGGTTGCGTAAGTTGAAAATTTATATCCTCTTCTATATTCAAATTTATCTACCGCTTTCATTAGTCCTATATTTCCCTCTTGAATTAAATCTAAAAATTGAAGACCGCGATTAGTATATTTTTTTGCTATTGATATTACTAATCTTAAATTAGCCTCAACCATTTCTTTTTTAGCTATTCTCGATTCTCTCTCACCTTTTTGTATTCTGCTTACTAATTTTTTAAATTCACCGACTGACAATCCAATTTTTTTACTAAATTCTACCAACCTATCTTTAATTTCAGAAAAATCTTTTTTGTATTTCCTAAAAAAAGCTTTCCAAGTCGGGTTTTCTTTTAAGAAAGACTCAAACTTAGGATTAATTTCATTTCCAACATAATATTTTAAAAATTCCTCTCGAGATATCTTGTTGTCCATGGCGAGTCTTAAAAGAACGCCTTCAAGAGATACTATTTTTTTATTTTCTCTATAATGTGATTGAACTAAATCTTCAACTACATGAGGGGCTAATTGTAAATTTTTAAAATTATCAACTAAAATTTCTTGAATTTTTTTGAAGTTTTTGTTTTTAGATATTGAAAGTTCTTTTGAAGCCAATAAACATTCTAATTTTTCAATTTGGTATTTTTGAAGCTTTGAATAATTTTTATTTAGGGAGTCAAGTATATTAATAATTTTTGGTTTTATCTCCTCTTCCATTTTTGCAAGAGAAACGTTAAATTCATCATCATCACTATTTGGACTATCTTCTTTATCAGTTTCTTCATTTTTATCTTTATCTTTCTTTTGCTTTATTTTTTTATCTGCTTTTAAATTTTCATCATTTTCTAAAGCTTCAAAATCTTCGTAAGTAGAGTCGATATCAATGATATCTCTAACCAACATTTGTTGATTTTCTATTTGATCTTTCCATTCAAATATTTTTTTTCCTACAATAGGACTTTGAGTAAGAGCATTAATCATCACATCTTTTCCTGCTTCAATTCTCTTGGCAATTGCAATCTCGCCCTCTCTTGATAAGAGTTCGACTCCACCCATCTCTCTAAGATACATTCTAATTGGGTCGTCACTTTTATCAGAAGTTTTTTCCTCTGTCTGAGATGTGTTTTCTTTCTTTTTATGTGACTGAAACTGAGATTTTTTCTCTACTAGTGTTATTTTTTCATCTACTAAAATTATAAATGCGCGTTCAACACTTTCATTGGTGCTATTTCTTTTTCCTAATGATTTGCCAAGTTCTTCATAAGTTATAAAGCCTCTATGTTTCCCTTTATCTAGAAGCCTTTCAAATGATTTGGTTATTAGTTTTTCAGCCATAATTGAATTGTGAACTATATATAATGACTAAGTTTAAAAAATCTATACTTTATTTATTCCCTATTTAATTGACTTTTAAGCTTAATTAATTCTGAATAAGAGTTTTCATCTAAATTGTTTATTAACTTTTGCTCTAAAGATTCTATTTTTCTTAAATTGCTTTGTTCTCTGTGATCCAAAATTAATTCATCTAGTAATTCAAGAATATCCTGATCAGTTTTATTTTTTGTAATTATTTGAATATTAGAATTTTCATTAATTTCATCAATAATTTTTTCGTATACATTAAGAATTTTTGAACTAATAGTTTCTATGCTATTTCCATCTGCCAAAGAATTTATGATTTCTTTTTTCAATCCTTCATTATTTTCAGCAAGAAATTCTATTTTTGACAATTCCTCTATCTTTTTTGAAGCTAACTCAATATAATTTAAAATTATAAAAAGAATAGAAAATTCAATAATTTGAATTTTAGACAAGTTCTCTTTTTTTTGATGTAGGATTTTTGTTTCTTTCAAAACTCTATAATCTTTTTCTTTTTTATAAGGTGTATATTTATAATTTTTTTTCGTTGATTGAATTGGAGTAAGTTTTTTTATTTTTTCTAGAAAATCCTCTAAGACATATTTTTTAAGTGTTTCGTCTTTAATAGAATATGTTAAATTCTTAATTTCTTTTTCAAATTTTGAAATTTCATAAGGATTTGATTGATCTATTTTACTAAGATGATAATTCCATATAAAAGATTGTATTATTTCTTTTCGTTTTAATAAGTTTATTAATCCAATTTTACCATTCTTTTTAATATAATCATCCGGATCTGTTCCGTCAGGCATAATAGAAAAAAAAATTTTATTTGTTTCATTTATCAATGAAAATAATTTTTCTGCGATTCTTAGAGCAGCTTTTTGCCCACTTTCATCACCATCTAAACAAATAATAGGATCTGAAAAAAATTTCCATATTAAACTTATTTGTCTTTCCGTTAAAGCAGTCCCAGAATTTGCAATCACATTTTTAATTCCTGTTGAGTAAACAGTAACTACATCCATATATCCTTCAACAATTAACACTTCATTAGTCTTTGATCTGGAGTCTTTTGCTTTATCTAAGTTAAAAATCATATTACCTTTTTTATAAAATTCTGTTTCTGGAGAGTTTATATATTTTGCTAGCTTGCTTTCACGAATAATCCTTCCCCCGTAAGCAATCGTATCACCAGTAATATTGTTAACCGGAAATATTATCCTTGAATTAAATCTATCTATAAATTTACCAGTTTTGTCATTTTTATAATATAAACCTGTTAGGTTTATTTCGTCCTCTGAATATTTATTTAATAATTCTTCATAAAAATTATTTTGCCAAGGCACGTAACCTAATTTAAACTCCTCGATTATATTTTTTTCCAAACCTCTTTGAAAAAGATATTCCTTTGCCTCTTTATTGTTTGAATTAAATAACTGTTGATGAAAATAATTTGAATAATCTTTAAAAATATTCTTATAAGTTTGAAATCTTTGATCTTTCTTTTGATCAAAATTAGAAAATCTATAAGGTTGCATTCCTGCCTCGGATGCTAATGCTCTAACAGCTTCGCCGAAACCAATAGATTTCGTTTTCATTAAAAAATCAAAAATATTTCCGTGCTCTCCACTGCTAAAGCAATGATAAAACTCTTTTTCGTCGTTAACAGTAAATGAGGGACTTTTTTCGTTCTTAAAAGGTGAAAGTCCAATAAACTCTTTTCCCCTTTTTTTTAATTGAACTGTTTTTCCAACCACTTGGGACACTTTTAATCTTAATTTTATTTCATCTAGGTATTCTCTTGGATACTTCATTTAATTTAAGAGCTCTTTGATAATTGAGCTTACTTTAGAAAAGTCAAGATTGTCTGCATGTTTTGATTTTAGTACTCCCATGACTTTTCCCATGTCTTTCATAGAGGATGCTCCTGAAGATTTAATAGCATCCTGACATAATTTTTTTGTTTCTTCATCGCTCAGTTGTTTAGGTAAAAAAGCACTTATTACTCTAATTTCCTTTTCCTCATTTTCTAGAAGCTCATTACGTGCTGCTTTTTTGTAAACCTCACAGGACTCATTTCTCTGTTTAATCATTTTTTTCAAAATAGCCGTTATATCACTGTCGGACATTGCTTTTTGACCTTTTGTCCGTGAGGCAATCTCTGCATCTTTTATGGCTGAAACCACTAGCCTAAGGGTCGGATAAGTATTTTTATCCTTTGTCTTGAGTGCCTCATTAAGTTTTTCCTCGATCTGCTTTTTTAAAGACATGATTTAAAAATTATTTTAATCACAATTCTTATCTAAAATAAAAAGAACTTTCTTGACGATTTTCTTACTATTTCATATGTTGCGCAAAATCATGTTTATAAGTTTTTTACTTTAACTCATGAGTTGTATTTGAAGAAGATTGCTCAAAATATAAACTCAAAAAAAAATCTTAAAAAGATCGACTCCAATGCTATTTTAGTCCTCCAAAACGGAAAATTTTTTAAGGGTGTAGGTTTGGGATACAAAGGCACTGCAACTGGTGAAGTATGCTTTAATACCTCAATTACTGGTTACCAAGAAATAATTTCGGATCCTTCATATGCAGATCAAATTATTAACTTTACTTTTCCTCATGTAGGTAACGTAGGAACAAATAAAGAGGATCACGAGTCTGACAAAATATGGGCTAAAGGAGTAATAATAAACACTGAAATAACCAACCCGTCAAATTACAGATCTTTAAAACATTTGGATCAATGGTTACAAAAAAATAAAATAGTAGGAATAACTGGTATTGATACTAGAAATTTAACTAACTTTATTAGAGATAAAGGTGCACCTAAGGGAACCATATCTTTTTACAACAAAAAAATATTTAATATAAAAAAACTAATTAGAATTACTAATAAATGGGGTGGTCTTAAAAACTTAGATTTAGCAAAACAGGTTACTACTAAGAAGAATTATTTGTGGCAAGATTATAAAACTTGGAAAAAAGAAAGTGGATATTTAAAAAATAAAAAAAAGTTATTACACGTAGTAGCAATAGATTATGGAATTAAAAAAAATATTTTAAGGTATTTTTCAGATTTTAATTGTAAAGTTACAATCGTGTCATGTAAGACGGCCGCAAAAGACATCCTTGAACTTAAACCTAATGGGATATTTTTATCAAACGGGCCTGGGGATCCAGCCGCTACTGGAAAATATGCCATACCAATAATTCAGGACTTAATTAAAAAAAGATTACCTTTATTTGGAATCTGTTTAGGGCACCAAATGCTAGCGCTAGCGCTTGGTGCTAAAACAGAAAAAATGAAATTAGGCCATAGAGGAGCTAATCATCCTGTTAAAAATTTAATTGAGGGAAATGTTGAAATTACAAGTCAGAATCATGGATTTGAAGTAATAAAAAAAGGTTTACCTAAAAACATAAGAATTACTCACCAGTCTTTATTTGACAATAGTATTGAGGGTATTGAATTAAAAAATAAACCTGTCTTCTCAGTCCAATACCATCCAGAGTCTAATCCTGGTCCTCAAGATAGTGTTTATTTATTTGATAAATTTGTAAAGAGTATGAAAAAAAATGCCAAAAAGAAAAGATATTAAAAAAATTTTAGTTGTAGGTGCGGGTCCAATTATTATTGGGCAAGCTTGTGAGTTTGATTACTCAGGTACTCAAGCTTGTAAAGCTTTGAAAGATGAAGGGTTCAAAGTAATTCTCGTAAATTCGAACCCTGCAACGATTATGACAGATCCAAATATCGCCGATAAAACTTATATTGAGCCTATAACAATAGAAGTTCTTGAAAAAATTCTTATCAAAGAAAAGCCTGATGCGATTTTGCCAACTATGGGTGGTCAAACTGCATTAAATTTAGCAATGGAAGCAGAAAAAAAAGGAATTCTAAAAAAATATAAAATTGAACTCATAGGCGCTAACTCTAAAGCTATATCCAATGCAGAAGACAGAAAAAAGTTCAGAAAAAATATGATTGAGATTGGTCTAGATCTTCCTAAATCAAAAATAGTAAATAATTTTAATCAATCTTCAAAGGTATTAAAACAAATTGGATTACCAGCAATTATAAGACCGGCTTTTACTCTAGGTGGTTTAGGAGGCGGTATAGCAAAAAATAAAAAAGATTTTTATAAAATAATAAAGAACGGACTTCACGAGTCTCCTGTTGATCAAGTATTAGTTGAAGAGTGTTTAGAAGGCTGGAAAGAATTTGAAATGGAAGTTGTCAGAGATAAAAATGACAATTGCATAATCATTTGCTCAATAGAAAATTTAGATCCAATGGGTATTCATACTGGGGACTCAGTTACTATCGCACCGGCACTTACTTTAACAGATAAAGAGTATCAAGTTATGAGGAACGCCTCTATAGCTTGCTTAAGAAAGATCGGTGTAGAAACTGGGGGATCAAATGTTCAATTTGCCATAAATCCAAAAAATGGAAGGATGGTGATTATTGAGATGAACCCTAGGGTTTCAAGATCATCAGCGCTAGCTTCTAAAGCCACAGGGTTTCCGATAGCAAAAGTAGCAGCAAAGTTAGCTGTAGGATACACTCTAGACGAATTAAAAAATGAAATTACAAAGGTAACACCCGCATCTTTTGAGCCTACGATCGACTATGTAGTAACGAAAATTCCAAGATTTACTTTTGAAAAATTCTCCTCTTCCGCTGCAATTTTAGGAACATCAATGAAATCGGTTGGAGAAGCAATGGCAATCGGAAGAAATTTTAAAGAGTCTCTTCAAAAAGCCTTGGTCTCTTTAGAAACAGGTTTCTCAGGATTAGACCAAATATTTAACTTGAATAAAAATAAAATTAGAAAAAAACTTAAGGAAAATATACCAAATAAGATTTTACTTGTTGGAGAGGCCATAAGAAAAAAAATAAATTTAAATGAGATAAATAAACTTTCGAAAATTGACCCTTGGTTTTTAAATCAAATAAAAGAAATCATAGAGAATGAAATTAAAATAAAGAAAAAAGGTATTCCAAAAAATTTCAATGAATTCAATTATATTAAGTCGATAGGGTTTTCTGACAAAAAATTATCTGAACTTACGAATACTTCAGAGTCTTTAATTAGAAAAAAAAGAACTGCTTTAAAAGTTTTACCAGTTTATAAAAAAGTTGACACTTGTGCTGCAGAATTTAAATCATTCACTCCATATATGTATTCTACTTATCAAAGAAATTTCTCCTTTAATTCAGAATGTGAGGCTAACCCCTCTAACAGAGATAAAATTATAATTCTGGGCGGAGGGCCCAATAGAATTGGTCAGGGAATAGAGTTTGATTATTGTTGTTGCCAAGCTAGTTTTGCTCTTAAGGAAGCTAAATATGAAACTATCATGGTGAATTGTAATCCAGAAACTGTGTCAACAGATTATGATACTAGCGACAGATTATATTTTGAACCTTTAATAGATGAATATGTTTTCAATATTATAAATAGAGAGAAGTCAAAAGGTAATGTAAAAGGTGTCATTACTCAATTTGGCGGCCAAACTCCTATTAGACTCGCAAAATTTCTAAATGAAAATAAACTTCCAATTCTAGGAACACAGTATGCTTCAATTGACCTAGCAGAGGATAGAGATAGATTTAGAGATCTTTTAAATAAACTTAATTTAAATCAAGCTGAAAGCGGTATAGCTAGAACTTTTCCTCAAGCAGTAAAAATTGCAGACAAGATTGGTTTGCCTTTAATGGTAAGACCGTCTTACGTGTTAGGTGGAAGAGCAATGGAGATTGTTCATGAAAAAAGCCAACTCAAAAACTTTGTAAAAGAAGCATTTAAAGTCGCCGAAAAAAATCCAATCTTAATTGATAAGTTTATTGATAATGCAATGGAAGTTGATGTTGATGCGATAGCAGATGGTAAAAATGTTTTTGTAGCTGGTATTATGCAGCATATTGAAGAAGCTGGAATACACTCTGGTGATTCAGCATGTAGTCTGCCTCCGGTATCAATAAAACCTTTTTTGATTAAAGAAATTGAAAATCAAACAAAAAAATTAGCTTTAGCTCTAAAAGTCAAAGGTTTTATGAATGTTCAGTATGCAATTAAAAAAGACAAAATTTATGTAATTGAAGTTAATCCAAGAGCAAGTAGAACCGTTCCATTTGTTTCAAAAGCAAAAAATCTACCGCTTGCTAAGATTGCTTCAAGAGTGATGGCCGGAGAAAATTTAACTAAATTTAATTTAAAAAGTAAAACAAAAAATATGTTTGCAGTTAAAGAGGCAGTATTTCCATTCAATAAATTCCCAAATAGCGATCTTTTACTTGGTCCAGAAATGAAGTCTACAGGTGAGGTAATGGGTTTTGATAAAAATTTTGGGATGGCTTTTGCGAAGAGCCAAATTGCAGCGTCAAACTCTCTTCCTAAAAAAGGCTTAGCTTTTATTTCTTTGAAAAATAGTCATAAAGAGGAAGGTGTTCAACTAGCAAAACAATTAATTAAATTAAATTTTAAACTTTGTGGAACTGGAGGTACTGCTGATTATATTAACAAACATGGTATTAGGTGTAAAAAAATTAATAAAGTAAATCAAGGGTCTCCTCATATTGTTGACATTCTAAATACTAAAAAAATAGCATTAGTTATTAATACAGGTGGCGGAAATAGTGAAGCTCAGTTAAGCGATGCGGTAGCTTTAAGAAGAGCAACGTTAGCTAACAAAGTTCCATATTGCACTAATATGTCAACAGCCAAGGTTTGTTTGGAAGGTATTAAATCTCTTAAATTAAAAGATATCAGCGTTACTTCTTTACAAGATCTCTAACTTTTAACTTTCCAATCAGTTTCGAAGGTAACGTAATTTATTTGAATACATCTTCTCTCTTTTTTAATCTCTTTTTTTTCCATTCCATGCCAAGTGTTTGGTCCACTAGTAAAGAAGTATCCATAATTATGTTTATAAGGTACTGTTTTAACTTTATTTAAATTTGCATCGTAAAAATCTGTTCCTAAATTTTCCGACTCATTATGTAAATTAACAAATACAATTGAAGACATTAATTTCTCCTCAATATCACAATGAGGTTTAAGCCAAAATCCCTCTCGGTCACAAATCACCTCTAGTCTTACATAAGAATTATTCAAATCTTTTCCAATTAATAATCCAATTTTTTTATAAACTTTAGGAGATCTTAATTCTTCAATAAATTTTGTTAAGTTTGGAAACTGACTAGAGTTTTCTTTAGTTACGTAACACCTAATTTTTTTTGCTTTTCCACCATCTTTAATTCCAGCTCTAAACGCTCCTTCACCACCGTCAAGAGCTCTTGTTCCATCGTAGTTTAAATTTTGTTTTCTTGGATCAGCTATTTCAGCATTGCTAATTTCATCAATTGCACTTTGCGTTAAAGGTTCGTTAATTTCAAAATGTTTGAAGGGATCGTTAAATAATTTTATTTTATTTTCTAAAGATTTAAATAATTCCATTTTTTTTCATTTTTGCTTTTACAATTGGAGCTATTCTAGTCACTTCATTTAATTTATTGTAACTCCAACTTTCAACGCTATTGCCTAATTCTCTTGATATACCTAAATCCCTTAATTGTGAATAAAATTTTTTGAACCTCCAAGCAGGTTTTAAGGACCTCATCATTGCAATGTAAACTGGTTTCCCTGTAATCGCTGCCTCTGAAATCATTGACGTAGAGTCGCACGTAACAACAATATAATTGGAAATGGCTAATGCAGAAAGATAAGCTTTTTTGTCAATAGTTTTTACAACGTGATGATCTTCATTGAAGGTATTAAAGGCTATTTTTAAAATATTTTCAGGTGTTCGATAAGAGGGAATGACAATTATCTTATATCTATCAGGAGTGAACAAAGTTTTTACTTTGTTGAAAAGTTGATGAATTTCTTTTTCAGAATATTTGTAATATTTATTTGGTCCTCCAATAATAAAAGCAACAAATTCTCTTCTTTTGTCTTTCTCTAATTCTAAATATTGAGCGTTATCCAAAATTTCTTTTTTGGTTAAATAATGAATTGCACCAGTAGTATTAATTATATTTTCACCTTTTAAATTATCGTGCTCTGGGCTTACTATAAGATCAAAATGTTTGAATGATATTTTTGGATCTTGTATATGAATGTTGAAAATTTCGTTTCCTAGTCTTTTCTTTAATGCAATTGATGGTATTACACTTTTTCTTCCACATGATATAATTACTTTACAATCACACACAAATTTATTTTTTACCAAGTTTTCTGAAATCGGACTGATTCGTGGTGGAATAAGACTCCAAAAAGATTTTAATTCAATTTTTTGGTGTTTGTAATCTAGGCCCAAAGCTTTAGCCAATCCTTCTACTTGGCTTACCATACCGTGCATACCTTGCGTTAAAAGAAGTGCTTTTAATTCTAACATTAGTTACTATATACCTCTACATAATGAATAATAAATCAACAAAACATACAAAAGTGTTAATTCTTGGATCTGGTCCTGCTGGCTATACAGCAGCTATTTATGCGGCCAGAGCGATGCTTAAACCAATACTTGTTCATGGTTCTCAACCTGGGGGACAATTGACCACTACAACTGATGTTGAGAATTACCCTGGATACGCAAAAGTGATTCAAGGTCCTTGGCTTATGGATGAAATGAAAGGTCAAGCGGAAGCTGTTGGGACAGAAATGATACAAGATCACATAAGTAAAGTTGATTTAACGAAAAAACCTTTCACAGCAACTGGTGATAGCGGACAAATTTACACTGCAGATAGTTTCATAATTTCAACAGGCGCACAAGCTAGATGGTTAAATTTGAAGTCTGAGCAAGAATTCAGGGGTTTCGGAGTTTCAGCTTGCGCTACGTGCGACGGATTTTTCTTCAAAGAAAAAGAGGTAGCTGTAGTTGGTGGAGGAAACGCAGCTGTTGAGGAAGCAATGTTTCTAACTAAGTTTGCTTCAAAAGTTTATCTAATTCATAGAAGAAATGAATTAAGAGCAGAAAAAATGCTTCAAGCAAAATTAAAAGCAAACAAAAAAATAGAAATTATTTGGGACAGTGTTGTTGAAGACGTATTAGGTACAAAAGAGCCTAAAACTGTGAATGCATTAAAAATTAAAAATGTAAAAGATAATAAAGTTAAAGATCTTAAAGTTGACGGTTTATTTATTGCTATAGGTCATGATCCAGCTACATCTTTGTTCAAAGATCAATTAAAAATGGATAAAGAAGGATACCTTATAACTAAACCGGACTCGACGGCTACAAATATTCCGGGAGTATTTGCAGCGGGAGATGTAAAAGACAAAATTTTCAGACAAGCTGTTACAGCTGCTGGTATGGGCTGTATGTCTGCGCTTGAGGCTGAAAAATATTTATCTGAGTCTAATTAAGGCTATTACAAAAAGATTTAATTCTTTCCATTGCTTTTTTTAAATTATCCATTGATGTGGCGTAAGATATTCTAAAGTAACCTTCTAAACCAAAAGCAGAGCCTTGAACTACAGCTACCTCGGCTTTTTCCAACAACTTTTCTACAAAGTCTTTGTCAGTTTTTAGTTTAGTTTTGTTGTTCAGTAATTTTTTGCAATTAGGAAAAACGTAAAAAGCTCCTTCAGGACTTAAACAACTGATACCTTTTATGTTATTTAAACTATCAACAACAAAATTTCTTCTTTCTTTAAAAGAATTTGATCTCTCTAAAATAAAGTCTTGTGTTCCGTTCAAAGCTTCTACTGCAGCTGCTTGACTTATAGATGTGGGATTACTAGTTGATTGGGATTGAATTTTAGCCATCGCTTTAATAATTTCTTTTGGGCCTGCGGCATAACCTATCCTCCAGCCAGTCATTGAGTAAGATTTACTTACTCCATTCATAGTTAAAGTTCTGCTTTTTAATTTTTCAATTTGGGCAATTGTAAAAAATTTAAATCCGTCATAAGTAATATGCTCATAAATATCATCGCTTAAAATATATAAATTTTTATATTTTATTAAAATCTTTGATAAAGCTATTATCTCATCTTTGGTATAGCCAGAGCCTGTAGGGTTAGATGGAGAGTTTATAATTATCCACTTTGTTTTCTTTGAAACTGCCTTTTTTAATTTTTCTGGTGTTAATTTAAAATTATTTTTTTCATCACATTTAATTATTATGGGTTTTCCCCCAGCTAACAAAACAATGTCAGGATAAGAAACCCAATAAGGAGCTGGAATAATTACCTCGTCACCTTTATTTATAGTTGCCATAAAAGCGTTATATAAAACTTGCTTTCCACCAGTTCCAACTGAAATTTGATCAAGCTCATATGATAAATCGTTTTCTCTAGAAAATTTTGCTTGGATAGCTTTTTTTAACGCTGGGGTTCCATCCACTGCAGTATATTTTGTATCGCCTTTTCTAATCGCTTCTATTGCTGCCTCTTTAATATTATCTGGAGTATCAAAATCAGGCTCACCAGCTCCTAAACCTATAACATCCTTTCCAGCAGCTCTCATTTCTCTAGCTTTTGATGTAACTGCTATTGTAGGCGACGGTTTTATACGTTTTAAACTATTGGAAACTATGCTCATTGAAATTTATAATATAATTAATTTATTATTAACACAAAATGCAAAATACTTATCAAGAAAAATTAGCTGATCTAGAAGTTAATAACTCAAAAAAAATTAAGAAGTTAGAGGGAGGTATTAACTTTAAAATCAAAAGTGATTTTCAACCTAGCGGTGACCAACCAGAGGCTATTAAGCAAATATTAAAAAACTTAAAAGATAACAAACAAGAACAAGTGCTTTTGGGGGTTACTGGATCGGGTAAAACTTTTACAATGGCAAAAGTTATCGAAAAGGCTAATAGACCAGCTCTAATTCTAGCACCAAATAAAACTTTAGCTGCTCAATTGTACGGAGAGTTTAAAAGTTTTTTCCCAGATAATGCTGTAGAATATTTTGTGTCATATTACGATTACTACACTCCAGAAGCATACGTTCCTAGATCTGATACTTATATAGAAAAAGAAGCTTCAATTAATGAGCAAATTGATCGTATGAGACACTCGGCAACAAGATCTTTGTTGGAAAGAGATGATGTAATTATTGTTGCGAGTGTATCATGTATTTATGGTTTAGGTTCTGTAGAGGCGTACTCAAAAATGACAATTACTTTAAAAAAGAATTATGAGTATGAGCGGGATGATTTAATCAGAGCTTTTATAAACTTACAGTACAAAAGAAATGATCAAAATTTTTTTAGAGGTACTTTTAGAGTAAGAGGAGAAAATTTAGAAATTTTTCCGTCACATTTGGAAGATAGAGCTTGGAGAATAAGTTTTAATTTAAATAAATTAGAAAAGATTGAAGAATTTGATCCACTTACTGGTGATAAAACAAATGATTACTCCATTATAAAAATTTACGCTAATAGCCACTACATAACTCCAAAACCAACTATCGATCAAGCTATTAGACAAATAAAATCTGAATTAACTGAAACTTTAAAAAAACACAGAAAGAATAATAAACTTTTAGAAGAGCAGCGACTAAGAGAAAGAACTAAATTTGATTTAGAAATGATTGAAGCGACTGGAACTTGTGCAGGCATCGAAAATTATTCGAGGTTTTTATCTGGACGAAAAGCCGGAGAACCTCCACCTACTCTATTTGAATATTTTCCAGATAACGCAATTATATTTGTAGATGAAAGTCATGTAACTGTTCCTCAATTAAATGGAATGTATAAAGGAGACCGTACAAGAAAGAGCACCTTGGCTGAGTATGGATTTAGACTACCGTCCTGTATGGATAATAGACCTTTAAAATTTGAGGAGTGGGATTTAATGAGAACACAAACTGTATTCGTGTCTGCTACCCCAGGGCCATGGGAACTCAAACAAACTAGCAATAAACATATTGATCAAATCATTAGACCAACAGGTTTAATAGATCCGCCGGTAGAAATAAGGCCAGCTAAAACTCAGGTGGACGATCTTATGCATGAAGCAAAAGAAATAGTGAAAAAAGGTTATAGAGTTCTTGCCACAACACTTACTAAAAAGATGGCAGAAGATCTTACTGAGTACCTTCACGAAAATGGTCTTAAAGTAAGATACATGCATTCCGACATAGATACTTTAGAAAGAATTGAAATTATTAGAGATTTAAGAATGGGAGTATTTGATATTCTTGTTGGCATAAATTTATTGAGAGAGGGACTAGATATACCTGAGTGCGCTTTGGTGGCAATATTAGATGCAGATAAAGAAGGTTTTTTAAGATCTGAAACTTCTTTAATACAAACTATTGGAAGAGCTGCTCGTAACATAGATGGTAAAGTAATTTTGTATGCTGATAAAGTCACAAAAAGTATCGATAAAGCTATAAAGGAAACTGAAAGAAGAAGAAATAAGCAGTTAGAATATAATAAAAAAAATGGGATAACTGCAGAGTCTGTAAAAAAAGAGATCAGCGATATATTAGAGTCAGTTTATGAAAAAGATTACGTAAAAATTAGTGAAGGCTCAAATGTAGGCGGAAACTTAAAAAAGCATCTAAAAGCATTAAATAGAAAGATGAAAGAAGCTGCGTCTAACTTAGAGTTTGAGGAGGCTGCAAAATTAAGAGATGAAATGAGAAAGTTGGAAGCAAGTGAACTTGAAATAACTTTAAATCCAAAAATTTCTCAATATAATTTAAAAAGTAAGGTTTACCCAAAAGGGAGATCAACGATGGGAATGCCAGGTACAAAACCTAAAAAGGTAATAAAAAAATGGAAGCCAAAAAAATAATTATTACTGGTGGAGCTACAAGGATCGGTGCTGCAATTGCAAAAAGCTTAGTAAATTATGATACTAAAATGGTTATTCATTTTAATAAATCTAAAAGTAGTGCTTTAAAATTAAAAAAAGAACTAGAGGAGCTTGGCGCTGAGACTTTTCTATTAAAAGCAGATTTAAATAATTTTAAGCAATCCAATAATTTAATTAGGACTGCACATAAAAAGATGAAAGGCTTAGATTGTCTAATTAATAATGCTTCTATTTTTGAAAATGATAATCTTGAGAATTTCTCTGAAAAATCATTTTCAAAACATATTAATGTAAACTTAAAAGCGCCTGCTATTCTGACTCAAAACTTTTATAAATTATTGAAAAATAAAGAGGGATGTATTGTGAATATTATTGACCAAAGAGTTGAAAAATTAACTCCCTTTTTTTTCTCATATACTTTAAGTAAATCTTCTTTAGCGGTTTTAACAAAAACCTCAGCAATGAAATTGGCTCCTAATATTAGAGTGAATGGTATCTCACCTGGTCCTACTTTAAAAAATAAAAGACAATCTGAGAGACATTTTAAGAAACAGTGGAAGTCAATAATATTAAGAAAAAAAGTAGATTTAGAAAATATCTGTAATGGGGTAAAATTTCTTATTGAAAACAAAAGTATAACTGGAGAAATAATTAATATTGATGGTGGGCAAAGACTGGCATGGCAAACGCCTGATATAATTAATACAAAAGAATGAAAATAATAAAATTTAAAAAAAGAGAAAAATTTAAATACAAAAGAAAAGTAATCATTAAAGATCTTACTTTGAAGATTTTAGTTGGAATACATGACTTTGAAAAAAAAAATAAGCAAAGGGTAAAATTTAATATTGAAATTTTGACAGATCCTTATGTGTCTCCAAATAGAAGAGACTTAAATTCAATTTTAAATTATGAAGAAGTTGTAATGAAAATTGAAAAACTTACAAACTTTAAACATCATGAATTACTTGAGGATTTGGCAGAGAATATTTTTAATATTATTTTTAAAAATAAACTTGTTAAAAAAATAAATTTAAAATTAGAAAAACTAGATATCCTTAAAAAAACTAAATCAGTTGGTATTGAAGTTTCAAAGACTAAATTATGATAAACAGTTTAGAGTTAGGTAAAAAAGTAATTAAAGATCAGATACCATTAATTCCTAAAAATCCTGGCGTATATAAAATGTTGAGCTCAACAGGAGAAATTCTTTATATTGGTAAAGCAAAAAATATCCCAAACAGGCTTAAGAGTTACGTAACAGACTCAAATCTACCTATTAGGACTGAGAGAATGTTATCTCTAACTCATAACTTAGAGACAACTACTACAAGTAATGAAAGTGAGGCTTTATTGCTTGAAGCAAACTTAATTAAAAAACATAAACCTCGGTACAACATTTTATTGAGAGACGATAAATCTTTTCCATACATATACATTGGTAATAAAGATAAATGGCCTCAACTAACTAAGTTGAGAGGAAAAAAATCAAAAACAGGTTATTATTTTGGTCCATTTGCATCAATAGGTTCAGCCAACTGGACAATTAAAATTCTACAAAAGATTTTTCAATTAAGGGTTTGTGATGATACAGTTTTTAAAAATAGAGACCGTCCGTGTATTCTGTATCAAATTAAAAGATGCTCTGGACCTTGTGTTGGACATATTCAAGAAAAAGATTATTTATCTACCGTAAATGATGCGATAGATTTTATTTCAGGTAAATCAAGAAGAATTCAAAAAAACTTATCTAAAGAGATGGAAGAAGCCAGTAAAGAACTTGATTACGAAAAAGCAGCTATCGCAAGAGATAGAATAAAAGCTTTAACCCAAATACAAACATCTCAAAAGATTAATCAAACCAATTTAAATGAAGCTGATGTAATAAGTATCTATAAAGAAACTGGAAAAACTTGTATTCAGGTTTTCTTTTTTAGATCCAAACAAAACTGGGGTAACCAAGCATTTTATCCAAAACATGATACGGATGATAAAATTGAGGAAATTTTATCATCTTTTTTATCTCAATTTTATGAAAACAAAACTATACCTGCTTTAATTCTTACAAATATTGAAACTAACGAGAAAAAACTTCTTGAGAAAACATTCTCCTCAAAAGAGAGTAAACAGATAATAATTAAAAAAGCTAAAGCAAAAAATGAAGTATCTATTTCAAAACTAGCTGAAAAAAATGCAAAACAAGCTTTAAAACAAAAACTAATTCAATCTGATACGAATAATAATTTAATTGAATCTCTTGCTGCTAAATTTAAACTTAATAGCAATATAGATCTTATAGAAGTTTATGATAACAGTCATATTCAAGGTACAGACTCTATTGGAGCACTAATATGCTTTAGTAATGAGGGTTTTGTTAAAAAAAGATATAGAAAATTTAATATTAAGGATGAGAAAGTAAAAAATGATGATTATGGAATGATGAAAGAAGTTTTATTTAGAAGATTTTCAAAAGCTATAAAAGAAAAATCAGGTTCGTTATCTCTTCCAGATTTGATTTTAATTGACGGAGGTAAAGGACAATATTCAGTAAGTAGAGAGGTTTTGAATGAACTTGGTTTACACGATCTACCAATTTTGGCTGTGGCAAAAGGTAAAAGAAGAAATGCAGGAGAAGAAAAAATTTATCACAATAATAAAGAGTTTATCTTAAACAAAAATGACCCCCTTCTATTTTTTATTCAAAGACTAAGAGATGAGGCGCATAGATTTGCTATTAGCACTCATAGAGCTAAAAGAAAGAAAAACCTTAGTAAGTCTTTGCTTGATCAAATTCAAGGAATAGGAAAACAAAGAAAGCGAGCTCTATTAAATCATTTTGGGTCTGCGCGAGCTGTAGAGTCTGCAAGTTATGATGATTTAAAGTCAGTTGAAGGAATTGAAGACAATATCGCAAAGAAAATATATGATTATTTTCACGAATAAATGAAGCTAAAGATACCAAACATACTTACAATAGGAAGAATAATTATTGTTCCAATTTTTGTAATGGCATTTTTCATTCCTGGTTTTTTTGGAGACCTAATACCTTTTTTTCTATTCGTTTTAGCTAGTTTTACAGATTATTTGGATGGTCTTTTAGCAAGAATTTTTAAAGAAGAGTCGAAATTAGGTGAACTTTTAGATCCAATAGCTGATAAAATTTTAGTAGCGGCTGCCCTGATTCTTCTTGTGATGAATGGCACAATAAAAAATTACGAGGTAATTGCTGCTATAATAATTTTGACAAGGGAAATTTTAATTTCTGGTTTAAGAGAGTTTTTAGCAAAAGGTCAAATATCAATGCAGGTAACAAGCCTATCAAAACTAAAAACATTTATACAAATGCTATCAATCGCCATATTATTGACTGGAGAAAGTGGAAATAAAATAGTTAATTTCCAAGACTATAATGCTCAAACTATAGGAATAATTCTTTTGTGGTTTTCTGCGTTTTTAACACTTTATACTGGTTATGACTATTTAAGAAAAGGAATAGACCACGCAATTGATCAAGATAAGAAAGACTAGGAATGACTTTAACAGAACAAAATTTAAGGGAAAAGAAGTTTCACGATGAATTACAATCTAAATCTAAAGGAAGATTTGAAAATATTTTTTATAAATCAATTACAAATGCTTGGGAGGATTTTTACAATTTTTTAAATCTGAATTCTAAGAATTCTGAAATTTTGGACTATGGATGTGGCGTAGGTCCTGTTATAGAAAAAGTTATTAAATTCAATCCAAAAAAAATAACTGGTATCGATATTTCTGACGTCTCGATATCTAAGGCAAAAGAAAAATTTGCTAACTCTACCTCAAACGTTGAGTTGTTGGTTGATAATTGTGAAAATACAACCTTTAGCGATCATAAATTTGATATAGTTTATGGCCTTGGTATACTACATCATCTACAATTTTCTAAGTGTATAAATGAGATTTCAAGAATTTTAAAACCTGAAGGAAAATTATTATTTATTGAACCGTTAGGGACGAACCCTTTAATAAATTTTTATCGGATGCTAACACCTAAATCAAGATCAAAGGATGAGCATCCTCTTGTGTTTAAGGATTTTGAAACGATTAAATCAAGTTTTAAAAATGTTAATATAAAGTATTACGGTTTTTTAACTTTAGTTTTTTTTCCTTTTTATAGATCAAATGACTCTAATATTTTTAAATTTCTTGTTAAGTTAGACCAGTTACTTTTTAAAACTAAGATTTTTAGATACTTTGCTTGGTCAGTTTTGATTACTGCTAAAAAAAATTAAGCTGCAGATTTTTTTCTTACTAAATTTTGATAAGTCACATTTAAGTCTTTAATGACATCGCATACTTCAAATTTATATTCCGATATCTGGGAAACTGGTGTTACCTCTGCGGCTGTTCCTGTAAGAAAACAACCAACAAAATCTTTCAATTCTTCAGGTTTTATTTTTCTCTCAATCACTTTTATATTCTTCGTCTTTGCAATCTTAATTACCTCTCTTCTTGTAATTCCATCTAAAAATGAATCGGGTACAGGAGTGTGAATTTCACCTTTTTTATCTTTAAAAAATACATTGGCGCCTGTTGCCTCAGCTATATTGCCTTCATGATCTAACATTAATGAATCGGTAAAACCTTTTGCTTCTGCTTCATGCTTAGATAAAGTACAAATCATATAAAGTCCAGATGCTTTGGTATCCCATGGAATCGTATTAGGAGCTGGTCTTCTCCAACTGGATATGTTTAGTTTAATCCCGTTTAATTTAAGTTTTGGATCAAAATATGAGCCCCATTCCCAAGTTGCTATAGCAACATGAATTTTATTTTTTTGAGCTGATATAGCCATCATTTCGCTCCCACGCCAAATCAATGGTCTAACATAACCGTTTTGTACTTTTTGAATATTTACTATAGCTTTACAAGCTTTATTTATTTCATCCTCGGAGTAAGGAACTTCTATACCCATCCTCTTGGCGGAGTAAAAAAGTCTTTGAGTGTGCTCTTCTAGTTTAAAAATCTCTCCTTCATAAACTCTTTCTCCTTCAAATACACAACTTGCATAATGCAATCCATGATTTAGAATATGAATATTTGCATCAGCCCACTCAACTGTTTTACCGTTAAACCAAATTTTCCCTGATCGTTTATCGTAAGGTATGCTTTCCATTTTTGTAAATATATAGATTTTTTTATTATAAAAAAGTATATATATCATTAGGATAAGTCAATATAACTTACCATTATGAAAGATTTACTTTACCTTAAAGATGAACAAATCAAAGAGTTTATTCAGCTTTTATATTATGCTTATAGGGAGACATTTGCAGATCCAAAAGACATTTTGTCAAAAAAATATTTTGGGCCTGCACACTTAAGAGCTTTAAATCTTATAGAAAGGAATCCGGGTATTAACTTAGGAGAGTTAATTTTTAGATTAAAAGTTACCAAGCAAAGTTTGAATAGAGTTTTAAGAGATTTAATAAACACAAAAATGATTAAGCAAGTTCAAGATGAAACAGACACGAGAAAAAAAAATTTGTTTTTAGATAAAGAAGGTAAAACTTTTTTTGAAGCCGTGTACAACACTCAAAAAAAAAGAATATTTAATGCGTTAAAAAATTCAAGTTCTGACTCAGTAATTAAATTCAAGGATGTTTTAAAAAAAATAATAGATGGAAAATAGCAAAAAACATATTCTTATTGTTGACGACGACGACAGAATAAGAAATCTTTTAAAAGATTACCTTACTGAAAATAATTACATTGTTTCAACAGCAGAAAACGCTGACCAAGCAAAAGAAAGATTGCAATACTTAAAATTTGAAATAATGATTTTAGATGTGATGATGCCCGGACAAAACGGGTATGAACTTACTAAAGAAATTAAAAAACAATCAAAAATTCCTATTATTTTGCTTACCGCTAAAGGTGAAGTTGAAAATAGAATTAAAGGTTTAGAATTAGGAGCTGACGATTATATTGGCAAACCGTTTGAGCCGAAGGAACTGTTATTAAGGATAAAAAATATAATAAATAAAAATATTAAAATTAATTTAAAATCAATACATTATGTGGGATCTGCTGAAGTAGATCTTAACAAAATGACAGTCAGTTTGAATAATAATTTAAAAAAGATAAATAATTCAGAGAAAAAAGTTTTAATCGAGATGCTTGCTAATCCAGGTACAACTTACTCTAGAGAAGAAATAGGGAAAATTTCCGGTATAAGTCAAGAGAGGTCTATTGATGTTATGATTACTAGACTAAGGCAAAAAATTGAATTAAATCCAAAAAATCCAAAATACCTTCAAACAATAAGGGGCACAGGCTATGTTCTCTGGATTGAATAATTTTATTAAGTATATCTTACCTAAAAGACTTTTTTATAGAGCGCTAATAATAGTTGCTGCTCCAACAATTATATTACAGATAATAATTACCATTGTTTTCTATGATAGTGTTTGGATAAAGGCAAATAAAAATATTACTAGATCATTAGTAAACCAGTTAAAAACAATCGAGGAAGTTTATCAAAATGATAAAAAAAACTTAGATTTTTTTACAGATAGTTATAAAAATAATTTTAATTTTGAAATTGGAATAAATCAAGAGATATTTCCAACAAATAGTGGGGAGAGAAAATTCAGTCCAATGGATAGATCCTTAAGAAGAGAATTAAAATCTGTTTTTGGAAATAATAATTATTGGTTTAATACCTCTAAATTTAAAAATGCTGTCGAGATTAAAATACGATCAGGAAAAGATGTAATAGAATTTTTAGTACCAAAAGAGATGGTCTCCACTTCATCTGTAAGATTATTTGTATTATGGACTACGTTACCCTCTATAATTTTAATTATCATAGCTTTAATATTTTTAAAAAATCAAACTAAACCTTTAGTAAAATTAGCAAAAGCAGCTGAAAGATTTGGAAAAGGAGATTACGTAAACGATTTTCGGGCCTCTGGTTCACAAGAGATTCGTAAGGCAGCTTTTGAATTTGATAGAATGGCTAAAAGAATTAATAGACATCTAAATCAAAGAGCTGAAATGCTTTCAGGTATAAGCCATGATTTGAGAACTCCTTTAACTCGCTTAAAATTGCAGCTAGCTATGTTAAAACAAAAGGATATTTCAGAAAAGATGTCCAAGGATATTGATGAAATGGAAAAAATGTTAAATGACTACTTGCAGTTTGCTAAAACACAGTCTCAAGAAAGCACAAGTAAAATTAATTTAAATACACTTTTAAAATCTATAAAGAATGAATTTAATAATGATAAAATTTCTTTCAATGAAAGTCATACAGCCATAGAATTAAATTGTAGGCCGATTGCTTTAAAGCGGTCATTTGAAAATATTATTCAAAATGGCCTAACTTATGGGAATAAAGTAGATATCAACATAAAAAAAGGCAATAAAAGAACTTTAATTTTAATAGAGGACGATGGTCCTGGAATACCAGAAGATCAATATAAAAATGTTTTTAAGCCTTTTTTTAGACTTGATAAAAGTAGAAGTTTAAATCAATCTGGTGTGGGGTTGGGTTTAGCCATAGTTGAAGATATAATAAATTCTCACGGAGGAAATATTCAATTAGGTAAAAGTAAATATGATGGTTTACAGGTTAAGATTTCTTTACCTTTTTAGCCTTTTTTTTTTCTAATTTTTTTAAAAGAGCGTCTTGTTTTTGAACAATCTTTTTTAGTACTTCAAACTCTTCTCTAGATACGAGCTCAAGTTTATTAATAATTTTATCTTTTTTAAATTTTAAGTCTGTTGTTATTTCTTTTTTTATATCTTGGGAGTTCAAAATACCATTTTCAATTAAACCAGATATTGACTTTAAAATTTTTTCCGATTTACTCATAGCTTATCTTATTTGATGAACACCTAAATTTCAAATATGATATAATATATTTATGTACTACCACAATTTAAACCCTGTTTTGATAGATTTAGGGTTCATAGCTGTAAGATGGTATTCGTTAGCATATATCTTTGGTATAATCATAGGTTGGTGGTTAGGTAAAAAGATACTTAACCATATCTTAAAAAATATCAATCACAGGTTTGATTTAAAAGATTTCGATGACTTGATTACTTATATAATTATTTCTTTAATTCTAGGAGGAAGGCTTGGTTACGTAATTTTTTATAATTTAGAATATTATGTTTCTAACCTTTTTGATATAATTAAAATTTGGGAAGGAGGAATGTCTTTCCATGGTGCTTTAATTGGCGTAATTCTGGGAACATATTTATTTTCAAAAAAAAAAAATATTCCTGTTTTTATTTTATTAGATGTTATTGCATGTGCTTCTCCAATTGGTATTTTCTTAGGACGTATAGCTAATTTTATAAATGGTGAGTTGATTGGAAAAGCTACAACTGTATCTTGGAGTGTTATTTTTCAGTCTATAGATATGGTTCCAAGGCATCCCTCTCAATTGTATGAAGCTTTTTTAGAGGGGCTAGTTTTATTTTTGATATTGAATTTAATAATTTTTAATAAGAAATATATAATGGGTACTTGCTCTTGCTTATTTTTAATTTTTTACGGAATTTTCAGAATTATAGCAGAATCATTTAGGGAACCTGACATTCAAATTGGTTACTTATTTGATTTATTCAGTATGGGAACTATTTTAAGCTTTTTAATGATTTTAGCAGGATTAGTTGTCAAAAAAATTTTAATGGAAAAAAATGAAAATTAATAAAGTTTATTTTAAACATTCTAAAATTCTTCCAGTAGATAAATTTTTAAATAATGTCCTTTATGATAAAAAATATGGGTATTACACTTCTAAAATTCCTTTTGGTGAAAAAGGTGATTTTATTACTTCACCTAAAATTTCTGATTTATTTTCTGAAATGATTGCAATTTGGATGGTTGCTAGTTGGGAGACATTTGGTAAACCAAATAATTTTAACATTGTTGAACTTGGGCCAGGGGATGGAAGTTTGACAAAAATTTTACTAAGATCTTTCAGGAAATTTCCAAAATTCAATTCAATTAAAAATTTATATTTGTATGAAGAAAGTAAATATTTAAAGAAAATTCAAAAAATAAAATTTAAAAAAGAGGTAAAATGGATAAATAATTTTAATCAAATTAAAAAAGGTCCCATAATTTTTTTTGGAAACGAATTTTTTGATGCAATACCAATTAAACAATTTAAAAAACATAAAAGTTTTTTACTTGAAAAAAATTATTCATTAGATAAGAAATGTAGAATCAGAGAAGTTTTCAGGAAGACTTCGATCTCAAATATAAAAGCAATTAAATCTTACAAATCATTGAGTAAATTAGATTTTATTGAATTTCCCAAGTTAGGTTTACAAGAACTTAAGAAAATAACAAAAAAAATTATTGAATTAAATGGATGCGTTTTATTAGTTGATTATGGTTATCGAAAACCAAATAATGAAAATACTTTACAATCAGTTATGAAACATAAAAAAAATAATTTACTCGATAATTTAGGTAAAGCAGATGTGACCTCTCATGTAAATTTTTCTCTTCTGAATGAATTTTTTATAAAGAATAATTTGAAAATTAAAAATTTAATTACTCAAAAAGAGTTTTTGGAAAATATGGGTATTATTGAAAGAGCAAAAATTCTTTCAAAAAAAATGAAATTTACTCAACAGTCAGACTTGTATTTAAGGATGCAAAGACTATTAAGTCCAAGATATATGGGAGAATTATTCAAAGTAATTTTAGCATATAAATTTAACAAGAATAATTTCGCTGGATTTAAATAATGTTTTATTCAAAGAAACTTTATAAGCTGAAAAAAGTAAAGCATTGTTTTTTTTCAAGAAAAAAGGGTTTTTCAAAAGGTATTTATAAAAGTTTGAATTGTGGAAGAGGATCGAAAGATAAACAGAAAAATATCCGAAAGAATCTTAAATTGGTTGCCAAAAAGATGATGGTTAAAAAAGATAATTTGATTTTAATGCATCAAACCCACAGTAATATAATTGTTGAAGTAAATAAACATAATTACAGAAAAAAAATAATTGCAGATGCAATGATAACTAAAATGAAGAATATAGCTATTGGTGTGCTAACTGCAGATTGTGTGCCTATATTAGTTTATGATATCAAAAACGAGATTGTTGGCTGTATACACGCTGGATGGAAAGGTGCTTTTTCAGGTGTAATTGATAGCACAATAAAAAGAATAAAAAAATTAAACTTTAATAATAAAATTTATGCAGGAGTAGGACCTTGTATTGGAAAAAAAAGTTATGAAGTTGATACAAAATTTTACAAAAAGTTTGTGTCAAAATCTTGGAAGAATAAAATTTATTTTACTAAACAAAATAAAACAAAAAAATTATTCAACTTAAGAAAATTTGTGACTGATAAACTCTTAAATTTAAACGTAAAAGTTGATCATGTTAATAAAGACACTTACTCAGAAAAAAGTAATTTTTTCAGTTATAGAAGATCGTTCAAATTTAAGCAGAAAGATTATGGTAGATGTATATCTGTAATTCGCTTACTTTAATTTTATTAATTTGAAAAGACATAGAAATAGGGTATAAGTAGTTACATTTCATGAAAATTTTATCTGGAACTAGTAATTTAAAACTCAGTAAAAATATTGCTAAAAATTTAAAACTAAAACTCATAAATACTAATATAAGAAGATTCGCTGATGGTGAAATTTATATAGAAATTAATGAGAATATAAGAGGCAATAGTGTATTTGTAATTCAGTCTACCTCTAATCCAGCAAACGATAACTTAATGGAATTACTTTTGGTAATTGATGCTTTAAAAAGGTCTTCAGCTAAAACTATAACAGCAGTAATTCCTTATTTTGGTTACGCAAGACAAGATAGAAAAGTTGCCCCGAGAACTTCGATATCAGCAAAAGTTGTTGCGAATTTATTAACCAATGCCGGCGCTAATAGAATTGTCACGGTTGATTTACATGCTGGGCAAATCCAAGGATTTTTTGATATGCCAGTAGATAATTTATTCACCACTCCATTGTTTTCAAAATTTATCAAAAAAAAAATTAGTTCAAAAAGTTTAATTTGTGTTTCTCCTGATATGGGTGGCGTTGCTAGAACGAGAGCTTTAGCCACAAGACTTAAAGCAGATCTTGCAATTATAGATAAAAGAAGGCCAGCTCCAGGTAGGTCTGAAGTAATGAATATCATCGGAGATGTAGAAAATAAGACTTGTATAATTGTTGATGACATAATTGACAGTGGAGGCACAATTATTAATGCTGTTGACGAATTAAAGAAAAAAGGAGCCAAGGAGGTATACGTCTTTATTACGCATGCTGTTCTGAGCGGTGAAGCAGCTAAAAAAATTAAAAATTCAAAAATAAAGAAGTTAATAATTACTGACTCGATAGACAATTCAAACAAAATTAAAAATAACAATAAAATCGAGGTGTTATCTATCTCTTCATTGATGTCTGAGGCTATAAAAAGAATAGCAAATTCGAATTCGGTTTCTGATTTATTTAATTAACGCTTGTTTTGGTTTTAATCTTAGGTTATATACCCACTTCAATAAAATTATGAGTAATTTAAAAGCAATTAAAAGAGAGAATACCTCTTCTGGATCAAATAACAAACTAAGGTCAGAGGGTTTAATTCCAGCAATCTTATATGGAGGGAAAAACCCCAATCAAAATATTTCTATACAATTAAAAGAGATTAAAAATATAATTAACTCAGATACTTTTTTATCCAAAGTTTTAGAATTAGATATTGATGGAAAAAAAGAAAAAGTTATTCCGAGAGATGTAGCATACAATGTAGTTTCAGAAGAACCTATTCATATCGATTTTATGAGAATAGTATCAGGTAAAAAAATTATTTTAGAAATTCCAGTAAAATTCATCAACCATCCTGACTCTCCAGGTTTAAAAAGAGGAGGAGTATTAAACATAGTTAGAAGAAAAGTAGAACTTAAATGTCCTGCAGAAAGTATCCCTGATGAGATTATTGTTGATTTGGTTGGTACAGATATTGGAACAAGTATAAAAATATCTTCAATTAAACTTCCTGAAAACGTTGTTCCAACAATTACTGATCGTGATTTCGTTGTAGCTACAGTAGCAGCCCCTACAGTTATTAAAGAGCCAGAGAAACCTGCCGAGGAAACTCCAGCAGAGGGAGCGGAAGGAGAAGCACCTGCAGAAGGAGCTGAGGCAGCTGCTAAAGAGGGAGACGGAACTAAAAAAGATGATAAAGGTAAAGAAGGTGCTGATAAAAAACCTGAAGATAAAAAATCTACTGAAAAAAAACCTCCTGAAAAGAAATAATTAATATGCTTTTACTTGTGGGGTTAGGAAATCCTGGATCCAATTATACTAATACAAGACACAACATTGGTTTTAAAATAATAGATGCCATTAACACTCACTTTAAGCTCTCCAAACAAAAACCAAAATTTAAAGGTTTGTTAACAACGGGAAATATAGACGAAAAAAAAATTTACGCTATAAAACCATTAACTTTCATGAATAACTCTGGAACAGCTATTAAGGAGTTAATTGATTATTTCAAAATTGACGCAAAGGATGTCTTTGTTTTTCACGATGATATGGATATTGATTTTGGAAAAATAAAAGCAAAATTTGGAGGTAGCAGTGCAGGACATAATGGTATTGAGTCAATAGATAAATTTATTGGCAAAGATTATTCAAGAGTACGGATAGGTATTGGGCATCCAAAACAAAAGAAAAAAGTTAATAATCATGTTTTAGAAGATTTTAAAGAAGATGAGGAAGAAAAAATTAATGAAATTACTGAAAACATAGTAAAACAATTGCCTACATTAATTGAAAAAAAAATTGACCTCTTTTCAAGTAAAGTAAATCAAGACCTTAATGGGATTTAAATGTGGAATTGTTGGGCTTCCAAATGTTGGTAAGTCTACCTTGTTTAATGCACTAACAGCGTCAAAAAATGCCGAGGCCGCAAATTTTCCTTTTTGCACAATCGACCCAAACATTGGAATTGTAGATGTTGTTGATGAAAGATTAGATAAATTATCAAAATTATCTAATTCTAAAAAGAAGATATATGCCAATATTACATTTGTAGATATTGCTGGACTTGTAAAAGGAGCTTCAAAAGGAGAAGGATTAGGAAATAAATTTCTTTCTCATATCAGAGAAGTCGATGCAATAGTTCACTTAGTAAGATGCTTTGAGTCTGAAAAAATTACTCACGTTAATTCAAAAATTAATCCAGTTGAAGACCTTGAAACTATCAAAACTGAAATAATACTTTCTGATCTAGATATCGTTCAAAAAAAACTTGAAAAAGGTAAAAAAAAATTACTTCAAGAAAAAGAGGTAAAAATTATTGAGGAAAAATTAAAACAATTAAATGAGGGCAAGGAAGCAACCTTTAATGATGAATTTGAGAAAAAGTTTTTAACTACACTAGGTTTATTAAGTATCAAACCTAAAATTATAGTTTGTAATGTTGATGAAGAAAGTTTAGCAACAGGCAATACTTTTACAGAAGACGTAAAGAGAAAATACCCTGACGAGAAAATAGTAACCATTTGTGCCGATATCGAAGATCAGATCATGGGATTAGACAATAATGAAAGGGAGACTTTCATGAAAGAAATTGGTTTAAACAAAACTGGTTTAAATCAATTAATTAAAGAGGGATATGATCTTTTAAATCTTGATACATTCTTTACCTCTGGTCCTGAAGAAAGTAGAGCCTGGACAGTTGAAAAAAATACTCTAGCGCCGCAAGCGGCGAGTGTAATTCATACTGATTTTGAAAAAAATTTTATACGGGCAGAGGCCGTAACATGTGAAGATTTTATTAAATTTGGCAGCGCAGAGAAATGTAAGGAAAATGGAAAGCTAAGAATTGAAGGTAAAGATTATATAGTCAAAGATGGAGACGTGTTATACTTCCGTGTCAACCCGTGACCAGATTTTCTTCATGCTTAAGTAAACTAAAGTTGTTAAAAGAATTAAATAGATAATTACTTTCACACCTGTTCTGTGTCTTTCTTCTAACTCAGGCTCGGCAGCCCAAGCTAAAAAAGTAGTTACATCTTTAGCCATTTGATCAACAGAAGACTCGGTGCCATCTGCGTATTCAACTAAGCCATCCATTAAATTATTTGGCATTTTAATCTTGTTGCCAGCCATATATTTATTATAATAAACACCTTCATCAAGAGTCACGCCTGGAGGAGGGTCTTCGTAACCGACAAGAACTGAATATATGTAATTAGCACCTCCTTTTCTTGCTTTAACTAAAACTGACATATCAGGCGGGTATGCCCCACCATTAGCAGCTGTTGCTGCCTGAATATTAGGGTAAGGGCTTTTAAATTTATCTGAAGGTTTTCCTGGTCGTGTAAACATTTCTCCCTGAGAATCTGGACCATCTTCTATTTCGAAACTAGCAGCGATAGCTTTTACCTCTTGTTCTGAAAACTCAGGTCCGCCTGGTTCTCCTAGATTTCTATAGCTAAGATATTGCATTGAGTGGCAAGAAGCACAGACTTCTTTATAAACTTGAAAGCCTCTTTGTAATGATGCTCTATCAAAGGTTCCTGTTAAACCTTTAAAACTCCAATTCACTTTAATAGGATCAATCATTTCAGCGCTTTGCAGTGGTCTAAGTAAGATAAGTAATAAAAAAGATAAAATGAATAGTTTTATATTAAACTTTATCATTAACCTTCCTAGCTAAAGATGGTTCTGCTCCTCCGGTTAATACTGGCTCGGAGATGCTCATAGGAATTGGATCTGTTTTCTCTAATAATCCAACTACTGGCATTACAATTATAAAATGAGCAAAATAGTAAATAGTTCCTACCCTAGCTAATACTAAGTAAATTCCTTCAGCTGGCATCGCACCAACGTAACCAAGCATTAAAACATCTAAAACAAATATCCAATAAAACTGTCTGTATATTGGTCTAAATACTGCCGATCTTACTTTAGAAGTGTCCAGCCAAGGTAAAACAAATAAAATAAAGATTGCTCCAAACATTAAAATCACTCCACCTAATTTATCTGGAACAGATCTTAAGATTGCATAGAAGGGCAATAAATACCATTCTGGCACAATATGTGCTGGTGTTACTAACGGATTAGCTGGAATATAATTATCAGAGTGACCCAAAACATTAGGAGTGAAGAATACAAATCCAGCAAAAATAATCATAAATACTAAAAGCGCGAAAGCGTCTTTAATTGTTATGTAAGGATGGAATGGCACTGTATCTTTAGATGGTTTTTTTATATCAATTCCTACAGGATTATTATTTCCTGGAACATGTAAAGCCCAAATATGTAAGACTACTAACCCTAAAATTAAAAACGGGATTAAATAATGTAAGCTAAAGAATCTGTTTAGTGTTGGATTATCTACAGAATATGCTCCCCATAACCAAGTTGTTATACTGTCTCCAACTAATGGTATCGCACTAAATAAGTTAGTTATTACCGTAGCACCCCAGAAGCTCATTTGACCCCAAGGCAAAACGTAACCCATGAAAGCTGCTGCCATCATTAATAAATAAATCATAAGACCAATTATCCAAATTACTTCTCTTGGTGATTTATATGATCCATAAAATAAAGATCTAAAGATGTGTATATAAACTGCAAGGAAAAACATGGATGCTCCATTGCTATGAATATATCTAATTAGCCAACCGTAATTTACATCTCTCATTATGTGTTCCACACTCGCAAAAGCTAAATCTGCATGAGCAACGTAATGCATTGCTAAAACAATTCCTGTAACTATTTGAGTTATCAAGCAAAAAGTTAAAATACCGCCAAAGGTCCACCAATAATTTAGGTTTTTGGGAGTTGGGTAATCAGTCAGATGCGCTCCAAGCGTAAGTAAAGGTAAACGGTCGTTAAACCATTTTCCTACTTTAGATTTTGGTACGTATTCGTGATCACTCATAATTATTTATCCAATTTTAATTGTATTGCTATCAACAAATTCAAATTTTGGTATTTCCATATTCGTTGGAGCTGGTCCTTTTCTAATTCTGCCTGATACATCGTAATGTGAACCATGGCAAGGACAAAACCATCCATTGAAGTCCCCTTTATCTTTTAAAGGCACACATCCAAGGTGTGTGCAAACTCCTAGCATGACCAACCATTCATCTTTTCCACTTTTTACTCTATCCTCATCTTTTTGAGGATCGGGCAAATCGTCCAATTTTACCGCCCTGGCCTCGGCTATTTCCTCTGAGGTTCTTTTTTTTATAAATATTGGCTTTCCCCTCCATAAAACAGTAATAGATTTGCCAGGTTCAATACTACTAATGTCAACTTCAGTAGTTGCTAAAGCTTGTTGAGCTTTATCTGGATTCATTTGGTCTATCATTGGCCAAATTACTGCGCCAACTCCTACTGCACCAATAGTGTAACTAGCTGTAAATAAAAAATCTCTTCGATTTACTTTCTTTTCTTCTTTGCTCATTAATGTTTGTGTTTATAATATATTTAATTATTTAAACTATGTTTTTAAATACTCTAGGGTCAGAATGACACATAAATTAAGCAATAATAATGCACATAGCTCTATATAAACCAGATATACCTCAAAATACAGCTGCCATAATAAGACTGGGTGCTTGTTTAAAACTTAAAATTCATATTATTGAGCCCTGTGGTTTTGATTTACATGATCCAAGATTTAAACGAGTTGCGATGGATTATTTGGGATTTTGTAAGATATTTAGGTACAAGAATTATGATAAATTTATAAATAAAAATAAAAAAAAAAGAATTGTGCTTATGACAACTAAAGCTAAAAAAAACTATCATAGATTTAACTTTAAAAAGAATGATATTCTATTATTTGGAAGAGAAAGTGCTGGGGTGCCGGAAAGTTTACATAAAACAATTAAAAATAAATTAAAAGTTCCAATGAATAAAAAAACTAGATCACTTAATGTTGCTATAAGCGTAGCTATTATATCTGCTGAAGCTCTTAGACAAAATAATTTATTAAAGTAATGATTTCATCTGATTTTAGAAAAAAAATGGCTGATAGTTGGTTCTCATACCTGCAAACACAAATATGTAAATCTTTTGAAATCTTGGAAAATAATAAACTAAGATTTACTAAAAGAAACTGGTATAAAAAAAATATCAAAGAAGGTGGTGGAACTTCTTGTTTGTTAACTAATGGAAAGATTTTTGACAAAGTTGGAGTTAACAAATCAACTGTCTCAGGTATTTTTCCAAAAAAGTTTAGATCCGATATACTTGGTGCTGAAAAACAAGGTAAGTATTGGGCATCAGGTGTTTCTGTAGTCGCTCATATGAAAAACCCAAAGATTCCCGCAGTCCATTTCAACACAAGATTTATTGTAACATCGGTAGAATGGTTTGGTGGGGGTATGGATGTAACGCCAAGTCATGAGGATAAAAAAGAAAGTCAAATTGTTCATAATGATCTTAAAAAAATTTGTTTTCAAAATAAAAAAAATTATAAAAAATATAAAAAATGGTGTGATGAATATTTTTATCTACCCCATAGAAAAGAAGCTAGAGGTATTGGTGGAATTTTTTTTGATTACGAAACAAAAGATTGGATTAAAAACTTCAAATTCGTAAGAGAGCTTGGATTAGCTTTCATTGATATTTCAAATAAAGTAATTAATAGAAAGAAAAAATTAAAATACACGAAAAAAGATAAAGAGAAACAATTGCTCAAACGAGGAAGATATGTTGAGTTTAATTTGTTGTATGACAGGGGAACAAAATTTGGTTTGAATTCTGGGGGTAATACTGACTCTATTTTAATGTCATTACCTCCAGAGGTTAAATGGAAATAGTTATGGAAAAAGAACCTATAACAGTAAATGGTCTTCAGAATTTGAAAACAGAATTAGAAGATTTAAAAAATGTCCAAAGACCAAAAGTCGTTGAAGCAATCGCTGAAGCTAGATCTCATGGAGATTTAAAAGAAAATGCTGAGTACCACGCAGCTAAAGAACAGCAAGCTTTAATTGAAAGTAGAGTAATTGCAATTAATGATTTAATTGCTCGTGCCAATGTAATTGATGTAACTAAAATTGAAAATGATGGAAAAGTAATCTTTGGTTCTACTGTAAAACTTCAAGATCTTGAGACTAACAAAGAAATTACTTATAAATTAGTTGGGCAAGACGAAGCTGACATCAAGAAAAATTTAATATTTTTTAAAAGTCCAATAGGAAAAGCTTTGATAGGAAAAGATAAAGGAGAGATGGTTTCTGTAAATACTCCTTCTGGTGAAAAAAATTTTGAAATACTTGACGTTGAATATATTTAATTTGAATGTATTCGAATTATTTCCTTGACTTTATCTTTAGATATTTGAAAATTATTTTTCAACCATTCTACTTCAATTTCTTTCAAGACCTTACCAACTGCTGAACCTTGTTTCATACCATTTTTTATTAGGTATCTTCCATCTATAGAGAGCTTATGAGTTTTAGATTTCAATATTTTTTTTAAAGTCTCAGAAAAATCTTTATATTTAAACTTTAGATCTATTACATATTGAAGAATGTTTAAATTTATTAAATAGTCTTTATCATATAAGTAAATATTTTTTTCTAAATCTTTATTAAAGAAATCTTTATTTTCTCTAATTAATTTAAAATTTTTAGCAAAAGAATTAAGACTTTCTTTGATATCGTTCGAAATATTATATTTATGGCTAAAATATTCATGGGTATCTTTATCATCTATTAAAAGTATCGCTAATAATAATCTCCTATTAACTTGCAAATTATCAAAAATTTTAATTAATCTTTCTAACCGCTTTAGATTTTTAAATTCAGGGAAGATAAGAGAAAAAATTTCCTTTAATTCAGTATTCTCATTTAAATTTATAAAATTATTTAGATCTAAAATTTTATATAATTCTACTAAAATCCTCTCTTTTGAAATCTTTTTTATTCCTGTTAAGTTTAATTTGATTGCATTAAGAGTGTTTTGCTCAATTTTAGAATTGTAAATAATTTTAAAACGAATAAATCGTATTATACGTAAGTAATCCTCTTCAATTCTTTTTTGAGGGTCACCAATAAATTTTACGATATTATTTTTTAAATCAGTTTTTCCACCTTGAGGATCAAAAATTTTTCCATTGATATCTAAATAAATAGCGTTAATAGTAAAATCTCTTCTTTCAGAGTCAAGCTGCCAATTATCAATATATTCTACTTCGGCATGCCTTCCGTCCGTTTTTAAATCTTTTCTTAATGTTGTGAGTTCGAGGTTAAATTTTTTTGATACTAAGGTGACTGTTCCATGGGTGATGCCAGTGTCTATAACTTTAAAATTTGTGTTTTTAAATTTTTCTTTGATTTCCTCAGAACTTAATATTGTTGCAATATCTATATCATCAATTTCATCATTGGATAAATACTTCCTTACACAGCCACCTACAAACCTAGCAGCTATGGTGTCTTTCGGATATCCTTCTTGAAGTTTATTAAAAACAAATTGTATTTCTTTATTTTTATAAAATGGAAAAAAGACTCTCTTGATTTTTTTTATGAAATTGAAACTTTTATCAAGCATATATCTTTGGCTGGGGCACTAGGATTCGAACCTAGGATGGCGGTATCAAAAACCGCTGCCTTACCGCTTGGCTATGCCCCAATATTAAGAAATCTGATATATCATATATCACTAAAATTATACAGTTTTCGCAAAGGAAAACCAAAATCTAGGATACTTATATCTTAATTTTTTTAAGGCTTTTTTAGCAAAAATTTCATCTTTAAATAAACCGTAACAAACTGACCCAGATCCGGACATTCTTGAAAAACAACATCCCTTCTCATTTTTAATATCTATTAGTAATTTTTTAATAATGGGGTATTTATTTTCAACAATCGATTGTAAATCATTCCTACTATTTATTAAATATTCTAAAAATCTACCCTTTGATTTTATTAAGTTTTTGTCAAATTTCTCTTTCTTGGAGAATTTTTTAACTTTTGAATATATTTCTTTAGTGGAACATTTTACTTTAGGCTGTACAAGCACTAGATAAAATATCTTTCTTTTTTTTAATTCAATGATTGTACTTAGGTCTTTTAAAAAACCATTTTTTTTAAAAAAAAGTTTAAAATCAGATCCTATTAAGCTTTCAATTTTATTAAGTAAGTTCTCTTTAATCTTACTTTTAATTAAATGTTTAAATATAAAGGCTGCATTACCAGTGCCTCCGCCCAAACCGCCAAAAACAGGAATATTTTTTGTTACAATTACAGAGTGGTAACTGGTAATTAATTTAGCCTGCCTTAGTAATTTCAATATTTTATTTACAGAATTATTTTTTTTATTTACTAATTTTGAAAATGGACCATTGAAAACAACTTTATCTTTATTTTTATTTATCTTTTTTATTTTAATTATATCGATTAGATCTATCCAACTGTATAGAGACTGAATTTCATGAAATCCGCTATTAGATTTTGAATTTATTTTTAGTGAAAAATTTATTTTTGAGTAAGATTTTATGATCATTAACTATAAGCCTATAATAATTATAAGCCTTTAATCAACTTTTGTTCTATTATTTTTTTTAATTCATCTTCAGTTTGTTTAAGATTTAACACATAATTCCAATAATATCTGGCTTGTATCTTGTTTCCATTTTTCCATAGTACATCTCCATAATGATCATTTACTACTGGATCAGCTGGCAGCAATCTTACTGCTAATTGAAGATAGTCTTTAGCCTCCTTAAATCTTTCAAGTTTAAATAATGCCCAACCTAGAGAATCAGTTATATAGGGGTCATTTGATCTAAGCTTGTTAGCTTTTTCTAGCATATTCAATGATTGGTTAATTTTTATACCTTGCTCAATCCACGAGTATGCCAAGTAATTTATAACGTAAGCTTGATCTGGATTAACTTCTAACGATGCTAACAAATCCTTTTCTGCTCTTTTCCATTCTCCAATTCTTTCATATGCAACTCCTCTTCCGTCAGTTGCTTCTGTATATAATGGATGTTCTTTATTTACTTGATTTAATACTTTTGTGTAAAAAGGAATTGACTCTTTAAATTTTTCATTATTTTTCAAAAATTCAGCATAATCGTAAGTTTCATAAATCTTTTTATTTAATAAACTATTATAAGATTCATTTAAAAGTTTTAATGCTTCACTTTTATCGTTTTCCTTAATATAAATTTTTGCAAGTTGTTTTGATGAATACCAATTAAACGCTTCTCCTTTATTGCTAAGATCACCATAGATTTTTTTTGCTTTATTTAGATTACCAATTTTATAATAATTCTCAGCTAATAATGTATTGTAAGATAAGAAATCTTCATTGAGATACTTTGCTAAATTTAGATAGAAATTTGAAAGAGGGTATATAGACTGTGAAGATAAAGCATTTGAAGCAATGTATAAAATTTCAGCAACTACATCCCCTTCCTTATTACAATTAAATACAGAAATATTTTTATTTTTCTCTAAATCAATCTTATATTGATTGAGTAACAAATTTCTCGGATAAAGAGTGAGTGCAGAATTTACAATCTTTTTTGCATTATCCAACATTTCATTTGAAGCTTTGTATGATGCATGAAAATAATTATATCTCGAGAAATCTATTTCTTGATTTGAAGTTATCTTAGTAAAAAGATTATCGGTATTTTGATTATCAAAATAGCAATTTAAAAAAACATTTTGTATTTTCTTTAAATTTTGAAATCTTTCATCTAATCTTTTAAGGTCCCCAGTGGCTTGATCTAAGTTAATTAAGTTAGACCAGTTATAAAGAGAATCTGAAATATAATTATTTAAAATAAATTTTGAATTTTTGTTCTTCGCCTTTAAAAAATGCTTTCTTGCTAAATCAAGATTAGAATTTTTAAGATAAAACACCCCCGAAATTAGGTGACTTTCAAAGATATCAAGTTTTTGTTTTTCAAGTTTTCTAGAGAAATAGAATGCCTCCCTAATATTTCCAGAGTTTATTAGAGAGTATAAATATTTGATTGAATAATTTAAGTGTTTATTTTCTAGCCCATTCAATTTTTTCAAATATTGAAGAGAGTCTTCATATTTATTATCGTTTAATAATAAGACTCCTGAAAAATAGTTAGATACACTTTCTGCTTTGTCGAATCTTTCCAAAGATTTTGCTGGTAATGTGGATAATAATAAAACAATAAAAAAAATTTGTCCTACGGTCTTATAAATGTTATTAAAAATTTTCATAGATGATAATAAAAAAAAACAACATAAGCTCAATAAAATTAATTAAATATTATAAACTTATTAATTATAATTTAATTTACAATAATAAGGCAATCAATAGATATAAAAAGGACAGTTTCGAAATTTCTGTCAATAAAGCTGATAATTTAAAAAAACTTAAAAAATCGATTGTTGAAATTAGAAATTGCACACTAAAAAAAAATGCCAAAAACATAGTTTTTAGTGATGGTAATCCAAAATCTAAAATTATGCTTATTGGCGAAGCTCCTGGTGCAAATGAGGATGAAGAAGGCTTGCCTTTTGTTGGTCGTGCTGGCGCCTTACTTGATAAAATGCTTGCTGCCATAAATTTAGATAGAAAAAAAGTATACATATCAAATATTATTAATTACCGACCACCTAATAATAGAAGGCCAACAAATGAAGAAATAAAAAGATACTTACCATTTATCTCCAAACATATTGAGATCATTAATCCGAAAATTTTAGTTTTACTTGGAAGCACAGCTATGAATGCGCTGATTGGAAACGAAGTTGTAATATCTAAAATGAGAGGCAAATGGATTGAAAAAAAATTTGGTAATTGCAAAACATCAGTAATTATTACATTTCATCCTGCTTTTTTAATGAGGCAACCAGCACAAAAGAAAATGTCCTGGATAGACTTAAAAATGATAAGAGATAAAAAAATCTGATTAAATTTAAAAACAAAACTATAACTGCTGGTATTGACGAAGTTGGTAGAGGATGTCTTGCAGGTCCAGTAGTTTCAGCTGCTGTAATACTAAAAAAGGGTATAAATCTAAACCTTCTCAAAGACTCCAAAAAAATTAGCTTTAAAAAAAGACAAGAAATTTCAGAACATATTAAATCACATTCTATTTATGCTGTCGGCTTGGCGTCTGTAGATGAAATTTTAAATTTAAATATTCTACAAGCTTCATTGTTATCAATGAAGAGAGCTTTTGAACAGCTGACCGTAAAACCAGATTTGACACTGATAGATGGAAATTTTGCTCCAAGGGGACTAAAAAATTTTAAAACTATCATTAACGGTGATGAAAAAATAAAAGTGATTAGCGCGGCTTCTATTATTGCAAAAGTTTATAGAGATAATCTAATGATTAAACTTGCTGAGAAATTTTCAAACTATTCTTGGGAGAGTAATTTTGGATATGGAACTCGGGCTCATTTATTAGGTCTAAAAAAATTTGGTATTACCTCACATCATAGAAAAGGTTTTAAACCCGTGCACAAGATATTGTCTCACTAAGAATCTCAAACACAAGAGGACTCATTTTTTCATCAAAAAGGTTTGACCCTAGATTCAATTTAAGGTTGAATCTATATAATGTCAAAATTTTTCAACAAAATCATTAATGGAGATTGTCTAAAAGAAATAAAAAAAATTCCAGATAAGACCTTTGATTTAGTTTTTGCAGATCCTCCCTACAATATGCAGATTGGTGAAAAATTAACTCGACCTGACGCAAGTAAAGTGAATGGTGTAAATGATAAGTGGGATCAATTTAATAGTTTTAAACATTACGACGAGTTCTGCGTAGCTTGGCTTAAAGAGTGTAAGAGAATTCTCAAAAATAATGGAAGTATTTGGGTAATAGGGTCTTATCATAATATTTTTCGTTTAGGTTTTCACTTACAAAATTTAGATTACTGGCTACTTAATGATGTAATCTGGAGAAAGAATAATCCTATGCCGAATTTTAGAGGTACACGATTTACTAATGCACACGAAACTCTCATCTGGGCTTCAAAAAATAAGAAATCAAAATACACTTTTAATTATCAATCTTTAAAATGCTTAAATGATGACTTACAGATGAGATCAGACTGGACATTACCTATCTGCAACGGAAAAGAGAGACTCAAGAAAAACGGAAAAAAAATTCATTCTACACAAAAACCAGAGGCTCTTTTACATAGAATTATTTTAGCCTCCTCAAACAAAGGTGATGCCATCTTTGACCCTTTTTTAGGGACTGGAACAACGGCAGTGGTTGCTAAAAAATTAGGTAGAAAGTACTTTGGTATAGAAAGAGATGAAAAGTATTATAAAGCTGCTAGAAAACGAATAAATATAACTAAACCTATAGAAGAAAACTACCTAGATACTATTGAAAATAATAAATCTAAACCAAGAATACCTTTTGGTTCTCTTGTAGAACTAGGAATATTGAAACCTGGCACTACCCTATTTGATCAAAAGATGAAGATTAATGCTAAAATTATGGCTGATGGAAGTATAAAATATAAAGAGTCAGAGGGCTCTATTCATAAAGTTGCAGCAACAATTATGGGTGCTGAAAGCTATAATGGCTGGACTTACTGGCATTGCAAAATTAATGGGTCCACTGTTGTGATTGATAGTTTAAGACAAAAATTTATCTCCGAAACTAAAGCCTAATTCTTAAAAACTTTACCTAAGTATCTTTTTACAAAAAATTTACGTTTTACCAAAAACTTCAAAAATAGGTTTCTTATGTTTTGCATAATTTTGCTCGAAAAGTGAAATATAAAGAAGTTAAAATTTGATCTTCTTCTGATAATTTTTGCTCTTTTTGATCTAATTTCAAAATAATCATTTTCTTTATCAAGCTTATCGTTTTTTAAAAGATTAAATATTTCATAAGAGCTTTCTATAGACTGCCCGGCACCTTGTGCAAGGGTTGGCAAAAAACCATTGAAAGCATCTCCAATATAAAATACCTTTTTGTTAGAAGAAGGTATAATTCTTGGACTAAAATATAAAGGCCATGTTTTTATTTCATTCTCAAATATATTTTTTAATTTTGGATTTTGTTTTAAAACTGTTTCTTCAATTAACTGTTTGACTTTATCAGGTTCATATTTTTTACATCTAATTATACAAACCATATTAAGTTCTTTTTTTTTATTGACTGGATACAGAACAATATGACCGTTACTTCCAATCATTAAACTTATATTTTCGTCATTTATGTCTAATTCAGATTTTGAATTTAATATTATTCTTGCTGCGATGGCTTTTTTAAATCTTGGCTCATTTTTTTTCGCTTCAAAAAATGACCTTGTGTTTGAAAATATTCCATCAGCAGCAATAACAAAATCTATTAGGTCATTTGTATTGTCATCAAATTTGATAAGAACTTTGTCTTTTAATTCAGAGACTTCTTTTATTTTTTTTCCAAATCTTAAATGCTGAGTGTAAATATCTTCTTTCAAAAATTCGATTAATGTTGACCTTTGAAGTGTTGTGTACTTTACTTCGGGACTATTGAATTTAGATAAATTAAGATCACATATTTTTTCATTTTGAATATTGTAAAAATCTACTATTTTTGGGTGGAAAATTTTTTCTTTGTCAATCTTATCAAAACTTATTTGATTTAAGATTTTTATACTGTTCGTTGCTAATTGAATACCGTACCCCTCCTCAAGAGACAAACTTTCCTCTCTTTCATAAACCATAAATTCATGATCTGTATATTTTTTAATAAAATTTGCTAAAGTTAAACCTGCTATACCAGCACCAATTATTGCAATTTTCTTTTTCATTAGAATAATGTTGAAACTTGATTAAATATTCTTTTAGTAAAACTCGGGATAAATTCTTTATTATCATTTAAAGAATACCAATTATATGATTTCGGAATTTTTTTTGAAAATTTGTAATATAAATTAATATTGAGACTTAAGTTTGAAATTGAATTTTTGTAATTTTTCAAAAATTTCCAATCTTTATTTACAGAATTATTTTTCATTTCTTTCATTAATGGTAAATTGAAATTTTTAAGAAATTTAATTTCATTCTCTTTTGTCAAAGCTATTTGTTTTTTTTTACTCACAAAACAAAAAATATTGTAGTTCATAACTTTTATTTTTCTTTTTTTAAAAGTTTCAATCTTATTTGATGATTTTAAATACCTACAACTTTTATTCAAACAACATTTACTACATTTTGGGTCTTTTGGTTTGCAAATTAAAGCTCCAAATTCCATTAATGCTTCAACAAAATCGGAGTTTCTGTTTGTAACGAAAAGATTTTTTTTATTGGAATCAATTAACTTCACAAAATTTATTCTCGACTCCATTTTATTTAAATACCTTGAAAATACTCTTTTTACATTACCGTCAATGGCTATTGTTGGATAATTATGAATAAACCCTAACAAAGCGTTACCGGTATAATCACCAACTCCAGGTAGCTTTTTAATTTCTTTTAAGTTATTTGGTAGCTTAGAATTGTATACTTCTACAAGTAATTTAACTGTTGCCAATAAATTCTTTGCTCTTCTGTAATAACCTAAGCCTTCCCAAAGCTTAAGAATTTGATTTTCATTTATTTTAGATAAAGACTCAAGTGTCTTATATTTATTAGTAAATTTATTAAAATAAGGAATAACTGTTTTTACCTGAGTTTGTTGCAGCATAAACTCACTTAAAAGTCGGTAATAAAGCTTTTTTGGTGATTTTTTGCTAACACGCCAGGGTAAATTGCGTTTGCTATTATCATACCAAGCAAGAATTTTTTTTGGTAAAGTTGAGCTTAAATGCATAGTAAAAATAATAATAAAACTCAGGTGTTCATACAAGGACTAAGACCTTTTTCAAGTTTAATGCCTAAGAATTTGAAAAAACATGTTAGGAAAGGCAGCTATAATTACTCAAATATTATAGATAATTGGACAAAAATGGTGAACAAAGAAATTTCCGATGCATGTTATCCAGCATCAATTAAAATGGGAAAGAATTTTAAAGATGGTACACTTGTTTTAAATGTTATGCACGGCAAGGAAATACAAATAGAGTATAAAAAAAGGGAAATAATTGACAAGATCAACTCTTTTTTTGGATATAGTTGTATAAGTCATGTCACATTGAAAATTATGCAAAAAAAAATAATTTCGAGAGATGATGTTTTTCCTAAAATCAAAAATAAATGCAAAATTGAGCAAAAAATGAAAAAAATTAATGACAGTAACTTAAAAACCTCACTTAGTAATTTTTTAAAGGCATTCAATGATAGAAATAAATAAACTTCTAAAGTTATCGTTTATAATATTTTGTATTTTTTTTGTTAGAGCAGAAAGTAAAATATTAAGCATAGGTGACTCAAATGCTAAAGTTACTGTAAAAGTTTTTTCATCATTAACGTGTCCACATTGTGCAAATTTTCACACAAATATTTTTAATAACCTTAAGAAAGAATATATCGATAAAGGTCTAGTAAAGTTTGAACATCACGCTTTCCCTTTAGATTTGGCAGCTCTGAACGCTGAAGTAGTTGTTAGGTGTCAAACAGATATCAATAAAAAATTTAAATTATTAGAAAAAATTTACGAAAAACAAAAATCTTGGGCTATTGGATCTGATATAAATAAAATCAATGAATTACTTAAAAAAATTGGTTTGGATTATGATTTAACCGAGGAAAAAATGGAAGCATGTCTTAAAGACGAAAATGCTCAAGATGAGATTCTTAATCAGAGAATTGAAGCTCAAAAAATTTATAATATTGACTCAACTCCTACAGTAATTGTCAACGATAAAAAGTACTCTGGTAAAGTTAATTATAAAACTTTCAAAAAATTTATAGAAAAGAATTTATAGATGAAATTTAAGCAACTAGAAATTACAGGTTTTAAATCATTTTCTGAAAAAACAACATTTTTAATTGAAGACGGACTAACGGGTATAGTAGGTCCAAATGGATGTGGAAAATCAAATATCGTTGAATCTTTAAGATGGTGTATGGGAGAAAATTCTGCAAAAAGTATGAGAGGCACAGGAATGGAGGATGTTATTTTTTCAGGCACATCTAATAGGCCTTCTAAAAATATTTCAGAAGTAAGGATTGTGCTAGACAATAAAAATAATGATGGACCATCTCAATACAAAGATTTTGAAGAAATATCTGTAAGAAGAAAAATAGAGAAAGATAAAGGTTCCAAATATTTCATTAATGACAAAGAAGTAAGAGCGAGAGATGTTCAAACTTTATTTGCAGATTTATCAACTGGTGCACATTCACCTTCTCTCATAAGTCAAGGAAGAATAGGTCAACTAGTTACAGCAAAACCTATAGAGAGAAAATCTATCCTCGAGGAAGCTGCAGGTATTTCAGGAATTCATGCAAGAAGACAAGAGGCTGAGACAAGATTAAATGCTGCTGAAAACAACTTGAAAAGAGCAGACGAACTTAAGAGACAGCAAGAAAAGCAATTAGATAATTTAAAAAAACAAGCTGAAGAAGCAACAAGATACAAAGAAATTTCTAAAGAAATAAAAAAAATTGAAGCTGGCCTTTATTACTTAAAGATAAGAGAAATAGAGAAGGACAAAAAAAAAATTCTTGAAAAACTTAGCGAACTTGATGACGAAATAAGCGCAGTAAATATAGATTTTAATCATAATAACTCTCTTCTAGAAGAAGAAAATAGAAAACTTGCTCCTCTAAGAGATAAAAAAATGGAAAGTGCTGCAAGCTTACAAAAGCTAAACTTAGATATGACTAATCTTATTGAAGAAGAATCGAGAGTAAAATCGCTTCAAGAAAAACTTGAAAAATCTATAAAAACTCTGGAGTCCGATCTTGAAAGAGAAAAAAGTATTTCGCTTGATGCTGATTTAAACGAGAAAAGAATATCAAAAGAAAAAAAAGAACTTTTAAAAACAGAAAATGAATTATTAGAAGTAGAGACAAACTCTTCTAAAGAATTAAAAAACTCTAAAGCTAATTTGAATGATTTACAAAATAAATTGGACTCAATGTTAGATGAAATTGAAAGATATATCGATGAAGAGAAAAAACTTTCTAAAAAGATTTTCAAGGATCTCAAACAATTAGTAAAAAGTATTACTATTTCTCAAGAGGAATATGCTGAAAAATTTGGAAAAGATAAATCAATTCAAAGTGACTCGATTAAAAGAAAAGAAAGAATTAAAAATATTGATGTAGAGTTAGAGAATTGGAGGAATTTAAGTTCTAATTCTGAAAAAATGATGTCTGAATTAACAGAACGAAAAAATAAAATTCTAGTAGAATTATCTGAAAACCAAAAAAATCCTGAACGTATTGCAACATCTAAAGGTCAGAATCTTCAAAATTTAGAAAACACTAAGAAAAGAAATGAAGAAATAGAAAATGAACTAATTGAATCAGAGAAAAAATATAATTCTATTAATCAAAATATGAAAGAAATACAACTAAAACTGTCTGGATTAAAAGAAAACAAAGCAAGAAATGAAGCTTTGATAGAAGGTATTGAAAATAGAAAGAAAGATTTATTATATTCTATTAAAAGTGAGCTAAATATTGATAATGAGGAAACTATTCTTTCTCAATCAGATTTAAATGATGTTCCTCCAGAGAATCTACCTAGTATGGATGATCAATCTTTAAAAGTAGAAAAGATAAAAAAACAAAGAGAGTCTCTTGGTTCTGTTAATTTACGAGCAGATGAGGAAACAAAAAAATATGAGACGGAAATTAAAAAAATGGAAGATGATAGAGCTGACTTATACTCTGCAATAGTAAAGCTTAAGACGAGTATTGATGAATTGAATCAAAAAGGTAGGGAAAGATTGCTTGAAGCTTTTACTAAAGTGAATAGAAAATTTAATGAGGTTTATACAAAACTATTTAATGGTGGAAATGCAAAAATTGAGTTTGTTGACTCAGACGATCCTCTAGAAGCTGGTTTAGAAATGTTTGTATCTCCCCCAGGTAAAAGATTGCAGTCGATAACATTGCTATCAGGAGGTGAACAGGCACTTACAGCTTTATCACTTGTTTTTGCAGTATTCTTAGTAAATCCTTCACCGATTTGTGTTTTAGACGAAGTTGATGCTCCATTAGACGATGCTAACGTCACAAGGTTTTGCGGACTACTAGATGAATTAACAAAAATTACAAAAACAAAATTTATAATAATTACACACCATGCTTTAACAATGTCTAGAATGCATAGACTTTACGGAGTTACAATGGCAGAGCAAGGAGTGAGCCAACTTGTTTCCGTAGACTTGCAAAAAGCAGAAGGCCTGGTTGCCTAGACGAAATAATGACAATTCCTGAAGACTTTAAAACTCGCCTAAAAATTGCAAAGAAAAAAATTAAAAAACAGATTGAAAATGATAGTGAAAATAGAGGTTCATTTATGGGTAATGCTTTTAAATTAGGAACAGAACTAGTGGCTGCAGTAGCAGTTGGGACAATTATTGGGTTTATTTTAGATAATTGGTTTGATACTAAACCATGGTTAATAATAATATTCTTTTTTTTAGGTACGGCAGCTGGCATATTAAATGTAGTACGCACTGCCAACCGAATGCAAAAAGAGGACTGATACAAGGAATTTATGGCTAGTAATCCAATGCAACAGTTCAGTGTTCATAAAATTGGACCCGAAATTCAAATTGCGGGAATAGATTTATCTTTTACAAACGCTAGCCTGTTCATGGTTATAAGTGCATCGATTATAATGTTATTTTTATTTATTGGCACCAAAGAGAAGAAAATTATTCCAAATAAAATTCAACTAATTGCTGAAATGTTTTATACCTTTGTTGCTAAAATGATAAGTGACACTGCGGGTTCTAAAGCTAAACCTTATTTTCCTTTTATATTTAGTTTATTTATGTTTGTTTTGTTTTGCAACATGGTAGGGATGTTGCCTTACTCATTTACAGTTACTAGTCATATTATTGTTACTTTAATTATGGCAGTATTTATTTTTATTGCAGTAACCATTATTGGATTTGCTAAACATGGTTTAAAATATTTAAGTATATTTGTTCCAAGCGGAGTCCCAGTCGTGTTATTGCCTTTGATTACCATTATTGAGATAATTTCATACTTGAGCAGACCAGTAAGTTTATCAGTAAGATTATTTGCAAACATGATGGCAGGGCACACTATGTTAAAAGTTTTTGGTGGATTTGTAATAAGTTTAGGATTACTAGGCGGGTGGTTGCCGCTCGGTTTTTCAATAGCATTAACAGGCTTAGAAATATTAGTTGCGTTTTTACAAGCTTATGTTTTTGCAATACTAACCTGCATCTATTTGAATGATGCATTAAATTTACATCATTAATTAATAAAGGAGGAAAAATGGAGTTAGAAGCGGCAAAAATGATTGGAGCAGGTCTAGCTGCAATCGCGTTAGCAGGAGCTGGTGTAGGTATCGGAATTATTTTCGGTAATTACCTTTCTGGTGCTATGAGAAATCCGTCAGCAGCTCAGAAACAATTCCCTAACTTGCTTTTAGGGTTTGCTTTAGCAGAGGCGACCGGACTTTTTGGTCTTGTAGTAGCTTTAATTATTTTATTTGCATTTTAAATAAATAATTATGGGTAAATACTTTAATTTTATTATAGCGTTGTTCGCTATACAAAATAATTTGTTTGCAGCTGAGGTAGGCATGCCTCAGCTGGATCCAAAATATTGGGCCTCTCAAGCTTTTTGGTTGACTTTAGTTTTTTCAATTTTGTACATATCTATAGCGAAATTTTATCTTCCAAAAATTAAAAATAATTTAGATAACCGTGAAAATAGAATTAAGGACGATTTAGAAGATGCTAATAAGTTCAAAGAATTATCTGAGTCTAAACTTAAACAGTACAAAAAGATTTTAGAAGATGCCAAAAAAGAAGTTATGAAAATTCACCTAGAGTCTAAAAATACTTTAGATAAAGAAATTAAAAAAAAGAAGGAAACTATTGAAAAAGAAATTGAAAAAGAAATTGAAAAAGCTCAAAAAGATATAAGCGATATAAAAAAAAACTCTATAACGGATATTCAAAAAATATCGGAAAATATTGCTTCAAATATTATTGAGTCAATTTCTGGTGACAAACTTAATGAAAGCAGTATTAAAGCAACGGTTGAAGATGTATCGAAAAAAAACTTAGGTAAATATTTATAATGATTGATGCAACTTTTTGGGTGATGATATCCTTTTTCGCCTTTATAGGATTACTAGTATATTTTAAAATTCCTCAAAAAATTAAAATTACTTTAGATGATAATATTAAAAATATAAAAGGCCAAATTGATGAGGCTGATAAGCTCAAAGAGGATGCTAAAAATATCTTAACAGAGCATGAAAAAAAAATTAGTAATTCCAAAGCTGAAGTTAAACAAATGATAACTAAAGCAAATGAAGAAGCAGAAAAAAATGTTTTAAAAATAAATCAAGATTTTCATAATCTAATGGAGTCTAGAAAAAGAAGCGCTGAAGAAAGAATAAAACAACTTAAAAATCAGGCATTAAAAGATATTAAAAACGCCTCAGTAAAAGTTGCTATAGACTCAGTAGAAAAACTCATAAAAAACTCATTAGATAAAAGCAAATTAGATAAAATTTATAGCTCTAGTCTTGAAGAAACAAAATTAGCACTTAAGAAAAAATCTAGTTAGAATAGCCATAAAAATATGGCAAAAAAAACAACTATTATTGGTTCAGGTTTTGGAGGTCTAGCTGCTGCCCTTAGATTAAAAGCTAAAGGCCATAAAGTAACATTAGTTGAAAAGCACTCTGATCTTGGCGGTCGAGCTAGGGTTTTTAAAAAAGATCAATTTATTTATGACGGAGGTCCAACAGTAATAACTGCTCCATATCTATTTCAAGAATTATTTTCACTATTTAATAAAAATATTTCTGACTACGTCGAGATAGTTCCTTTGGATTTATGGTACCGATTTGTTTTCAGTAACGGAGATACATTTGACTACACCGGTGATGATGAGTCAATGGAGGTGCAAGTAAAAAAGTTTAACACTTCTGATTATGATGGATATAAAAATTTAGTAAATTTTACTGAAAAAATCTTTGATAAAGGTTTTACAGACTTATCTGATAAGCCCTTTAATAATCTGGTCTTCATGATGAAACAAATTCCATCTTTATTGAAATTAAAAAGTTATAAGTCAGTCTACAGTTTAGTTTCGAGTTATATATCTAATGAAAAATTAAGAAGAGTATTTAGTATGCATCCCCTTTTAGTAGGTGGAAATCCATTCAGTACTACATCGATATATACATTAATTTTATTTTTAGAAAAAAAATGGGGCATTCACTACTCTATGGGAGGGACGGGAAGTGTAGTTAAGGCTTTAGAAAAACTAATGATCGAAGAAAATATCAAAATTATTAAAGATGCTGAAGTTACAGAAATACTTACAGAAAATAAAAAAGTTAAAGGTGTTAAAATTAATAATTCAAAAATAATTAATAGTGACTACGTGATTTGTAACTCTGACCCTCCTAATGTTTATAATAATCTAATTAAATCAAAGGGAGATTATGATTTTTTATTTAAACAAAAAATGAAAAGAATGGATTATTCAATGGGATTATTTGTTTATTATTTTGGTTCTAAAAAAAAATATACTAATGTTGCACATCATACAATTTATTTTGGGGAGTCTTATGAAAAACATCTCGATAAAATATTTGAAAAGAAAATACTTTCTGAAGACATAAGCTATTATTTACATCGACCATCTGCGACAGATCCTAGTATGGCTCCAGAAGACCAAGATGCTTTTTATGTTTTGGTCCCAGTGCCAAATAATTTATCTAAAGTTAAGTGGATCGAAGAAGGTGATAAATTTAAAGATCTAGTTCTAGATAAAATGGATAAGACTGTTCTTCCTGGTATTAAAGATAATGTAGTAAGTGATTTTTATTTGACACCTGATTACTTTGAAAATGATTTAGCAACTCTTTATGGCTCTGGATTTTCAATTCAGCCAAAATTTTCACAATCAGCTTATTTTAGATTTCATAATCAGTCTGAAATTTATAAAAACTTATATTTCGTGGGAGCCGGTACGCATCCAGGAGCCGGAATGCCTGGTGTTCTCTCATCAGCAAAAGTTTTAGACAAATTGTTTTAATGAAAAGCAATTTATTAAAAAAACATGCTAAATCTTTTTATTGGGCAAGTTTTTTCCTTTCGCGTAATACTTTAGATAAGTGCTCATCTTTATATAATTTCTGTAGAACCTTAGACGATATAGTTGATGATGATAATAGTTTGGAATTAAAGAAAGAAATTTTCTCAAAATTTAAAAAAGATTTTAAGAACAAAAATCTGGACAATCAAATTATAAAAGATATGTGGTCTGTTATTGATAGTGAAAATATTTCTAAACAAATAGTCATAGATTTATTCGATGGTGTTGAAACAGACTTAAAGGAAAAAGTAGTGATTAATTCGAAAAAAGATTTACTTGTTTATTCTTATAGAGTTGCCGGGACAGTCGGACTAATGATGTCAAAAATACTGAAAGTAAAAAATCGAGAAGCTCTAAAAGGTGCGATAGATCTTGGGATAGCGATGCAGCTTACTAATATAGCTAGGGATGTTTGTGAAGATAAAGCGCGTAATAGAGAATATGTTAGTCACAATTTTTCGGAAATTCGAGAAGTTATAAATGACTCTCAAATATTTTATGAAAATTCTTTTAGATCTATTTGCAATATACCAATTAGATCAAGATTTTCTGTTATTGTTGCGAGGCGTATTTATAGAAAAATAGGTGACTACATCCTTAAACAAAAAAACATAGATAATTATAATAAAGCTGGCAAAATCTATGTTCCTATGTTCGAGAAAGTAATACAGACCTTTTTATCTATTTTTGATTTTGTTAGATTATTGTTCATTAAGAATTTAAATTACGATAATCAAGCAAATCATAAAATTTTAGAGCAAGAGGTTAATTTAAATGAAAGAATTTGATTACATAATTATTGGTGGTGGATGCGCGGGCCTATCCCTAGCTTATGAGCTTGAAATTAATGATAAGTTAAAAGAGAAAACTCTAGCAATTATTGAAACTCGTGAAGAATATAAAAGAGACAAAACTTGGTCCTTCTGGAAAGTTTTTAATCATAACTTTGATGATTGTGTAATTAAAAGTTGGAACAATTTTACAATAAACTCTCCAGATAGTTCACATGAATTGACTAATAAAAAATTTCCCTACCAAAGCATCGATAGTGGTAAATTTTATAAAAAGATAAATTCTAAGCTCACTACAAATTCCAATATAAGTTTTTTTAAAACTTTAAGTGAAATCAACTTAGAAAATTCCATAATTTTTAATAGTGTTCATGAAAAAGAATTAGATAAATCTAAAATGTGGCAACACTTTCAAGGTATCGAGATAGAAACCCCTAAAAATATTTTTGATGATGAAATAATTAATCTAATGGATTTTAATTGCGATCAGAGAAATGATGTTCACTTTTTTTACACATTACCATTTAGTAAAAATAAAGCTTTAATTGAAACAACTTGGCTTTCAGATTTAGAGGATCAAAGCTTAATGGACTATGATCTCCAATTAGAAAATTATATTAAAAATAATCTAGGTATAAAAAACTATAAAATAAATTTTACTGAAAGGGGTGCTATACCACTTTTTAATCCTTCATTCAAAAATGAAAATAAAATGATCAATATTGGATCTGTGGGAGGCATGACGCGATTAAGTACTGGATATACTTTTTTAAATATTCAAGAACATAGTAAGTATATTGTAAAAAATATTGACAATATTGGTGGAGCGAAAATATTCAACCTAGGAAAAAAATATCAATTTTTAGATAAACTATTTCTAAGAGTATTAGAAAAACATCCCGAAAAGATGCCTAAAATTTTTTTTAATATGTTTAAAACTTCTTCAAATACGATTATAAAATTTTTATCAAATAAAAGTAATATTATTGAAGATATAAATATTATTAGCAAAATGCCAAAATTAATTTTTTTAAAAGCAATGTTTAATTAATGGAAAATATTAACTTTAAGCACTCAATTATATTTTTTAATTTTTGTATTTTGATAAGCCCTCTTTATCTAATGCTCAATTTTGAACCAGTTGTATTTTGTTTGTTTTTAATTTTAATTTTGGGAATTTCTCACGGTGCATTAGATAATATCAAAGGAAAAAAACTTTTAAAATTATTTAGATATAAACAAAATATATCCTTTTATCTTGGCTATGTATTAATTTCATCATTGATAATAATATTCTGGTTAATATTTCCTAATACAATTTTATTGCTATTTTTGATTGTAGCCGCCTATCATTTTGGAAAAGAAGACACAGTATTTTATTTTAGAAAAAATTTTTTCATCTCTGAGTGTTTATTCTTCTTAAAAGGATCAACGGTAATTATGGCTCCATTATTATTAAAGAGAGAAGAAACAAATGAAATATTTAAAATTCTTAATTTCAATGTTTTTGAAGCAGAATTTTTTAGTAATGAATTTTTAATTGGAATGCTGTGCCTTGGTTTTTTATCATCTATGTACATTTCAAAAGAAGAAAATACAAATCTTAAAAGTGTCATGATCATGGACTTCTTTTCTTTGATTATATTAAATCTTTTTTTGTCACCTATTTTAGCTTTCACACTTTATTTTTGTTTTCTTCACTCAATTAGGCATTCGATTACTCTTATTTTTGAGTTGGACAGATCTTTCAAGCCAGGACTTAAAAAATTTATAATGAAAGCTATCCCTTTAACTTTTGTAACTGCAGTAATATTTTTATTTGCGATATATTTTTTAAATAATCTTTATAAACTTGATGAGGCCATTTATAAGGTAATATTTATTGGTTTGGCGTCACTTACTTTTCCGCATATATTGTTAGAATATCTTTTAGAAAAAAATGAAAAAAGAACTTAAAATTTATTTAGCATCACCAAGAGGATTTTGTGCTGGAGTTAAAAGGGCAATTGAAATAGTTGAAAAATCTATCAGCAAATTCGGAGCTCCGGTATATGTTCGTCATGAAATAGTACACAATAAGCAGGTTGTAGAAGAGTTAAAAGAAAAAGGTGCAATTTTCGTAGATGAATTATCTGACGTAGATGATGCAAGTAGACCTGTAATATTTTCAGCTCATGGAGTTCCGAAGTCAGTCCCAGAAGAGGCTAAATTAAAAAATTTATCTTATGTAGATGCGACTTGTCCATTAGTCTCAAAAGTTCACAGAGAGTCAGAACAGTTAAATAAAAATGGTTTTGAAATATTATTAATTGGACATAAAAATCACCCTGAAGTTATTGGCACAATGGGTCAGCTTCCAAATGGATCAATTAAACTAATTGAAACAATAAATGATGTTGAACTTCTTAAAGAAAATGATTTTAAAAAACCTCTGGCATATATTACTCAAACAACCCTGTCTGTAGATGATACAGCTGAAATAATTAAAGCTCTTAAAAGTAAGTTTCCAAAAATCAAAGGCCCTATAAAAGAAGATATATGTTACGCTACGACTAACAGACAGTCCGCAGTAAAAGAGATAGCTTCCAAATGTGATATGTTTTTTGTAGTGGGTAGTCGTAACTCGTCTAATTCTGTCAGATTAGTTGAGGTTGCTAAAAAAGCAGGTTGTAATAATTCTCATTTAATGCACTCTGAAAAAGAAATTCCTTTTAATGAAATAGATAATTCTGAAACCATCGGGATATCTTCTGGAGCGTCTGCACCAGAGAAACTTGTACAAACTTTGTTAGACAGTTTAAGAAAAGATAGAAATGTTTCTATTGAAGAAGTAGTAGTTGCAGAAGAAAAGGTTGTATTTAAATTGCCGAAAGAGCTCAATTAATGGCTGTTTACACGAAGTTAAATCAAAAAAAGATTGAGGAAATTTTATCTAATTATAGTTTAGGTAAGTTAGAATCATTCAAAGGAATTGAAGAAGGTATTGAAAATACAAACTATTTTTTATCAATTGACAAGAAAAAATTTATACTAACTATTTATGAAAAAAGAGTAAGATCTACTGATCTTCCTTTTTTTTCAGATTTAATGTCATCATTAAATAAAGCTAGCTTTAAATGCCCCGCTCCTATTTCTAATAATAATAATGAAACAATTACAAATTTTGAGGGAAAAAAACTAATGATTGTCTCGTTTCTTGAAGGAAGGGCAAAACAAAATCTTTCACCTGCTAACTGTAAAACTATTGGGTCTGAGGTAGCTAAAATGCATGAGCTCACAAAAAGTTTTAAACTAAACCGACAAAATGATCTCTCGGTCAATTCATGGAGAAAGTTGTTTAATTCAGTTAAAGATAAATGTGAAAATATACATAAAGATCTTCCAAAATTAATTGAGGAAAATCTTAACGATGTTGAAAAAAATTGGCCAAAAAATTTACCAAAAGGAATTATTCATGCTGACTTATTTCATGATAATATTTTTTTTATTCAAGATAAATTTAGCGGTGTAATTGACTTTTATTTCTCATGTGAAGATTTTTTTGCTTTTGAAATAGCTATTTGCTTTAACGCTTTATGTTTTGACGGTCTAAAAAGTAATTTAAGTTTTAACGTTACTAAGGCAAAGAATTTTATAGATGGATATACATCTGTAAGAAAATTGTCCCACGAAGAATTAAATAATATTAAGGTTTTATCTCAAGGCGCTGCTTTGAGATTCTTGCTAACTCGAGTATTCGATGCATTAAATAAAGTAGAAGGAGCAATAGTTAAAATTAAAGATCCAATGGAGTATTTAAAAAGATTGGAATTTCACAAAAGTGCAAAAAATCATGAGGATTATTTCTTTTAATGAAATTAAAAATTTATACTGATGGTGCTTGCTCTGGAAATCCTGGGAAAGGAGGTTGGGCAGCAATCATATTAGATGATTCTAATCAATCAAGTATCTCTGGCAGTGAGAGTAATACAACTAATAATAGGATGGAATTAATGGCTCCAATTATGGCATTAAAGAAAATAAGAAAGAAATCAGAGATTACAATTTTTACTGACTCGAAATATGTGAAAGATGGGATAACTGATTGGATTAAAAAGTGGAAAGTTAATAATTGGAAAAGTTCAAACAAGAAACCAGTTAAAAATAAAGATCTTTGGATTAAATTGGATAATGTTTGCCTAAAACATAAAGTTACTTGGAAATGGGTTAAAGCGCACGCTGGCAATAAATATAATAATCTTGTTGATGAATTGGCGGTTTCTAAAACTAAATAGATTTTAAAAAGCTATCAGCTGAAGATAATTCACAAGTTGCTGTTTCTTTTTCTTCCTCTACTTTTTTAACTTCACCATTCTCCACCAACATAGTGTAACGATTTGATCTAGTTCCTAATCCTTTTTCGGATTTATCTACCTCGGCTCCAATAGCTTTTGTAAATTTAAGAAAGGGATCACCGGCCATGAAGATTTTACTCCCGACATTTTGATTTTCGCCCCAGGCCTTCATTACATTAGGATCATTTACAGCAACACATACAATTTTAGAAATTCCCTTTTTATTGGCTAGTTCATAATTTTTTAAATATCCAGGAAGATGAAGAGCTGAGCAAGTTTTTGTAAAAGCTCCTGGCATACCTAAAATGATAGTCTTGCCTCCACAAAGATCCAATATATCAATTTTTTTTACATCATTATTTTGATCAAGATAAAATAATTCCGAGTTAGGTAGTTTGTCTCCTATTTTTATTCTCATTGTATTTTGCCCAAAATATAATTTTTTACTTCTGTATTTGAATTCCCAATAATATCAAATGTTTCCTTTTTATCTATATTCAATTTTAGATGTATAGGTGAGTCTAAATTTTTACCTATAACTTTTTTTATTGTATCGTTAAACTTGTAAGGATGAGCTGTACCAAGAACAACTATATCTCCTAAATTTTTAAAACTTTTTGCTGCGCCTACGCCAGTTGCAGTATGGGGATCAATTATAAATTTATGCTCTTTATATATCTCATCGATTATAGATACTGTCTCTTCATCTGTAACTTTTACTGCTTCAAAATCTTTTTTTATTCTATCGATTTCTTTTTTTTCTAAATTAAATAACCTTTTTGATGACAGATCATTCATTAATGACCCTACCTTACTATCGCTTTCATCTAAAATATAATAAAGCAACCTCTCAAAATTACTAGCAACTTGGATGTCCATGCTTGGTGTGATAGTTGCTTTCACTGTATCAGGTTTATATTCACCTGTATTAATAACTCTTTGTAAAATATCATTTTTATTTGTAGCAACTATAAGTTTATTAATTGGTAAACCCATTTTTTTTGCTACAAATCCAGCATATATATCTCCAAAATTACCAGTAGGTACAGAAAAGCTAATATTGTTTTTTTTTAATTTAAAGAAAGAATAAAAATAATAAACGATTTGACAAACAATTCTTGCCCAATTGATAGAATTTACGCCAGACATGTTTATTTTTGATCTAAAACTATCTTCGTTAAAGAGCTCTTTTACAATTTTTTGACAATCATCAAATGAACCCTCGATAGCAATATTATAAATATTTGCGCCGCCAATAGTTGTCATTATTTTTCTTTGAATATTAGAAATTTTATTATGCGGATGCAGAACAAAAAGATTTATATTTTTTCTATTACTTAATGCTGCAATAGCTGCTGAACCAGTGTCTCCTGATGTAGCTACTACGACATTTACAGTTTTATCTTTAGCGACTTCTAAGTAATCATACAAATTGCCAATTACTTGCATTGCAATATCTTTAAAAGCTAAAGTGGGCCCATGATAAAGCTCAAGAAGATCAATCTCTCCAATCTTTTTTAAATTTACTACTTCTTTATCTTTAAACCTACTATAAGATTTTTGTATCAGTGAGTTAAGTTCTTCCTTTTTAATTTCACCTGAACAGAAATTAAAGATAATTTCTGTAGCAAGATCATTATAATTTAATTGGCTTAAATTATTAAGTTCTTCTTGATTATACTTCTTAATTTCAGCAGGTAAAAATAACCCTCCGCCTGGTGCAAGTCCTCTTAAGAAAATATCTTTAAAACTAAATTTTAAAGATTTATCCCTAGTGCTAAAATAATTCATTTTTTTCTTCTAAAATATAAATAATAAAAAATTATAGAAATTGATATTGCATACCATGTTATAGCATATTTGAGGTGATTGTTTGGCACATCAATGCTGATCTTTTTAGGAATTGGCGACTTAACTTGGTTATCTTCTAGAAAAATTATAAACTCGTTAAATTGCTCTCCTGTAGCCTCTTTCAGATCTTCTAAATTTATTGAAAACCAAATATTATTTTTTAAGTCATTATCTGGTTTAAACATATTAGGTTTATATATTTCTCTCAGAAGACCGACAATTTTTTGCTCGGCTGATGTATTAAGATCTATCTTAGCGTTACCTTTAAGTTCTTTATTTATCCATCCTCTATTTACCAGTACGTTCTCATTTTTGTTTGTTCTAAATGGAGTTACCACATCATACCCAGGTTTTCCTTTTTCATTCAAACTATAGAGGTAGATTTGTTTATCAAAATCAAATTTTCCTTTAGCATTAACTCTCTGATAATTTTTTTTTATAGAGCTGGAGTATTCAATTGGTTGAGAGTCTAGCCCAAAAGTTATTTCACTAATTAATTCTAATTTCCATTGAAGCCTGTAAAGCTGCCAAGTGCCTAGTGCACAAAATAATGTTATAAAGAAAATAACGAATAGTTGAAATAAGAATGCTTTTTTCAATTTGAGTTTAGCTTCCCCAAATGTAGATTGCAGCAAAAAGGAATAACCAAACTACATCAACAAAGTGCCAATACCAAGCGGCGGCCTCAAAACCAAAGTGATGTGTTGGTGTTGAATGACCTTTCATCGATCTAAATAAACATACCGCTAGAAAAATTGTTCCAACAATCACGTGAAAGCCGTGAAAACCTGTAGCCATATAAAATGTAGATCCATAAATATTTCCGTCTATAGTAAATGAAGCATGGTGATACTCATAAGCTTGAAAGCATGAAAATATAAATCCTAAAAATACAGTTGCAATTAATCCATTTACAAGCCCTTTTCTATCATTCTCTAACATCGCATGGTGAGCCCATGTAACCGTTGTCCCAGATAATAACAAGATAAGAGTATTTATTAGTGGTATATCCCAAGGATCAAAAGTTTTTATATCGGGAGGAGGCCAAGTTCCTCCAATGGAATCCGTTGGAAATAAACTTGCATTAAAATAAGCCCAAAACCATGCAACAAAAAACATAACTTCTGAAGCAATAAAAAGTGTCATTCCATAACGGTGACCAATTTGTACTACAGGAGTATGATGACCTTGGTGTTCTGCCTCTTCAATCACGTCTCTCCACCACATAAAGGCCCCATAAATTACTAATGCAAAACCTACTAGTAAAAGCCAAAGAGCCTTTGAATGAAAATAGTAAACAGCTCCAATTGCTAATACTAAAGTTGCAAATGATACGTATATTGGCCAAGGACTTGGGTCCACTAAATGAAAATCATGTTTTTTTTTATCTGCCGACATTAAGTTTTTTCCTTTTCATAAAATTCTGATGCAAAGAATGTAAAAGATAGTGTTACATCAGAAATATTCTTAGTTTTATTATCATCAACCACTTTGGGATCCAAGAAAAATGTTAAAACAAATTCTTGTTTCTCATTTGGTTTTAACGTTTGTTTTTCGAAACAAAAGCAGCCAATCTTATTCAAGTACTTACCGAATGAAGAGGGAGAAACATTAAATGAAGCTGAACCTGATGAACTTTGATTACCTGGGTTTTCTACATTAAATTTGACTGTGTGAACTTGGCCTGGTTTTAAATCTAAAGTATTTTTTTCAGGATAAAATTTCCAATCTGAAGTGCTGTGAACATTAGTGTCGAACCTCATTCTATAATCTTGATTAACGATTATTTTTGGAATTTCTTTTTCCGAAGCATTTTGTGTTGTTCCTCCAAAGCCAGTAACTCTACAGAATAAATCATACAAAGGTACAGCTGCAAAAGATAAAGCCAACATTAATAGAAATATTGAAACTAAGGCTATTGGTGTTAAATTTTTTTTGTTAATGGTCATTAAATTTCTCTATTATAAATTCCAATATTGTAAAAGGTAAGTGCAAATAAAAAGATCATAAATAATACTAATAGCACTGCAGTTATTATATTTTTCTTTTTTTTACTCATTAAAAAAGGCTCCTAGCATTATCAATAAGTAAAATTAGATAAACAAAAAATAGATAAAAGATTGAGTAGATAAATACTTTTCTTGCAATTTTATTTGAGAATTTTATAACCTTTGCTTTAAACAACTCTAAGCATAAATAATTATAATATAGTGTCATAACTAAAGCTGTAACTAAGTATAATAAACTCGCAAACTCAAAATAATATGGAGCTATTACAACTGGAAGCATAGCAAATGAGTAAACCAATATATTTGTTTTTGTTGTTTTTGTTCCAGCAATAACTGGTAACATTGGTATCTTAGCTTTCTTATAATCTCCTGATTTATATAAACTCAATGCCCAGAAATGAGACGGCGTCCAAACAAAAATAATTAAGAAAAGTATTATTGGTTCGATTGTTATTGTTCCTGTAGCTATCGTCCATCCAATAACTGGGGGTAAAGCTCCAGCGGCACCTCCAATGACAATATTCTGTGGAGTTTTTCTTTTAAGCCAGATCGTATAAATAAAAAAATAAAAACCAATAGTTGATGCTAATAATATTGCTGAAATAGTATTTGCCGAATAGTAAAGCATAGCAACAGAAATAATTGATAAAATAATTCCAAAATATAAAGCCTGATTTCTTTTTACTTTGCCTGTTGGTATCGGTCTTAAACAGGTTCTACTCATTAGGGCATCAACATCGGACTCATACCACATATTTAAAGCTCCAGCCGCACCAGAGCCAATTGCTACTGCTAGTAATGATATTAAAGAAGTTTTAAGATCAACGCTATAAGGTGCAATCAATAAACCAACCATGCAAGTAAATAAAACAAGAGACATTACTCTTGGCTTCATTAGATTAAAAAATGAGTTAAGATCTAATACTAAACCAAGTTTAGAGTTTCTCGTTTTTAAAAGTATCTGGCTCAATTTACTTTACTTTAGGCAGCTCTTCAAAAGTATGGAACGGCGGCGGCGAAGATACTGTCCATTCCAAAGTTGTTGCTCCTTCTCCCCATGGATTTTGTTCTGCTTTTTTCTTTTTAGCAAAAGCATATAAAAGATTAATTAAGAAAACTGCTAAACCTACGACAGAAATATATGATCCTATTGAAGAAATATAATTCCATCCTGCAAACGCATCTGGATAATCGGCATATCTTCTCGGCATCCCTGCTAGTCCTAAGAAATGCTGAGGAAAGAAAATTAAATTTACTCCAACAAGCGTTAACCAAAAGTGCAGTTTTCCTAAAAATTCTGAATACTCGTATCCGCTCATTTTACTAAACCAGTAATAAAAGCCAGCAAATATTGCGAATACCGCTCCCATTGAGAGTACATAATGAAAGTGTGCAACTACATAATATGTATCGTGCAAGGCAGTATCTACACCAGCGTTAGCTAAGACTACTCCAGTAACTCCTCCTAAAGTGAATAAGAATATAAAACCTATTGCCCATAACATTGGTGTTTTGAAACTTATAGATCCACCCCACATTGTTGCAATCCAAGAGAAAACTTTTATTCCTGTTGGTACTGCAATAATCATAGTTGCAGCTAAGAAATATGCTTTGGTATCTGTGTCTAAACCAACTGTATACATGTGGTGAGCCCATACAACGAACCCTACTACCCCAATTGCCACCATGGCATAAGCCATTCCTAAATATCCAAATACTGGCTTCTTAGAAAAAGTTGAAACTATATGACTTATCATTCCAAAACCTGGAAGAATTAAAATATAAACTTCTGGGTGGCCAAAAAACCAAAATAAGTGTTGGAATAGGACTGGATCTCCCCCTGTTTGAGCTTCAAAAAAAGCAGTACCAAAATTTCTATCTGTGAGAAGCATTGTAATTGCTCCTGCTAAAACTGGTAATGATAACAAAAGTAAAAATGCTGTCACTAAAATCGACCATGAAAATAATGGCATTTTATGTAAAGTCATACCCGGTGTTCTCATATTTAATATAGTGGTGATGAAATTAATTGCTCCTAAAATAGAAGAGGCTCCAGCTACGTGTAAACTTAAAATTGCTAAATCCATTGCTGGACCTGGTTGACCTGTCTTAGAAGATAACGGAGGATAAATTGTCCAACCTCCACCTACACCCTGTGCACCTGGAGGGCCATCCACAAAAATTGATGCAATTAATAAAATTAAAGCTACTGGCAACAACCAAAAAGAAATATTATTCATTCGTGGAAATGCCATGTCTGGAGCTCCGATCATGATTGGGACAAACCAATTTCCAAATCCACCAATCATTGCTGGCATTACCATGAAGAAAATCATGATCAGTCCGTGTCCTGTAACTAATACGTTGTATAAATGATAATTTCCTCCAAGAATTCCATCACCTGGATGCGCTAATTCCATTCTCATTAGCACTGAAAAAGCTGTGCCAATAATTCCAGCGATAATCGCAAAAACTAAATACATTGTCCCGATGTCTTTATGGTTTGTAGAGTAAGCCCATCTCTTCCAGCCAGTTGGGTTATGATGATGTTCGTGTGATGCAGTTGTTGCGGACATTATTTTATCTCCTTAATCTTTTTTGCCACTTTAATATTATTTTTAATTTCTTCCTTAGCGAATTCTACTTTGGCTTTTTCTAGCCATTGATTATATTCTTCTTCTGTTACAACGTTTACTGTTATTGGCATAAAAGCATGTTTAATTCCACACAACTCTGAGCACTGCCCATAAAAAGTTCCAGTTCTATCAGCCTTAAACCAAGTTTCGTTAATTCTTCCTGGAACTGCATCTCGCTTAACTCCAAATGACGGTAAAGCCCAAGCATGTAAAACATCATTAGCTGTAATCATAACTTTAACCACTTTATTTACTGGAACATAAACCTCATTATCTACAGCAAGCAACCTTGGTTGACCTTCTTTTAAATCTTTTTCTTCAATCATGTATGAGTCAAAAACTATATTTTCGTCTGGGTACTCGTATCCCCAATACCATTGATAACCTATAGCTTTAATAGTTACATCAGCTTTTGGAATTTCGTCTTGAGAATATAAAACTTTAAATGATGGAACAGCTAAAACAATTAAGATTAAACAAGGAACCAAAGTCCAAATGACTTCGATCACTGTGTTATGGCTTGTTGTTGATGCTTCAGGATTTCTTGAAGATCTAAATCTTATACAAGCGTAAGCGATTAGAAAAAGAACAAATACTGTTATTGCGGTAATAACAGGTAATAGCATGTAGTCATGAAACCAAACTATATCATCCATCGTTTTTGAGGCTGATTTTTGAAAACCTAACTGCCAATCTACTGGCTCATTAGCCAGCAGAGATAACGGCGTTAACAAGAATAAAGCGTATCCAATTTTTTTAAACATGATTTTTTATACAGTTTTTAAACAATTTCACAATTTCAATTAATGCGACAATTAATGAAAGTTATTGATAAAATTCACTAATGAAATAGCGCTTATTACAGCAGTATCTGCCCTTAGAATGTTTCTTGATATTGTAAATGGCACAACATTAGAATTTCCATGAATAAGTTCTATTTCTGAGGGTGAAAAATCTCCCTCTGGACCTATAAGCACGGTTAAAGATTTTGCCTCTTTTAAAACTTCTTTTTTTAAATTTTCTGTAGAATTTACATCTGCAAATAATAGTTTTGTCGAACTATCTAAATTTTTTAGAAAATCTTTAAGTTTTATTACTTGAGAAATTTCTGGAGGGGCCAATTGGTTGGATTGTTCAGTTGCCTCAATAACAATCTTTTTTGCTCTTTCAAAATTTAATTCTTTAACCTCAGTTCTTTCGGATATAATTGGTGTGATTTTAGTGACACCAAGTTCTGTAGCTTTTTGTAAAATAGTATCCATTGGACTTTTCTTAACTAAACAGATGGCTAACTCGATATTTGATTTAGTAGTTGGTTCTTTTAATTTATTTAAAAATTTTACTTCAACTCGATCTCTATCTAGAAAAACTATCTCGCTTAACCATTCTCCATTTTTATTAAAAAAATTTATATTAGAACCTCTTTTCATTCTCATTACATTTACAACATAATGGGTGTGCTCTTTTGATAATAAGCTTGTAGTATTTTCCATTATATTTTCTGGGTGAAATAATCTAATATTACTCATTAATATCAATGTAAGTTATGAAAAATATTAAAGCAATAATTTTTGATGCATACGGTACACTTTTTGATGTCAATTCAGCTGCTGAAAAATGTAAACATAAAATTGGTGACAAGTGGGAAGGTTTTGCTAATTATTGGAGAACTACTCAATTAGAATATACTTGGCTTAGGAGTTTAATGAATAGACATAAAGACTTCTGGCAAGTTACTGAAGATAGTTTGGATAAATCAATGAAAGTTTTTGATATAAATCCCTCTATGAAAAATGAATTACTTAATCTTTATAAAGTGCTCTCACCTTTTAATGAAGTTCCCGAAGTTTTAAAAACTTTGAAAGAAAAGAATTATAAACTTAGCATTCTATCAAATGGAACGCCTACCCTTCTTAATGAGTTAATTGAAAGTAATAATTTAAATGATATTTTTGATGGCGTTTTTTCAATTGAAGAAGTTGGAGTTTATAAACCAAGCTCAAAAGTGTATGACATGCCAATTAAAAAATATAAAATACAAAAAGAACAAGTTGTATTTTTAAGTGCAAATACCTGGGATGTGTCTGGTGGTGGAAATTATGGTTACAACTCCATTTGGGTAAATAGGAATAATAATGTTTTTGATAAACTTGATTTTAAACCTAACAACGAAATTAAAAATTTGAAACAGCTATTAGATATTGTATAAAGATATTAAAATTAAGAGAAATTAAATGATTAAAGGAAAAAAAGCTGGAGATACTCCGATAGGAATAAATGTTTTAGAAGGTAAATCTTATTACTGGTGTACATGTGGATTAAGTACGAAACAACCTTTTTGTGATGGGTCGCATAAAGATACAACTTTTAAGCCTTTGATTTTTAAGGCCGATCAATCTAAAAAAGTTTTTTTCTGTACTTGCAAACTAACAAATGATCCTCCAATGTGTGATGGATCTCATAACGTTAAATAGCTTATATGAAAAGTATTGAAATTAAAAAAATTGTAAAAGCTTTAAACGCTTCAGATGGTGCTGGTGTAAAATTAAAAAGAAGTATTGGCACACCTGAAGCAGATTATATTGATCCTTTTTTAATGCTTGACGAGTTTGGTTCAGAAAATAAGGAAGATTATATTGCAGGTTTTCCTCCTCACCCTCACAGAGGAATAGAAACAGTTACTTATATGTTAAATGGAGAATTTGAACATCAAGACAGCACTGGTGCTAAAGGAATTATGGCGTCCGGTGATGTACAATGGATGAAAACAGGTAGAGGTATAATACACTCAGAAATGCCTGCTATGAAAGAAGGGAAGCTTTTAGGATTCCAATTATGGATCAACATGCCTGCAAAACTTAAAAAAAATAAACCTGAGTATCTTTATATTAAAGGTAATGAGCTTGGAACTCACAAAGACAACGACAAAACCGTAAAAGTAATTGCTGGTAAATATGAAAACGCTGAGGGACCTGAAAAAAATCATAATGTTGAACCAATTTATTTTCATATAATTTTAAATGGAGGCAAAGAATTTAGTTGTGGAGCCCCAGATGGACACAACAGTTTTATTTATTTACTTAAAGGTCAGTTAAAAATAGGTGAAAAGGATCACGAGAAAACTTCTGACTCAAATTTAATTTTACTTGAGAGAGGTAATAAACTAATTATCAAAGCTATAAAAAAATCTGAATTTTTATTCATTGCTGGCAAACCCATAGGTGAGCCTATTGCGAGAGGCGGTCCGTTTGTAATGAATACAAAGGCAGAAATACTCGAAGCGATACAAGATTATAATAACGGAACATTTGCTAAATATTAAAAGTTCAAGTACGTTCCTCGAATGCCAAAATCAATAATTATAAAAAAAAATGGAGGACCTGAAGTTTTGGAGCTTCAAGATGTTAAAGTTGGTGCACCAGGTCCTGATGAAATTAAAGTTGTTAATCATGCTATTGGTTTAAATTACATTGATACCTATCATAGATCAGGTTTGTATCCCCTTAAGCTACCAAGCGGAATTGGGTTAGAAGCAGCGGGCAAAGTGGAAGAAGTTGGATCTAATGTTAAAGAATTTAATATAGGTGATAATATAGCTTATGCTTCTGTACCATTAGGTGCATATTCACAACAAAGGATTATTCCGTCTAAGATAGCTGTAAAAGTTCCAGAGGGTATTTCTCATAAACAAGCTGCAACTTTAATGACTAAAGGTTTAACTACTAATTATTTACTTTGTAAAACTTACAATCTTAAAGCTGGTGAAACTGTTTTATTTCATGCTGCTGCAGGAGGTGTTGGTCAAATTTTTGCACAGTGGGCTAATAGCATTGGTGCAAAAGTAATTGGAACAGTAGGCTCAGATGAAAAAATTAAAGTCGCAGAAGAAAATGGATACGCGCACGTTATTAATTATACGAAAGACGATTTTTCAAAAAAAGTAATGGAAATAACTAACAACCAGGGAGTTCCAGCTGTATTTGACGGTGTCGGGAAAAATACTTTTTATGGGTCATTAGCATGCCTTAAAATTAGAGGAATGATGGTAAGCTTTGGAAATGCCTCAGGCCCACTAGAACCAGTCAATGTGCCCAAAGATATTCAGCCTAAAGGTCTTTACCTAACACGACCATCAATTGGGCAGTATTTTACAAATAGAAAAGAACTTCAGGCTGGTGCGGATGCTATATTTGAAAAAGTAAAATTTGGAAAAATTAAAATTAAGATTTCAAGAGAGTATAGTTTAATTGATGCAAAAAAGGCTCACGCGGATTTAGAGTCAAGAAAACTCACTGGCCCAGCTATATTAATTCCATAATGAACAAGAAAGTAATATCTCCTTGCATTAGTATTTGCAGGACTGATCCTGTTACAGGATATTGCTATGGATGCGCTAGAACTAATGAGGAGAAAAAACTTTGGAAGGATCAAAATGTTTCCATTGAATGGAAAATAAAAAATATAGACGAGATAACCACTAGGATGAAAGGTTGGCAATTAGAAACATTTAAGGAGTCTTACAATCATAAATTAAAACAAGGGATTTCATTATATAAAAAAAGTCTTTTAAAAAAATAATTTAATAATCTCTCTTCATGGAGTCCATGTCGCTAAGGTGAAATTTTAAAGCTTCATTTGAAAGCCTTATTTCTTGCAAAAATAGGAAAATAGAAAAAATCATACAAATACAACACGAAGCAAAACTCAATCTTGCGTAGAAAACTAAATCTAAATATAACAGTAAGACTGTAAGCATATTGAATAAAAAACCAAAAGCTGAAAATCCCATAACAAATTTTAGATAGTTTGTTCTTTTATTAAGAACATGTAGTTGATTTTCCCATTCCGGAGGAACTTTTTTTTCAAAGGTATACTGGTCATGGATCTTTCTAATTAAGGCACTTAGAGTGTGAAATCTGTTACTATACATCGTCATCATCAAAGGAATTGCTGGGAACATTAACGCTGCAACTGTGTAATCTATATCCATATCGAATCAAATTGATTATGAAGTTAGTGTTTGATATTTACAAGTAATATCTCATGCATCATTTAAAGATATTCATAGATTTGACTAGACTAAATAAACCTATTGGTTTTATGCTTTTATTTTGGCCATGCTCTTGGGGCTTAGCATATGCCTACTCTGTGGATCAAAATTTAAATTTATTTGTTTATTACTTAATCTTATTTTTTTTAGGTTCTGTTTTAATGAGGAGTGCCGGATGTATCTTTAATGATATTGTTGATAAAGATTATGATAATAAAGTTAAGAGAACAAAAGATCGACCAATAGCAGCTGGAAAAATATCAGTTAAAGTATCCTTCTTGTACGTGTTAATTCTTTGCGCGATTGCTTTATGTATCTTATTACAGTTCAATTTTTTTACTATTTTTTTAGGATTGAGCTCAATGTTGTTAGCTTTTTCCTACCCATTTATGAAAAGAATAACTTACTGGCCCCAACTTTTTTTAGGAATAACTTTTAATTGGGGAATAATCATGGCTGGAGCAGCAATTAATAACGAAATATCAGTTGAAATTTTAATTCTCTATATATCAGCCATATTTTGGACATTAGGTTACGACACAATCTATGGTATTCAAGATATATCTGATGATGAAATAATTGGTTTAAAATCAACTTCTATAAAATTTAAAAAAAATATTAAAACTTTTGTAACCATGAACTATCTTTTAACGACCTTTTTTTTATTTTTTTTACTAAAAGAATTTTTGGGTTTTAATTTATTAAGTTTATTTCTTTTGCTTTTTTTATTAAGTCTTTATTTTCAATTATTTAAATTAAATATCTCTTCTCCAAATAGCTGCTTGAGAATTTTTAAATTTAATAATATATCTGGCTTACTTTTATTCTTAACAATTTTGTCAATAAATATTTTGTAATGGGTTTTGAAGAATTAAAATTTTATTTAAAAAGATTATATTCAGAATATATACGATTTCACATAAAAAAAATTTTAATTGCTTTAGTTTTATCTATTATTGTAGCTGGAACAACATCTGGAATTGCTTGGTTATTAGATCCAGCTGTAAAGAAGATTTTTATTGATCAGGATCAAACTTTTGCGTGGTTCATACCATTGTTAATTATAATTACATTTTCAAGTAAAGGACTTTCACTTTATTTTGCAAGAATAATTATAATTCGGATAGGTGAGGAAGTTGCTGGTAAAATAAAAAAACAAATTGCAAACAATATCCTAATTGCTGATATTCAAACTTTGGAAAATAGACACTCTGGAAAATATATTTCAAATGTAATGCATGACACAAATCAGATACAATCTCTGGTGAGTACTAGTGTTTTGAACTTAATGAAAGATAGTTTTTCAGTTGTTGCCCTAGTTTCATTAATGTTTTACCAAAATTGGAAGCTAGCTTTATTTGCAATTCTCATGATGCCATTAGCAGCGAGTTTAGCTAGAACTTTAGGTAGAAGGATGGGTAAAGCAACAGGTGAAGCAAGTGAGTCCTCTGGACAACTAATTTCTTTTCTTTCTGAAATATTAAAAGGATCAAAGATGATCAAGATTTATCAAAAAGAAGATGAAGAAAATGAAAAAGCAAATACTAAGATAAATGATTTAGTGGAAAAAGGAATTAAAATTGGAACTGTTATGGTTAGAGCAACTCCAATAATGGAGTCTTTAACAGGTTTTATGATCGCTGGTTTTATTTTTTACTCAGGAAAACTAATTGCTGCCGGTGAACTAGAAGTAAATCAATTTTTTTCTTTTTTGGCTGCAATGATGCTTGCATATCAACCGATAAGGTCACTGGCTACACTTAATATGGCCGCATATCAAGGAGCGACTGCTTTTAAAAGAATTAGTGACGTAATTGACAAAAAGATTGAAATTTTTGAGGATAAAAGTTTACCAAACTTAATGATTAAAAATTCAAATATTAAATTTAATAATATTTTTTTTAGTTATAAAAAAACTTCTGCCCAGGCTATTAAAGACATAAGTTTTGATGTTCAAGGTAATACGATGGTTGCTTTTGTAGGACATAGTGGTGCAGGAAAAAGTACAATAATAAATTTATTGCCAAGGTTTTACGACCCTCAGAGTGGTTCCATTGAAATCGATAGTCAAAATATTAATAAAGTAAGTTTAAAATCTTTAAGAAAAAATCTATCAATGGTGAGTCAGGATGTCATTTTGTTTGATGATACAATCAAAAATAACATAGCCTATGCAAAAAATAATGCGACTGATGATGAAATCTCGAAAGCTTGTAAGTTTGCTGCCGCAGATGAATTTATTGAAAATTTACCTAACGGATACGAAACTTTAATAGGTGAGAATGGTGTAAGGCTCTCAGGTGGTCAAAAGCAAAGGATATCTATTGCAAGAGCAATTTTAAAAGAGTCTCCTATTATTCTTTTGGATGAGGCTACATCTTCACTAGACGCAGAGTCTGAAGAAATTGTGCAAAATGCTATTTCTAATCTAATAAAAAATAAAACTACATTAGTTATTGCACATAGACTTTCTACTATTCATAATGCTGATAAAATTTTTGTATTAAAGAACGGAAAGATTATTAATACAGGTAATCACGATTATTTGATAAGTAATTGTAATGAATATAAGTCACTCTATAAGAAACAATTGAAATAAATGTTATTTGTTTACAGGATAATTACAAATTTATTATATCCATTCTTGTTTATATACCTAGAATTCAGAAAAATTAAAAAAAAGGAGGACCCCTATAAATATAAACAAAAAATTATATCTTCACATTTTAATGTAAAAAATAAAGGTAACGCAAAACTCATTTGGTTTCACGCTGCTAGTATAGGTGAATTTAAAAGTATTTTACCAATTATTAGTCAGCTTAGCATTAAAGACGAAAGATTAAGATTTTTAATTACCACAACAACTTTAAGCTCAGGAAATTTAGCAAAAATTGAATTAGAAAAATTTGATAATATTGAACATAGATTTTTTCCCTTTGATGTGAATTTTTTAATAAATAGATTTTTAATCCAATGGCGTCCAGATAGAATTTTTCTAGTCGACTCCGAAATATGGCCAAATTTAATATTAAAAGCAAAAGATCTTAAAATTCCAATATCAATAATTAATGCTAGATTAACACCAAAATCATTTAATAGATGGATGATAATCTCAAATGTAGCAAAAAAGATTTTTTCCGTATTTGATTTATGTCTTTGTTCAAATACTGAGACGAAAGAATACTTAAAGAGACTATCAGTAAAAAATATTTATTTTAAAGGAAATATAAAATTTATAGATCAAGAGAATGATAAAAAAATCACAAATATTAATGAAAAATTTTTATCTGAAAAAAAATTTTGGTTTGCTTCTAACACTCATAAAAATGAAGAGATTATTTGTTTAAAGACCCATATGAACTTAAAAAAAAAATTTAAAAAAGTAGTTACTATCATTGCGCCAAGGCATATTGAAAGAGCAAATGAAATTATGAATTTATCTCACAAACTTAACTTAAATGTCCAAATATTAAATAAAAACGAAAATATTATTAATGATAAAGAGATAGTAATTATCAATTATTTTGGTGATTTACTTAGTTTTTACAAGTTTTCAAAAAGTGTGTTTATAGGTAAGTCAATGCTTAAAAAACTTAAAAACAGCGGAGGACAAAATCCAATTGAAGCAGCTAGGCTAAATTGTAAAATTTACCATGGACCTTATGTAAACAATTTTGCAGAAATTTATGAAATTCTGAATAAGAACAATATTTCAAAAAAAATCACAAGTAGTGACGAATTAAGTAATAATTTAATTGATGATTTGGAAACTCCCTCTAAAGAAAGTAAGTCTATGTCTGTTAAAATTAAAGAGATAGGACATCAAACTTTAAATGATACTATGAAACTCGTAAATGACTTTATTTATAATGAAAATAAATAAGCCAAAATTTTGGGATAAAAAAATCAGTTTTTTTGCGATATTACTTTTTCCCCTATCGTTAATCACATTATTTTTAGTTTTTTTAAAAAAAAAATTTTCTAAAGTATCAAAGTTTAAGATTCCGATAATATGTGTTGGTAATATTTATATTGGTGGAACGGGGAAAACACCTACCTCTATTCATATTGCAAATGAGCTTAATAAAATGGGAAAAAATGCTGTAATTTTGAGAAAACATTATGAAGACCAAGTTGACGAGCACAATCTTATAAGAGGTTATTTAAACAATTTAATTTTAAGCAGAAATAGAGTGGACGGCTTAAGAGAAGTTGAAAAATCAAATTTCGATACAGTGATTATGGATGATGGACTTCAAGATTATAAAATCAAAAAAAATATTTCGATAGCTTGTTTTCACAGTAATCAATTAATAGGAAATGGATTGGTAATACCATCAGGACCATTAAGAGAGAACCTCAATTCTTTAAAAAATATCAATATTGTAATTATTAATGGTAGTAGGAATAAAATTTTTGAAGAAAAAATTTTAAAAATTAATAGTAGTTTAAAAATTTTTTATTCATCTTATGAGCCTAAAAATTTAAGTGATTTTACTAATCAAAAACTACTTGCAATAGCTGGGATAGGGAATCCTGAGAATTTTTTTTCATTAATAGAGCAAAATAACTTAAATATTCAAAAAAAAATAATTTACCCTGATCACTATAAATTTTCAAAAAATGAGTTTCAAAATATTATTAGAGAAGCTGAAGAAAAGAATTATAAGATCATAATGACCGAAAAAGATTTTTATAAAATTAAAAAGTACAATTTTGATAAAGTAAACTTTCTTAAAGTAGAACTTAAAATTGCAGATCAAGAAAATTTTAATAAGATATTAAGAGATTTATATGATTAAGATTATTTATTATTTTATACAATCGTTATTTATTTATTTTTTCTTTTTGATAGGCCGATTGATAGGTATTAAAATAAGTAGAAAAATTTTTTCAAATATATTTTTTCTTATTGGTCCTCTTTTTAAATCAAGAAAGGTAATAGAAAAAAATTTGAAAATTTTTTCTGTAAAAGTCTCTAACGTTGATAGGAAAAAAATTACTAATCAAATGTGGAAAAATTACGGAAAAACTTTCATCGAGTATGTTTATTTAGATAAATTTAGGAAAAAAAATACCCATATTACTTTCAAAGGAAAAGAAAATTTAGATATAATAGGTAAAAAGAATAAACCAGTAATTTTTATATCAGGTCATTTTGCAAATTTTGAATTGATGTCTATGGAAATAACAAAAAAAAATATTCCATTAGCAACAATTTATAGGCCACTTAATAATTTTTTTTTAAATCCTTTTATGGAATACCTAAGAAAAAAATATGTTTGCAAAAATCAAATTAAAAAGGGTATCAATGGTGTTAGAGAGTCAATTAATTATATTAAACAAAAATATTCTATAGCTCTTATGATTGATCAAAGAGTAAGTGAGGGAGAAAAAATAGATTTTTTCGGTGAGCCGGCTTTAACAACTTCGTTACCAGCTCAACTATCAATTAAATTTAATTTAGATATAATCCCTGTCTTAATTGAGAGAAATAAAGATGATAATTTTGTAATTGAATTTAAAAATAAGATTAGCCCAGACAAATTCAAAAATAAAATAGATTTGACAATTGCTTTAAATAAAATTTTAGAAAAAATGATTATTGAAAATCCTGAACAATGGATCTGGACACATAATAGATGGAAATAATTTAATTTTTTTTATTTTTAAACCTCTCATTGGCTTCTATTGCAGAAAAATATGCTTCTTGTAGATCTACATTCCAATAATTTAAATTCTTTAATAGAATTTCTTTACCAGAAATTGCACATAAGACGTGATCACCTTCTTCTACTACTTCAAAATAGTTGTGTTTAAAAATAAGTTTAGCTTTTTTTTTACCCATCAATAAAATATACAATATATATTTCGTCATGAATATTGGATTAATTGGTAGCGGTGGTAGAGAGCATGCTTTATGTAAAAAGATGCATGAGTCAAAATTAGTGAGAAAAATTTTTTGTTTTCCAGGCAATCCAGGAACTTCGAAAATAGCTACAAATATCAAGGTTGATATATTGAATTTTCAGAAAATACTCCGTTTAATAAAGTTACATAAAATTGATTTAATTATCGTTGGACCAGAGGAGCCACTAGTAAAAGGAATTGTTGATTTTTTAAATAAGAATAAAATCAAAGTTTTTGGTCCAAGTAAATATGCTGCAAAGCTTGAAGGCTCAAAAGCTTTTATGAAGATGATTTGTGAAAAAAATGATATTCCAACAGCAAAGTTTCAAATCTGTAAAAATAAAGATCAAATTTATAATTTTTTGGATATTTGCAAACTTCCAATAGTAGTTAAAGCCGATGGATTAGCTGCTGGAAAAGGAGTAAAGATTTGTAAATCAAGAAAACAAGTTTTAGAAACGTCATCTGAAATATTTAAAGGGAAATTTAAATCATCAAATAAAGTTGTCTTAGAAGAATTTTTAACGGGAGAAGAGGCTAGTTATTTTGTAATAGTAGATAAAAATAATTTTAAGTTTTTTGGCTCAGCTCAGGACCATAAGCGTGTTTTTGAAAATGATAAAGGGCCTAATACTGGTGGTATGGGGGCATACTCTCCGGCCCCAATCATTAATGAAAAACTGGAAAAAAAAATAATTCATAAAATAATTAAACCAACTTTATCTGCTCTAAAAAGAATTGGAAGTCCTTACACTGGTTTTTTATATGCGGGTTTAATGATCAAAAAAAATGAACCATATCTAATTGAATATAATATTAGAATGGGTGATCCAGAATGTCAGGTTATAATTCCACGATTAAAGACAGATCTTGTAAAAATTTTTAGAAGCATAGTTAATAATAAATTAAAAAGTATAAAAATAAAATGGATAAAAGATAAATGTATGACAATAGTATTATGCTCTAAAGGTTATCCTGGTAAATATAAAAAAAATGTAAAAATTAAAAACTTTAATAAAATTAAATTGTTAAAAAATGATTTCATATATCAAGCTGGAACGCTAGCCAAACAAGATCAAATTATATCAAATGGAGGAAGGGTGCTAAATGTAACCTCAATTGGTAAAAGTTTTTCAACTATCAGACAAAAAATAATTTCTATTATTCGAAAACTTAATTGGAAAGGGGGATTTTATAGAAAAGATATAGGTTGGAGAGTAATTGTAAAATGAGAATTATAAGTGGAAAATTAAAGGGCAAATCAATTAAATTTGTAAAAAACTTACGAACAAGACCTCTAAAAGATATTGTTAGAGAAAATATTTTTAATATTTTAAACCACTCAAATTCTTTTGATGTAGATATTAAAAATTCTAATATTTTAGACCTATACTCTGGCATAGGTTCATTTGGGATAGAGTGTATTTCAAGGGGTGCAAGAAAAGTTACATTTATTGAAAAGGATAAAAGCTCTTCAAACATTCTTAGAGAAAATTTAAATAGATTATCTATAAAAGAAAAAGCTTTAGTTATATCGGACCGAATAGAAAATTTTTTAAAGAGAGAAATAATGATAGAAAAAAAATTCGATTTGTTTTTTTTGGATCCTCCTTTTGCTGAAAATAATTTTCTTAACGTATTAAAAACTATAAAAAAATGTGAAATTTATAAATCGAAACATCTGATTGTTCTACATAGAGAGAGAAAAACTAATGATAATTTTGATAATCTAATTAACGTGATAAATTACAAGATTTATGGAAGATCAAAAATTATTTTTGGTTTTTTTGCTAAGTAATTTTTTTGTTAACATTTTTACTTCTTCAACAGCAGGCTGATTAAAAGGGTCAATTTTAAGAAGTTTTCCTATTAAAACTGTTTCGACTATAAAATAGGAGAATAATTCGCCTAAAATAGTTTCGTCTATTTTCTTAATTTTAAATTCTCGAAAAGGAATATTTTTTTTTTTAAGAACTTTTATTAAAGCATTTTTTTGGGCAATTTTAATTTCACTTAAACTTTTTTTATTTAAGAAATTTTCCTCTTTTCTAAACATTTTGAGTTTAGTCTTTTTTCTTAATTTTTCTTCGTAACTAAAAATATTAAATAACTTATCTTTTGGGCCATCAAGATAAAGTTGTAAAAGACTATGATGATCTTTGGGAACATTTGAAACTACTGGTAAAAAACCAAGCTTATTTTTACCTAAACTTTCTGCAATTAATTGCTGGCACCAATAAAGAAACTTTTCTAGTTGGGGAATGTAATTTAGAAAAATTAAATTATTAAATTTTTTTGAACTCATAAAACTTGCTAATTTTATTACGTTGTTTCTTAGAATAATTTTGTTTTTTCCTTTTAGAAATTTTTGATTATTAGATCTTAATTTTTCAATATTTAAACCCATCAAATAAGCTGGGATGACACCTGTTTCAGAGAGCACTGAGTACCTTCCGCCCACGTGTTTTTTATGCTCGATATAAAATAAATTAAGTTTTTTTGATAAGGAAAATAATAAATTATTTTTTCTCTCAGCTATAACTATAACATTCTTGGAATTTTTTTTTATCGCGCCTAAAGAAAAAGCATTACTTAAAGTCTCAATGGTATTACCTGACTTAGAAATTATAAGAAAAAGAACTTTATTTAAATTCTCCTTTTGCTTTATATCCCGAATACTATCTTGATCTAAATTGTCAAAAAAATATAATTTTTTTTTAATCTTTAGCTTTAAAAAATCATAAATAGCAGCCGCGCCAAGTATGGAGCCTCCCATTCCTATTAACGCCACGGTGTGAAATTTTTTAAATCTTTTTAATTCCTTAATCTTAAAATTAAATTTAAATTTTGTATTTAAAATATTTAATGTTTTCGAAGAATTTGAAATATCTTTGTTTATATTTATTATCAACTTATTGAAATTTTCAACTGTTTTTTTTTGAAATTTCTTTTTGTTTTTTTTTAATGAAAAATGAGTATTTATCAATTTCTTATTCTATTAAGTATTGTTTTTTCAGTTGAGGAGGATGAATTCTTTGAGGAGGTTTCATCGTTAGATGCATTTAAAATCTTCTTTAAAGGATTTTTTTTCTCTTTATTAAACTCTGTTTGTTTTGAATTTGGCTTTGGTAGATCCTCGTAATTAGGTGGTAAAATAAGTGGATCTCTTTTTTTTACAAGAAATTCATCTGTGGAACTAACTTTTTCATTTCTTAAAACTTTTCCAGCCTCCTTAAAACCAGTACAAGAAGTTAGAAAAAAGAATACGATTAAAATAATTTTTATCTTTTTCATGGTTTATTCTTAACAAAAAAACTTCTCATAATAAAAAAAATTATTCCCATTGAAATGAATATATCTGCAACATTAAAAGTAAACCAGTGAAAGTTATTATAATGGATATCGATAAAATCAGGAACTGCCTTAAAAATCAGTCTATCGTAAAAATTGCCTAGTGCACCTCCAATTATGATTGTGTAAATAATTTTATCAATTACATCAGAAATTATTAAAGCAAAAATTAAAAATACTAAGACTATACCTATTAAGAAGCTTATTGAATTATAAATTAAATCTGAGTCTGTGCTCATTAAACCAAATCCAATGCCTATATTCCAAATTAAATCTAAATTGATATAATCATTTAAATAATATGTATTCTCAGTAAAATTATTTAAGACCAGTGATTTTGTATATCTATCAAAAAAAAAAATTATCGAAATAAGAATCAAAGAATAAAAATTATTTTTTGTAATAATTTTATTTTTTATTTCTTTAAGATCAATCAAAATATTGTCTTTCTATTTTACTGAAGAACTTTCGAACATCTTTCACATTTTTTCTCTAAAATTTTCCAACATCTTTCGCACTTTTGTCCTCGTGCTTTTTTTACTTCAATCTTTATATTATCATTATCTGTTAATTCTTTTTCTGCTTTTGAAACGATAAAGTAATCTGCTAAATCTAACTTATCAAGAAGTTCGAATTGCTCTTTCTTCAATTTGAGTTTAATTTCTGCCTCTAAACTTGATCCAATTTCTTTATTGGCCCTTTTTTCCTCAATTGCGATATTTGCTTCTTGTTTAATCTTAAATAAATTTGACCATTTTTCATTTAGCTTATCATTATTCCAATTAGTCGGAATATTTACAAAATTATTTTCATGAATACTTTCAGAATTATCTTTATTCAATAAACTATAGATTTCCTCAGTAGTAAAAACTAAAATTGGAGCGAACCACTTTAATAAGCTCTCTAAAATTATATTTAAAACAACTACACAATTTCTTCTTTTTTTTGAATTAATGCTGTCACAGTAAAGAACATCTTTTCTAATATCAAAATAAAAAGAAGAAAGATCAAGTGTGCAAAAATTTAATAATTCCTTATAAAGTTTATGAAAATTATAATTTTTCAAGTTTTCATTAACAGATTTACCTATTAAGAATAATTTATGCAAAATGAATTGTTCTAATTCATCGAATTCATTTTGCTTTATTTTTTCGAAGTTTTGCTTTTCAAAATTGTCTTTTATGTTACCAAGCATAAATCTAAAAGTATTTCTAATTTTTCTATAAGACTCTGCATGTTGAATTAAAATATTTTTATCTATTCTTAAATCTTCAGCATAATCAGATGCTGAGGCCCAAACTCTAAGTATGTCTGCACCGTAATTCTTCAATATTTCTTCTGGAGAAATAACGTTACCCATCGATTTTGACATTTTCATACCTTTTCCATCCACAACAAAGCCATGTGAAAGAATGCTTTTGAATGGCGCTTTGCCTCTAGTCCCACATGATTCTAATAAGGAAGAGTGAAACCAACCCCTATGCTGATCAGATCCCTCTAAATACATATCTGCAGGCCACTTTAAATCTTTTCTTTTCTCTAAAACGAAACTGTGTGTCGAGCCGCTATCAAACCAAACTTCAACAATATCATTTAATTTTTCATAATCTTTTGCATCATAATCATTACCTAAAAAGGTTTTCGCATCGTCTGTGAACCAACAATCAGAGCCTTGTTTTTCATAGATAGAAGCAATTCTATCTATTATTTTTTGATCCCTTAGTGGTTCTTTTGTTTTTTTATTAATGAATATAGGTAATGGCACGCCCCAGACTCTTTGTCTTGAAACACACCAGTCTGGTCTTCCTTCGATCATTGATAAAAGCCTTTCTTTACCTTTATTTGGGTAAAAGACAGTTTCATTTATAGCTTTAACTGCTTTATCTCTTAATTTATTTTTTTGCATTGAAATAAACCATTGAGGTGTTGCTCTGTAAATTAATGGAGCCTTTGATCTCCAAGAATGCGGATAACTGTGGTTAAGTTTATCGCTTTTAAGCAGTTTATTTTGCTCTTTAAGTTTTTCTATAACGATAGGGTCTGCCTTAAATACATGTGTATTTGTAAAATAAGGCACCTCTTTAGTATAAAGACCGCTATCATTAACTGTATAAAGTGATGGTATATTATTTCTCAAACATAAATTAAAATCGTCTGGACCGTGGCTTGGAGCACAATGAACGATCCCCGTTCCCTGCTCCAAATTTACAAATTGAGCATCTAACATTGGAACATCATAGTCAAAATTCATTTTAACAAATGGATGATTACATATTGTTCCTTTAAATTCTGAACCTTTAAAAGTCTTTAATTCTTTAAAGCTTTTTATTTCACACTCTTTAGTTATTGATTCGATTAAATTTTTTGCAACTACAATTTTATTGTTTTTAAAATGCTCAAGCTGGTCGATTTCCAAAACTGCATATTCAATGTTTCTATTAAAAGCTAAAGCTTTGTTAGCAGGTATAGTCCAAGGAGTAGTAGTCCAAATTATAATGTTTGCGTCTTTTAGGAAATCTTTATCAGTCTCCTTAACTTTAAATGCAACGTAAATTGTATTCGAAGTATGATCTAAATATTCTACTTCAGCATCAGCTAAAGCAGTTTTTTCAACTGTTGACCAAAGAACTGGTTTAAACCCTTGATATAGACTCCTATCTAAAAGAAATTTACCCAACTCTCTTACAATTTGAGCCTCCGCCTCGAAACTCATTGTAGAATAATAATTTTCAAAATCTCCTACTACTCCAAGTCGTTTAAACTCTTTAATGTGAACATCAATCCAGCTTTTGGCGAATTCTCTGCATTCTTGTCTAAAATCTTTAATGGGAACTTCGTCTTTATTCTTTTTCTTTTTCTTATATTGTTCTTCTATTTTCCATTCTATAGGTAGCCCGTGGCAGTCCCAGCCTGGAACATAAACAGAGTCTTTACCGTTCATTTGATGAAAACGAGTTATCATATCTTTTAAAATTTTATTTAAAGCAGTACCCATATGTATATGACCATTTGCATAAGGCGGTCCATCATGAAGTACAAACTTTTCTTTTCCTTTTGACTTTTTTCTAAGTTTTTCAAAAATTTTATTTTTTTCCCATTTCTTTAAAATTTCAGGCTCTTTAAGTGGTAAACTAGCTTTCATTGAGAAAGCAGTTTTGGGAAGTTGTAAAGTATCTTTGGACATTATTTTTTTGCCTGTTTTATATCAAGTTGTATTTGTTTTTTTAAATATTTCAAATTTCTAAATTTTTTTTCTGATCTTATAAATTTATTAAAACTTATACTAATTTCTTTATTATATAAATTTTTATTAATTCCAAAGATATTTGTTTCTAGTAATAAATTTCGTCCATTAAAAGTTGGTCTATAACCTATATTAGCTATACCATTTTTATTAAAATTCTTACTTTTAACTTTTACAGCATAAACTCCAAGTTTAGGAACAACGTAATCGTTTAATTTAATATTACATGTTGGAAAACCAATTTTACGTCCTCTTTTCTGCCCTTTAATTACTTTTCCAACAACGGTCCATCTGCGATTTAATAATTTATTTATCTCAACTATTTTGCCAGATCTTATTTTTTTTCTTATAAATGTTGATGAAATTGTTTTATTATTTTTTTTAAGAGGTTTGGTGATAATATTTCTAAAATTATATATTTTTTCAAATTTTTTTAAAGTCTTGATGTTCCCTTGTCGTTTAAAACCAAATTTAAAATTTTTACTTACATACAAAAATTTACATTTTGTTTTTTTAAAAATTATCTTTTTTATAAACTCCTCAGCTGATTGAGATGAAAACTTTTTATTAAATTTTATTATTATTAAGAAATCCAATTTAAACTTTTTGAGCTGCTCCTTTTTCTGTTCTAAGGAATTTATTCTATGATTTTTAATTTTTTTATTGAAAAACATTACAGGCACTGGCTCAAAAGTAATGGCTCCAAAAGGTATCTTATTTTTTTTGGCTTTTCGTTTTGCTTCATTGATAACTTTTTGATGACCTAAATGTAATCCATCAAAATTACCTATTGCTATTACACCGTTACAGTGTTTTTTATCTAGAGTCGGATTCTTATAAATTTTCATTTTACCACTTTAATTCTTTTTGAAAATAATTTGCCTTTACATTATATTTTCCTAAAAGTTTGTTAAGTTCAGAAAAATTATTGAACTCGTTACGGTGAACACCTTCAGTTATAAATATACAATCTATTTTTAAATTGTTGGCTCCTTTTATATCTGTTCTTAAATTATCACCGATAGCCAAAACTTTTTCATTTTGGCCAAAACACATTTTGTAAATTTCCTTATGAGGTTTACCAAAATAAACTACTTCTCCTCCTATATCTTCAAATACTTTTGCCACCGATCCAGCGCACAATTCCTCGACGGTTCCTCTATGCACTGTTAAATCTGGATTGGTACAGACTAGTTTTTTTGAAATATGGTTTTTTAAATAATTCCTGTAATACTCTAGATCATCTTCATGGTCATCAAATAAACCTGTACATATTATATAATCACAACTTTCAAGATCGGCTCGGTTATCTTTTACCTTTTCAAAGACTGAAGTATCTCTAGGTGGCCCTAAATGAAAAAAACTTTTTCCAAATTTATTTTTATTTATTGCATGCATAGCTGCTTCACCAGAAGTCATTACATTTGAAAGGTATTTTTTATTCATATTCATTTTTAATAAAAAATTGATAACTTTTGAACTGGGTCTAGGTGCGTTGGATAAAAATACAATTTTTTTTGAATTTTTTTCTAATTGTTCTATAGCTTCTATTGCTTTTGGATTAAGTACCATCCCATTATGTACCACGCCCCATAGATCTATTACAAAGGTGTCATAATTTTTGTATATGTCAGATAGATGATTTAGCTCTTTCAATTTGTTAATTCTCTCTTCTATGGCTCATAAAATATAGTATTTATTGATCTTTTTAGTGATAATTGCCTCTTGAAATCTTGTTAAAACATACCATATCAACACTACACAAAAAATTATAGGAGAAAATATATATGAAATTTAGACCTTTGCACGATCGTGTGCTTATTAAAGTGCTGGACAGTGAGGAAAAAACTGCTGGCGGAATTATTATACCAGATACAGCTAAAGAAAAACCTCAAGAAGGCGAGGTCGTTGCTGTAGGTCCTGGATCTAAAAATGAAGACGGTAAAGTTGCTCCGATGGATGTGAAAATCGGAGATATTGTCTTATTTGGAAAATGGTCAGGTACTGAGGTTAAAATTGACGGCAAAGAATATAGCATTATGAAAGAGACAGACATAATGGGAATTTCAAAAAGTAAAAAATAACTTTAAAGGGAGAGAGAAATGGCAAAAATAATTAAATTTGATACTGAAGCTAGGTCAAAGATGCTAACTGGAGTGAATACCTTAGCTAACGCAGTCAAAGTTACTTTAGGTCCAAAAGGCCGAAACGTAGTGATGGATAAATCTTACGGAGCACCTAGAACTACAAAAGATGGAGTTTCAGTTGCCAAAGAGATTGAACTAGAGGATAAATTTGAAAATATGGGTGCTCAGATGGTTAAAGAAGTTGCAAGCAAAACAAATGATAATGCTGGTGACGGAACAACCACAGCAACTATTTTAACCCAAGCTATTGTTAATGAGGGATTAAAGTATGTTACAGCTGGTATGAACCCGATGGATATCAAACGTGGTATCGATAAAGCAGTCGAGCAAGTAATAGACAAACTTAAAACATCTTCAAAAAAAGTTAAAGCCAACGAAGAGGTCGCTCAAGTAGGAACTATATCAGCAAACGGTGAAAAATCAATTGGCGACATGATTTCAAAAGCTATGCAAAAAGTTGGTAATGAAGGTGTAATAACTGTCGAAGAAGCAAAAGGAGTTGAAACAGAACTAGATGTTGTTGAAGGTATGCAGTTTGATAGAGGTTATCTTTCTCCATACTTCGTAACAAATACAGAAAAAATGACAACAGAACTAGAAAATCCTTTGGTTCTTTTAGTTGAAAAAAAATTGACTAACTTACAACCAATGGTGCCTTTGTTAGAATCTGTTGTTCAAGCTAATAGACCTTTAATGATTATTTCTGAAGATGTTGAAGGAGAAGCTTTAGCAACTTTAGTAGTAAATAAATTAAGAGGCGGTTTAAAAGTTGTTGCTGTTAAAGCTCCAGGCTTTGGTGATAGGAGAAAAGCAATGTTAGAAGATATTGCTATTCTAACTGGTGGACAAGTAATCTCTGAAGATCTTGGTATCAAATTAGAGAACGTAAAAATTGGAGACTTGGGTTCTTGTAAAAAAGTTAAAATTGATAAAGAAAACAGCACGATTGTTGCCGGCGAAGGTAAAAAATCTGATATCGAAGCGAGATGTAATCAAATTAGATCCGAAATTAATGAAACAACATCTGACTACGATAAAGAAAAACTTCAAGAAAGATTAGCTAAACTTGCTGGTGGTGTTGCTGTGATAAAAGTTGGAGGTGCTACTGAAGTTGAAGTTAAAGAGAGAAAAGATAGAGTTGAAGATGCTCTTAATGCAACTAGAGCTGCTGTAGAAGAAGGAGTTGTAATCGGTGGTGGATGTGCCTTACTTTATGCTGCACAAGATTTAGACGGTGTTAAAGTAAAAGGCGATGATCAAAAAGCTGGTGTTGAGATTGTAAAAAAAGCTCTTCAAGCTCCAATCAGGCAAATTACTGCTAACGCAGGTGTCGATGGTTCTGTGGTTGTAGGTAAGCTTTTAGAAGGTAAAAAATCTTCTCAAGGTTACGACGCACAGAATGAAGACTATGTAGATATGTTTGCTAAAGGAATTATAGATCCAACTAAAGTTGTAAGATCAGCATTACAAGACGCTGCCTCAATTGCTGGATTATTAATTACAACAGAAGCAATGATTGCGGACAAACCTGAAGAAAAAGATGCTGGTCCTGCTATGCCTCCTATGGGTGGTGGTATGGGTGGAATGGGCGGTATGGGTGGAATGGGAATGTAAAACGTTTCCATTTAGAGATCACTCTAAATTCTTACTCTAAACAAAATTGGAACCCCTGGAACGAAAGTTTTGGGGGTTTTTTTATATTTTTTTTCTTGAATTGTAAATATAATAAAAAAACAGTAATAAAAAGAACATCGATAAAACATTTGCGATTAATCCTAATACTAAAATAGTAAATTTCTTCTCAACAATTTTCTTAAGTTCTAGATTTAATTTTTTAGTATTATCGTTAGTTTCTTCTAAAAATTCTCCCAAATCATTAAGAATTAATCCTGTGTACCTAAAATTGTGTAATAATTCATCTTTTTTTTCTTGTATTTTCACTTGATTATTTAAGAGCCGGTCTATTTCTTCAAAATATTTTAAATACTTTTTTTCGTCTTTTATATTTATATATGGATTAGAGAGTATTATTTTAAATTGATCCAATATAATATTTTTATTTCTAAATAAATCTTTCTTTAAAATTTCATCTGTTACCTTTTCATTAATTAATTTTAATCTTAAACTACTATCTGTTTCTAATTTTACGTATGTCTCATAATAAGCTTGGTTTGTATTAAAAGTTTCTGTAGCTTTAAACTCATTTTTATAAATTTGATTTTCCATATTCCTTATAACTTGCTCCTTTTGAATAACATATTGATCTAATAGCTGCGAAACTATCTGAAATAATCCTGCAATAATAATTAAATATTGAAATTTGTTCATGACTTTTTTTTATTACCTCTGTTAGTCACAACATCTGCTATAATAATTATTGTTGTAGTTAAAATTAGTATAAAAAAAGTAATTAAATATATATTAGATGATTTTTTTGAAAGCGTTGTTATTTTTGCATACAAAATTTCTTCTCTTTGAAATAAATCATTTAAAACCCTATCTAAATTAAATATGAATTTATAAGACCCATTAACTAAATATTTTATATGATTATCAACGAACTTTCTATGCACTTCTTTAGTGCAAGGTTTTTCCTTTCTATAGATCTTGTTCCACTTCGAAAAAGTCTTATAATCTTCTTCAATTTTAGAAAAAAGTACTTGATCATAAAAGCTTTGATTAGAGTAAACTCTTACATAGTCCTCAAAAAATACATCATAAAAAGTCGTTGTTCTTAATATATCCCACTGCTTTATGCAGAAATTGATTTCTCTAATATCTTTGTTTTCTAACAGATAACTATCTTTATATTGAAGCATTTGAGCTGTGCTATTCGCGTAAAAGTTAGACAGCATTTGTTTGTGTCTATTTAAATATCTTTTTTCTAAATTAATCTCATCTATTTCTTCATAAATATTAGAAATTTTTTTTTCAAAGTTAAGACCGTAAATAGATAATAATGCAGAAGAGATTATAAAGACTAGAAATATACGTATTAAAAAAGTAAACCTGACAGGTAAATTTCGTCTACTTTTTATTTTCATTGATTAATTATATTAACAACTGTCTAGTAAATAAGAAAGTAATTTTCTCAGTTCATAATACTTAAAAAGTTCTTCAGCTTTAAAGATTTTTTTTTCGCAGAAAACAAACACGCAGTAGACTTTAATATAAGACCATCTTTCAGAACTCTCAGATTGTTGTCGGTTAGTGTTTTACCAGTAGAAGTGATATCTGTTATAATCTCAGAAGAACCTATAAATGGATATGTTTCTGTAGCACCAAGACTAGGTATTAATTTGTATTGGGTAACTCCTTTTGAAATTAAAAAATCATTGGTTAAATTTGGATACTTAGTTGCTACTCTCAACCTAGTATTTCTTTTTGATCTTATATCAAATGATATTTCTTCAAGATCGGCTATTGTCTGCACATCTATCCAGTCATCTGGCACAGCGATCACTAAGTTCGCATTTCCATAATCAAGTTTTTTTTGGATATTGATTTTACTTTGTAAATTTATATCTGACTCTTTTAAAAGATCTAGGCCAGATACGCCAATATCTAGTGTACCATCTCCTAATCTTTGAATAATTTCTTTAGCGTGTAGAAATATAATTTTAACGTTAGGTTTATTTTCGATAGTGCCAAAATAATTTCTTTCTTTTTCACTTTGTATAATTTTTAACCCTCTATCATTAAAAAATGATATTGATTTTTCTTTTAATCGCCCTTTACTAGGCAAACCTAAAGTAATTAAATTTTTCATATATTTTTTAAGTTTATTGCAGCTCCAACGGCAGGGATATTCTTTTTAGCTCCTAAACTTTTTAATAAATCATCATAACGACCACCTGAAGCAATCTCTTTTGTGCCCGAAAATACTTCAAACACAATTCCTGTATAATACTCAACGTCTCTGCCAAAATTGGTAACAAAATTTATATCTTGATTAAGTTTTTTAAAATTTTGAATAGATTTAAAATTTTTAAATATATTTATTTTAAGGTTATTTTTTTTTGCAAAATTTAACAACTCATTATCTAGTTTTGAAAGTTTACAATCAATTTTTAAAAAAGCTCTAATAATTTTTACAATTTTTTTTCCATCTGCAAATGATCTTGGGTCTTTAATTTTTTTATCAAATCTTTTTAAAATTTCTGAGATCGACCTGCCAGCAATTACTTTATTTTGTTCAAATTTTTTCATTTCATAAAATCTTTTCTTATCTGCATCAAAAGTTACAGCATCAATATCTGTATTTTTCTCTAGCCTCTTCAAAAGTTCTTCAAAGTAACCTGGTCTCCAAAAGTGTCTTATTAATCTTAGTTTCCATCTCTCGGGCATTTCAAGAGCATTGATCAAGCTCTTAAACAAACCAATATCGCCTACTTTAATTTTAATTTTTTTCATTTTAATTTTTTTGGCTGAATTTAAGATTGTGCTGATCACTTTATAATCATCTTTAATAAGATTTTTTGAACCAAGAATTTCGATACCTAATTGATCATTAATAAAATTTGTACCTTTGACTCCTGATCTTCTATAAGCTTGACCAGAGTAGTAAATTTTTGAGGAAGTTTTTTTTTGCAAGAAGCTTATACATGATGCAACTGTTAAGTCTGGTCTAAGGCACATCGTTTTTCCATCTTCTCTATCAAAAGTTAGCATTGAACTTCTAAATTTTTCACCTGACCTTTCAATGATATAATTTGAGTCTAAAAGAACATCAGGTTCTGATAAAACAAAACCATTACTCTTGAAGGTCTTAATTATTACTTCAGATAATTTTTTTGATTTCATTAACTAATTCTTTTATTTCAATTGATTTTTCTTCACCTGAACTTAAATTCCTCAAAGTCGGCTTCCCTGATTTAATTTCATTCTCACCATATAAGATAACTGCTGGAGATTTTATTTTATTTGCATACTCCATTTGTTTTTTTAATTTACTTTCTCCAGGATAAATTTCAGTGCTTACACCAGCTTCTCTTAATATTGTTTGAACATTTATGTAATCTTTCATAGAATTTTTATCGAAAACACAAATTACGACTGGTTTAGATTGTTTTACTTTAAATTCTTTTTTTTGCATCAAAGCATAAACTAAACGATCCAAACCAATTGATATCCCTGTAGCGGGCGCATCATAGTTGCCAAAGTTATTTACCAGATTATCGTATCTTCCCCCGCCACCTATGGAACCAAATTGAATGACTTGCCCTTTATTATTTGTTACATCAAATTTTAAATCCACTTCAAAAATTGCTCCTGTGTAATATTCTAGTCCCCGTATAACAGATGGATCGAATTCAAAATTTTTAAAATTGTAATCCTGAAAAATTTTCAATATTTCAGCTAAATCTTCTGTTTCAGGTGAATTCTTCTTAAGCGTTTCTTCAATCGTTTTAATATCCTCTGGTTTTAAATTTGCACCTTTTGTGAAATCACCAGATTTATCTTTTCTTCCCTCGCCTAATAATTCTTTTACTCCATTCCAACCAAGTCTATCTATTTTATCTAGGGCCCTAAGAGTAATAAGTTTTTGCTGATTGTCATTTATATTTATTTTTTTAAATAATTCTTCAGCAATTTTTCTAGATGAAATCTTGATTATGTATTCTGATTTCGCAAGACCACACTTTTCAAGAATTTCTGAAATCATGACACATAATTCAGCATCTGCTTGTAGGCTTTTTGTTCCAACAAAATCTGCATCGAATTGTAAAAATTCTCTAAATCTTCCAGGCCCTGGTTTTTCATTTCTCCAAACAGTTCCTAATTGATATCTTTTAAATGGTTTAGGAATTTCTAAATAGTTTTTTGCAACATACCTTGCTAGTGGTGCTGTAAGATCATATCTGAGAGATAACCATTTATTTTCATCCTTAAATGAAAATACTCCTTCATCAGGTCTTTCTTTGTCAGGTAAAAATTTTCCAATACTATCTGAATACTCAAAACTTGGAGTTTCGAGATATTGAAAACCATATTTGATCATAACTTCTTTAATATTAGAAATTATAAAATCACGTATAAGTAATTCTTTTTCTTGTCTGTCCACAAACCCTAATGGAAGTTCTTTAGAAGGTTTGTTCTTTTTTTCTTTTGTCATTTTTTGGTACAGCAGGGTGGATTCGAACCACCGACCCCTAGTTCCACAAACTAGTGCTCTAACCAACTGAGCTACTGCTGCATCCTATTTATATTTATCTTAATTTTTATTAAATTTATATATTTTTGATTAATAGCTAAGCAATAGCCTAGCGTGCATTCTGTGAGAAAGCGATCTTAGAGTAGATGATTTGTTTTTTATAAACATTAGAATTATTTAAGAAAAAAATGTGTCTTTTTCAAGAAAGAATTAGCGGGACAATAAAAAAGCTGCGCTTCTCTTAATGTCCCGATAATCAGTGATTTTTGGAAATTTAGATTAAGATGTTTTCTGCAGTTTTACTGCTGAAGGACCTTTTTCCGTGCTCTCCACTTCAAACGTTAACTCATCACCCTCGTTTAAATATTTTAAACCAGCTTCTCTAACAGCTGAAGAATGAACGAACACGTCTTTTTCTTTGTCTTCTCTTTCAATGAAACCATATCCTTTAGTGCCATTGAACCACTTTACTTTACCTTTTAGTGTACTCATATTTACTTTTTCCTTATTATTATTAACTTTAACTAATCATAGATTAGTTATCTGTCTTAAATAGATTTGAGAAGTAAAAGTCAATAGAAGAAAAAATTATTTAATTGAATTGTTTTTTTGCAACATTGACTAAAAAAGTAGCACAATAAGGCTAGTTGCGACTAATAGGCCGATTCCACCATAAATTAATTTATTTTTATCAAGATGGGATAATAATTTTTGAAGATTTGGTTCATTATAACTTAATCCACCCCCTTCTAAAGTGGAAGATTTGCTAAACCCTTGATCTCTTCCAATTTGTAAAAATTTTGCCTTTCTGTGATCATAAATTTCACTTTTGCTAAAGTTCTCAAAATTTTTTAAATTTTTCAAAATTGAGTGTTTTATATCTGAAGCAATTACCTCAGGATCTCTATGAGCCCCACCCAAAGGTTCTGATATTATTTCATCTATAACTCCAAGCTTAAGCAAATCTCTTGCAGTTAATTTCATAGCTTCTGCAGCTTGTAATGATTTGCTAGGATCTCTCCAAAGTATTGATGCGCACCCCTCAGGAGAAATTACTGAGTAAATAGAATTTTCTAACATAATAACTTTGTTCGATGAAGCTAATGCAATTGCTCCTCCAGATCCTCCTTCGCCAATTATAATTGAAATATTTGGTACAGTTAAAGCCATGCAGCACTCAATTGAATTCGCAATAGCTGAAGCTTGACCTCTTTGCTCAGCTCCTAATCCTGGATAAGCTCCGGGAGTGTCAATAAAACTTATTACAGGAATTTGAAAACGATCAGCTAATTTCATTAATCTTATACATTTTCTATAACCTTCAGGTCTCATCATGCCAAAATTTCTCTCAATTCTAGTATTTAAATCTTCTCCTTTCTCTTGTCCTATAACTAAAACTGATTTGTTATCAATTAATCCAAAACCAGCTATAACGGATTTATCATCACCAAAAAAACGATCACCAGATAATAATGTAAATTGAGAAAATATTTTTTTTATATAAAAATTTGCTTTAGGTCTGTCTTCGTGTCTTGCAACTTGGGTTCTTTGCCAACTATTTAAATTAGCGTAAGTTTCTTTTAATTTTTCGTTTATCTCATTTTGGGTATTTTTGATTTTTTGAGTATCAACTTCAGAAATCCCTTCAGATCCAAATGGGCTTTTTAAACTATCAATCTCTTGTTCGAGTGCTTTGATTTCTTTTTCAAATTCTAAATAATTTTTCATACTGAGATAATAATGCTACTATTAATGTATTATAATAAAATGTAAAGATCGGTTCACCATGAGTATAACTGAGAAAAATGGCCTTAAAATTAATACAAAATTATTTGATTTTGTTAATAATGAAATAATTCCAGGTACAAATATTAAATCTGACGAATTTTGGGACAATTTTGGAAAAATTGTACATGAGCTTGCTCCAATTAATAGAAAATTAATTCAAAAAAGAGAAGACCTCCAAAAAAAAATAGATGAATGGCATAAGAAAAGCAAAGGGAAAGAATTAAACAAAAAAGAATATTTAGAGTTCTTAAAAAATATTTTTTACATTGTTGAAGAAAAAGATGACTTTAACATTGAAACTGTAAATGTAGACGATGAGATAGCAAAAATAGCTGGCCCCCAACTTGTCGTGCCGGTTGATAACGCTAGATATGCTTTAAATGCTGCTAACGCTCGATGGGGGAGTTTATATGATGCTTTATATGGAACTGATGTAATTCCCGGTGAAAGAAGTAAAGAGTTTGATGAAAAAAGAGCTCAAACGGTTATAGCTTATGTAAGAAAATTTTTAGACGAAGTTATACCCCTTGAAAAAGGAAAATGGAATGAAATTTCAGGAATGAAAGTTAGAGATAATGATATAGTTTTTATTTTAGACAATAAGGAAATTCATTTAAAAAATAAAGATCAATTCATTGGTTACAATGGCGAAAAAGAGAAATTAACTTCAATTTTATTTAAAAATAATAACCTGCATATTGATATTATTATTGATTCAAATCATTTTATTGGAAAAATAGATAAAGCATCGATCTCGGATTTCATTATTGAGTCAGCTCTCTCAACCATAATTGATAATGAGGACTCAGTTGCTGCAGTTGATGCTGAAGATAAAGTAAAATGCTATCGTAATTGGTTGGGTTTAATGAAAGGTGATTTAACAGCTGATGTGGAAAAAAATGGAAAAAAATTTATTAGAAAATTAAATCCAGACAGAACTTATATATCAAGAGATGGGAATAAAATTACTCTTCATGGAAGAGCATTAATGTTAAATAGAAATGTAGGGCACTTGATGACTAATCCTGCAATTATACTCGAAGATGGTACAGAAATTCCTGAAGGTATAATGGATGTATTTATAGCGACTTTATGTGCTCTACATGACTTTATAAACAGAAAAAATTCAAGAACTGCATCAGTTTATATCGTCAAACCAAAAATGCATGGACCAGAAGAAGTCGCTTTTACTAATACATTGTTTGGGAAAGTTGAAGAAGCTTTGGGAATTAAGAAATACTCAATAAAAGTCGGAATAATGGATGAAGAAAGAAGAACAACCGTAAATTTAAAAGAGTGCATTAGACAAGTTAAGAATAGAATAGTTTTTATTAATACAGGTTTCTTAGATCGAACTGGTGATGAAATGCATACTTCTTTTGAAGCTGGACCAATGATCTTTAAAGGAGACATGAAGAAATCTACTTGGCTAGGTACTTATGAAAACTGGAATGTTGATATTGGATTAAGTTGTGGTTTTTCAGGTAAAGCTCAAATTGGGAAAGGTATGTGGGCTATGCCGGATCAGATGGCAAATATGATGGACCAAAAAATAGGTCATCCAAAATCTGGGGCTAATTGTGCGTGGGTTCCTTCACCTACTGCAGCTACTTTACATTCAATGCATTATCACAAAGTGAATGTATTTGCTGAACAAAATAAAATTAAATCAAGATCTAAAGCTAAACTTGATGATATTTTAGAAATACCAACAGCAGATAGACCTAATTGGGCTATAGATGATATTAACCGTGAATTAGAAAATAACGCTCAAGGTATTTTAGGATACGTTGTTAGATGGATCAATCAAGGTGTTGGTTGCTCAAAAGTTCCGGATATAAATAATGTTGGTCTTATGGAAGACAGAGCAACTCTTAGAATTTCTTCTCAACATATTGCAAATTGGTTGCACCACGGGATTTGTAAAGAAGATCAAGTGATGAAAGTAATGAAGAAGATGGCAAAAATTGTCGATGAGCAAAATAAGAATGATCCTGCTTATCAAAAAATGTCTGATAACTTTGAGAAATCTGTAGCTTTTTCAGCTGCTTGTGATCTTGTGTTTAAAGGTCGAGTTCAACCATCTGGGTATACAGAGCCTTTGCTTCATCAAAAAAGATTAGAAAAGAAAGCTAGCAATTAACTTCCGGTAACTGGGACTCTATTTTTAAACGCTGAAAATAAAGTACCATCATCTAACTGTTCAATCTCTCCACCCACAGGTAGACCTTGTGCTAATTTAGTGATCTTTAGATTGTCGTTTTTTATTGTATCTTCGATGTAGTGAGCAGTAGTTTGGCCTTCAACAGTAGCACTTGTGGCAATAATCACCTCTTTTAAATTATTTTTTTTGATCCTTTTAACAAGAGACTCAATAAGAAGATTTTTTTGCTCATAATTTTCGTTAGAATTTAATGTTCCTCCTAAAATATGGTAATGACCCTTGTAAATATTAGCAGAATCGATAACCCACATATCAGCTAAATTTTCTACAACGCATATTTTATCATAAGAATTATCAGAAGAACAAATACATACTTTGTCTATTATTTTTAAATTTCCACAATCCACACACCTTACTACCTTTTTATAAACCTCGGCTAAAGATTTAGCCAAAGGTTTAACCATATTGTCTTTATTGTTAATCAACTTGAGTATTATTCTTTTTGCTGACTTAGGTCCTAAGCCAGGCAATTTAGAAAATTGCTGAATTAATTCGTTTATTTCTGGAATTTCATTATCCATTAGAAAGGAAGTTTAAAATCTAAAGGTAGGTTAAGCCCGCCTGTAACTTTAGATAGCTCCTCGTTAGATTTCTTTTTTAAATTTTCTTTTGCATTATTATAAGCTGCAATTATTAAATCATTAATTATTTCTTGGCTTTCTTTTTTTGCAGCATCACTAATAGTAATAGATTTTAATTCATAATCCCCTGACAATAAAACTTTTACAAGATTTCCTCCAGCTGTGCCCTCTACTTCAATTTTTTTAATTTGGTTTTGGACTTCTTTCATTTTCTCTTGCATAGCTTTAGCTTTTGAAAGCATATCAGAAAAATTTGTCATTTATTCCTCTTCTGTTAAATCAACCAATTTTGCATCGGGGAAAACTTTTTTTATATCTTGTGCTACTTTACTTTTATTAAATTCTTCAATCATATTATCTTTATTTTCTAAATTTTTTTCATAAAGACTTTTTGCTTCACTATTTTTGCTTAAAGATATAATCCATCTTTCACCGGTCCATGACAATAATTTTTCTGTTAGGTTCTTTATAAAATTTTTATTTAATTTTTCATTAAAACTGATATCAATTTTTCCTCTATTAAAACTTACCAATTTAACATTTCTCTCAAGATCATACTTTAGTTCTATTTCTTTTTCCTTATTAGCTAAATTAATTAAATCTTGAAAGCTTGATATCTCAATTTTTGTGTTACGATTTTCATTGGATAGATTCTTCATTAGGCTTGTTTTTATTTGATTAACATTCTTCAATTGGTTTTTTATTTGATTAGAAATATTATCTGCAGGTTGATCATCAATTTTTTTTCCAATTAAATTATCGCTAGATATTCGGCTGCTTTCATTTTCTAAATTTGGAATTTGATTTTTTGTGTCTATACTTTTTAAATGTAATAACTGCATTATATACATTTCTAATATTAAGTTTTCATTTCCAACAATTCTTAAATCATCAATAGTCTTTAGTGTAAGCTGCCAAAATAATCCTATGTCTTGTGTGTCAATATTTTTTGAATACTGATCAATCATTTGTGCTTCAGCTTCTGACACTGACATATCTTTTTCAATTGGTCCTAGGCTTATTCTTCTACTAAAAAGATAAAGAACCTCTAAAATATCATTAAGAAAGTTTTTGGCATCCAAACCATCGTTTATTAATTCATTTAATATATTGGAAGCATCCTTTTCATTCCCGCTCAAAACCTCTTTCAAAAGAGAGATTACTTTACTTTTATCTGCTAATCCTAACATCATCCTAACTTCGGGTTCATCTATTTGTTTGTTTTCATTTATGCTTTGAGAAATTAAAGCTCTGTCTAACAATGATATGGCGTCACGAACTGATCCCTCCGAAGTTCTGGAAATCAGTTTTATTGCATCCTCAGATATTTTTCCTTTTTCTTTATCTGCTATTTTCTTTAGATGCTCGCAAAGTTGCTCCACACTGACTCTTTTAAGATCAAACCTCTGACATCTTGATAAAATAGTTACGGGTATTTTTCTTACTTCTGTGGTTGCCAATATAAATTTTAAACTTGGCGGTGGCTCTTCTAAAGTTTTAAGTAAGCCATTAAATGCTTGTTTTGAAAGCATGTGTACTTCGTCAATTATAAATATTTTAAACTTTGCACTAGTTGGACTGTACTTCGAATTTTCAATTAATTCTCTTACGTCATCTATTCCAGTTTTAGATGCGGCATCCATTTCTAGAATATCAATATGATTCGAGTTTATAATTTCTTGGCAAGTTGGACAAAATTTTTCAACTGAACAATTTATTTTAGAGTCATCATTTTTCTGACAGTTTAAAGCTTTGGCAATTAAACGAGCTGTTGTTGTTTTACCTACACCTCTTATTCCAGTTAATAGATATGCATTTGGAGTTCTTCCAAGTTTAATTGCATTAGTAATTGTTTGGGCCATAACCTCTTGCCCGATTAAATCTTTAAACTCTTGTGGTCTATATTTAAGTGCTAAAATTTTATTTGTCATTTTAAAGAGGCAGGCAACAACCTGAAAAATTTTCACTACGGCTGCTTCTTTTCAGACCTGACCGGGTTTATGAAACATCCACCTGATGCCAACCTCAATATGAGTATATCAAGATCAATTTAAATACTACAAGGCTAGATTTAAATTTTGTGGACTATTTTTGCCTAAATGCTGAAGATTCATACACTCCAAGGATGTCTAAAGTCTCTGTGTGGAAGCCTAATTCCTCTAAAGCCTTTTTCACTTTAGGTTCTTCTAAATGCCCTTCAATGTCTAAATAGAAATTAGCTTGTTCAAAAGTATTTTTTACTGAAAAGCTTTCTAACTTTGTTAGGTTAACTTGATTGGTTGCAAATCCACCTAGACATTTATAAAGAGCTGATGGCTCGCTTTTAACTCTGAAAATACAGCTTGTTAAATATTTTTTATTTTTTTCATAATCTGGTTGTTCAATATTTTTTCCCATAATTAAAAATCTTGTAACATTACCTTTATCGTCTTCGATATTCCTTTTTAGTATTTTTAAATTATACATTTTAGCTGAAAGTTCTGATGCAATTGCAGCTATGGATTTATCTTTTCCTTTAGATAAATCTTTAGCAGATCCAGCAGTATCTACGGAAATTATAGATTGAAAATTTTTTTCATTTATAATTTTTTGACACTGGCTGATAGCTTGTGCGTGACTTCTAACATATTTAATTTCTTCAATTAAAGCGTCAGGTTTTCCAAGTAGGTTATGTTCAACTGGAAGAAAATATTCACCATGAATTTGTAATTTATATTTTGGTAAAAGATAATGAATATCTGCAACTCTTCCAGCTAAAGAATTTTCAATTGGAATCACTATTTTATAACTTTGATCGTTGTAAGCTAATTTAAAAGTATCCTCAAATGTTGCGCAGGTTTTTATATCTACATTTTTATAAAGATTTTCTACAGCTATATGCGAATAAGCTCCAAGCTCTCCCTGAATTCCTATTTTCATTTTAATTATTTTTCTCCATAATTTTTCTAACTTGTATTAAATCATTTTTCGTATCAACACTTAATGGTGATGCGTTGATATATCCAACATGAATCAACATTGAGTTTTCAAGAGCTCTTAGTTGTTCTAGTTTTCTTTCCAATTCAAGCTTAGATCTTTTTAAACTTACATACCTTACTAATGCTTTACTAGTAAAGGCATAAATACCTACATGATGATAATAATTTTCATATTTTTTTTTATTTACTCTAAAGAAATCAATCGCTTCTCTAAACTTGCCAGCAATTAATTGCCCTTTGACAGCTACTTTAACGTTGTTCTCATCTGCTAGTTCATCATCTGAACTAAATGAACTTGCCAAAGTTCCAATATCACAATTTCCTTGTTGCATATATTTGATTAAATCTGATATGACCTTGGGCTCAATATTTGGCATATCGCCTTGCAAATTTACAATTAAATTGGGTTCTCTATTTAAGTGACCCTTAAAAACTTCATAAACGCGATCTGTCCCAGTTTGATGATTAATTGATGTAAGAACTGCTTTACCTTTATTATCATTAACAACATCAATTATTTTTTGATCAGGGGTCGCCACGTACACTTCTGAATTAGTTTTTTTTGCAGCCTCATACACATGAAGAATCATTTCTCTATTGTTTATAAGTTCCAATGGCTTGTTGGGTAATCTTGCAGCATCTAACCGTGAAGGTATTATTATTACAGTTTTGTTCATAATTATGCGTCCCAAAGACGCAAAAAAAAAATTAAGTAATTTAAGTTTTTTTATAAAAGTCGTGCTATACGTCAAATAGGTTTTATCAAAATTATGGACAGTTTTGAAATAAATAAAATTATAGCTGCAGTTCTTCTTACTGCATTAATAATTATAGGTATTGGAAAATTCACTGATATTTTATTTCATGTTGAGAAACCCAAAGAGTCAGCTTACAAAATCGAAGGTTTAGAGGTAGCTAGTACCGATACCTCCGCAGATAGCGCTGAAGCGAAAGTTATAGAAGCTGTAGATATTAAAGCTCTTTTAGCTATGGGTGATCTTGCTCACGGAGAAAAGGTTTTTAAGAAATGCACTGCCTGTCACCAAATTGCAGCTGGTGGAAAAAATATGATTGGACCCAACTTATGGGGTGTAATTGGTAGAAATTCAGGATCAATTAGTGATTACAAATATTCTAAAGCAATGATCGCTCACGCAAAAGAATGGTCTTTTGAAGAAATGAATAGCTACCTAATCAAACCTCAAGCTCATATTAAAGGAACTAAAATGGCCTTTGCGGGATTACGAAAAGAAAAGGACAGAGCTTCTGTAATTTTATATATGAACTCCAAAAGTAGTAATCCAAAACCGTTACCTTAGTCTAGGCACCACTTAATTATACTTTTTTGTGCATGCACCCTGTTAAGAGCTTGTCTCCAAACAACGGATTGTTTTCCATCAATTACCTCATCTGTAACCTCTTCCCCTCTTCCAACTGGAAGGCAGTGCATAAAAATTGCATCTGAATTTGCCTTGCTCATTAATTTTTTATTTACTTGAAATGGCTTTAAAATTTTTTTCTTAGCTTTTTTATTAACTTTATCGTTCATTGAAACCCATTTATCAGTCATTACGCAATCTGAATTTTTCACAGCCTCTTCAGGTTTCGAAGTTATAATAAGATTTACCCTATTTTTTTTTGCCCAAGATAAGATCTTTTTATTTGGAGAGTATTTTTTAGGGCAGGCTATACTTAAATTAAATTTAAATTTTCCTGCGGCTTCGATTAAAGAGTTAGACATATTATTGTTTCCATCACCTAACCAGGCTACTTTTTTACCTTCGATATTCTCATTGCTTTCTTCGTATGTAAGAATATCTGACATAATTTGACAAGGATGTCCTACATCTGACAAACCATTAATAATAGGAATATCTAAATGTTTTCCAAACTCTTCAAGATTTTTATGAGAAGACGTTCTAAGCATTACTATATCAACGTACTCTGTTAAAACTTTTGCAGTATCTTTAAGTGTTTCATCGCCTTTACCGTAATGTATTCCATCTGGATTTAATATAATCGATGTTCCGCCTAATTGTTTCACAGCAATATCAAAAGACATTCTAGTTCTTGTAGATGGCTTTTCAAAAATCATTGCCATAGATTTTCCTTCAAAAGGTTTATCTTCATCTGGCGCTGATTTATTTAAATTTTTTCTGCTAAACTTCCTAGCTTTTGCTTCATCTATAATAGCTCTTAGATCATTGAATGAATGATCGGATATATTTATAAAATTTTTCATCTGTAGTTTTTGCAAACCTTATCTAATATTTTTAAACCTAAATTTATTTCTTGCTTTGTGACATTTAAAGGAGGCAAAAGTCTGACTACATTTTCAGCGGCTCTTATGGTTAAAAGCTTATTGTCCATTAACTTTTGAATAAATTTAGTTTGATCTTTATGTAAACAAAGTCCAATTAGTAACCCTTTACCTCTAACTTCTTTAATTATTTTTGGATATTTTTCTTTTAACTTATGGAGACCTTTTAAAAAATGATTTCCGTTTTTGGTTACATTGCTCAGAAAACCTTTTTTAAACATTACATCCATTACGGCATTTCCAGCACTCATTGCTAAAGGATTTCCTCCAAATGTAGAACCATGAGTTCCTGGTTTCATTCCCGATGCTACTTTTTTATTTACTAGTACAGCGCCAATGGGAAAACCACCCCCTATCCCTTTTGCTATTGGGACGATATCAGGTTTTATTTTTGCGTGTTCGAATGCAAAAAATTTTCCGCTTCTTCCTATTCCACACTGGACTTCATCTAAAATTAATAAAATTTTCTTTTTATTACATAATTTTCTTAATCCTACTAAACAATAATCTGGAATTACTTTTATTCCTCCTTCTCCCAAAATTGTCTCAACCATAATGGCAGCAGTTCTGCTTGTTATAGATTTTTCTAAACTTTTATGATCGCCAAAATTAAAATGATCAAATCCATCTACCTTAGGCCCAAAACCCTCAGTAGCTTTTTTGCTATTACTAGCAAAAATAGCAGCAAGAGTTCTTCCATGAAAACTATTGTTAATACACAAAACCCTATTTTTTCTTGATTGACCCTTTGAGTAAAAATATCTTCTCGCAAATTTTATTGCTGCCTCTGTAGCTTCAGCCCCAGAATTTTGAAAGAAAACATAATCAGCAAATGTTTTTTGCTTCAATCTCTTGGCTAATCTTTCTTGTTCTGGAATAATAAATGCATTAGATACATGCCATAATTTTTTAGATTGTCTAGAAATTGAATTAATCAAATAATTATTAGCATGACCTAAGCAATTGACAGCTATTCCTTGAACAAAATCTAAATATTTTTTCCCATTTGATCCATAAAGAAAAGCGCCTTTACCTTTGGTAAAAGAAACTTTCTTTCTATTATATGTATTTAATATTGCACTCATTCTTAAGATTTGATTTTATATCCTTTTTTATACAATAAATAAGTAACAAACCAGCTAACAAAGCTTAATACTGATAAGTATATCAACCCAATAAATATTGATCCATCAGCTTTGCCTATAAAACTGTATCTAAAACCATCTATCATATAAAAAAATGGATTAACTTTACTAATCATTTGTAGAAATTCTGGTAATCTTTCGATTGAATAAAAAGTACCCGATAAGAAAGATAAAGGAACAATCACAAAATTAGTTACCGTTGCCATGTGATCAAATTTTTCAGCCCATAAACCCGCTATTATTCCTATGTTTCCAAGTATGAAGGAGGAAAGCAAAGTAAACATTATAAGTAATAAATAGTTTGTGATCTCAATATCTATAATGAGTTTAAATACAATAATGGAAACTATCGCTATCATCACACTTCTTGTTACTGCTGCAAGTGCAATTGAAATGGTAACCTCAGTTGCTGACAATGGCGCGTAAAGTAAATCAACGATATTACCTTGTATTTTTCCAATCATGAAAGATGAGGATGAGTGGGAAAAAGATTGTTGAATGACTTGCATTGAAATCAACCCTGGCGCTAAAAAAGTTATAAAAGGTACACCAAGTACATCTCCCCTATCTGCACCTATAGCTAAAGATAAAACAAGTAAAAAGAGTAAAGATGAAATTAGTGGAGAAAAAATAGTTTGTATCCAAACAATTAAAAATCTTAAGACTTCTTTTTTATATAAAGTCCAAGCTCCAACCCAATTTATTAATCCAAATCTTCTTGATCCAATTTTATATTTTTTTGTAATTTCAACCATTGATAGTCTTATAACCTTTTATTAAAAAAACTGTGCACAACTAAAACTACTCACAGCTTTGCGGTCTTTTAGTGTTTTAAACCCCAACATTATGTCCTAAGTTTTTCATAATTACTAAATATTGTAATTATATACTATGAGTTGGACAGAAGAAAAAGTCGCTAAATTAAAAGAACTCTGGTCTAAAGGGCATACTGCCAGTCAGATAGCCGAAGCTCTAGGTGACACCACACGAAATGCAGTCATTGGTAAAGCTCATAGATTAAACTTGGAGGCGAGAGCTCCATCTAAACAATCTAGTCAGACTTCAACCTCGGTAAATAGACCTGTAAGAAGAGGGTCGGCCCCCATTTCAAGGAAAGCTAAATTTCAATCAATTTTACTAGATAAAAATTTTGAACCAGAAAACCCTAAATCTTTAGAGGAGTTAACTGATCAAACCTGTAAATGGCCTATAGGACACCCTAATGAGGAAAAGTTTTATTTCTGCGGGAGAAAGCCTGAAGGGGAATTTCCGTATTGTAAATTACACGTATTATATGCATTTCAACCTAAAGGCACAAAAGAAGAGGTTCTTGATAAAGAAGATGACATTCCAGAATTTATTGAGAAAAAAGTTAAGGCCTCAGGGTAATTCAAACTCAAATGGAATTTATTAAAAAATACCTTAAGTGGTTAAGTACTTTTTTAGTACTAACAGGAATACTGCTTACCAATCTTAATATGTACCCTATTAATATTATGTTTCATGGTGCTGGAGTTGTAGGCTGGACAATTGCTGGTTTTCTCTCAAAAGATAAAGCTATTCTCACAAACTTCGGATTACAGATTCCTTTATTTTTAATAGGTTTTTACCAAATTATTTTTAACTAAAAAACCCCGTGAAATGATTGCGTGAAATATTGAAATATAATTTATTTGTTTAAAAAAAAATTAAAGTTTGAATTTTATCTAAAAATTTTTATAAGCGATCCAAGGCCTTTTCAAAAAAAAAATTAATAAATTCTTTACTAGATTTACTTTTAACATCCTTTAAAAGTTCTATTAAGTATGACGATTCGGATGTCAAGAATAACAATAAAAAAATGACAAAAAGGAAATAATATGGAACTTACGTTAATATACACGATTATAGGGTTCGGATTAGCAGGTTATAGTGTAATCGCTAACGACTCTATACAAACACTCGGAACTTTTATTGCCTCAAAACAAAAATGGTTTAAATGGTACACGCTCGCAAGTGCTGCATCACTAGTAATGATTTTTGCAATAACATGGGGTTGGTACAGCAATGATGGAGACATTTCTTATGGAAGATTAACAAGAATACCTTTCCAAGAAATTCAGTGGTACCATGCAGTTGCGCCTGCAATTCTATTGCTACTAACAAGAATAGGTATCCCAGTATCTACAACTTTTTTAGTTTTATCTGCCTTTGCCTCAACAGTTGTTTTGGAAAAAATGCTTGTAAAAAGTATTGTAGGTTATGGTATAGCGGCAACAGTTGCTTACTTCTGTTGGATTGCAGTTTCTAAATTTATTAATGAGAAACTTGATGAAGTTAAAGGAGATAAATGGATTGCTTTTTGGCGAAATTCAGTTTGGGTATCGTCAGGCTGGTTATGGTGGGTTTGGTTATCACATGATGTTGCAAACATTGCTGTGTACTTACCTAGACAATTAGATTTTTCATTACTTTTAATTGTAATAACATACTTTACCGCTCTACTTTTTTATATCTTCTATATTAGAGGTGGCTCAATACAACAGGTTGTATTAGAAAAAACTGGAACGAGATATGCTCGATCAGCAACGATCATCAACGTGATTTATGCTGCAGTTCTTTTCTACTTCAAAGAGTTGAATGATTTACCAATGTCAACGACATGGGTGTTCGTAGGCTTATTGTGTGGAAGAGAATTGGCAATTTCAACTATGAACAAGGATTATAAATTCAAATATGTCTTTCCACTAATTGGAAAAGACTTTGTTAAAATGATATTTGGATTAAGTGTTTCGGTAGCAATCGTGCTTGCGATACATTACTTTATAATTCCTAAAGGATTATTTTAATAATCAAGACTATTTTTTCTTCTGAAGATCTTCATAAATTTTTTTAAGGTCTTCAGGAGATAGGTTTTTTTCTTTTAATTTATCTAAAATTTCTTCGTCTTCTTGGCTAACATTTTCACTTGTCTTTTGGTCTTTAACTTCACTTCTTGCTTCAAATCCAGCTTTAATAAATTTTGCAGATACTAAAATTACAACAATAGCGATAATAGCTGCTAGTGATAAAAACAACAAAGTCATCCTTAGATTATAGCTGATATTTGGCTAAGTGTTAAATGAGTTTAGTAAGTATGTAAATTTGTAGCAAAAGGATTAAAAAAGGTAGAATAGTCCTAATAAGTTCCATTGTATGATTATATTCATCCAATTTTCTTTCTAGCCAATTTCTTTGATATTTTTTTTTTGCCATGCGTGTATTTATATCAAGAAAGTAAAAAAATCAAGTTTTAGAATTAAAACCAAGAAATATTTTTTGCTTTACAAATTTCTTGAACTTTTTTTGGATAGTCAGTTATAATTCCATCTACACCGTACTCGATCATTCGAATAATATCTTGTTCTCTATTCACCGTCCAAACACAAGTGGCTAGACCATGCTTATGTGCTAATTCTACATTTTGTTTTGTAACATCTCGGTAGAAAACACTCCATACATGTCCCTCTAATGATTTAATAATATTTGGTAGCAAAAATAATTCTTCCATAGGATAGTTTTTAACCATCCATGGAGAGTTCTCGTAAATATTCTTTTTAGTTATTGAAAGTCCTTGTTGTAGAGTAATAAATCCTCTTAGGATATTTGGGTTTTGTTTTTTAAGAGCATATAAAATTCTAAAATCATAAGAAGTGATTAAAGTTCTATCTTCAAGTTTAAAATCTTTAATATCTTTAAGGATTAAGGAAACCATTTTTTCTGGATCTGGTGTTACATTTTCTTGTGTGGGAGTTGATTTAATTTCTAAATTTAAAAATACATCTTTATATTTATCTTCCGTCACTAATTTAAAGAAATCAGTTAATTTTGGTATTTTTTCTCCTGTAATAGGTTTTTGATTTTTAAATCTTTTTGCGTACTTTGTTTCAGGTTTTATACTTCCAATACTATACTTGCTAATTTGCTCATAAGTCAGTTCCACTAATTTCATGCTTTTATCTGTGATCCAGTTCCCTGAAGCATCTTTAACTAAATCAGGATTTAATCTGTAATCATGAAATATTGTTGGAATATTATCTTTTGAAATTACAACATCAAACTCAACAGCTTTAATACCAAGATCAAAAGTATATTTAAAACCAGAGATTGAGTTTTCAACAATATCGCCTCTAGCTCCTCTGTGGCCGTAAATTCTTATGTAGTTAGGTTTCGTTAAAAATGGATTGATCAATTAATCCTCAAATCAGTATTAGTATCAAACAGGTGTAGTTTGTCATTTTGAATGGAAAGATTAATATTTTTTCCAATAGTATCTTCTTTAACAACACCTGAGATACTTGCAACTAAAATTTCATTACTATTTTCAAGTTTACCATGAATAAGTGTATTAGCTCCGATCAGCTCTACAAGTTCAACTTTTAACTTGATTGGACCATTTTGATCTAATTCAAAATCTTCAGGTCGCATACCTATATTAACAGGTCCATTAAATTTTGAATTCACTGAAAGTGAAGCTTTGTTTGCCAAAATCAATTTGTTACCTCCACAATTACCTTTTAAAATATTCATTGCAGGACTTCCGATAAATTGAGCCGTGAATAAAGTTTTAGGTTTTGTGTATACTTCTAAAGGTGTTCCAATATGTTCTACATTACCTTCGTTCATTACAATCATACGATCAGCTAAAGTCATCGCTTCAACTTGATCATGTGTTACGTAAAGAGAAGTAGTTTTTAATTGAGTTTGAAGTTTTTTAATCTCTAATCTCATTTGAACTCTTAATTTAGCATCAAGATTTGATAAGGGTTCATCAAATAAAAAAGCCACAGGGTTTCTTACAATCGCTCTTCCCATGGCAACTCTTTGTCTTTGTCCGCCAGATAATTGATTGGGTTTTCTCTCTAATAATTCTCCAAGCTCTAAAATTTCAGCAGCTTTTTGAACTCTAGATTCAATTTCTTCCTTTGGTACTTTTGCAATTTTTAAACCATAAGCCATGTTACCAAAAACAGTCATGTGCGGATAAAGAGCGTAATTTTGAAATACCATTGCAATATTTCGCTCCATAGGTTCAAGCTCGTTTACTTTTTTATTATCAATTAAAATATTTCCTTCATTAGCATCTTCTAGCCCCGCAACCATTCTTAATAAAGTTGATTTTCCACATCCTGAGGGTCCAACAATTACAATTAGTTCGCCGTCTTTGACATCAATGCTCAGGTCGTGAATAACCTGCGTTTTACCAAAAGATTTCTTTAGATTTTGTAAACTAATTTGAGACATTATTTATCGCTTTCTAATAATCCTTTAACAAAAAACTTTTGCATACTTATTACCACTATTACTGGTGGTACCATTGCTAACATTGCTGTTGCCATAACCGTTGGCCAGTGTGCATAGTCATCGCCTGTAGGTATCATTGAGTCGATCGCCATTACAATAGTTCTCATATCAGGATCGGTTGTCATTAATAGTGGCCATAAATATTGATTCCAACCAAAAATAAATAAAATAACAAATAAAGCTGCAATATTAGTTTTACTAATTGGAACTAATATATCAAAAAAGAAACGCATTGGGCTACATCCGTCCATTCTAGCTGCTTCGACCATTTCATCAGGTATCGTCATGAAAAATTGTCTAAATAAGAAAGTTGCCGTAGCTGATGCAATTAACGGGAAGATTAATCCCGTGTAAGAGTTTAATAAATTTAAATTTGCAACAACTTCATAAGTTGGAACTATTCTTACTTCTACTGGAAGCATTAGAGTAATAAAAATTAACCAGAAGCATAAATTTCTAAAAGGAAATCTAAAATAAACAAATGCAAAAGCTGACAATAATGAGATAATAATTTTTCCAACTGTAATTCCTATTGCCATGATTGCTGAGTTCATCATCATTTTTATAACAGGAACTTTGGCTCCGTACCCTTCTGGTGATCCTCTAAATAATGCATTAGCATAATTTTCAAAGAATTCTGTTCCTGGTAACATTGGTAATGGAGGATAAATTATTGCATCTTGTGTTACAGTGGATGCAACAAAAGTTAGCCAAACTGGAAAGAATATAAATAAAACCCCAAGAATTAAACCAAGGTGAGTTAACCAATATCCTGATTTCTTTTTCTCTACCATTAATAATGAACCTTTCTCTCTATATATTTAAATTGAATGACAGTTAAAATTCCAACTAAGACTAAAAGAATTACGGATTGCGCCGCGCTTGATCCTAAGTCTTGGCTCACAAACCCATCAGAGAATACTTTATATACAAGAATGGTGGTCGATTGTTCAGGTCCGCCGGAAGTGATTGTATGTATTACTCCAAAGGTATCAAAGAAAGCATAGACAATATTTACTACTAATAAAAAGAATGTAATTGGTGAAAGCAGAGGTATTACAATTGTACCAAATCGTTTCCAAAAACTAGCACCATCTATTGCAGCTGCCTCTATAATTGATTTAGGAATTGCTTGTAGTCCTGCTAAAAAAAACAAAAAGTTGTAACTTATTCTTCCCCATGATGAGGCTAAAATAACTAAAAACATTGCTTGATCGCCTTTTAAAGTATGATTCCATTCATAACCTAAAGCTTTAAGATAATAAGAAGCTAAACCAATATTTCCATTAAACATAAATAACCATAACACTCCTGCAATCGCTGGTGCTATCGCGTAAGGCCAAATTAATAAGGTTTGATAAACCCCAGCACCTTTAATTAATCGATCGGCTAAAGCGGCTAAGTATAAACCTAAAGCCATGGACGAAACGGATACTGCCGTTGAAAAAATAATTGTCGTTTTAAAACTTGCTAAATAATAAGGGTCGGATAATAAAAATCTAAAATTATCTAAACCTACAAATTCTGTCTTTAATCCAAAGGGATCTGGTAAAAATAAAGAATTCCAAATGGCTTGTCCGGATGGGTAAAAAAAGAAGACAAAAGAAATCAGTAGCTGAGGTGCAACTAACAGTGCTGGTAACCACCAGCCTTTAAAAAAAACTCTTTTTTCCATTTGATCTTAAGAAGTATACCAGGGGCTCTCGCCCCTGATACATTAAATTGATTTATTTGTTAGCTCTTTCAAATCTTCTTAAAAGAACATTACCTCTTTTTACAGCGCTGTCTAAAGCTACTTGAGCAGTTTTCTTACCGCTGTAAACTCCTTCCATCTCTTCATCGATAATACCTCTTATCTGATCAAAAGATCCAAGACGTAAGCCTTTAGAGTTTTGAGTAACTTTATTTCTCATCATCTGTATTCCAGCTAAATCAGTTCCAGGATTTGCTTTGTAGAAGCCTGAACTTTTAGTTTTTTTAGCTGCTGCAGTTGTTACACCTAAATAACCAGTATCTTGGTGCCACTTAGCTTGAATATCAGTTCTTGATAAGAAAGCTAAGAATGCTGCCGTTGCTTTGTTCTCCTCTTTAGATTTTCCAGATAATGCCCATAGAGATGAACCACCAATGATTGTGTTTTGAGGTGCTTCAGTTGCTCCATAGTAAGGTAAATGTCTAATACCAAATTCGAATTTTGCCTCTTTTTTGATACCAGCATAACCAGCAGAAGACTCTGTCATTAACATGCATTCACCAGCTCTAAAATTTTTACCAGCTTCATTTCTTCTACCCATGTATTTAAATTTACCTTCTTGTGCCCATTTACCTAAAGTTTGAATGTGCTTGATGTGTACTGGGCTATTAAATGCTAACTCAGTGTCTAAACCAGCAAATCCATTGGCTTTAGTTGCAAATGGTATGTTGTGATACGCTGAAAAGTTTTCAAGGTGAACCCAGCTGTGCCAACACGTACAGAAAGGCATATCAATACCTTTTGCTTTCGCAGCATCAAGTGCGTTTCCAACTCTTTTCCAAGTACTTAAGTCCATCTCTGGATCTAAACCTGCTTTTTTCATCAAGTCTTTATTAACCCAAAGAACTGGCGTTGAAGAGTTATACGGCATAGATAACATTTTGCCATCTGTTGTCGTATAATAACCTGATACAGCAGATACAAATCCATTAGGATTAAATCTTTGACCAGCATCTTTCATAAGTTGGTACATAGGAACGTAAGCTCCTTTTGCTGCCATTAAACTAGCTGTTCCTACTTCAAATACCATAAGGATATTTGGATGTTGTCCAGCTCTGAATGCAGCGATACCAGCGTTAAGAGTTTCTGAGTAATTACCTTTTCTAGTATGAACTACAGTGTATTTGTCTTGTGATGCATTGAACTTGTTTACTTGTTCATCAAGTAATTCACCAAGTCTTCCACCAAAAGCATGCCACCATTGTATTTCTACCTTTGCTTGGGCAGCTGTTCCCGCAAACATCGCGAAAAGTGCCAACGAAGCAATTATTGCTTTTATTTTTTTCATTTTGAATGTCCCCCATTTTCTTTAAAAAAGAAAAAAATCTAGCACAAAATATATATAATGAGGAGTCGCTAATTAAATTTAGATTCTACCTGGGGTTTTATTTTACTTTTCCAAAGAGATTTAAAAGTATAACACCTAATATAATTAAGATTAAACCTATAGTCCCATAGATATTTGGAGTTTGATTATATTTAAAAATACCAAATAAAGTTACTGCAGTAATGGTTAAAGCGCCATATGTTGCGTAAGTAAAGCCAACTGGAATTATTGTCATTGCTTTTGAAATACAAAATAAACAAACCACAATACTTGTTACACAAAAAATTGTTGGGCTTATTTTTGAAAATCCCTCAGTTGTTTTTAAAAAACCATTTGAAGCAATCCCTGTGATAATCGCTAAAGCAAGATATATATACCCTGATAGTAAAGTCATACTTTTCATTTAAGCTTTCGCAAACTGACCGCCATCTTTATATCTCCATAACCATTTCTTCATTTCTTCCTCTACGTCTGACGGTTCAATCTCTAAATCTTTTAAAGTAAGATGATTATTTGAAACTATATTATCAGCTTCTGATAAAATCTGACACTGGTCTTTTGTTAAGATTGGTGGAAAAGGCAAAAGGTCAGTAATAGCACTTTGAATTTTCGCAATGGGCATAGGCATAGGTACAACAAATCTTTTTTTATTTATTGTCTTTAGAATTGATTTAACCATATCACCAAAACTAATTACTTTTGGTCCTCCAATTTCATAAATTTTTCTCTCATTGCCTTTTAATTCTATAGCTTGGACTATAGCATCAGCAACATCATCAACTAAAATTGGTTGAAATTTATAATTTATTCCTACAACTGGGATAATAGGTAAAATACTTAATTTTGAAAAAAGATTTGTAAAATTATCTTCTGTTCCACAAACAACGCTTGGTCTAAGTATCACAGTGTTTTTAAAATTATTTAAAGCCTTGGCCTCTCCTTGGTATTTTGATTTTTGATAAAGTGACTTTGAATTTTCATTAGCTCCTATAGCAGATACATGAATAAATTTTTTGACATCAGACTCAGCACATATTTTAGCAACTGCCTCGGGTATGCTGGTGTGAATATTATAAAATTTTTGTTTCCTAGTTTCGTATAAGATACCAATTAAGTTTATAACTATATCTGAATTTTTAATTGCTTCTTTCAATTCAGAAAAATTTTTAGGGTTCCAATCAATTAATTCTATAGCCCCTGGAGTAGCTTGTGTTTTTAAATAACCCTTTTGAAAGGCTTTTCTAGTAGAAATAATACATCTGTAGTTTTTCTTGGTCAAATTTCGAACAAGATATCTTCCTATAAAACCCCCACCACCTAAAATTGTGCAAATTTGATTTTTCATGGTATTAAAAATAGTTATATATGAAAATTACTAAGTTTAAAGAGGACATAACTTCGGAAGTAGCTAATTCATTCAAAAATAGTGTTGCAATAGATACTGAGGCAACTGGTCTTCAGATTCCTGAGAGAGATAAATTAAGTTTAATTCAAATTTGTGATGAAAAGGGTAATGTATTTATCATTCAACCAAATAAACAAAATTTTAAAGCTCCAAATTTGGTTTCAGTTTTAGAAAATGAAAAAATATTAAAGATAGGTCATTTTTTAAGATTTGATAAAAATGCTTTGGAATTCTTTTTAAAGTGTAAAATTAAAAATATTTTCGATACAAAAATTGCGTCTAAAATTGTAAGAACTTATACAGATAGCCATGGCTTGAAAAATCTTGTTCAAGAGTTTTGTAATAAATCCCTT